>JBDTZG010000135.1:0-4148 GCA_040005235.1 Acidobacteriota bacterium | reverse complement strand
TGCTCGCCGCGCGCCGCGTGTTCCAGCACGTCGGCCGCGTCGCTGCCTGCCTTGCTGATGTAGGTCTGCCAGATCGCTTCGCGGACCGACAGCGAGCCCATCGAGACGTTGGGCATCTTGGCCGCGCCGCGCTTGAGCAGCGAGACCTTCTCGTTCAGGCTTTTGACCGTATCCATCGGCTCGCGTTGCCACGGGGTGTAGGGCTTCGGCACGAGGACGTTCACCCCCAGATGAATATGACCGATCACGCCCGTCTTGGCACTCTCTTCGAGCATTACGCGGTGGGCGCGGGCGGTCAGTTCCAAGATGCCCTGGACATCGTCCATCGTCTCGCCGGGCAGGCCGACGAGGAAATAGAGCTTCAGCTGCGTGAACCGGTGGCGGAAGATCAGCCGGATCTTTTCGAGCAGAAACTCGTTCGGAATCGGCTTGCCCATTTTCACCCGCAGCGAATCGGTGCCGGTCTCGGGCGCGAGCGTGATCGACCGGTCGCCTGAGGCGTGGAGCGCGTCGAGCACACCTTCGTTCACCGCTGGAATCCGGATCGACGAGACGGAGGTCCGGAAACCGAGCGTGTTCGCTTCGCGGAGAATGCGCTCGATCTCCGGATGGTCGCCCACCGCGGTCGCCACGAAGCCGAGCTGGTCGGTCACCGAGCGGGCCCGGTCGATCGCGCCGAGGATCTGTTCGGTCGGGTGCCAGCGGAACTTTCCCATGCCGAACGTGGCCCAGCAGTACTTGCATTTTTCCGGGCAGCCGCGCGACATCTCGATCAGAAATTTGTCGGCGAACTCGGTGCGCGGCGTGACGATCACGGTCGAAGGCAGATGCCCGGGCAGCTTGATCTGCTCCTCGGTCAGCTCCAGCTTGCGCAGCTTGGCGAGCGCGTCACCGTCCTCTTCCGGACGGTGGTGGGCCGGCACGTAAAACCCGGGGGCGGCGGCCAGGCGCGCGAGCACCGCTTCGCGGTCGGGCTCCTCTTCGAGTGCTAAGAGCAGCTCCGGCAGGACGTTTTCCGCCGCGCCGAGCGGGAAGAAATCGACGAATTCCGCCATCGGCAGCGGATTGATCATCGCGCACGAGCCACCCATCGCGATCAGCGGATCGAACGGCCGGCGGTCCTTGCGGCGGAGCGGAATGCCCGCCCGGTCGAGCATCTGGAGCAGGTTCACGTAGTCGTTCTCGAACGAGACCGAAAAGCAGATGCAGCCGAATTCGTCGATCGGCCGGCCGGTCTCGACCGCTCGCGGCATGCCTAAGCCGTCGGTGAAAAACCGGTCGCAGGTCCAGCCCGGCGCCTCGTGGACCAGCTCGTAGACCCGCTGAAAGCCGAGGCTCGACATGCCGATGTGGTAGCTGTTCGCATAGGCGAGCGCCAAGCGGTGCTCGGCATGGGGCGAAAACTTGACCACCGGCCGCTCGTCCGCCCGGAACGGCGCCCAGTCGTGGCCGGCCGTCGCCCGGCGGGGGTATTTTTCAGTTGCGGGTCTTCTCTTCATGGATTCCCAAGTGTACAGGTTCAGGCCGTGACGAACCGCCAGGCCAGGCGGGCGGCGTTTTCGAGCCCGAGGCTGCGCACCGGCAGGGCGCGCGCATGGATGCCCAACAGGCGCGAAAAAATAGCGGGATCTTTGGCCAGGGCGACCAGCGCTCGGCGGCGCAGGCCCGGCCGACGCTCGAACGCCATGGTGATCGCGGTCATCGCATCCGGCAGGCGGCTCGCGCGGCGGTGGGCGGCCGGGTAGCGGGAGAGGCTGCCGCGAGAGAGCGATTCGACCAGCGCCATCGCTTGATGCAGCCCCTTGGCGATCCCCTCGCCGGTGATCGCGTCGCGATAGCCCGAGGCGTCGCCCACCAGGGCGACGTTGGCGCGGCAAACCGCGGTCACCCGCCGGTCGAGTGGCCCGGCACCCAGATCGCGTGAGGTGGCCGGCGCATTGCGCAGGCGCGCGGCGACCGTGGGAAATCGCTCCAGCAGCTGGTCGAAATTCGCCTTCTCGCCCGACCAGAGGAGGGCGACGCCCATCTCGCGGGGCCCGAGGCCATAGACGTACGCCTCGCAGCCGGGACCCCAATAGACCTCGACGAAATCGCACCAGGGCTCGGCCTCGAAATGGCGGCGCATGCCGAACCGGAGGGGCGCGGGGGAAGCCTCTTCGAGACCAGCCCAATGCCGCACCTTCGAGCGTAGCCCGTCCGCGCCGACCACGAACCGTCCCCGGACAAGGCCGGCATCCGTCTCCACGCCGAGAGCCGTGGTCCGTTCGAGCGCCAAGCCGCGCGCCGGGGTGCCCCAGCGGAGATCGACGCCGACCTCCTCCGCGCGGGCGACCAGGGCGGCATGAAAATCGGCACGGTGGACCGCCAGCCCCGGCCGATCGGGGAAGGTTCCTTCGACGACGAGATCCCCTTCGAGATATCGGATGCCGCGGAATTTGAAACCGCCCATCAACCGGAGGTCGACGCCGAGATCGGCCAGCAGGTCGACCGCGTCGGGCATCAACCCCTCGCCGCAGGCGCCGTCGATCGGCGGCCGGCCGCGATCGAGCACCGCTACGGAAAGCCCTGCGCGCCGGGCGGCGATCGCGGTCGCCAGACCGATCGGTCCGCCACCGACGATTACGGCGTCCGCGGTGTTCGAATCGGTCGCGCCAGGCGACGTTTCAGCCATGGGCTTGAACCTTCTTCTTGAGCCGCAGCTTCGCGTATGCGAGGCCTGAGCGCGCGAGCGCCCCGGCGAGACGAAGAGGAGTCACTTTTTCCGGCGGGGCGAGTTCGCCCGCCAGGTGCAGCCGCAGCGCCTCGCCGCGGCGCAGCTTGCCGGAGGAGGTGCGGGGGAGCGTTCCCGGTGCCAGAAGCACCAGCTCTTCGACCGGGGCGCCGACCGCTGCGAGCACCGCGTCGCGGCAGGCGCGCGGCAGGGCGGTGCGCTGTTCGTCCGAGATTCCACGCGCGGTTTCGATCAACAGCACCAACCGCTCGCCGTCGGCCCCTTCGGGCAGGAAGCTTGCGGCCACCGCGCAGCCGGTGCGCACTCCGGGAACGGAATCGACCGCGCTCTCGATCTCCTCCGGCGCGTAGTTGCGTCCCCGGAGGATCACCACGTCTTTCGCCCGGCCGGTGAGGTAGAGGTCGCCGAGATGCAGAAACCCGAGGTCCCCGGTGTCGAGCCAGCCGTCGCGCAGCGCGAGTTCGGTCGCCTCCGGCTGGTCGAGATACCCGGTCATGAGCGAAGGGCCGGAGGCCCACACCCGGCCGATTTTCCCCTCGGGAAGCTTCAAGCCGTTTTCGTCGGCGATGCGCACCGAGTAGCCCGGCAGCGGCCGGCCGACCGAGGCGATCTCGCGACCCTCTGCGTCCACCCGGGCGACTCCCTCGCGCGCCAATGCCTCGCGGTCGAACCGCGCGGCAACGAAGGGTCCGGCGAGGTCGGAAAAAGTAACGGCGAGCGCCGCTTCGGACAGACCGTAGACGGGGGTGAACGCCTCAGGCCGGAAGCCATAGGGAGCGAACCGTTCGGCGAATGCCCGCATCGTCGCGGGGACCGCGGCTTCGGCGCCGTTCAACGCCGCCTCCCAGGCGGAGAGGTCGAGCCGGAGGATTTCTTCGTCGGCGACGCGCGAGAGACAAAGCGAATAGCCGAAGTTCGGCGCGGGCGAGATCGTGGCCCGATATTTCGACAGCGCGCGAAGCCAGAGCGCGGGGCGCGCGATGAACAGCTCGGGGCCGATCAGAGTCAACGAAGCGTCGCGCGCCAGGGCGGGAAAGACGCAGCCGATGAGCCCCATGTCGTGGTAGAGCGGCAGCCAAGAAACGCAGCTGTGCTTGTGTTCCGGTGTGTCGCTCCAGAAGCGATTCAGGGCGTCCATCTGGCCGATGATCGCGCGATGCGACAGGGCGACCGGCTTCGGATCGACCGTGGTGCCGGAGGAATACTGCACCAGCGCGAGATCATCCGGTTTGACCGAAACCACCGGGAAGGATGAACCCTTCGGCAGCTGGTCGAGCGTCTTGCACCCGAGCGGTGGCTGGGCGAGGGCGATCGCCTGCCCGAGAATCCGCTGCACGCGCGAATCGGCGAGCACCAGGCGGGCGCGCACCAGCTCCAGCATGCGGGCGGTGCGGCGAAAGTATTCGTCGAGCCGGCC
>JBDTZG010000047.1:0-41915 GCA_040005235.1 Acidobacteriota bacterium | reverse complement strand
GAGGGGGGGATTTTTAGGTGATCGCACGGGGGGAATTTAGGGTGATCGGTGACAACCCGAAGTGCTGGGCGGATTCCCAACACCGCTTCGTAGGGTGCCCGAAGCGGTGGGCGGCGTCACGGCACCGGTGCTCAGAACGCCGGAAGGAGTGCACGGCCTCTGGAGACCGGTGCGCAGAGTGCGCGAAGGGGTGTGCAGCGTCTCGGGACCGGTGCGCGGCATGTCGGAAGGAGTGCGCGGAGCCGCGAGAGCGGTGGGCGGAGCCGCGAGAGCGGTGGGCGGAGCCCGGAGAGCGGTGGGCGGGACCTGCCCAGCGGTGCGCGGCACCTGTCCAGCGGTGCGCGGGGCCTGCCCAGCGGTGCGCGGCGGTATCGAGGAAGCACCCCCGGGAACCGACGAACCGCTTACGCGACGCCACAAAGCGGGCTCGCGCACCGAAACACCCCTTCGGAGCCTCGATGCACCGGATCTGGATAAAATAGCGGAACGTTTCCTTTTCCGTCGTCGGCGTTCCACGAGGGCCTTGCCTCTTGAGCACTCTGCACCCGATCTCCGGCTGTGTAAACACCGAGCGGAAAGCCGACGTGATCTTCGTCCACGGCCTCGGCGGCGATGCGTTCTCCACTTGGCGCCACGGCAAGGACGCCTCAAGCTCCTGGCCTCACTGGCTCGGTAAGGAGTTCCCAGAAATCGGCGTTTGGTCCCTCGGCTACGCAGCTAGCCCGACTCGATGGGCCCGGGTCTTCGGGTGTCTTTCCGAGCGTCAGGGCGACGCCGGGCACAGCATGTCGCTCCCCGACCGTGCCGGGCAGGTGCTCGACCTGATGGTGCAGCGCGGCCTCGGAGAGCGCCCGATGATGTTCACCTGCCACAGCTTGGGAGGACTGCTGGCCAAGCAAATCCTGCGTAAGGCCGTTGACTCAAAGGATGCGCGGCGACAGCAGGTAGCCCGCAATACTCGCGCGGTACTGTTCCTCGCCACTCCCCATTCCGGAGCCACGCTGGCCTCACTAGCGAACGCATTTCGCACCGTCTTCCGCGCGACAGTCAGCCTCGAAGATCTGCGCGCCCACGACGCCCACCTACGCGACCTTTTCGACTGGTATCGCAACCACGCCGAGGACCTTCAGATCGAAACCGTCACCTACTACGAGCAGCGAAATGTAGGCGGCGTGCTGTCAATCGTTAACCCGACTTCCGCTCATCCAGGAGTCGGCGCCGATCCCGTCGGGCTGGATGAGAACCACCTCTCGATCGCCAAGCCTCGCGATCCTGACGTCCAGGTCTGCGGCGCAGCGCGCGATCTGCTGCGGCGCCATGTCCTGGCATCTCGCGCCGCGCCGCCTCCCAGCTTTATCAGGCCCGGCGACGGGGCCTGCCACCGCATTCCGCACGAGCTGCCTCCCGCCGCAGAAACTTTTTTTGGCCGCTCGGCGGAGTTAACAAAACTCATAGCTCGACTGCGCGCAGGGAAGAATAGTGCCGTCGTAGGCCCTGCAGGCCTAGGCAAGACCGCTTTGGCGGCCGAAGCGGTCCGCGCGGTTATCGGCGAAACGGCAGCTTCACTCGACCGTAGCCCGTTTCCCAATGGTGTGGTGTTTCTCGACCTCTACACCTTCCGTGGCCAAATGGAACCGGCCTGGAACTCTCTCGCCAACAAGCTGGGCGGAGTCGAGCTTATGGAGCGAGCGCCTGCCGAGGAACGCGCCATTGAGGCCTGTCAGGCGCGTCGCGTTCTGATCGTAATCGAAGGCGGCGAAGAGGCCGACGGGAAGAACGGCCGCTCAGACCTCCGGAAATTGCTCAGCGTCTTTTCACCCCAGAACCGTCGGCTACTTCTTACCCGGCTGAGCACACAGGCGATCCCCGCTGAAAGCGTTGAGTTAAAGGAGGCTCTGCAACCCGAGGCTGCGGCGAAGTTGCTCGACTCCCTAACGTTAGGACGGGTAACCGGCGCACAACGGGACTGCGTGTTGGAGCTGCTCGAGGGCCATCCTCTCGCGCTCACTTGGGCCGGCAGCCTTCTCGCGCGCGACGACGAAGACGCCGGGCGGTTGGTTCGTGATTGGTTGGCGAAACCACTGCCCAACCTTAGCGACCCTACCCAGGCCGATCACACACTGAAGCACCTGTTCGATCGTAGCGTCCGCGGGCTGGCAGGCCCCGCACGCCAAGCACTTGCGGCGGCCGGCCTCCTCGCTCGCGCACCTTTCCCGCTCGCGGCCATCGTAGCGGCCTTAGAGCCTCCTGCAGGCGAAGGAACAGCTCGCGAGGTTCTCCAGTCCCTGGTGCAGCGCAGTCTGTTGCGGCGCTCTGAAAGGACGGACCATTGGCAGTTCACACACGTGCTCGGGTATCGCTTCGCCCGGCAAGAGGTTGTCTCCGACTTAGCCGTTCACAAACGCTTGGCGCATTGGCTTTGGGGGCACCTCTCCGCAGGATTGGCAACTGACACCGGAGAAGCTGAGCCGATCGTCCTAGCCCACACCTTAGAGCATGCCGCTGCCTTGTTGCGATCGGACGAAGGTCGGAAACTTTGGATTCCGCTCGCCAGGTATTTGGCTTACGACGCTTGCTCTCGCCTGGCAGATTTGGGTCGATTGGCCCTTGCCAACCTCGCTCTGAACGCGGTGGCCGGCTGCTTGGATCGCTTTCCGAACAGAAAGGCCAAAAAGCCCGTCTGGCTCCGAGAGCGAACTTCGCTGCTCGACCGGCGTGGCGACGTGCTCCAGGACCAAGGCGATCTGGTCGGGGCTCTTGCCTCATATAAGGAGGCGATGGGGGTAAGGCAAAGGCTGGCTGCGACTCATCCGTTGAACTCGGCTTGGCAGCGCGACTTGAGCATCAGTTTCACAAAGGTGGGCGAAGTATTACGGAAACAATACGATCTGTCTGGAGCATTGGCGTCTTACCGTGAGTCGCTATTGGTTATCCAAAGATTGGCGGCAGCTGATCTTTCGAACAAGGCCTGGCAGCGCGAAATGAGCGTTAGCCAAGCTAGAGTGGGAAAGGAACTGCTCTCCCAAGGCAATGTAGCCGAGGCTCTGGACGTCTGCCAAGAAGCACTGGATGTCATGCAACGACTCGTTGCGACAGATCCCTCGAACAGGGGTTGGCAACGAGATCTGAGCGTTAGCCACGCCGAAGTGGGTGAGGTACTGCGCGCCCAAGGAGATAGGGCAGGAGCCATGACAGTCTGCCAAGAGGCATTGGCGATCATAAAACAGCTTTCGAAGGCCGACCCCACGAATGCCTGTTGGCAGCGAGATCTTAGCGTAAGCCATGCAAAGCTTGGCGACATCCTCAAGGACCAAGGCAATCTAACCGGCGCCCTCGCCGCCTACTTGGAGTCGCTTGTCGTGATCCACAGCTTGGCGTCCAGCAATCCCTCCTACGCCGTTTGGCAACGAGACCTTGCCTTCGGTCACACGCGAATTGCTCTATTTCACGAAGATCAAGGCCATCGCCCTCTGGCTCTCTTGTTCGCCCAGGAAAGCCTGAAGATCGACAAGCGTCTCGCCGCGCTGGATTCGACGAATATGACCTGGAAACAAGCTGTAGAGTTTAGTCTCACCTTAGTCGCGCGCCTGAGGAGTTGACGCAACCGATCGAGCCTCACCGCGCTGGAGCAAGCCTTCCCTACCCCTCCCCCACCGCCTGCGCCCGTTCGAGCCGGGTCGCTTCGTCGTGGCCGAGGGTGCGGGCCGCCAGCAGGAAGAAACCGAGCGAAATGACGTTTGCGATCAGGGCGATCGAGAGGGCGACGCGCAGATCTCCGGTCGCCATGCTCAGGCGGCCGATGGTGTAGGGACCCATGGCGAGACCGATCAGGGTGTTGACCAGGAGGAACGCCGCTGACGCCATGGCGCGCATTCGGGGGAGGACGAGATCCTGGATCGTCGAGGTGCCGGGGCCGAGCCAGAGGGCGGAGACGGCGTAGAGCGGCAGCGCGAGGCAGAGAGCGATCGTCTTGTTCGGCGTCCAGGCCACGGCGAGGACGAGGGGAATGACGAGGACCGCGTTCAACATCCCGACATGGAGCCGCCCGCGGGGCGAGGTCTGCCGCCAGCGGTCGGCGAGCACTCCTCCCGAGGTCACTCCAATCCATCCCCCCAGCGCAGCAGCTCCGCCCACGATCAGTCCCAATTGGTCGAGCGGCATGCCATGGACGCGGGCGAAGAACGGCGCGAGCCAGAAGCCGAAGCCATAGCCGTTGAAAGAAAGGAACGCGAAGCCGAGGATCGAATAGATCATCGAGGGGGTGCGGAAGATGAGCGCCGCCGCCGGCCGATCGCGGAGCGCGAGCGATTGCCCCCACGAGACTGCGGCGTAGAGGCCCAAAGCGAGCGAGGCCCATTGCGCCGGGTTGCCGAAGGCGCTGGTGAGCAGGAACGCCGCGCCGATCAGCGCGCCGGCCGCCACGAAGTTGGCGGCGATCATTCCGGCCGAGGCCCCCAAGCGGACGAGGTTCCAGATCGTAAACGGCGGGATCACCGAAGAAAGCTCGGCCAGAAAGGCGGGGAGCGGCTTCGGCCCGGCGGCGCTCACCGCGCTCACACCGCTCACGATACCGTCGCTGATGCCCCGTTTCGGCTCGCGGAGAGAGGCCGCCCAAAACGCGAGCGGAATCCCCGGCAGGCCGACGAGGAAGAACGCCGCCTGCCACCCTTGGAGCCCGAACGGCGCGCCGCCTGCCGCTCCCCCGGGAAACGCCAGATCCCAGCGATTGACCACCAAACCGCCGAGGAACAGGCCGAGCCCGGAGCCGATGTAGATGCCGCTCGAATAGATCGCGAGCACCGTCGCCCGTCGCGCACGGGGAAAGTAGTCCGAGAGAAGAGAGTAGGCGGCCGGCGAGGCGCTCGCTTCGCCGACCCCCACGCCTACCCGGGCGAGCGCGAGCTGAGTGAAAGAGCGGGCCATTCCGGAAACCGCGGTCATGACGCTCCAGAAACCGAGACCGATCGAGATCAGCTTGCGGCGATCCCAGACGTCCGCCAGGCGCCCGAGCGGCAGGCCGAACAGGGCGTAGAACACGGCGAACGCGGTGCCGTAGAGATAGCCGAGCTGCGCATCGGTGGCGCCCAGATCGGCCTTGATCCGTTCGGCCAGGATCGACAGGATCTGGCGATCGAGAAAGTTGAAGACGTAGACCAGCACCAACACCGCGAGCACGTAACGGGCGTACGGGCCGCCGATCTCGTCTCTCTTGTCGTCCGCCATCTCACTCCCCCCTACAACACAAAAGCAGTGCCGGCCTGGTTGTAGCCGACACCCGAGCCGAGCAGCACCACCAAATCTCCCGGCCCGGCCTTGCCCGCTTCGAGCGCGTCGTGGAGCGCCATCGGAATGCAGGCCGAGCCGGTGTAGCCCCACTTCTCCATCACCAGGTGTGCGCGCTCGATCGGCAATCCCAGATCGGCCATGACGATCTCGATCGACGGCTTCCTCACCTGGGTGAAGATCCAGAGCTTCACCTCGTCGAGCGCGAAGCCGCCTTCTTGGGCCAGCTTTCGGGCGAGACGCGGCCATCCCTCATGGTTCACTTCCGCCGGATAGCGCTCGTACGACTTGACGGTCGTGCGCCCCGCCTCGATCGCCTCTTGCGAGGCCGGTTCGACCGTGCCGCCAGCAAGGATCGCCCATCGGCGCGCAAAAGCGCCGTCGGCTTGGAACGCCGCCGCGACGAAACCCGGAGCATCGCCCGCGATCAACACCGCCGCGCCCGCGCCGTCGCCGTAAAAAAACCGCGTCGGCTCGTCCGGCGCCGCGAGCCGCTGCATGAGGTAGGCGCCGACCACCAGCACGGTCTGAAGCGCCGGGTTCGACGCGATCATTCCGGCCGACGCCGCGAGGCCGGTGGGAAACGAAGCGCAGGCACAGCCGACGTCGAAAGTTCCGGCGTTCGTTGCCCCAAGCTTGTGTTGAAGCACGACCGAGGTCGCCGGGGTGATGTAGTCGGGCGAGTCGGTGCCGAGCACGATCAGATCGACCTCGCCCGGGGTCTTTCCCGCGCGGTCGAGCGCCTGGCGCGCCGCTTCGAGCGCGAGGTCGGAGGTCGCTTGGGTCTCGCGCGCCCAATAGCGGCGAACGATGCCGGTCGAGGCCTGCATCTTGTCCACGTATTCCGGCGCGGTCGCCGCGAGCAACGTTCGCAACTCGTCGTTGCCGACCTCGCGCTCCGGAAGATACATGCCGGTCGAGGCGATTCGGGCGTAGCGAGCGGACCGCGGGGCTTGGATCAAAGATGACTCCCCGGAGGGGCCGGGGCTGACTGCGCCGGGGGGTTTTCCAACGGCATCGGGACCGGCTTCTGCATCTCGATCGCCGCCTCGACCGCGCTCTCGATTCGCGCCGCCGCATCGTCCGGATGTTCGATCACGAAACCGTGCGAGGCGCCAGGGACGACCACCAGTTGAGAGCCCGGGATCGCCTTGTGCAGCTCTTCGGAGAGCGGCACGGGAAACGTGACGTCTTTTTCTCCCGCGATGATCGTAATCGGCGTGACCGGCGCGCGGATCTTCGCTAGGTAGGGAGTGAGATCCATCGTCTCGAGCGCGGAAAGGACGGCATCCACCCCGGCAAACCAACTCTTGGGCAGGGCGGCGACCTGCTTTCTCCGCAACGGCAGCGCCTCTTGATTCGCAGCAATCCACTCCGGCGAATAAGTGGTCGGAACGATCGTGTCGAGCACCTTGCCGCCATCGCCTCCGGCGACCGCCTCCTGCGCGAATCGGCGCAGCAGCTTCGTCCCTTCGACGTTCTCGGGGCTCAATCGCGCGGTCGAGTTAAACGCGACGACGGAGGCGACCCGATCCGGGTATTCGGCCGCCATCACCAGCGCCACCAAGGAGCCGAACGAAGTGCCGGCGAGGTGCGCCTTCTTGATCCCCAACTGGTCGAGCGCCGCCACTACGTCGCGCGCGTGGCCGGCGAGATCCTTGGGCGCCGGGGTCTCCGGGGTGATCGGCGACTGGAGCTGGCCGCGGAAGTCGAGCAGGATCACGCGGTATTTGCCGCGCAGCTTCGCCGCCACCGGCTCCCAGTGAAACGTCGTCATCATCCCGCCGTTCAACAGGACGATCGGCGCGGCGGCCTGGTCCCCTTGGACGACGTAGTGGATCGCGGGCGGTGCGTCGATCATTTCGCTTCTCCTTCTTTCGGGTCTTTCAGATAGCGCTCGCGAAGCTCACCCTTGACGACCTTGCCGTACGCCGTGCGGGGCAGGGCATCGACGAAGACGAACACGCTCGGGTGTTTGTAGCGGGCGAGGCGACTGCCGAGAAACTCTAACAGCTCTTCCCGGTTCGGCTGCCGCTCGCCGGCGACCAGGAACGCCACCCCCGCCTCGCCCCACTTCTCGTCCGGCACGCCGATCACCGCGGCATCGCGGACTTCCGGGTGGAGCAGCAACTCCCCTTCGATTTCGGCCGGATAGACGTTCACGCCGCCGCGAATCAACAGGTCTTTCGCCCGACCGGCGATCGTGTAGAAACCGTCCGAGTCGCGCCGCGCAAGGTCGCCCGTCCGCCACCAGCCATCGGCATCGAGCGCCTCTGCCGTCGCTTCCGGTTTGCCCCAATAGCCGCGCGAGACGTGCGGACCGCGAAGGCAGAGCTCGCCCACCTCGCCGTCCGCCACATCGAGCCCTTGGGCGTCGATCAGCTTCGCCTCGGAAAACATCAGAGGTTTGCCGATCGAGCCGGCTTTGGCGATCGACTCCTCGACCGTCATCGCAAAGCAGTTGACCCCCACTTCCGTGAGGCCGTATCCCTGCTTGAACACGATGCCGCGCTCCTGGTAGCGGTCGATCAGAAAACGCGGCAGCGGCGCGCCGCCCGAGACCAGCCAGCGCACGCTTGAAAGATCCGCCGTCGCGAAACTCGGGTGTTCGGAAAGACGCTCCCAGACCGTTGGCACGCCGAGCACCACGGTGCAACGTTGACGTTCGATCGAATCCCAGATCTCGCCGGCGTCGAATCCCGAATGAAGCACGATCGTGCCACCGATCGTGACGATCGGCACCAGGAATGCGAACAGTCCGCCGGCGTGGTAGAGCGGCAGGAAGATGGGCGTCACGTCGTCCTCGCGCAGCTGCCAGGAGACCGCCGTGTTGTAACCGTTCCACAGCACCTGGCGGTGCGGGATCCTCACGCCTTTCGGCTTGCCCGTGGTGCCGCTCGTGTAGAGCAGCGCCCAGAGATCCTCCGGCTCCAGCTTCTCCGGTTGGAACGGCGTTTCGGCAAGCGCGGCGATTTCGGCGAGGGCGGCAGGTAGATCGAGATCGTCCGGGTTCGCTTTTGAAGCGGCATCGAGCGCAACGGCAATCCGCATCGGGGCGAGGCTCGCCAGCTCCCGCACGTGCTCGGCGTGGTCGCCGTCGTAGAGCAGGACATTGAGGCCGCTGTCTTGGATCACATGGGCGATCTCGATCGCGGTGAGCCGGGTGCCGATCGGCACCAGCACCGTACCGGCCTTGGCGCAGGCGAAGAAGACGTCGAGGAACTCCACCCGGTTGGTCGAAAGCAGGCCCACGCGGTCGCCTTTCGCGAGGCTGAGCCGCTCGCGCAAAACCCGCGCGGTCTGGCTTGCGCGAAAATCGAGCGCGGCGTAGGTGAGCCGCTCCGCCCCGGGCGTCTCCGGCACGGTGACGAGAGCGAGCTTTTCCGGCGTCAGCCGGGCGCGCTCGCCCAAAAGATCTCCCGCGATCACGTCCCGATCACCAGACCGCCGTCGACCGAAAGCACGGCGCCGTTGACGAAGCTCGCGGCGTCCGAAGCGAGCCACAGATAGGCGGCCGCGACCTCTTCGGTCCGGCCGAGGCGGCCCAAAGGGGTCCTCCCCGCGATGCCGTCGATCACCTTCTGGGGCATTTTTTCCACCATCTCGGTTGCGATGTAGCCGGGCGCCACGGCGTTTGCCCGGATGTTGTAGCGGCCCAGCTCTCGCGCCCAGGTGCGGGTCATCGCGATCACCCCCGCCTTGGTGGCCGAGTAGTTGGTCTGGCCGAAGTTGCCGTAGAGACCGACGACCGAGCTGGCCGAGAGGATCACCCCACCGCCCTTCTCGATCATTCCCGGCACCACCGCCCGGGTGGGCAAAAAGACCCCCCGCAGGTTGACCGCCAGCACGGCGTCGAAATCGACCAACGGCATCGATCCGACCAGCGTGCCCTCTTTCCATTTCGCAAGCTGCGAATCGCGGGTGATGCCGGCGTTGTTGATCAATACGTCGATCCGACCCTCGGCGGAGAGCGCCCGCTCGACCGCGGCGTTCACCTCCGCTTCGAGCGAGACGTCAACGGAATCGAAGACCGCCGCGCCGCCCGCCGCGACGATCTCCGCCGCGGCCGCCTCCCCCGCTTCCGGCGAACGATCCCAGAGCACCAACCGCGCCCTTTCGGCGGCGAAGCGCAGCGCCGTGCTCTTGCCGATTCCGGCGGCGCCCCCGGTGACGATCACCACTTTTCCGGCCAGTCCGGTCTCGATCACAAATCAATCCTTTGAAGGAAAGGCGGATGCCGCCGCTTGCCCGCGACGGCATCCGCCGAGATGCATAAAGCCCTAGAAGAACTTGTAGTCGATCGTCGCGAGCACCGTGCGCGGCGCGCCGTAGGAGCCGACCAGAATGCCGAGCGCCGGGATGTTGTAGCCGTTGGTCACGTAGCCCGTGTCGGCCAGGTTCTTGCCGTTGATGCCAAAGCGCCATTTGGCGTTCGGCGACAGCCAACCGATCGAAGCGTCCCACAGGCTGAACGACGGCTGGATGATCGGCAGCAGCGGCTGCCCCGGACGGCCGGGGTACGGTCCGCCTTCGTTCGTCAACACCGAGTCGTCGCGATAGGCGACGCCGACCGAGCCGGTGATCAGGCCCTTGGAGATCGGAAAACTCAAGTTCGCGTGGAGAGCGCCGGTGAATTCCGGAGCGTTGGTGATCACCTGGGTGTCGACGAAGTGGTCGCGGTTCGCATCGAGGAACTTGTCGGGCTTGGCCGACAGGTAGCTGACGTTGCCGACCAGACGCAGCCAGGCGACCGAATGCGGCGAGCCGTCGAACTCGATCTCAATCCCCTTCATCGTCGCGTCGCCCGCGTTGATGAAGTTTCCGAAGAAGGCGTCTTCCACGCCGTCGCCGTTCGAGTCGTAAGCGGTGAACGTGCTGACCTGAATGTCCTTGTACTTGCCCCAGAACGCCGCCGTGTTCAACACCAGCTGGCGATCGAAGAGCACCGTCTTCAAGCCGACCTCGGCGACGTCGAGCACCTCGTCTTTGAACGGCAGCGCCGAGGCGGGGAACACCGTCGCCTGGGCGCGGACGTTGAAGCCGCCGCTCTTGAAGCCGCGGGAGAGCGTGACGTAGGCGAGCACGTTCGGATTGACCTGGTAGTCCAATCCAAGCTTCGGCGCCAGCGAGTTGAAGGTCTCGGTCTTGTCGTAGTTGGATGTCACCGCGTTGACCACGGTGAAGGTGTCGTTGGTGAAACCGCGGTTCAAAGCGATGCCGTTCTTTTTCTCACGCGTCGCCCGGAGGCCGAGGTTCAGCCGCAGCTTCGGGTTCAGCTGGTAGCTGCCGTCGCCGAACACCGCGATCGAATCGGTGTTCGTTTCGCCTTGGGTGGTGCCGAAAATCCGGTTCAAGAAGATGTTCTTGACCAGACCGCCCGCCTTGCCCTTGAAGTAATAGGCGCCGAAGACGCCGGTCAGTTTGCCGCCGCCGTCGTAGTTGAGCTGCAGCTCTTCCGAGGTCTGCTTGTCGAAGTAGGTCGCGATGACGTCGGTGATCCGCGCCGGGGTGGTGTCGAAGTCGATGTTGTTGTCCGAGTCGGACTTGCGATGCGCGGTGATCGACTTGAACTGCCATGGGTCGCTGATCTTCCAACTGACGACCAACGAGGTACCGCTCGCGTCCGTGCTGTTCTTGGGCGCCAAACCGCTTTCGGTGTCGAAGTTGTTCGATAGCGGCGGGCAGGTACGGCCGAGGAACAACGGGCAGAGCGGGTTCGCCGCGAGTCGGCGATAACCTTTCGGTTCCGCGCTGTCCTTGGTCTTGTCGTAGCTTACCTGGACCTTCACCCGATCGGAGGCGAGCCAATCGAGCGCGGCGCGAACCGCCTGGGTGTCTTTGTCCGACACGTCGCGGCCGGTCAGCTGGTTGGTCCCGTAGCCGTCGTGCTTCAAGGCGGCGGCGGCGATCTTCGCGCGCAGCTTGCCGGGGATCAGAGCGCCCGAGACGCTGGCGCGGAAATCCTCGTTCGAAAAGCTACCCGGCGAGATCGACAGCCGGCCGTCCAACGTGTCGGTCAGCTCGCGGCTCACGTACTTGATCGCACCGCCGATCGTGTTCTTGCCGTAGAGCGTTCCCTGCGGTCCGCGCAGAACCTCGATCCGCTGCACGTCGTAGACGTCGAGCAGCGCGCCCTGCGGCCGGGCGATGTAGACGTCGTCCAGGTAGAGGCCGACGCCGGGATCGACGCCCCAGAGCGGATCGGCCTGGCCGATGCCGCGCATGAACGCGGTGAGCGTCGTGGTCTGGTTGCGGCCCTGATAGATCGACAGGTTCGGAACGGAGGATTGCAGCTCGGAGATGTCCGACGCGGCGGTCTCCTGAAGCGCTTCGCCGCCGACCACGGTGACGGCCACCGGCACCTCTTGAACATTTTCTTCGCGCTTCCGGGCGGTGACGATGATTTCGTCAGAGACCGTCGGCGTTTCTTCTTCCGCGGCCTTCGCCTCTTCCTTTTTGGTTTCGTTCTTGGTTGCCTCGGCGGGTGCGGCGGTGGGTTCCTGGACGGCGGGCTCAGGGCTCGCGGCGCTCACCGGAACTCCCCAGAGGGTGAGCCCTCCGGCGAGGATCAGGAGCAGAGCGGCAGGCAGAAACGCGCGCCCTTTCGGAACTGCAACCTCGATGTGACGATTCATGATTCATCCCCTTTTTTCAGTCGAAGACTCTTAGGCGCACGAGCCGGACTCGCGCTCTGTGGCAGATCAAAACGAGGGAGCAGGCCGAGCCGCAGAATGCGGCAGAACTCGGCGACGGCGGTTTTGGAATCGAGGCCGAGGTGCATCGGCACGCCGAAGCATTTCTCGACCGTGAAGTAATAGAAGAACCAGCGGGTGGCCATCATCACGCCGAACAGCGGGCTCGGCTCGCCCAGCTCGCCGCGCTCCTGGCGCTCTTTCAAGTTGTCCTCGTAGGTGGCGGAGAAACGTTCCGCCATCCGCCGGTAGAACTCGTGGATATGCTTGCCTTTGAACTCGATGACGTCGATGTAGATCAAGAGGATCGAATGCGAGTTGCGATCGACCACCTGTTCGATCGCCGCCGCCAGCTCTTCGAGGTCGTCGGGAAATCGATTCGCGGCAAAGACTTTGTTGAGCGGCAGATCGGGATCGGTCAGCTCCTGCCAGTAGTGATCGATCAAGACCGCGAGGATCTGCTCCTTGCCGCCGAAGTGGTGGTAGAGGTTGCCGACCGACAAGTTCGACTTCTTCGCGATCTGGCGCATCGTGGTGGCGCGAAACCCCTGGCGCGAAAAAAGCGCCAGCGCCGCCTTCAACACCTTCTTGGTCGCCGCGTCGCTGCGGTCGGCCTGCGTCCGTTTGCGCATCGTCCCCACCACGTTGAATCCCGAACGAACGTTCGGTTTGTTTTGCGCGGATGGTAGGGACGCCGCGCCGACCGGTCAAGCCGCAGTGCGGCGTAAGCGTTTCGCCCGACCTTTTTCGGGTGCGGGACGTGGCGCCGCTTTCTGAAGGCCGACGAGATTACCGCCCGGTAATAGGCATCAATCGAATAGAATGAGTCGCTCCTCGATCCACGCCCGTATTTCCGAAGTACACCCGATCCGTTGCAGCACCTGCCGAAACTGCTCCCGGTACCGCCCCTCGGCCAGGTAGTGATAGTGCAGAAGGATCGGCGCCGAGCCCTCCTTGAGCGGCCACGATCGATCGGGGTCGACCAACAGGTGGAGCGGGATGTTGTACCGCTCATCGTAGAGAATGACGTCGGAAGTCTTGCTCCAGATCGCGACGGAGAGCGCTGCCTGGCTCGATCCCCACCATTCGCTGGCCGCACGCCCGACGAAACCGGTGGAGGCCAAGATGTCGAGCGCCGCGCCGGCCCACGGCCGCAGGTGGGTCGCCCGCGATGCGAAGAAGACCTCCCGCGTCCGTTCAAGAATCCCGAGATCGCGCCGGACGACGCAGAGTCCGCCGTTGTAGGAGGCGCGGATCGACACGCCGTCGATCGTCGTCGCCAGGCGCGGCAGGCGCGCGAGGTCGATGCCGCCGAACGAGCAGATGCGCGCCCAATAGGCGTCCAGCGGATCGCCCTCGCCGCTCGATGCCGAGCCTTTGAGGTCGACCGGCCGGACCCCGGCGTCGGCTCGCGCGAAGACCGGTTCGCCCACCACCACCATGTCGGTATCGAGCAGGACCAGAAAGGGACTCGGAGAGAACTTCTCGGCCCAGGCACCGGCGACGATGCGATTGATCGAGCCGTAAGCGCTCGCGGTCTCGTTCAGCGGCTCGGCAACATAGGTGACGTCGAGCGATTCGAGGCGCGACCGGACCGTCCGCCCGATCGCGAGATGAGGCCGCGGCGAGATCGCAAGAATCGGAGCGTTCCGGTACCGGCCGCCGAAGGTCCGCAAGCTTTCGCACAGGAGGAGCGCCTGAGGCGCGAGCCGATTCGCTTCTACGCAGATCACGAACGACACCTCATTCTCCGAGAGCGAGTCGTCAAAACTCTGCGCGGCGATTTCGCTTCCACCCCTCATCTTCGGATGGAGCATAATCTCGCCCGCATCGCACCTGCCGCCAAACGCAACTTCACGAGCCGATCGAACGGTAGAACTCCAGCATCTCTTCCCGCATGCGGTAGAGGATAATCGACTCGGGCGGGGTCCACCAAAGTAGAAACCCGATCCCGACAGACTTCCTCTAGCACATCGGAGCCTCCATCCATGTCTCATCCGTTGGTCATCTGCGGCATGCACCGCTCGGGAACTTCCCTGGTCGCAAGCGTGCTGCAAAAAGCCGGTCTCGCAATCGGCTGCGACGTACCGGCCCCCGGTCTCGGCAATCCGCGCGGCCACTTCGAGGACCCGGATTTCCTTGACCTGCACGAAGAGATGCTCGCCGCGGAGGGTGAGAGCTGCTTTTCGATCGGCGAGAATTTCGTCCCGCCGGTGAACGGCAAATTCGCCCGGCGAGCCAAGGAGCTGGTCGCGGCCCGGCGCGCTCTGCCGCTTTGGGGATGGAAGGACCCGCGCACCTGCCTGTTTCTCGATTTCTGGGAAACGATCCTCCCGGAGGCGCGCTATCTCTTCCTCTACCGCCGCCCGATCGACGTGGCCCTGTCGCTCTGGCGAAGGAACGGCGACCTCGAGCTGCGCGAGGACCCCTGGCGGACGATCCGCTCCTGGGAGGTCTACAACCGCCGCCTGCTCGAATTCCGCGACCGCCACCCGGAACGCTGTTTTTTGGCGCAGGTGCCCGCCCTCTCCGCCGACCTGGGCGGCTGGGTGCACCGTCTGCGCGAAGAGCTTCAAATCCCGCTCGACGCGGGTGCCCTGGCCGAGGTCTACGCCCCGGAAGAGCTGACGCCGCAGGCACCGTCGAATCCGGCCTGGGAGAGCCTGATCCCCGAGGCCCTGGAGCTGTACCGCCGCCTCGATCGGTCCGCGAACCTGGCCGAGCAGAAACAGCCCGAGGCGGGCAAGGAAACCCCGCCGTCCACCGCCCGCGACTTGGCCCTACTGCGCGCGAGCGAAACGCTGCTCTACGTGCTGTTGGAACAATGCGACCGTGAGGGAACCACCGCTACGCCCACGCTTGAACAGCGCAAGGCCTACCACCGCATTCGAATGGAGGACGAAGCCGCGGTGGCGCTCGAATTCACCCTGGAGACAGGTCCGCCGCAGGTCCGGGAGCTGACCGCCGCCCTGCTGCGCGAACGGGAGCGGATCAAGGAGTTGATCGAACACCTGATCGAAGAGCGCGAGCGATGCGCCGCGGCCGAAGCGCGTGGCGCGGAGCTGGGCCGAACGCTGCACGGCATCGAACAGTCGTGGAGCTTCGCCCCGACCCGCGCCTGGTGGTGGCTGAGAAACCGAGGGGAAAGGTCGAAGAGGTAACGACCGGGGCTCTTCCGCAGGGGACAGAGGTTGCAGGAGCGCCGCTTGCCCTCCCTCTCGCTCTGCCTTACCCTTCCTTGCCACGTCCTCCCCCTAAAAAATTGCGCATCACCGCCGGTACCCCGGCCTGGAAGGATCTTTTCCGATGAGCGACCTGTCCGAGACGATCGCCGAAGCGGTAGACAACGCCGGAGACGACTCCGGCTTCTCCCTAAACTCCGTGATCGCCCTGATGGTGGCCCTGATCGCGACGTTCATGGCGGTCTGCAACATCAAAGACGGAAACATCTGCCAGACCATGGCGCAGCAGCAGGCGAAAGCCGTCGATTCCTGGTCGTACTATCAGGCCAAGAGCATGAAGCAGAACCTCGCGGAGAGCGTTCTCGACCAACTCACCTTCCAGAAGGAATCCTCCGGGGACCACCTCTCTCCCTCGGTCGCGATCCTCCTCGACCAGAAGATCGAGACCTACGCGGCCAAGGCGAAGAAATACGGCTCTGAAAAGGACGAAATCAAAGCCCAAGCCGAAGCCGCGGAGGCCGAATACGACCGCCTCGGCGTCCACGACGACCAGTTCGACATTTCCGAAGCCGCTCTCAGCATCGCAATCGCCCTGCTCGGCGTGAGCGCCTTGACCCGCAAGAAATGGCTCGTCTATCTCGCCCTCTTCTTCGCGCTCAGCGGCCTGTTCTTCGGCATGGCCGGCTTCCTGGGCTGGAATTTCCACCCGGAGGCGGTGGCTAAGGTCTTGACGTAGGGGGGCATTCTGGCCACTCTTTGATGCCTACACCGACGAGACGCCGGCGATTCCAGGAGAAACGCCTCACGGGCAACATCTTTGCTCGGCACTTTCACTTCGGCGGAGCGTCCCTTCCCCCGGGGAGGGGGCGGGTTGGCGCCGGGGGAAGGCCAGGAAGGGGGTGGCTTCGAACACCGGAGTTCTTCGCTTTAAGCTGATACACTCCAGGCCCTAATCAATCCAATCTCGAAATAGAAGGAGTCGCCATGGTTCGGACTTCTCGACGAAGCCTGATCTTGTTTGGAATCCTCGTTGTCCTATCCACCGCCCCTCTTAGCGCCCAGAAGCTGCTCGCCGACGGTATCCGCGATCTATCCGACCAAGTCACGGCAACGGTCACGAAAGAGAAGAAGCAGCGTCTCGCTATCGTTCCCCTCCGCGAGCTTTCCGGTCAGCCGACCCTTCTCGGAGCGTACCTTTCCGAGGAACTGACGACATCCTTGGTCCAAGCAGGTTCGTTTCAGGTCGTCGAGCGGTCCCAACTCGATCGGATTCTCGCCGAGCTGAAGCTCGACCGTTCGGGATTGGTCGACGCGGAGAGCGCCAAGAAGGTCGGCAAGTTCCTCGGCGCGGACGCCATCCTTACCGGGACGATCACCGAGCTCTCGACCTATGTCGGCGTCAATTGCCGCATCATCGACGGCTTGACCGGCGAGGTCCGGGGTGCCGCCGGAGTAAAGATCGCCAAGGATGCGGACGTGAACAAGATCATGGCGACGGCCAAGCCGGTTGAAGACAACCCCGATCAGGGATCGGCGCAAAAAACGCAAGATACAGCATCCAAGAAGAGTAGGTTTCTCGAGGCGGCGAACGGCTTCACTTTTGAACTCAAGAGTTGTTCAGCCACGGGAACTTCGGTCGAATGCAATCTCCAGATCACCAGCTCTCAGACCGATCGGTCCTTAAGGCTGTTTGCAGGCGGTTCCGGCGCACTTCGAACCCATTCTCCTTCACGGCTTATAGATACCAATGGCAATGAGTTTAAGGCGTCAAAAATCAGTCTAGGAGTCAATGGAGGTATATTTGAGGCACTGTCAACTCTCGTAGCAGGAGTTCCAGTGGTGAGCAGCGTTACGTTCTCCGCCCCCGAAGCAGGGTCGCGATGGGGAGGCCAAAATCCTACCGCCAGCCAAGCCACACCCGCAGCAATAGCATCTCTTATCGAGGTTATCGCATATTCGCCTAATGAAAACTTTAGCGTTCGATTTCGGAACGTCCCGATCCAAATTCGTTGACGCAGTGGCGAAAGATGAGCGCGTCCAACTCAGACAGCGGCCAGGGCCGACTCTTTCGGTACTCGGCGATCGCGACCATCGTAGGTACTGCCATACTCCTTTTCCAGTGGCTCGATCCGCGCTCTCCGAACTCTCCCCTCTCGAGCGCCGAGAAGCCAGTTGGGCTAATCGCCGTCCCTGACTCCACCAAGTCTCTAGCGCCTGAAAACGACCCGGGCGGCATGGTAGGCCAGTCGGTTCCTCCATCGGTTCCAGAGGGTGGGTCACCCGTCCCACTCGTTCGGCCTCCTCTCGTCACCGAGAAGCCCGCCTCCAACGTTTACCCCGACCGGGTCCTCTTCTCCCTCAAGAACGGTGAGCAAAAAATCTTCTCGCACGGCGACTTCTCCGTGTCCGGTGATTTCACCCAGATTGGCGACATGGTTGTCCCTACGCTTCATCTTCAGGCGAAAGGGAAGGAGCCCGAAGACCACGCGCTGCTTACAGCAGGAGGACGGTTCGAGGTCGCGGTCGGCTCGAAGGAATTTGTTGTTTCGGTACTTGGGGTCGATGCTTCTACGCAGAGCTTCGACCTACGGGTTGACTTGGCGGAATGAGCTGGCCGACACTCAAATCTCGGCAAGGAGTTCTTTCCGCTTCTGAGCTTACTCGTCCTCGGTCGCCAGGCCTTTGCCCCGAAGGCTTTCTAGCGTGGCGAGACGTGTTTCGACGGACAGAGGCGACGGAGCATGTACTGTGGCCTGTGCGCCGCCACACCCGGCGCTGATGTCATTGGACAGAGCAACTTCGTCGAACAGGGTGACTGCTGGCGCATCAGCGCCGAGTAATAAGGTCCCCACTCCAGCGCCCGAAGCCGAAATCCCGCGCTTGCCGGATATTTGCGCAGCGGTTTCGTGCTCCAGATCGGCCGGACCCGTATTCCGTCTGCCCCCTTTGCTTGTTTTTGGCCGCATCCGAGCGGCCATTCCAGTCTGGGAAGAAACTTCCAGCCCTCCACAGGCGTAGTCCGCCCCAGGAGGGCTTCTGCGATGTGGACGTTCCTGGCCTGGTTAATCCTCTTCCTGCTCTGCTGGCCGCTCGCGCTGCTGGCGTTGGTGCTTTATCCCCTGGTCTGGCTGCTTTCGATACCGTTCCGGATTCTGGGCGTCACTCTGGAGGCGGTCTTCGAGCTGCTCCGCGCGATTCTCTTCCTACCCGCCCGGGTGTTGGGGGCCCGAAGGGCTTAGCTCTTTCCGGGTCCGATGCGGAAGCGCAGCATCTCCACGTTGCCTTCCCCGATCGACGCCCCTCCCCCTACCCCCGCCCTTCAAGCGCTTGGATCTCCCGGACGGCGGCTTCGAGTAGGGCCTGTGTGGCGCGCTCGGCGGCGAGGGCGTTTTGCAGCAGCAGAACCGAAGCGAGCGCTTCGCGCTGAATGCCGAGGCCGAGGAAGGTGGCGATCATCTCGTCGATCAAAGGACGCAGTTCGCGGGTGCGGCCCAAGCGAAGGAGAAGCGCGCCATAGTCGAGGGTGACCAGGGCGACGTGAAACGGGAGGTTCCGAGCTGCGAAGCGACGGCGCAGAGAACGGAACGCATGCTCCGCGAGCGACCAGCGTTCAAGGCCCGCGGCGATCTTCCCTTCGACCCACGAGAGCTTTAAGCGGTCGGTCTCGCCAAAAAGAGGCTCCAGGTGGGGACGAAGCGTGTGCAGCATCTCCTCGGCGAAGGTGAAGCGACCAAGGTCCACCATGCGGCCCATCATGTTGTGCAGTGCGAAAAGAGGCGCCTTTGGATCGCTGCCGGTCGCAAGGAGGGGTAGGGCTTCGAGCAGGAGCACCACGGCGCGGGTGTTATCGCCACGGTAGCCTGCGACGCTTGCGAGTGCCATCTTGATCTGGCCTGCGGCGGCAAACCAGCCTTTCCCCAGATAGAAAAGCTCCAAGGTCGAAAGAATTCGCGATGCGTCGTCGAACTGACGGCTGTCGAGCTTGGTGCGGGCCAGCATGTCCGCAAAGCGGAGGAGAAGCCTGACAGACAGGCTGCCAGCCCGCCAGCATTCGAGCGCGCAGCCGAAGGCACCTTCTGCTTCTACGAATTGTCCGAGCAATCGCTTCGCATTGGCGATCTCCGCCCAGATCTCAGAGCGCAAGTCGCCAAGCGAACCCTGCGGATAGTCCCGTCCGGGGAGCTTTACGGAACACGCCTCGGCGATTGCAGCCGCGATCAGGGCGGTCTCCGGATCCTGGTGGCGCTCATGCCGTGCAAGGGCGAGCCACGCGGCCGCCTGCTCCCACCAAAGATCCGGTCCTTCGATCTCCGCAGGCGCCGCTGCCGGTACCTCGCCCAGCTCGGCGATCGTCCACACTTCCGACTGTGCAATCCGGCGGGCGGCGCGCAGCCCTTTGCTCGAATCGAGGGCACCCCGAATTCCTAGCTCGACCGGAAAATCGTAGGTTTCGGGGCTCAGCGGACGCGGATCGGCATGTCCAAAGAGTGGGGCGCTTAAGGCAGCAAGCTGGTCGGAACAATCGGCACATCCGCGCAGCAGGTGCCGTACCAGCACTTTGCTCTCCTCCATGGACAGCCTTCCGAGCAGGAACGCTTCCCAATTACTCGGCACGAGGCAACGTGTCTCGCTCATCCCGGAACCTCAAAGAGTAGAAGGATCGATAGCGAACCTAATTATCTCACAGAGCGTCTTGTGGAGCGCCTAGGAAAAAGGACCGCAGCGCTCCACGAGCTGGAAAATCACAAGAGTGGTGCCGATCCTCCGTCCGTTTGCAAGGGCACAGGAACCGGCCGACCGTAGGGATCGACATCCGTCCCCTGCTCCCCCCAGACAGCTTTTGGAACAACCGTACCGAACCACTCCAGAACGCGGGTCCAGACCTGCTCCAGCTGGAACCTCGGCGCAGGCGTCCCCTCAATCGGGCGGGCCGAGGCGGCGAGGGGCGGGGCGAGCAGCAAAACGGCGGCGAAAACTAGGCAGCGACCGACGGCGCGAGACATAGGTTCTTCCTCCGGTGCCGCGGGTCGAGCGGGTGCCGGGATGGCCCCCGCGCCCGCGGGGGCAACGCTCGGGCGTTGCCAGCTGAGGCGAAGCATCGCAGGAGTTGGCCCGCGTCGCGCGGGAGATGCCCGCTTCCGAGGAGGCGTGATCCGCACGGCTCCATTCGCTACTCGACGCTTCCTCCCCATAATCAACGATCGGTAGAGAAAAGGCTTGACAGGGCAAGATCCGGCATCTAGCCTCTGTCACATGAATCAACGATACGTTGACCAAAATTGCCCTGGCCACGATCCTGGTAACGAACGCCTTCCCGCGCCGGATTCTCCGGTCGGCCTGGAACGAGTAGAGAAGGCGCGCGAAGACGACGAGCTGGTCCTCCCTCTCGATCGATCGCTCGACCTCGAGCTCGGAGACCGCCTCGACCGGATTCGACGGCCGGCGGCCGGTGCGGTCGGGTTTGCCGACTGGGTGGCGGGCGAGACTACGCTTACCGCGGCGCGTTCCGCCTATGTCATGGGAGACGTCGCGACGGCCGACGAGCGGCTCGACCAAGCCGAGCGGTCGTTCGTGCGGGCAGGATCTCCTATCGACGCCGCGGCGGTCGGCCTGGAACGGGCCGCCCTGGCGGCGCTAGGCCGCGACGACGCGACGCTGGCCGAGATCGCACGGCGCGCCGAGATCCGCCTACTTTCCGATCTACCTGTGGGCCTGCGCGCAGCGCTTGGAATGTTGATCCGTGCGATCCAAACGGCTGGCGCGAGCCCCGGTCTGACCGCCGCGCTCGCCGAGTACGGCCACATGGTCCGAACCGGCACCACCGTCGCCACCCGCTTCGATCGGTCCGAGCGGCCGATCCCGGAGTTGCCCGCCGCCGAGATCCCGACGATCGAGCAGTTCCCCGAAGAAGACGATGGGGAGGGCACCCGAGAGTGAAGTCTCGTGCGTCCGGCGCCTCGAAAGCCCGCCCGAACGCCTGGGGAAGCCACCCGGGCACCTCGGGATGGCACCCGAATGCCTCGGGCGGCTGCCCGAACGCGCGGGGAAGCTTCCCCGTCGCCGGGGGAGCCTTCCCGAACGCTTGGGGCGGCCTCCCCGACGGCTCGGGAACCTTCCCCAGCGGCTCGGGCGGCCTCCCCAGCGGCTCGGGCGGCCTCCCCAACCGCTCGGGCGGCTTCCCCGACGACTCGGGAGGCCTCCCCAAGTGTTCGGGAAGCTTCCCGGCCCTGTCGGGAACCTTCCCCGACGGCTCGGGCGCGTTCCTCGAGCGGCGGGGAAGCCACCCGAACGTCGCGGGAAAGCTCCGCAAGACATTTCCCCTCTATCCCCACCACCCGCTCGACCGGAACGAACCGGTCGGCTGCTCCCCTGGAGGCTGTAAAGAATGACCACCGCCACGTTCGCCGAGAACATCCGCCGCATGGAGCTTCTGGTCGCAAACCTCACCCCCGTGCTGGAAGAAGTGCCGCAGGGCAGAGACAAACATACGGCGTTGGACGGCCTCCTCGTGCGCGCCAAGCAGTTGGACGACGAGGAGGAACAGCTGCTCGGTCGATTGCGGGAAACGACGGCGCAGCGTCGCGAGCTGACCGCCGAAGGTGCCCGAATCCGCCGTGAGCTGGGGGCGATTCTTCAGGCTCACTTCGGCTTCGACAACGAGAAGCTGATCCAGTTCGGCATCCGGCCGCAGGCACGGACCAAGAAGAAGGCGGCCAACCGCGTCCGCGACGGCGCGAAGGCGGCGGTCACCAAGGCGGCTGCAAAGGAGGGCGCCGCCCCCGAAGCCTAACCTTTTGCAGATCGGGCCAGAGGCGACGGGGCGTCGCCTCTGGCCCGAACGTCGAATCGTAGATTCAATTCACGGTCCGTGAGGAAACGCCAGGATTCAACCGATGGAGTATGCTCCGACCACCATGAGCGAAGGAGAAATTCACCGCGCCCGCAAGCTGCTCGCCGCGCTGATCCACCTCTCCAACAAGTCGCGGCAGGAGATCGACGAGCTGCTCGACAACTGCCGCGGCCAAACCAGCCAGCTGCTGACCGGCCGCGTCGCGATGCGTTACGAGCACATCCTGCGCGTGCTCGAAGCAATCCACATTCCCCCCGGCGAATTCTTTCGTACCCTGTTTCCCAAGCCGGGCGACCGCGGCATCGCCGAAGGTCCGGTGCTCAACCGCTACATCGACGCGCTCGACGAAGCCGGCGTTCCGGTGCCGCCAATCGCTGCCCCGCCCGCGCCGCTGCTGATCGATCCCGCCGACCTCGAACGCCACGTCCGGGCCGCGATGACCGAAGCGCTCGCCGCCCTCGGCAGCGCGCCGAAGCCGGAGCGGGCGGAACCTATCGCCGAGGTCGCCGCGAAGAGCACCGCTCCGAAAGCGAAGAAGGCCCCGACGGCCAAGAGCCGGGCAGCTGCTCCCCGCGCGAAGAAGTCGTAACGGTTCAAAGGCTGTCCCTTTGGCGCTCCACGCCCACGGCTTGTCCTGGCATTCCTACTCAAACCACTGCACTAAAAGCCCTCGCCACGGCTGCACGGCACGCCTCCCGGATTAAAGGCTCTACATCCACCTTTTCCAGGCGCCGAAAAAGGGTCTCCCGATCCGCCATTCCATGACGTGCGGCTTCGGCCAGGAAATCTAGATCTTTTTCTCGCCCGGCGATCGCCTTGGCCACGAGAAGATCGTGAACTTCGAGACAGAGCCCCTTCGCACCCCGCGTATTTTCGTTCTGCACCACTACGAGGCGATCTCGCCAGCCTTCGGGTAGAACCGCCGTCTTCTCGCTAACCCCGTGAGCGTAATAGCCGAAGCTCTGGTGAAAGGGCGAAAGCTCACCGATGCTTCCGTCGATGATGTCGGCGCGCTCGGGGTTCTGGAGTGGAAAAAGGTCGGCCTCGATCGAGAGCCGCATTGCTTCGGGCGCGTTCGGAAATTGACCGAGGATCGCCTGGCTGCCAATGACGACGATCTGATCTTCGTCGGCGATCACGGCGGCGGCACGAATCAAGTGCTCAAGCTGTGCACGGGTCACAACTCGAAAGCCTCCCGAGTCCGCCGCCAGATTTCCCACCGCTCGACCGGGCTCAGAGCACCGGCGAACGGGCTTGACTGACGAAGTTCGATGGCAAGCTCACTTCGATCAACCAGGAACGCCTCGATGGACTCGAGGTCTCCCGCGAGCCTCTCGGCCCATTGGCGGGCGTAAAACGGCGGAGCGGTACTCGCCGCCATCCAACCCTGCACCCTTTCGCGCGCTGTGTCCAAGACCTCCGGCCGAAGGCGTAAACGATTCGCGATCGCCCGGTGATAGGCGATGCTTCTTTCTTCGGCCAAGCGGTGAAGATTCATGGGCAAAACACTAGCATGCAGCGGTCCGGCGGGCACGGCGCAAAACCAACTGAACCAAAGCCCCAGTTGAGTGGACTCGGCCAAGTTCACCGCCCAAACCCGCCGACGGCGTACACTCCTGCTACCTAAAGGCAAGCCAGAGGTTCGCTGCGGCGATAGCCGCGATCGGCCATCCGGCCGCCGCCAACATCTAATTCGCCCAACCCTGAGGAGAGCGTCGTCATGAAACCGTTTGCCGGCACTGTCGCAGTCCTTGCCTGCTCGTTCGCCGTCTGCCATGCGGCCACCGCCGCCACAGCATGGCCTGGGAATGCTGCCGGTACGCAGATCCCGCTCGGCAACCAGAGCCCGGCGCCCACCTCTTTCGAATCTAGCGGCGTGGTCTGGAACCCTGGGACGAGCAAGCTCTACGCGGTCGACGATGAAGGCTGGATGGCCAGCATGGCGAGCAATGGATCGGGAGTGACCTACCACCAGGTGCAGGCCGGGCTCGACATGGAGTCGATAGCGACCACCGGCTCGGGTTCGTACATCTACGCCGGGATCGAGTACTTCAGCTCGACCACCCCGCCCTCTTCGCCGCAGATTCGGGAGCTGACCGCTTCGACGATGACGCTTTCGGGCAAGACCTGGTGGCTCACCATGCCAGCGGATTCGAGCCATGGCATGGAGGGGCTTACCTGGGTGAAGAACGGCGATCACCCCTACCCGAACAGCAGCTCGGGCGGAGTCTTTTACGCCAGCTCGCAACAGAACGGCACGATCTACGTCTTCGACGTCAACCTGTCCCAAGGGTCGAGTACGCCGCTCACGTCGATCGATCACTTCACTCCGGACACGAGCCAGACCGATATCTCGGATCTTTATTTCGATCCGGTCCAGCGGATCTTGTACGTGCTCTACGACACGGCGAACCAGCTCATCGAGATCGACACCTCGACCACCGCCTATCAAAAGATTGCCACCTACGCCTTGCCCGGTACGCCCACCGATCAGGAGGGGGTGACGCTGCTGCCGAACTGCGCGTCGGGGACGACCACGATCTACCTCGCCTGCGATGCGTCGAACCAGGGGGTCTATTCGTTCACCGGCTACCCCGAGCTCTGCGCCACCTCGCTCGCGCCGGGCGCCGACGCCACGATCAACAAAAACAACCCGACTCAGAACTACGGCACCGCGACCACTCTGACGACGGATACCAGCGCCGAGGTCAAAAACTTCCTGATCCGTTTCGCCTCGCCCGCCACCGCGAGCCAGGTGGCACGCGTGCGCCTGGTGCTCTACGTCACCGACGGCACGACCGCCTCGCCGGACTTCTGCGGCAGCACAAATACCAGCTGGCAACAGTCGAGCGTGACCTGGAACAACGCGCCGCAATGCGCCAGCGGGAGCAGCCTCTCGGGCGGCGGTGCGAACGTGTCGGCCGGCGTCTGGACGGGCTACGACGTGACGACCGCCTACAAAACGTACCCAACCTTCCGTTTCGTCGGCAGGTCGAGCGACGACTTCGTCGCGAATTCGACCGAAGCTTCGAGCAACGACCCGTATCTGCTGGTGTGGATCCAGAAGTCGCCGTAGGCGGTCAGTTCACGTAGCCGAGCGATTTCAGGTGCTGCTCCTGCACCTTGCGCTCTTCCGGAGTCAGGTCGCCGCCGAGGGCTTCGTCCTCTTCGTCCTCGGCGCGGCCTACATCTCCCGCGGAGCGGATCGAGGGCTGCTCCCACCAGGCCCAGCGGACGCCGTCGCCCGAGGCTCCTTCGATCTCGACGCAGAGGCGCACCGAGCGGAGGGCGTAGGCGCCGAGCGGAACCGTCCGGCGGCGCCAGGACTCGCCGTCGGCTCCGATCGTTTCGCGCAGAAGGACGGTTCTCTTCGGCGAGCCGGCAGGAGTCAGGTGCATCGCGAAGACCGGCGGAGATTCGGTGCCGTTCCACTGCGCGGCGTCGACGCCGAATCCAATCTCGGCCCGCGCGCCGAACGGCAATACGAGATCGCTGCAGGCGCTCTCCTCGGCGAGCACCGTGCGCGACTTTCCTTCGATCACGACCTCCGCGCGAGCCCCCTTGCGGGCGAAGCGGTAGGCGTCGCGATCGACATAGCCGTAGCCCGCGGGGGGCACGACCGGACGCGGCGGGTCCCCGGCGATTTTCGCCAGCTGCGGGCAGGCGTCGCGCGCAACGCGCACGGCGCGCACCGGCTCGTAGGGGGGCGTCCATTCCCAGACGACCTTGCCCGCTCTCGTGATCTCGAACACCCGGCCGCCGCGGGTGGAAGTGATCAGCGCGTTGCCGTTCGGCAGGAGCTGCTGGAGGCCGCCGGTCGGCGTGAAGAATCCGGGCGCGCGATAGCGCCAGGAGACCTTGCCGTCGCGCGGATCGATCTCCAGGATCTCGCTCTGCCGGTCGGAGGCGAAGCTCCGCTGGCGGTTGTTGAAGACCTGGATCTTCCCCGGTTCCGGCAATCCCGGTCCGTTCATCGCCGCTTCGTGCTGGCGGTCGAGACCGTCGCGGAACGACCAGACGATCGCGCCGCTCACCCGATCGACGACGAAGATCGTGTTCAGGTTGCGCGCCGAAAGCAAAAGGTTCCCCGGCCGGAAGCGCGCGTCACCGGCGGCGAACCAAGGGTTTTCCGGCAGCTCCTGAAGCGAATTGACGTGGGTGAGGTCGTTCGGGTGCGCTGCTTGGGGCGGCAGGATCGAATCGAGGTGCTCCGCCGCGCGCCAGGTCCAGATGGCGTGCCCTTTGTGGGTCACCTCGAACAGGGTGTCGCCTTTGGCGCGCTCTTCCATCGCGAGCACCAGGGTGTTGCCGTTCTTCAAGCGGATCACGTCATGGTGCGGAAATCCGTGCGGTACGTTCCATTCCCAAGTCTGCCGGCCGTCCCATTCGTATTCGACCACCTGGTGCCCGAGACCGATCCCTAGGATCGAGCCGTCGGGCAGCAGGCGCACGCGCGATTTGATCCGCGCCGCGCGCCAGGCGTGGACCGGCCGGCCGTTCATGTCGAGCAGGATCGGGATGCGCAGGTCGTGGAGGGTGAGCGTGTAGCCGTTTCTGGCGCTTGCCGGGTCGTAGCGCGTGACCCAGGCGGCCTCGACCGGGCGAGCCTTCGACACGGCTGGCGCGGCGGGCTTCCCCCCGGGGCCGCCGCAGGCGAGCACGGCAAGCGAAAGGAGCGCCAAGGCGGTGAGAGCGGGTCGATGCATGGGCCAAGAGCTACGGGGACGAGGCCGGATGATAACCGGTCTCGGATGTCGACGCCGGAGCGCAAACATTGACGCGGCTCGATATCTCCGTTAGCTTGGCTCCTCGTTCGAACGCCCCCGAGACTCTTCGACATGATCGTCCGCACACATCCCGGTTGGGAGGTAACGATCTATACCGGCCCCGATCCCTACGACATCGACAACGGCAACGTCGACGTCGAGGTCGCGTTCCGGGACGGCAGGCGCTTCGGCGCGACGTTCTTCACCCTGCGCAACATTCAAAAGCAGATGGAGCAGGACCGCATCTCGGGCGAGAGCGGCGGAGGCCAGTACTTCTCGTGCCGCGATCTCGTCGTGGTCCGCAACCTCGCCCCCGCGACGATCGAATCGGCGGTCGAGGCGATGATCCACGAAGATTCGATCGACGAAATCCTGCTGCCGCTCGAAGACGTCCTCGGGGACCTGCCCGGGGCCGGGTAGGCGCGGTTCCCAGTAGCACGACCGCGGCGGACTCAACGACTCACGGTCATCAAAACTACTCGCGTGGAGGCCCTCGCCATGACCGACCTCGATCGGAACATCACCCCTCGCAATCTTCCTGCTTCGATCCCGCGGCTCGCCGCGGTTCTCTTTCTCGGCGCGCTGCTCGCCGGCTTCGCTTCCGGCCGGCTCTCGGCCCTCACGCTTCCGGAAGGATTCACCCAGACCGTCGCCGCCTCCGGCCTCGCGAATCCGACCTCGATGGCGCTCGCGCCGGATGGGCGGATCTTCATCACCGAGCAGGGCGGCAACCTGCGGCTCTGGGACGACGCGCTGCTCGCCGCGCCCTTCCTGCAGCTCGACGTCGACAGCCGCGGCGAGCGCGGCCTGTTGGGGGTGGCACTCGATCCACAGTTCGCGTCGAACCATTTCCTCTACGTCTATTACACGGTCGCCGCGGCGCCGAACCACAACCGGGTTTCGCGCTTCACCGCGAACGGCAACGCCGTCGTACCGGTTAGCGAAACGGTCCTGCTCGATCTCGACGAACTTTCGACCGCCACCAACCACAACGGCGGCGCGCTCCATTTCGGCCCGGACGGCAAGCTCTACATCGGGGTCGGCGAGAACGCGAATTCGAGCAACTCCCAGGTTCTTTCGAACCTGCTCGGCAAGATCCTGCGGATCAATACCGATGGATCGATTCCGAACGACAACCCGTTCTTCGGCCAGGCGCAAGGCAAGAACCGGGCGATCTGGGCGCTCGGCCTGCGCAACCCTTATACCTTCGCGTTCGGGCGGGCGAACGGCCGGATGTTGATCAACGACGTCGGCCAGAACACTTGGGAAGAGATCGACGACGGAACGCCGGGCGCCAACTACGGCTGGCCGACCACGGAAGGGCCGACCGACAATCCGCTGTTCGTTTCTCCGCGGTTCTCCTATCAACACGGCGATGGCGGAACGCGGGGCTGCGCGATCACCGGCGGCACGTTCTACGATCCGCCGACCGAGCAGTTTCCAGCCGACTACCGCGGCGATTATTTCTTCGCCGACTTCTGCAACGGCTGGATCCGGCGCCTGGATCTGGCGACCGGCAACGCGATCCCGTTCGCCACCGACGTCGAATTCGCGGTGGACTTGAAGACCGGCGCCGACGGCAGCCTTTGGGTGCTCGCCTATGGCGGCGGATCGCTCGTGCGGATTCGTCACGCGGTCGCACCTCCGGGTCCCCGGAATGTCCGCGGCCTGGCCGGCAACTACTTCGACGGGCCGGCATTTTCGGGCACGGCGGTCGAACGGCTCGACGGGCCGATCGATTTCGCCTTCGGCACGGGAGCGCCGCTGCCGGGCATCCAGCCCGAGAGCTATTCGATCCGCTGGGTGGGTCAAATCCAGGTCCCCGCCTCCGGCACCTACCGGTTCATCACCCAAGCGGACGACGGCGTGCGACTCTGGGTGGCGGGCCAACGCTTGGTCGACAACTGGGGCTCGCACGGGGTGGAGGAAGATTCCGGTTCCGTGGCGCTTCAGGCGGGGCAGCGCTATGCCGTCCGGCTCGACTATCGCCAGGACGCGGGCGACGCCCAGATCCGGCTCTCCTGGGAACCGCCGGGCGCCGGGCGCAGCCTCGTTCCGGCCGATGTGCTGTTTCCTCCCGCGCTGCTGGTGACCGGTTCCACCACGCTCGGCCCGGGCGACCAGGCGGTCAAGGCTCGTTTGGAGAGCCTCGGTTTCGCGGTCACCACTCGCACGGCGGACGCCTCGGTGGCCCGCGACGCGCGCGGCAAGGCGCTGGTGGCGATCTCGTCCACCGTCTCCGACTCGGACGTGGGGGTCAAATTCCGCACCTCGCTCGCGCCGGTGCTAATCTGGGAGTCCGATCTGTTTGACGATCTGGGGCTCACCGGCGCCCAGGCCGGCCGCGACTTCGGCCGGATCGGCGGCCAGACGCTGGCGTTCGTTTTCGATCCAACCAGTCCCCTTGCGGCCGGGCTTTCCGGCAACGTCAAGATCGCCAACATAGCCTCGCCGTTCGCCTGGGGGCGGCCGAAATCCTCGGCGCACATCGTGCTCCAAAGCATCGGCGCGGCGCGGCGGCCGCTGGTCTTCACCTACGAGCGGGGCGACGCCCAGGTCGGCCTCACCGCCCCCGCCCGGCGCGTCGGGTACTTCCTGGGCGATGCTACCGCGGCGAGCTGGACCGAGGACGGTGCCGCGCTATTCGACGCCGCAGCGCTCTGGGCGGCCGGGCGATGAGCCGAGGGCGAGAGCAGGGCTGAAATGCTCCGGCGGCACTTGAGTCCGCTCGCCTTCGTGTTCGCGCTGCTCGGTTCCGGGCTGGGTCGAGCGGACGAGCCGACCCTCCACGTCCGCGGCGGTACAGTGATTCGCAGGGCGCCGAAAGCCACAGCCCCACGGGTGGCGGTGCTCGCCGAAGAAACCGACCTGCCGCGGATTGGCCAACAGGGCGCATGGGTCGAGGTTCGATGGGAAAAGGCGACCGGATGGGTTTCGCTCGCCGGGCTCGCGGGCGTCCTAGGTGCCGAGCCGCTGCTCGGCTCCGCCCCCGAGCCGACGCATCCGGTCGCCGCGCGGAAGCCCGACCCCGAACGCCTGGCCCGCGCCCGCGGCCTGCTCGGCTCGGCTTTGCCGAAATCCGCTAAGACCGGCTCCCATCTCGGCCCTTATCCCCTGCTCACCAATGTCGCGGCCCCCGAGCGGATCGCGTTTCTCGATCGGACCGCCGGCCAGGTCGAGACGGCCTACCGCGAGCGTTACGGCCGGACGCCGATCGGCGCTCCGGCCGAAACCGTGCTGCTGTTCGAGAACGAAGGGGCCTACCGCGTCTATCAAGACGCCGAAGGCGCGCTCGCCGGAGCCGAGGCGAGCGGCCACTCCGGCTACGGCCTGGTGGCGATTTGGGATGGAGGCCGGCCGACCCGCGAAATCGCCGAGACGTTGGTCCACGAGATCGTCCACCTGCTCAACCGGCGAGCGATCGGCCCGCAGCTTCCCCCCTGGCTCGACGAAGGGATCGCCGACGACCTCGCCCATTCCAAGATCGGCGACGACGGCGCGCTCGATCCATCGACCCTCGGCGGCACGGCGTTTCGAGCCGGCGGGAGAATCCAATACTTCGGCGCCAAGGCCGCCCTACGCCAATTGGTCGAAGCCCAGGGCGAAGGGACTGCCCCGAGCCTGCCCGACCTGTTCGCCATGCCCTGGGAGACCTTCGTTGCCGAAGGCGCCGACCTCCATTACGCCCAGGCGTCGTTCTTCGTCCGCTACCTCCTCGGTGGCGAAAACGGCACCCTCGCCCCCGGTCTTCGAGCGTTTCTCAACGCCGTGGCCGACGGCGGCGAGCCCTCGGCCGGCGCGCTCGAAAAGTCGCTCGGCAAGAACTGGCCGGAGCTGGAGGCTGGTTTTCGGGTTTGGGTGGTGGGGCTCTCGGAATAGGGATCCCGGCCCGACATCTGAAAGTCGATCGCCCGAATCATCGGGATGAACGCCTCCAACTACGTCTTATAGGTCCAAACAGCGGTTTCGCCGGAGCGAAGCCCTCGGGAGGACCCAAATGGCGGGTGGTCACGATCAACTTTGGAAGGATCTGATTCAGGCGTTTCCGGCCGATTTCGTCGGGCTGGCGGCTCCGGATCTCGCGTCTCTGATCCTCGGCGCGATCGAGTTCCGGCCGCTGGAATCGCCCTCGGGCGCACTTCGCGGTAAGGAACGAAGGCTCGACCTGATCGCATGGATTGAAAGTAAGGCAGGCGAGCGGGCACTGCTCCACCTCGAAATCGAGTTGGAGTTCCGTACGGCGACGGCGGCGCGCCTCTTGGCGTACAACCGCCTGCTCGCGCTGCGATTCGGGCTGCCAGTGCAGACGATGGTGCTCTATCTCCAAGGAGGCCCTGGAGGAGCGCAGGTGGTCGAGCACACCGAGGAGGCGCGGGGCTTTACGGCCAATCGCTTCCACTACCGAAGCCTCGGGCTCTCGCGGTCTCGGGCGGAGGATTTCCTCGCACGTCCCGAACCGCTCGCCTGGGTTTGCGCGGCGCTCGCGCGGCCGCAGGGCCGGGACCGACGCTCCTTGCGGCGAAAATGTCTCTCGGAAATCGCGGCGGCCCAGGGGCTCGACGACGCGTCGCGCTTCCGACTGTTCAACGGCGTGGCAACCTATTTAGAATTGGACGGCGGTGCCGCGGAGGAATACGCGGCGTTACGGGCGGCCGAAGTCGGCCCGGAGGCAAAGATGCGACCGATCACCTGGGAAGAGAAGGTAGAAGCGCGGGGGGTAGAGCTGGGCGTTGAGAGAGGTTTGGCTAGAGGTCAAGAGAAGGGCATGCGTGAGGTGCTTCTGCGCCTTCTGAAGCGGCGTTTTCCTCCTCTCCCCCGCCGCGCGGTCGAGCGCGTCCAGGCGATCACCTCGACCGATGAGCTTGGCTCGCTGGCCGAGAGATTGTTGACCGCGAGCTCGCTCGAAGAGCTGGGGCTCGCGTAGGCGGCCGCGGCGACGAGGCACCGCCGACGTTTCCAGATCGCCGCGAGGGATTTTCAATCGCTCGCGATCGGCCTTCCAGCCCCGCGAGGGATTGAAATCCCTCGCTAGATTACGGCGTCCCTGACGGGACGCTCCCCTCCCCCAGCGGCTCTTCCTCGCGCCAAACCTCCGAGCCGTCGGCGTAGCGTTCGCGTTTCCAGATCGGCACTTCCGCCTTCAAGCGTTCGAGCGCGGTTCGGCTCGCCTCGTAAGCGGCGGCGCGGTGGGGAGAGGCGATGGCGATGACTACGCTCGGTTCTCCCACCGGCACGTCGCCCAGCCGGTGGACGATGGACGCGCGCAGGTCCGTTCCCTGCGCTTCAAGGTCGGCGACGATCTCTCCGAGCTTTTGTTCCGCCATTCTGCGATAGGCCGAGTAGGTGAGCGCCGTCACCTCGCGCCCGGCGTGGGCGTTTCGCACGGTACCGAGGAAGAGGACGATCGCGCCGCGACCCGGTCCCGAGACGGCGGCGGAGATCGACGCGACGTCGATTGCCTCGTCGGTGAGCGCCGCTCGGTTTCCCGCCGGCTCGGCATCGGGCGCGCCTCCCGAGACCGGAGGGAGCAGCGCCACCTCGGCGCCTTCCGGAATCTCTTCTTCCAACTGCACCAAGCGGCCGTCGATCGCGATCGCCAGGCGAGGCCACAGGCGGCCGAGCGCGGGGAAGTCGGCGATCAGGAGGTCTCGGAGGACGGAGACGGTCGCTCCGGACGGTAGATCGAGGTCCCGCTCAGAGCCCAGGGCGTCGGCGGCGGTGGCGAAAGCGAGCAGGCGAATGCGCATCGTGGGCGAAAGGATAGCGCGCGAAGCGCTTGAGATCTTTCGTCCGATCCTGTGGCAAGATCGCCGCACAACCTGTTCCCACCTTTGAGGAGCCCGTCATGCCCTTCGGAAGCTTGTGGCTGCCCGTCGTCGTTTCGGCTATCGCGGTCTGGATCGTCAGCGCCATCCTTCACATGGTGCTCAAATACCATCGGGCCGACTACAAACGGCTCTCGAATGAAGACGGCATCGCTTCGGCGATCCGCGGCGTGGCGCCCTCGCCCGGGATCTACCCCATCCCGTATTGCACGGATGGCAAGCAGATGAAAGACCCCGCGTTCCAGAAGAAGTACACGGACGGCCCGGTCGGACTGCTCACTGTGATGAAAAACGGTCCGCCCGCGATGGGCAAGTACCTTGGCCAGTGGCTGGGATTCTGCCTGTTAGCGAGCGTCGTCACCGCCTATGTTGCCCGGCACACCCTCTCGCCCGGAACGGATCCACTCGAAGTGCTGCGGATCACCGGCGCCGTGTCGTTCGCCGCCTATGGATTCAGCAGTCTCCAGGCGGGGATCTGGAAAGGCGAGCCACTGGGAAACGTGATTCGCGGGTTCATCGACGGCCTGATCTACGGCGTAACCACCGGCCTGGTCTTCCGGCTGCTCTGGCCGGCCGCCTAAAAGTTCCCTCGGCCGCACCGCTGGTGCCCACCCCCCGCCGGAACGTAGAATCCAGCGTCTTTTCCTCCGGGGAGGTGGCGTGGCGATCATCGAGAGCAAGCTGGCGAAAAACGAGACGTTCGATCGAAACGCGGCCCACTGGCGCGCGGAGGTCGAACGGCTGCGCGGCGAAGAGGCGAAGATCCGCCTGGGCGGCGGCGAGAAGGCGCAAACGAAACAGCGTGGCCAGGGAAAGATGACCGCGCGCGAGCGGGTCGCCGCCCTGTGCGACCCAGGCGCGCCGTTTCTGGAGTTGGGGCTCTGGACCGCCTACGGCTTTTACCAAGAATACGGCGGCGCTCCGGCCGCGGGGGTGGTGACGGGCCTCGGCTCGATCCACGGCCGCGACGTGGTGGTGGTTTCGAACGACGCCACGGTGAAGGCGGGGGCGTGGTTTCCGCTCACTGCCAAGAAGGTCCTCCGCGCGCAGGAATTCGCGCTCGAAAATCGCCTGCCGATCGTCTACCTGGTCGATTCCGCCGGAGTCTTCCTGCCGATGCAGGATGAGATCTTTCCCGACCGCGACCACTTCGGCCGGGCGTTTTACAACAACGCGCGGCTGTCGGCGGAAGGTATCTTCCAGATGGCCGCGATCATGGGCTCGTGCGTCGCGGGAGGGGCCTACCTGCCGATCATGAGCGACGAGTCGCACATCGTCGAAGGGACCGGATCGATTTTCCTCGCCGGTTCCCATCTGGTGCAGGCCGCCATCGGCGAAAAGATCGACAACGAGGAGCTGGGAGGGGCGCTCGTCCAGTGCGACATCTCGGGCGTGGTCGACCACCGCCACCCGGACGATGCGTCCTGCCTGGCGAAGATCCGCAGCCAGTTCGCGCAGCTGGTCGTAGGCGCCACGGCGCCGTTCGCCCGCAGAGAGGCACAGGCGCCCCTCTATTCGACCGAGGAGCTGTACGGTGTGATGCCGGTCGAACGGAACAAGCCGTACGACACTTACGAGCTGCTCGCCCGGCTGCTCGACGGCAGCGACTTCGACGAATACAAGGCGACCCACGGCCGAACTCTCGTCTGCGGAACCGGCTGGATCGGCGGCCGGGCGGTCGGGATCGTCGCGAACCAGCGCTCGATCGTGGCGCGGAAGACGGGGACAGCCGAGGCCGACAAGGAGCTGCAAATCGGCGGCGTGATCTATTCGGACTCGGCCGCCAAGGGCGCCCGCTTCGTCGAGCTGTGCAACCAGAAAGGGATTCCGCTGCTGTTTATCCAGGACGTCACGGGCTTCATGGTCGGCAGCCGCGCGGAGCGGGGCGGGATCATCAAGGACGGCGCCAAGATGGTGAACGCGGTTGCCAACTCGGTCGTGCCAAAGATTACCCTGTTCGTCGGCAACTCCTACGGCGCGGGTAACTACGCGATGTGCGGAAAAGCCTATGGCGCCCGCTTCCTCTATGCCTGGCCCTCGGCGTCGATCGCGGTCATGGGCGGCGAGCAAGCCTCCAAGACCCTCCTTTCGATCCAGCTCAAGAACCGCGGCGCGGACGTGTCCGAAGAGGAAAAGACCGAGCGCCTGCGTGAGATCAAAGCCCGCTACGACGCCGCGATGAACCCCCGCTACGCCGCGGCCCGCCTGTGGGTCGACGCGATCATCGACCCCGCCGAGACCCGCGAGGTCCTCGCCAGGTCGCTCGCCGCCGTCGCTTGCAATCCGAACCTGCCGGAGTTCCGGACCGGGGTGCTGCAGACCTAGGGCATCGAAGAGAACCCGGCGAGCCGCGTCTCGCAAGAAATACACCCATGCAAATAATTTGACTTGCCCCCGCCGAACCGCGATGATCGGGGCTCGAATCCTGTTCGAGTCCGCTTCCCACGAGGAGGCGTCGGAGGTCGAGAGGCATGTGCGAGAGGCCCGCGCGAAGCAGGACGTTCGCCTTCTGGTTCCGCCGGGCGGCTTCCGCCCCGGGGCTCACCCTGCTCGCCTCCCTTTCGCTGTCGTTGCTGTTTGCGCTCGCCCCTCACCCCCTCCGGGCTCAGGCCTCAAACTTCTATACCGTGGCACCCTGTCGGCTGCTCGACACCCGCGATCCGGGCGGCGCCTTCGGCGGGCCGTCTCTGTCGTTCAATATCTCGCGATCCTTCACGTTTGCCGGGCGGTGCGGGATCGCGACCGATGCGGCGGCGATCTCGGCCAACCTGACGATCACCGCTCCGACGACCGCCGGCTTCGTCACCGCCTATCCGGCGAGCACGGTGCGGCCGGTCACGTCGCAGCTCAACTACCGGGCAGGGCAGACGCGGACCAACAACGCGATCCTGGCGCTCGGCCCCGGCGGCGGCGTCGAGATCTATCTCGGCCAGGCGAGCGGCGCGGCGCATTTGATCCTCGACGTGAACGGCTACTTCACCGATTCGGGCGTAGCCCCGGGAACGGCGGCCGCCCCGGCGCTCCTGCCTCCGCCCGGCACCTATGCGGGCGCGCAGTCGATCCAGATCTTTTCGAGCACCCCCGGCGTGACGATCCGATTCACGACCGACGGCACCGTTCCAACCCGGACGGTCGGCCAGGTCTATACCGGTCCCGTGGCGCTCGGCACGCCGGCCACCGTGCGCGCAATCGCGTATCTCGACGGTCTCGCGGATTCGGCACCCGTCTCCGGCTTCTACAACCTGCTCGGCCAGCCGACGCTCTACATTGCGACGCTCGCGCCCGAGGGAAGCTCGATCTCGGCCGGTACCGGCACCTCGACGCTGCTGCTCTCGGCGGATGCGCTCTCCGCGCGCGTGCAGTTCAACTTCTCCAACCTGACGACGCCGCGCATCGCGGGCCACATTCACGGCCCGGCCGACCCCGGGACCTCAGGTCCGATTCTGTTCGACCTCGACACCGCGCCGACCCAACCCGACGGCTCGCGCATCTGGGTCTTCGCTCCCGCCGGCCCCACCACCGTCGCCCAGATCGTCGAAGCGCTGCGCGCCGGGCGGCTCTACATCAACCTTCATAGCTCGCGCTATCCGAACGGCGAGATCCGGGGTCACTACCGGCTCGCGGCGGGTTCCCAGGTGTTCGTGCCGCCGCTCCCGCCGCCCTCGCTTCCGCCCGGCCCCCCCAGCGCGCGCGACGCCGCGCGGTTTCTCACCCAGGCGACCTACGGACCGCGATTCGAGGACATCACCGACGTCCAGACGCGCGGCTACAACACCTGGCTCGCCGACCAGTTCGACGACCCGATCGGTGCCTCGCACCTCGCCTATCTCGACGCCGCGGCGGCGGCCGGCGAGGACATCTATTCGAACCAGGTGATGGAGAGCTTCTGGGAGCAGGCGCTCACCCGCCACGATCAACTGCGCCAGCGGACCGCCCTCGCGCTCTCCGAGATTTTCGTCGTCTCGGACGACAGCGGCGCGCTTCAGAACCAGCCGTTCGGCGTGGCCGGGTATCTCGACGTGCTGGAGCACGACGCCTTCGGCAATTTCCGCCAGCTGCTCGAAGACGTGACGCTTTCCCCGGCGATGGGCGAGTTCCTGAACATGCGGGGGAACGATCGGGAAGATCTTGAGGCGATGCGCAGCCCGAACGAGAATTACGCGCGAGAGATCCTGCAGCTCTTCTCGATCGGCCTCTACCAGCTGAATCCGGACGGCACGCTCGCGCTCGACGGCCAGGTGCAGCCGATCCCGACCTACGACCAGTCGGTGGTGATGGGCTTCGCCCACGTCTTCACCGGCTGGAATTTCGCCGGCAACCCGCTCGACGACGACGGTTGGTATTGGCCGAACGAGGAGTGGCGCGAGCCGATGCAGGCCTGGCCCGACCATCATTCGCCGGGCCAGAAGCTCCTGCTGGACGGCCAGACTCTACCGCCCGGCCAGTCGCCGGAGGACGACCTGCGCGATGCGCTCGACGCGATCTACGCCCATGCGAACGTCGGCCCGTTCCTCTGCCACGGATTGATCCAACGGCTGGTTACCAGCAACCCGAGCCCGGGCTATCTCTACCGCTGCGCCCAGGCCTTCGCCGACAACGGAGCGGGGGTGCGGGGCGACATGAAGGCGGTGCTCCGAGCGATCCTGCTCGATTACGAGGCGCGCGCCGAGACGGTGACGACGCAACAAGGATTCGGCAAACAGAAGGAGCCGATCGTCCGCCTCGGCCAGATCCTGCGCGCGTTCCGCGCGACGGCGCCCTCGGCCAAGTTCCGGATCTGGAACCTCGAAAGCCCGGAATACGGGCTTGGGCAGAACCCGTTGCGCGCGCCCACGGTGTTCAATTTCTTCGAGCCGAACTACGTCCTGCCCGGCGCCACCGCGGATGCCGGACTGGTGGCGCCCGAGTTCAAGATCACCACCGAGACCACGGCGATCGGCAACGCCAACTTCTTCCGCGACACGGTCTATCGAGGCGTCTCCTACGATCTCGATCAGGTCACGCCCGACTACTCGGAGGTCCTGCCGCTCGCCGGCAACCCCACCCAGTTGATCGATCGCCTGAACCTGTTGTTGATGGCGAACGGCATGTCTTCGACCATGCGCACGATTCTGATCCAAGCGATCACGGAGATCCCCGCTTCCGAAACGCAAGAGCGGGTGATGGCCGCCGTCCACCTGATCGCCACCTCGCCCGAGTTCGTGATCCAGAAGTAGGAGCCGCCGCCGATGAAATCCCGAGCCGAATTCTCCCGCCGCGAATTCCTCCGCACCGCCTGCACTGCGGTCGGCACGGCGGCGCTCGCCAACACCGTCTTCGATCTGACCCGCGTGGCCGCCGCCGCGTCGCTGCCCCGGTTCAACGCGGGGGACTACAAGGCTCTCGTCTGCGTCTTCCTCTACGGCGGCAACGACGGCAACAACACGATCGTCCCGACGGGCACGCTCGACTACAACGATTACGCTGCGGCGCGCGGCACGCTCGCACTCCCCCGCGCAAGCCTGCTGCCGATCGCGCCGCTTCATTCCGACGGCCGTTCCTGGGGGCTGCACCCAAGCCTTGGCGGCATTCGCAACCTTTTCGCCCAGCGGCACGCCGCGATCCTCGCGAACGTGGGCCCCTTGGTCGCCCCGGTGACGCGCGACGATTACTTGATGGGGAGCGCGGCCCTGCCGCCGCAGCTCTTTTCGCACAGCGACCAGACAGTGCATTGGATGACCTCGCTCCCCGACCGGCCGGCGCTCTCCGGCTGGGGCGGCCGGGTGGCCGACCTACTGCGCAATCTAAATGCGAACGCCCAAATCTCGATGAGCATTTCGGTCGCGGGCACGAACACCTTCCAGGTCGGCAACCAGGTGACGCAATATCAGGTTTCGACCGAAGGGGCGCTCGGCCTCGACAATTACGATTCCGGCCCGTTCGCCGATCCGTCGTCCAGGGCGATCAAGAGCCTGCTCGAAACCCCCTACTCGAACCTCTTGGAGCGGGCCTACGCCGGCATCAAAAAGCGGGCGATCGACAACGGCGAGATGCTCGGCGCGGCGATCAACGGCATCCCGCCGCTCGCGACCGAGTTTCCCGACACCGACCTCGGCCGCCAGCTGCGCATGGTCGCCCGGCTGATCGGCGCGCGAAGCCCGCTCGAACAGCAGCGCCAGATCTTCTTCGTCGCGACCGGCGGCTACGACACCCATGGCGACCAGTTGAACCCGCAGGCCGATCTGCTGGCAGAGCTCGACCAGTCGCTCACCGCGTTTTACCAGGCGACGGTCGAGATGGGCATCGCCCAACAGGTGACGTCGTTTACCGCCTCGGACTTCGGACGCACCTACCCCGCCAACGACGACGGCTCCGACCACGGCTGGGGTGGCCACCACTTCATTCTCGGCGGCGCGGTGCAGGGAGGAGACATTTACGGCGCGATGCCCACTCTCGCGATCGAAGGACCGGACGACACCGAGCAGGGCCGCTGGATTCCCTCTACCTCGGTCGACGAATATTCGGCAACGCTCGCCAAATGGTTCGGCGTGGCGCCGGGAAACCTGGCCGACGTCTTCCCCAACCTCGGCCGCTTCGCGCGGCCGGACTTGGGGTTCTTGGGGTAGCGAGGAGCGCCCCAAGCCCAACGGGCGCACTTCGTGCGAAAATCACCGGCACCATGCTGCCTGAGCCCAAGCCGCACCTCACCCCTGAAGATTACCTGGCCCTCGACCGGGCGGCCGAGGAACGAAGCGAATACCTGGACGGCGAGATGTTCGCGATGTCCGGCGGCAGCCGGGAGCATGCGCTGATCGCGGCGAACCTCATTCGCGAACTGAGTAGCCAGCTGCGGGAGCGTCTCTGCGAAACCTACGGCAGCGACATGCGCGTCTGGGTCGAAGCGTCAGGGCTCTACACCTACCCCGACCTTTCTGTAGTCTGCGCCGAGCCGCTCTTCGGTCCCGACGGGCGGCGCGACATTTTGCGCAACCCGACGCTCCTCATTGAGGTGCTTTCACCGTCGAGCGAAGCCTACGACCGGGGCAAGAAGTTCGAGCACTACCGGGCGATTCCTTCGTTTCGCGAGTACCTGCTGGTATCGCAGGAGAGTCCGCTGATCGATCGCTTCCTCCGCCAGGAGAGCGGCATCTGGCTGTATTCCACGGCGCGCGGTCTGGAGGCCGAAGTCGAGCTGTCGTCGATCGGCGCGCGGCTTGCGCTATCCGAGGTCTACGCGAAGATTTCTTTCGAGTAGCGTCTAGAGCCGCTCCGCGAGGAACCGCCCGGCGATCGCACGGAATTCATCGGTCCATTCGTGCCCGCCGGCAAACGGCGCGGGGCGGGCGTCGACTCCGGCGGCGCGAAGGCGGACGATGTCGGCGTTGAGCTTGCCCGGGGTGTAGAACGGTTCGCCGACTCCGGCGCCTAAGAGAACAACCGGGAGCCCGGCCAGCTCACGATCGGAGATTTCGGGCGGCACGTCTCCTCCGAGCGCGATCACTCCATCGCAGCGATCACCGCGGGTGCCGAGCTTGGCCGCCGCGCGGTAGGCCATCGCCACCCCTTGGGAAAATCCGGCGCACACCAGTCTTCCTTCTTCGCCTCCGGGATTTCGTTCGCGCAGACGATCGATGGCCGCGACGACATACGCGATGTTGTCCTCGATCGCATGCTCGCGGTCGAAGCGGGTCATCCAGGAGGCCACCACCTCCTGGGTTCGGGTATAGAAAGGATGGAGCGCCTGAACCGCCGCCACGCGCCAGCCTTCGGTGCCGGGAATGCGCACCAATTCTGCGAGATGACGTTCGGCGCTTTCGCCATAGCCGTGGAACCCGACCAGGAGCGGAGCCGTACCCCTCTCTTCGAGCGGTTCGCGGCAGAGCACCGTGCCGTGGACGCGCGCCGGAACGGAGAGGGTGTGGGTCACAGCTTCAGGCATCTCGTTCTCCTGTCGGGTTTCAAAATTCGGACTTCCTACCGGCGCCGGAGCGGTGCGGAAAGCTCGCGGACGCGCGCTTCGAGGCGTTCGGCCAGATCGGGATCTTCCGCGTACTCTTCGACCAGCCGAACCAGGGCGCTCCCGACCACCACGCCGTCGGCGATCTCGCCCACCTCCCGCACCTGCTCCGGGGTGGAAATGCCGAAACCGACCGCCAGCGGCAGCGGCAGCTTTTTCTTCATGCGCCGGATCTCGTCCGCGAGATCTCCGGCCAGAGCCTTCTGCTCGCCGGTCACCCCCGTGCGCGACACGTAGTAGAGAAATCCGGAAGACGCCTTCGCCGCGCGGCGGATGCGCTCCTTGGTGCTGGTCGGCGCGAGCAGGTAGATCGAGTCGATTCCCTGGGAGTCGAGAATCGGCACCAGCTCGCGCTCCCCCTCTTCCGGCGGGAGATCGACGCAGAGCACGCCATCGACGCCGGAACCCGCGGCCTGCTCGGCGAAGCGTTCGAGCCCACGGGCGTGGAGCGGGTTGAAATAGGTGAAGAGGACGATCGGTACCCCTACCCGCCGACGGTGCCTGGCGACCGTTTCCAGCACGGCGGAAAGGGTGGTGCCGGCCGCCAGCGCCCGATTTGCCGCACGTTGGTTTACGGGACCGTCGGCGATCGGATCGGAAAACGGCAGGCCGAGTTCGATGATGTCCGCCCCTCCGCGGGCCAGCGCCTCGATCAGCTCGCCGGTGATCGCCAGGCTGGGATCGCCCGCCATCAGGAACGGAATGAACGCCGCGCGCTTTTCGCGGCGGCAGGTCGCGAACACCTTCTCGATCGCTCGAACGGGAGCCTTCATGACGCTACCTCCGCGTGGGTACGATCGAACTCGATCACCGAATCGAGATCCTTGTCGCCGCGCCCCGAAAGGTTCACCAGGATCACCGCATTGCGCGAGAGCAGCGGCGCGCGGCGGATCGTCTCGGCGAGCGCATGGGCACTTTCGAGCGCGGGCAGAATCCCTTCCGTCCGGGCGGTGCGATGAAACGCCGCGATCGCCTGGGCGTCGGTGGCGGACGTGTACTCGATCCGGCCGCGTTCGGCGAGCCAAGCGTGCTCCGGGCCGATCGCCGGATAGTCGAGGCCGGCCGAAACCGAATGGGTGAGGCCGATCTGCCCTTCGTCGTCCTGAATCACCATCGTCCTCGTGCCGTGGAGCACGCCGAGAGCGCTGCCGCCATGGCTCCGACCCCCGAAACGGGCGGCGTGCTCCCCCGGGCCGTTCCCCCGGCCGCCCGCCTCGACGCCGATCATTCGAACCTTCGGGTCGGCGAGAAATGCGGTGAACAGGCCGATCGAGTTGCTGCCGCCTCCCACGCAGGCGATCGCCAGATCGGGGCTCTCGGT
>JBDTZG010000016.1:0-100065 GCA_040005235.1 Acidobacteriota bacterium | reverse complement strand
GGAGGGGGGGATTTTTAGGTGATCGCACGGGGGGAATTTAGGGTGATCGGTGACAGCGAAGAGAGCGACGAAAAATCCTCCGGCGAACAAGGGCAGCCAGGTCGCCGCTCCAAGAAGCGAGCTCCGTCGAGATACACGGCGCTCGCGTCTGAAGAGGCAATCACTTCCGGTGACCCCTCGAAGAGCTTCAACTCGCCGCTGCGGCCAAACTGTTGGAAGCGATAGGTGATTTCCTCGCTGCCGAACACCTCGACGTAAACTCTGGCAACTCTTTCGTTCTCGGCCAGCGGGGTCGCAAGGTCCGGGTGGAGCAAGAGGTCGCGGATTTCCGTGGGAGCGTCGGAGGGAGGACCGGCCCAAGAAGTCAGGACCCGGATCGGTGTCAGGTCTTTTCTTTCGAGCCGCTCCACGATCGCAGGCTCACCCGCGACCACTTTCTGCTCGCTGGTTTCTTCGACGATTTTCAGCCAACGCTCAATTTGACCGTTGCCTAGGCAGACATCGCAAAGGTGCTCGCCTTCGTGACAGCGACGGCAGCGTCGCGACCCGCTTCCGCGGCAGCTACGGCATTGGATGGAACGCCCGGTTTTGAGTGAGATATCCCGACCCGAGCCGTGGCAGGCGGAGCAAGGAGCTTGGAGACTGCCGCCGCAATCCAGGCAGACGATCTGGCGGGAGCCGTGGCAGCGGAAGCAGCTCCCGACGGAGAGTGTGCGGGCCTTGAGCTGCGCCGGGATCATGCTCCACGGGTCGGTCGGTTGCTCCCGAGCAGCATGGAAATCACGGTCGGAGTCCGCGGCGGCGACCTCCTCTGCGAAGCGTCGCCTGACGATTTGGCGGCGAATTCGGGCGGCCCGCACCGGCCGAGCGATGGTACTGACGAGGGCTCGCGAAAACGAGCCGCGGTCGAGGCCTCGCCGTTCGGCCCACGATGCGGCATTGTCGAAAGCGGTGGGTGAGGTCTCGGGGAAGGGAGCTGCGCGCATCTCTGTCTTCAAACGCGAGAATTCCGTCGAAGCCGGATCGCGAAACCCGAGGCGCCTACATTCCTGGCCTCACGCGGATTTTCGAAGAGGCCGCCGCCGCACGGCTGGCGGCGCGACCGGTTTCGGATAGGCGGGCGAGGCCTCTTGGATCTTCCGCATCGCATCCGGCGGATAGACTTTCTCCTCGCAGACCGGGCAGCTGGCAAGTTCGAATCCTTCTCTGCTCATCGATTCCTCACAGCGCTCTCTTGGACGAAACGAGGAAGACCGCGAGCATCGGCAGCTTGAATCTTTAGCCCGTCAGGCAGCACGATCTCGAAGGCGCTTCAAGAACGGATCCGAGACCTCCTGTGAAGAAAGCCACTTCAACTCTTCTTCCAACGTCATACCTTCGATCTTTGCCGAGAGCTTGTCTCGGGCTGGTCGCATCATCGCAACCGCGTCGAATTTCTTCTCGGTCTTATTCATCTGACAATACCTCTCGTGGCGTCCGGATCTCGATCATCGGGTAGCCCCTGCGCAGGTTCACGGAGTTGTAGCCATGGATCCGCTGCAAGTTGACGACGAACTCACCTCTGATGAAGCCCTCAAGGAGCCGGACGGAGTGCTCGGCAAACTCTTCGTCCTCGCAACCACCCAGGACTGAGGTGTCCGTGTAGACCCGGACTTTCATGGTCGCATCCTATCCGAGGTCTTCGTGAAAAGCCGCCCGCGGCAGCTGCAGCGTGGTGTTCGGCGGTCTAAGCTCGCGCGCCCCCCGCCCCCCTACGGCCCTACGGCAGCTCCGCCTCAAGAGCGCGGCAGACGCCTCGTCGGCAGGCGCCGAGGGCGTGGACCCTTTCGCTCAAACGGCGTCGCCGCGCCGCGCTTAGGGTGCCAGCCTGGTTTTTCAGCTCGCCGGGATCGTTGACAAGGTCGTAGTACTCCAGCTCCCCCGTTCCGTACTCGACGAATTTGTAGGTGGCGGTGCGCAGGCCGAGGTGGGTGACGTGCTCGGTATCCACCGGCTCGTCGCGAGGTTCGAGGAGGCCTTCCCCCAGGTCCCCTTCCCCGGAGTCGTCGAAATGGAATTGCTCCAGGAACACCAGCTGCCGCCAGCCGGCCGGCGGTTGGCGGGGCGCGCGAAGAAGGGGAACGAACGAGCGTCCGTCGGGAGTTACCCGCATGTGGGTTCCTGCGAGCTGAGCGATGGTCGGCGCGAGATCGACGGTCTCCACGAAGGAATCGGCGATCTCGCCCGCCGACACGCCGGGGCCGCGCACGACGAGGGGTACGCGGACGTCTTCGTCGTAGGAGGTGTACTTGCCGTCCGAGAGACGATGCTGCCCCAGGTGGAAGCCGTTGTCCGAGGTGAAGAAAAAGTAGGTATTGGCGAGCTGGCCGGTCCGGGTGAGCGTCGCGACCAGGGCCGCGACGGCCTCATCGACCGCCTGGAGGCTCTGCAGGCGTCTACGGTAGAGGCTGTCCAACGAGCGGATCTGTCCGGCGTCGAGCCGCCGCCGGCCGCGAATCGCATTCGGCTTGTCGTGCACGTCGGCCTCGTTGAACGAAGCGGTACGCGGCGCTTGGACCCCCGGAAAGAGCGCCGCGTGCCGCGGGGCCGGCGGACAAGGCTTGTGCGCCGCGTAGGGCGCCAGGTAGAGGAAGAAGGGAACGCCGTCCGCGGCCGCCTGGGTGACGAAGTCGTTCGCCTTTTGCGCCAGGACATCGGTCAGGTAGTCGGTAGTTTCCCGACCGTGCGGCTCCATCGTGCCGTTCTGGTTCAGCGTGTAGTTGTACTGAAAATAGGGGCTGCCGGCCGCGGGCACCACCCATTCGTCCCAGCCGGGCGGCACCCAGGTCCGGTCTTCGGGGTTGGGGTAGCCGTTCAAATATTTGCCTACCAGCGCCGTGCGATATCCGGCCCGATGCAGGACGAAGCCCAGAGTGGCTTCTTCATGTCCCAAGGCCTGGAAGCGAAGGAAGCCGCCATCGGGCGGGAAGTTGGTGTAGACCTTGAGGTTATGGGTGTAGCGGCCGGTGAGGATCGTCGCCCGCGACGGGCAGCAGAGGGAAAGCGGAACGTAGGCTTGCGAAAAGGTGGTGCCTTGCCGGATCAGCAGCTCGCGCAGATGGGGCATCGCATCGATCGAACCGAGCAGCAGGTCCTGGTCGTCCGTAACCAGCAGGACGACGTTCGGCCGGGACTCACCGGCGGCACCGCCGACTCCGCCGACTCCGGACGCCACCGGCGCGGCGGCGTTACGCGGCGCGAGTCCGAGCGCGAAAAGGGGCACGAGGAGCACCGCATAGACGAATAGCCGCCGCGAGATCGGATTCATGAGGACCAGTAGAGCAGGTAAATCCACGGGGCAGTCCGCTCCCGGGCCGGGGTGCAAGGTCCGTGGGGCGGGGATCGTTCCAGATGGGTCAAGGGAGCGCGGGATCTCTCCTTGCCTTAGCCTTTGAACCGATCAGCCGCTCCAAGATCGGCGCCGTCATCAGTGTGGTGATGATTGCCATCAGCACGAACATCGCGAACAGTTGGGGCGACAGGACTTTCAGGTCGAGACCGATGTTGAGCACGATCAGCTGCATCAGGCCACGGGTGTTCATCAGGACCCCAAGGGCCGCCGACTCGCGCCATGGGATGTGGGTCAGACGAGCGGCAACGTAGCTCCCTCCGAACTTCCCCAAAGTCGCGATGAGAACGATCGCCCCGCAGACGGCCCACTCGCTCGCACCCCGGACGAGGCCGATCTGGGTGCGCATTCCGGTGAAGGCGAAGAAGGCCGGCAGCAGGAAGATGATTACTAGATCTTCGATGCGTTTCGCCAGGTCCTTGGCGACCCGGCTGTCGTGCGGGATCACCGCACCGAGGAGAAAGGCACCGAACAGCGCGTGAATCCCGATGCTCTCGGTGGCGAGCGAAGAAAGCAGCAGGGCGATGAACAGCAGCGCCGTAGGCGTCTGCGTCAACCGGCCTTCGCGTTCCACGCGCTCGACCAGACGCAAGAGGAGCGGTCGCGCGAACAAGAGGACGACGGCGATGAACACGAGCGTCAAGACCACGGTGACCGCCGCCCTGCCGAGCTGTGCCTTGGCGACGCTCACCACGAAAGCGAGGAGGCACCAGGCGGTGACGTCATCGACCGCGGCGCAGGTGAGCGCCAGAGTGCCGAGCGGCGTACGGTGTAGGTTCTGATCGTTGAGGATTCGGGCGAGCACCGGAAACGCGGTCACCGAAAGCGACACGCCGAGGAACAGGGCGAACACGACGAAGGGCACATCGCTCGTCGAGTAGCGCGGGTAGAGCCATAGGGCGAACGTCGACCCGAGCAGGAACGGCACGACGATGCTGGCGTGCGAGATCGCGATCGTCGAATGCGTACCGTGGCGCAGCGTCCCGGTGTCGAGCTCCATGCCGACCAGGAACATGAACAAGATGACGCCGATCTGCGCCAGCACTCCCAAGTGAGGGGCGATGCTCATGGGCAGGAGAAACTCATAGGCGGAAGGGGCCAGCCAGCCGAGCAGGGAGGGACCGAGCAAAATGCCGGCGATCACCTCGCCGATCACCGGCGGCTGGCCGAGGCGGCGAAACAGTGCGCCGACCGCACGGGCCGTGATCAAGACCACCGCAAGCGCCAGCAGGACGTGAAGCAGGGTGTTGATGCCCGCGGGGCCGCCTCCTCCAAACTGCGGTACGCCGGCCGCCGGAGCGGGTGCGACGAGAGAACCTCCCTGCTCCGCGAGCCAGAGGAAGAGGCCCACCGCAGCGCCAAACATTGCGAGGTAGGCAAAGGCGGTGCGCGGGAGAGAGCTCCGGGGGCGGAGGACTTCCTCGGCGATCGAACGTTCCGTCATCACTCTCTCTTCCTCCCGAGGGCGGTTCAAAGGTCGAGGCCTAAGAATATCGTGCTCGTCGGACGATTCGGCGAGCCGCTAGCAGGCGGTCTTTCGTAGCCTTGCGAAGCGCGGTCTGATGCCGTGAAGCGCGCGGGCTTTGGGATGACGGGCGGGGCCCAGAGAAGTCGCAATTCCTGTAGCCGCAGGCCCACCCTAATTCCCAGGGCAAACGCAATTCAGATCTGCTAACCTCCGGTCGTTATCCAGTCAGTTCGACAGACTCGAGCGTGGAGGGTTCGCCACGCCAACCGGGCGGGCTCTCTCCAAATCGCAGGCGAGAACCGCTCTATCCGGGCGATCTGCCCCGCCGTGTTCTTTGGAGAGCGCCAATGATTCAAACCATTCGTTCGTCGGCAGTCCTCGGTCGTCGTGCCATCGATCTTTTCCACCGGGCAGCCAGCGCGATCTGGGCTCGGCGCCTGGTCCTTCCGGCGATTCTCGTAGCGTCCGCCCTGCTCGGGGCCACAGGCGCCTCGGCCCAGGTTGACGTCACGGCCACGGCAGGCACTCTCACAATGAGCTACACGACGCTCAAGGGGGCGTTCGACGCGATCAACGCCGGCACCCACCAGGGAACGATCGGCATCGGCATCTCCGGCGATACCACCGAAACGGCGCCCGCAGTGCTTAACGCGAGCGGCGCCGGAGCGGCCGTCTACACAACGATCGGAATCAGCCCTACGGGAGGCGCAGCCCGCACGATTTCGGGCGCGATCGTCGCGGGGTCGCCGCTAATCGACCTGAACGGCGCCGACAACGTCACGATCGACGGCCTGAATACCGGCGGCAACTCGCTGACAATCGCCAACACGACCGTTTCGGCGACCACGGGCACGGCGACGATCCGGTTCATCGGCGGCGCCACCACCAACACGATCACCAATTCGAACCTCCAGGGAGCGGCCACGGCATCGGTCGCGACCAATGGCGCGACGATCTTCTTTTCCACAGATGCCGTGACGACCAACGGCAACGACAACAATACGATCTCGAACAACAACATCGGCCCGGTCGGAGCGACCCTGCCCTCCAAGGCGATCTTGGGCATCGGTTCGACCACGACGATGGCGATCGGTAACAGCGGCAACATCATCACCAACAACAATATCTTCGACTACTTCGCTGCCGCGGTGACCAGCGCGGGCGTCGCGACGAACGCGGGCTGCAATACTTGGTCGATCACCAACAACCGGTTCTACCAGACCGGCACCCGCACCTGGACCACCGGGTCGCTGCACAACGCGATAAACATTCAAAACACGACCGCCACCAGCGGGGCCCAAGGGTTCACGATCACCGGCAACATCGTTGGATTTGCTTCCAGCACCCAGACCGGTGTCTATACCCTGACCGGAGCGGGGGCCGGCGCCAAGTTCGTCGGCATCGTGTTCAACGGCATTACCGGCGGCACGGTGACGAACATTAACAACAACACGGTCTCCGCCATCAGCATGACCGGCGTCACCTCGAGCGGCACGACCTCGAACACCCCCTTCACCGGCATCCTCGCCCAGACCGGCCTGATGATCACCAACGGCAACATCATCGGCAGCCAGAGTGTGACGGGGTCATTGACCTTTTCTACCACTACGACCACCGCGACCGAGGTCGAAGGCATCCAGAACTTCAGCAGCGATGATTGGACGGCCAACACCAACAGTGTCGGCGGCATTTCCGTCACCAACCTCGGAGCCTCCGGCACCTTCACTCTCTTTGGAATGCGAGCGAACACCGCCGCTGCCAAGGCGTTCAACGCGGCGTCGAACCTCGTCGGAGGTACCGTCGCGAACTCGATCAGCTTGACCTCGACCGGAGCGGCGTCGCAAGTCGTCGGGATCGGCTCACCCCTCCCGCTCGGGACATTGACTTCCAACACCATCCGCAACCTGACCAGCAACAACGGCACAGGGACGACAACCACCGCCTCACTGATCGGTATCTCCATTACAGCTACGGTAAATCAGACCATCTCGCAAAACACGATCTTCGCCTTGAGCAACACGAGCGCCACGCTGGGCACCGTCGTGACCGGACTCCAGTTCAATGGCGGCGCGGCGAACGTCGTCGCACGCAACCGGATCTACGGCCTGACCACGGCGAGCAACAGCACCGCCGCCGAGGTGAACGGAATCCGGGTGGCCGGCGGAACGACGGTCTATCGAAACAACATGATCGCCGTGGGTGCCGGCATCGCCAACGCCATCGGCACCGGCTCGACGACCGGCGGCATCAACGGTCTCTTCGAGGCGGCCGGCACGAATAACATCTTCCACAACAGCGTGTACATCGGCGGCGCCCCCACCGCGGGAGTCGGCCCGTCCTACGGGTTCGCCAGCACCCAGGTGACCGTCGTGCGCAGCTACCGCGACAACGTCTTTTTCAACGCGCGAAGCAACGCCGGAGCGACGGGCAAGAACTACTCCGTGCGGGTGGCCGGCACGACTCCGAACCCGACCGGCCTGACGATGAACAACAACGTCTACTTCGCCAACGGCACCGGCGCGGTCTTCGGCTTCTTCAACTCGCTGGACGTTCCCAACCTGGCCGCCTGGAAAACCGCGGTCGGCCAAGACTCCGCCAGCATCTCTGGCGATCCGGCGTATAACGATCCGACCAACGCCACGCCGGATCTGCACATCCACCCGACCAACCCGACCGTCATCGAATCGAACGGCCAGGACGTCGGCGTGACGGACGACTTCGACGGCCAGACCCGAAGCGGCCTGACCCCGGTGGACATCGGCGCGGACGCGGGCAACTTCAACGGCATCGACCTCGCTCCGCCGATCATTACGTACACGCCCCTCGGCAACACCACCAGCACCTCGAACCGCGCTCTCTCGTCGACCATCACGGATGCGGGCAGCGGAGTGCCGACCGCCGGAGTCGGGCTGCCGGTGATCTATTTCCGCAAGGGAGTTGCCGGCGCCTATTCGAGCACCCAGGCGACCTCCGGAGGCACCGGTGTGTACAACTTCACGATCGATTACTCGCTGGTCGCGGGCGGCAGCGTCGCCATCGGCGACACGATCCAGTACTACGTGGTCGCTCAGGACGCAGCGGCGACGCCGAACGTCATTTCGAATCCGGTCGGGGGTGCGGGAGGCTTCACGGCCAATCCTCCGGCGGCGGCGACGCCTCCCACGACGCCGAACAGCTATCTGATCTCGGCCGCCATCGCCGGCATCAAGACCGTGTGCGCATCCGGTTGCGACTTCACGACGCTCACCGGCGCCACCGGCATCTTCAAAGCGATCAACGACGGCGTCGCCACCGCCAACGTCGAGATCCAGATCGCTGGCGATCTGGTGGTGGGTGAAGACGGCACGAACGGCCTGAACGCGCTCTCCGAGCAGCCGCCGGGCAGCAACTTCACCGTCAGGATGTATCCCACCGGCGTGGCGCACGCGATCACCGGTGCCGCAAACACCGCCTTGATTCGCATGAACGGCGCCAGCCGCTTCACGATCGACGGTTCGCTCGGCGGCGTCGGCACCGATCGCAGCTTGACGATCACCAACACCAGCGTCACGACCCCGAGCGTCGTCTTGATCGGCTCGGTGGGCGCGACACCGGTGACTAACGACACGCTCAAGAACTGCGTCGTGATCAACGGCGCCAACACCAGCTCCGCGGTCGTCATCTCGGACGCGACGGTGCTGGGCAGCGCCGGCCTGTTCTCGAACATCACGATCCAGAACAACGATGTAGAGAAAGCCTTCGTCGGCGTGTTCGCGACCGGCGGAACGACGCCGCAGGGCGGTTCGAACCTCGTCTACACCCAGAACACGCTCACTACCAGCGGTGCGAATGCGATCCGCAACGTCGGCCTCTACATGCAGGGGGTCCTCGGCGCGACGGTCAGCCAGAACACCGTGGGCAACTTCAGCAACGTCGAGGGAGAGAACGACACCGGCATCTGGCTGGCCACCGGCACCGGAAATGCGACGGTTTCCGGCAACACGGTGAACAACCTCGGCATGACCCTGACGACCGCATTCGCGCCGTTCGGCATGCGGGAATCTTCCGGGCTCGCCGCGGCGAACAACAACTTCAGCGGCAATACCGTCACCAACCTGTCCACGACCGGAAGTACCGGCCTGCGCGGAATGACCGTCCAAAGCAACGGGGTAACGGTGCAGAGCAACAAGATCCAGGGCATCATCAACAACAACACCGGCACTTTCGGAGCCTTCGGCATCGATGTGGTCGCCGGCAACGATGCCGTGATCAAGAACAACTTCATCAGCGACGTCAACCACAATATGACCGGCGGTGCCGCCTTCAGCCCTGACTTCGGAGTGGTCGGAATCCGCTTGGGAGCGGGTACCGGCCATAAGGTCTACAACAACTCGGTCAACCTGTTCGGGCCGCATACGGGAACGGCGACCACGAGCCTCTTGTCGGCGGCGTTCTCGATCAGCACGACCGCCCAAACCGGCATCGACGTGCGCGACAACATCTTCGCGAATAACATCACCGGCGGCACCACCTCCATCGCGCACGTCTCGGTCTTCCTGCCTTCCGGCGGAACGTCGGCGATGAACCTGACCTGGAACAACAACGCCTACTTCTTCGGCACCGACGCGGCGAGGCAAGGCGTAGGCCAGGCGGGCGTTACGGCGGGCACCAACTTCTTCACCACCCTGGCTGCTCTGGCCGCCTATACGAGTACGCTCTCCCCCGCCGGAACGAACGACAACGCCTCGCAGGCCTCGACCGGCGCCGTACCTTTCCTCACCGCGACCGACCTGCACCTTTCGCCGGCCAGTCCACTCGCCACGGCGGGCGTGCCGATCGCGAGCGTCACCACCGACATCGACAACGAACCCCGTTCGGCGACGACGCCGTCGATCGGCGCAGACGAAATCGTGGCCGACCTTTCGATCACCAAGACCGACGGTGTCACCACCGCGACTCCGGGCGGCAGCGTCACTTACACGATCGTGGCGAGCAACGCCGGACCGGGCGGTACGGCCGGAACGGTGGCCGACACCTTCCCCGCCTCCCTCACCTGCACCTGGACCTGCGTTGGAGCGGGCGGCGGCACCTGCACCGCAGCCGGAGCCGGCAACATCAGTGACGTGGCGACTCTGCCTTCCGGCGGGTCGGTCACTTACACGGCATCTTGCACGATCTCGGCTTCGGCGACCGGCACGCTGGTCAACACGGCGACGGTTGCCGGTGTGGCCGGCGATTCGACTCCCGCCAACAACAGCGCGACCGACACCGACACGCTGGCGGCCTCGTCCGATCTTTCGATCGCCAAGACCGACGGCGTCACCAACGCGACGCCGGGCGGCAGCGTGACCTATACGATCACAGCCACGAACGCCGGGCCGTCGAACACCACGGGCACGGTGGCCGACACCTTTCCCGCTTCTCTCACCTGCACCTGGACCTGCGTCGGTGCGGGCGGCGGCAGCTGCACCGCCGCGGGCGCCGGCAACATCAGCGACGCGGTGACCCTGCCCGTCGGCGGTTCCGTCAGCTACACCGCCTCGTGCTCGATCTCCGCCGCTGCTTCCGGCTCGCTCAGCAACACGGCGACCGTCACCGGCGCGGCGTCCGACCCGATCCCCGGCAACAACAGCGCGACCGACACCGATACGTTGACGCCTTCGGCCGATGCCTCGATCACCAAGACCGACGGTGTTGCGACCTACACCCCGGGTGGCAGCACGACCTACACGATCACGGCCAGCAACGCCGGGCCGTCGAACACCTCGGCCACCGTGGCCGACACCTTCCCAGCCTCGCTCACCTGCACTTGGACCTGCGTCGGCGCGGGCGGCGGCACCTGCACCGCCGCAGGCGCGGGCAACATCAATGACTCGGTGACTCTGCCCTCGGGTGGTTCCGTCACCTACACGGCCTCCTGCTCGATCTCGGCCGGCGCCACCGGTTCGCTCTCCAACACGGCGACGGTCACCACGGTTGCCGCCGATCCGACGCCGGGCAACAACAGCGCGACCGACACCGACACCCTGGCGGCGTCGGCCAACCTCGGGATCACCAAGACCGACGGCGTCACGACCGTGACTCCCGGCGGCAATACCACCTACACGATCGTGGCGAGCAACGCCGGGCCGTCGAACACCACGGCCACCGTGGCCGACACCTTCCCCGCTTCCCTCACCTGCACCTGGACCTGCGTCGGCGCGGGCGGCGGAACCTGCACCGCCGCGGGCGCCGGCAATATCAATGACGCGGCGGTCACCCTGCCTTCGGGCGGTTCGGTCACCTACACCGCTTCGTGTTCGATCTCGGCCTCGGCGACCGGCTCGCTCGTCAACACGGCGACGGTCACCGGTGCCGCCACCGATTCGACCCCGGGTAACAACAGCGCGACCGACACCGACACCTTCGTCGGCCAGTCCGACATCGCGGTCGCCAAGAGCGTCAACAACGCGTCTCCGGGCCTCGCGACGAATGTCATCTTCACGATCACCGCGACCAACAACGGCCCGTCGGATGCGACCGGCGTCAAAATTAACGACCTGCTGCCGGTCGGCCTGGCGTTCGTCTCGGCGGTCCCGTCCAGCGGCAGCTACGTCAGCGGCACGGGAGTCTGGACCATCGGCTCCCTCGCCAACGGCGCCACGGCGACTCTCACCCTGACCGCCACGGTCAACCGGGCTCAGAGCCAAGTGAACCAGGCGACGACCAGCGGCCAGGCCCAGGTGGACACGAAGGGGAGCAACAACATTGCCGCGGTGGTATTGAACGGCCTGCCGTTGATCGACATCCAGGTTTCCGAGTCGGTCAACAACAACACCCCGGCCGTGAGCCAGAACGTCATCTTCACGGTCACGGCGAAGAACAACGGACCCTCAACCGCCAACGGGGTGATCCTCAACAGCAGCCTCCCCGCGGGCCTTACCTTCGTCACCTCCGCCCAGTCGCAGGGGACGTACACCCCGGGCACCGGCGCCTGGAGCGTCGGAACGCTCGCTTCGGGAGCGACGGCGACCCTCTCGCTCACGATGACCAACACGGTGGCGACCCCGGTGACCCAGACGTTCACCAAGACCGCTTCCACCGAGCAGGACCTGGTCACCGGCAACGACGCCGCGAGCGTCGTGCTCAATCCGTCTGCCCCCTTCGCCGACTTGGCCCTTACCAAGATCACCACTCAGGAACCGGTGGGCGTGAGCCTCAACTTCAACTACGAGATCCTGGTCTCGAACTTGAGCGCCGGGTCTGCCACCGGAGTCATGGTGACCGACACCCTGCCGGCCGGAGTCACCCTGGTGTCGGCCGTGCCGAGCCAAGGGAGCTGCTCGGGGACGCTGACGGTGACCTGCACCTTGGGTACGCTCGTCGGAGGGACCAGCGCCACCATCGACGTGACCGTGACCAAGACGGTCGGCGGGTCGGTGGCGAACACGGCCATGGTCACGGGCGCCCAGAGCGACCCGAACATGGCCAACAACACCAACGCCGTCACGACCACGCCGGTGACGCTGATGGGCTTCGAAGTCGAATGATCAAGTAGGCGTACTACAGCCGTTCGAAGCGCGCCGCCGGGTCCGAAAGGGCCCGGCGGTTCGCGTTTCGGAGGCTACCCAGAGTTCCCCTGTGGCGCCCTCCCGATCTGCTATATCCTTGCCGTGTTTCATTACAACCGAATCGCGCGTGTAGGGGTCCGCCGCGGTCACCGTGCCGGGTGGTTTTCGTCCCACAGAGGGCGAGGGCCGTCCGATCCACCGGGGCGACAAAACGTCAGCCACGTCTTTTGAGAAAGGCGCCATGATCTCCACTGTTCGCTCGGCCGCGGCCGTTGAGTCCTATCCTCACATCTCAGGCGCATTCCGCAGGGGCCCCAGGGCGGCGGCACCGCCGCGGCACCTGGCCCTTCGGGTGAGCTTCTTCGTCTTGTCGCTGTTCGGGGCCTCCTTCGCCTCGGCCCAGGTCAACGTAACCGCCACGGCCGGCACTCTCGCCGCGAGCTACACGACGCTCAAGGGCGCCTTCGACGCCATCAACGCTGGCACCCACCAGGCAACGATCACCATTGGCATCAGCGGCAACACCACCGAGGCGGCGCCAGCGGTCCTGAACGCGAGCGGCGCGGGAGCCGCCGTCTACACCACGATCGCCATCTCGCCGACCGGCGGCGCGGCGAGAACGATCTCCGGGGCGATCGCCGCGGGCAGTCCGCTGATCGATTTCAACGGCGCCGACAACGTCACGATCGACGGCCTGAAGACCGGCGGCAATTCGCTCACGATCGCCAACACGACCGCCTCGGCAACCTCGGGCACATCGACGATCCGGTTCATCGGCGGAGCCACGAACAACTCGATCACCAATTCGATCCTTCAAGGCTCGTCCTCTGCGTCGGTTGCAACCAACGGCGGGACGATCTTCTTTTCCACCGACGCTGTGACCGCCAACGGCAACGACAACAACACGATCTCGAACAACGACATCGCTCCCGCGGGCGCGAACCTGCCGAGCAAGGCCATCCTGGGCAACGGTTCGACCACGACGATGGCAATCGGCAACAGCGGCATCATCATCATCAACAACAATATTTTCGACTACTTCGGCGCGGCGGTGACCAGCGCGGGCATCGCGACCAACGCCGGCTGCAACACCTGGTCGATCACCAACAACCGGTTCTACCAGACGGGCACTCGCACCTGGACCACCGGGGCGCTGCACAACGCGATCAATATCCAAGGCACGACCGCCACCAGCGGAGCGCAAGCCTTCACCATCACCGGCAACATCGTCGGGTTTGCGTCCAACACGCAGACCGGTGTCTATACCTTAACCGGTTCGACCGGTAGATTCATCGGCATTCTGTTCAACGGAATCATCGCCGGAACCACCACGAACGTGAACAACAACACCGTGGCAGCGGTTAGCATGACCGGGGTAACCAGCTCCGGCACCTCCACGGGTAGCCCATTTATCGGTATCTTGTTTCAAGAAGGCAACGGAATCACGAACGGCAACACCATCGGCAGCCAATCGGTCACAGGTTCATTGACGCTTTCGACGACGACCACGACGGCCACCGACATCTACGGCATTTACAATTTCAGCTCGAATGCCTGGACGTCGAATAGCAACAACGTCGGTGGCATTTCGGTCACGAACCTCGCGGCGTCAGGTACTTTCGTTGTCTTTGGGATGAGAGCCAATACCGCCTCTGCAACAACTTGGTCGGCGACCTCCAACAATGTTGGCGGCACGGTCGCCAACTCGATCCAACTCAGTGCGACAGGAACGGCTTCGCAGGTCGAGGGCATGTTTACAGGAATTGCGCCGGCTCTGTTCACTTCGAACACAGTCAGAAATTTGACCACCAATATCGGCACCGGTACGACGACCGCGGCTTCGGTGATCGGCATCGGCATTGCGACGGCCACGCCGACCCACACCCTGTCGCGAAACACGATCGCGAACCTGACGAATACCAACGCGGCCGGAGCGTCGGTCGTCACCGGCATTCAGTTCACCGGAGCCACGGCGAATTTGGTCGAGCGGAACTTGATTTACGGCCTCACCGTGGCGACCAACAGCACGGTAGCTGAAGTCAACGGCATCCGGGTGGCAGGCGGCACGACGATCTACCGCAACAACATGATCGCGATCGGGGCCGGCACTGCCAATGCGATCGGTGCGGCCGCGACCAACGCCGGCACCACCGGCATCAACGGCATCAACGAGGCGCTCGGCACGAACAGCTTCTTCCACAACAGCGTCTACATCGGCGGCAGTCCGTCCGCCGGCACCGGCGCCTCCTACGCCTTCAACGGCACTCAGACGATAAACACCCGCAGCTTCCGGGACAACATCTTTTGGAACGCCCGCAGCAACGGCGGCGCGACGGGCAAGAACTACGCCGTGAAGATCAACGGCACGGCTCCCAATCCCGCCGGCCTGACCATCAACAATAACGTCTATTTTGCCAACGGCACGGGCGCCAACTTCGGCTTCTTCAACTCGTTGGACGTGCCGAATCTGGCCGCATGGAAAACTGCCGTCGGCCAGGACGCGGCCAGCTTTGAGAGCAATCCTCAGTACAACGACCCGACCAATGCCACGCCCGATCTCCATATCCATCCGACCAACGTGACGGTGATCGAAGCCAACGGCACGGATGTCGGCGTGACGGACGATTTCGACGGGCAGACCCGCGCCAGCTTCACGCCCACCGATATCGGCGCGGACGCGGGCAACTTCAACGGCATCGATTTCGCTCCGCCGATCATTTCGTATACGCCCCTCGGCAATACGACCAGCACCTCCAACCGCACTCTCCCGGCGACCATCACGGACGTCGGCAGCGGTGTGCCCACCACCGGAGTCGGGCTCCCCGTGATCTATTTCCGCAAAGGAATCGCCGGAGCCTTGGCCTCGACTCAAGCAACGTCCGGCGGTGGCGGCAGCTACACCTTCACGATCAATTACGCGCTGGTGGCGGGCGGCAGCGTCACCACGGGCGACACGATTCAATACTACGTAGCGGCTCAGGACGGAGCGGCGACACCGAACGTCACCACGAATCCGGTCGCGGGCGCTGGCGGCTTCACGGCCAACCCGCCGGCGGCGGCGACACCCCCCACTACGCCGAACAGTTATCTCATCTCAGCGCCCATCAGCGGGATCAAGACGGTTTGCGCTTCGGGTTGCGATTTCCCGACATTGACCGGCGCCACCGGCATCTTCGGTGCCATCAACATCGGCGTCGCCACCGGCAACGTCGAGATCCAGATCGCCGGCGACTTGGTCGTGGGCGAAGACGGTACGAACGGCCTGAACGCGCTCTCCGAGCAGCCGGCGGGCAGCAACTTCACGGTCAAGATCTATCCGACCGGCGTCGCCCGGGCGATCACAGGCGCCTTTGCCGGCGCACTGATTCGCATGAACGGCTCGAGCCGAGTCACGATCGACGGCTCGATCGGCGGCACTGGCACGGATCGCAGCCTGACGATCACCAACACCAGCGTCACGTCCCCGAGCGTCGTGCTCTTCGGCTCGGTCGGTGCCACGCCAATCACCAACGACACCTTGAAGAACTGCGTGGTGATCAACGGGGCCAACACTAGCTCCGCGGTCGTCATCTCGGATGCGACGGTCGCGGGCAACGCGGGCCTGTTCTCCAACATCACGATCCAGAACAACGACGTGCAGAAAGCCTTCGTCGGCGTGTTCGCGACCGGTGGCACGACGCCGCAAGGCGGCTCGAACCTCGTCTACACCCAGAACAAGGTCAACACGAGCGGCGCCAACGCCATCCGCGATGTGGCCCTCTACATGCAGGGCGTAAATGGCGCGACGGTCTCCAACAATACCGTCGGCAACATCGACAAGGCCAATGACGAGAGCGACGTCGGCATCTGGCTCGCGACCGGCACGATCAACGCGACCGTCTCCGGCAATACGGTTTCGGGGATCGGTTACACCGGCACGAGCACGTTCACGCCGATCGGCATCAACGTGACGAGTAGCGTCGCGTCGACGAACAACGTCATCACCGGCAACAACGTGAGCGACATCTCGAGCAACGGAACGCCGACGACGTCGGCGGTGCGCGGCATCGCGGTGTCCGGCGCGACGTCCGATCTGACGATCGAAAAGAACAACGTCCAGGGCATCATCAACACCAGCACCGGAACCTTCGGTGCCTACGGGATCGACCTCAGCGGCGGCAACAACATCACCGTCAAGAACAACTTCGTCAGCAACGTCAGCTTCAACATGACGGGCGGCGGCGCCTTTTCGACCACCTTCGGCGTGTTCGGCATTCGCGTCGGAGCGGGCACCGGCCACAAAATCTATTTCAACTCCGTGAACCTCTACGGCGCGCTGCCCGGCACGGCGGCCACCAGCTTGTTGACGGCGGCGTTCGGTCTGGTCGCCACGACCTCCACCGGCTGCGATGTGCGCGACAACATCTTCGCCAACAACATCACCGGCGGCACGACCTCGATTGCCCACGTCTCCGCGTTCCTGCCGTCCGGCGGCACGTCGGCGATGAACCTCACCTGGAACAACAACGCCTACTTCTTCGGCACCGACGCCGCACGGCAAGGCGTAGGCCAGGCCGGAACCACGGCGGGGACCAACTTCTTCACCACTCTCGCGGCTCTCGCGGCCTATTCGAGCACGCTGTCGCCGGCCGGGACGAACGACAACGCGTCGCAGGCCTCTACGGCCGCAGTGCCCTACCTCACCAACAACGACCTTCACCTGCAGCCGACCAGCACGCTGGCCTCGGCGGGCGTTCCGATCGCCGGTGTGACCGTCGACATCGACAACGACACCCGTTCGCTGACGGCGCCGTCCATCGGCGCGGATGAGGTGGTCGCCGACTTAAGCGTCACCAAGACCGACGGAGTGACGACTGCCACCCCCGGCGGCAGCACGACCTACACGATCACGGCCTCGAATGCAGGACCGGGAGGCACGACCGGGACGGTGGCAGACACCTTCCCCGCCATCCTCACCTGCACCTGGACCTGCGTTGGCGCGGGCGGCGGCACCTGCACCGCTGCGGGCTCCGGAAACATCAGCGATGCGGTGACCCTGCCTGCCGGCGGATCGGTCACGTATACGGCCTCGTGCGCGATCTCGGTCTTGGCAACCGGTACGCTCTCCAATACGGCAACGGTGAACGGTGTCGCAGGCGATCCTACCCCCGCCAACAACAGCGCGACGGATACTGACACCCTGACCGCCATGGCCGATCTAGTGATCAGCAAGACCGACGGAGTGACGACCGCGACCCCCGGCGGCAGCACGACCTATACGATCACGGCGAGCAACGCCGGGCCGTCGAATACCACCGCCACGGTGGCCGACACCTTCCCGGCCACCCTCACCGGCATCTGGACCTGCGTCGGCGCGGGCGGCGGCACCTGCACGGCGGCGGGCGCCGGCAACATCAGCGACTCGGTGACCTTGCCGGTTGGCGGGTCGGTCACCTACACCACCTCGTGCAACATTTCGGCGGGCGCCACCGGTTCGCTCTCCAATACGGCGACGGTGACCGGAGCTGCCACCGATCCGACCCCGGGCAACAACAGCGCGACGGATACCGACACCCTTGCAGCCTCGGCGAATCTCGGGATCACGAAGACCGACGGCATCACCGCGGTGACCCCTGGCGGCGGCACAACCTACACGATTACGGCCGACAACGCCGGGCCGTCGAACACCTCCGGTACGGTCGCCGATACCTTCCCGGCCACCCTCACCTGCACCTGGACTTGCGTCGGCGCGGGCGGCGGCGCCTGCACCGCCGCGGGCTCAGGCAACATCAACGACGCGGCAACATTGCCGGCCGGCGGCTCGGTCGTTTACACGGCCTCGTGCTCGATTTCGGCCGCGGCCACCGGTTCGCTCTCCAACACGGCGACGGTCACGGGCGCCGCCTCCGACCCGACCCCGGGCAACAACAGTGCGACGGATATCGACACCCTGACGCCTTCGGCCGACTTGAGCGTCACCAAGACCGACGGTGTGGCCAACGCGACCCCCGGCGGCAGCACGACCTACACGATGACGGCCAGCAACGCCGGGCCGTCGAACACCACCGCCACGGTGGCCGACACCTTCCCCGCCTCGCTCACCTGCACCTGGACCTGCGTCGGCGCGGGCGGCGGCGCCTGCACCGCCTCGGGCTCCGGCAATATCAACGACGCGGCAACTTTGGCGGCCGGTGGCTCGGTCGTTTACACGGCCTCCTGCTCGATCTCGGCCGCGGCCACCGGTTCGCTCTCCAACACGGCGACGGTGGGTGGCGCCGCAACCGACCCGACCCCGGGCAACAACAGCGCCACGGACGTCGACACGTTGACGGCTTCGGCAGATGCCTCGATCACCAAGACCGACGGTGTTGCGACCTATACCCCGGGCGGCAGCACCACGTACACGATCACGGCGAGCAATGCCGGGCCGTCGAATACCTCGGCGACGGTGGCCGATACCTTCGATGCCTCGCTCACCTGCACCTGGACCTGCGTCGGCGCGGGCGGCGGCACCTGCACCGCCTCCGGCTCCGGCAACATCAACCAGTCGGTGACCCTGCTTTCGGGCGGTTCCGTTACTTACACGGCTTCCTGCTCGATCTCCCCCTCGGCGACCGGTTCCCTCATCAACACGGCGACCGTCACCGGCGTGGCCACTGATCCGACGCCGGGCAACAACAGTGCGACCGACACCGACACCCTGACGCCTTTGGCCGACCTCGCGATCGCCAAGACCGACGGCGTGGCGACGGCAACTCCCGGCGGCAGCACGACCTACACGATAACGGCCAGCAACGCCGGGCCGTCGAACACCACCGGCACTGTGGCCGACACCTTCCCCGCCACCCTCACCTGCACCTGGACCTGTGTCGGCGCGGGCGGCGGTACCTGCACCGCTTCGGGCTCCGGCAACATCAATGATTCGGTCACTCTGCCGAGCAGCGGCTCGGTCGTTTACACTGCCTCCTGCTCGATCTCGGCCGCGGCCACCGGTTCGCTCTCCAACACGGCGACGGTGGGTGGCGCCGCAACCGACCCGACCCCGGGCAACAACAGCGCCACGGACGTCGACACGTTGACGGCTTCGGCAGATGCCTCGATCACCAAGACCGACGGTGTTGCGACCTATACCCCGGGCGGCAGCACCACGTACACGATCACGGCGAGCAATGCCGGGCCGTCGAATACCTCGGCGACGGTGGCCGATACCTTCGATGCCTCGCTCACCTGCACCTGGACCTGCGTCGGCGCGGGCGGCGGCACCTGCACCGCCTCCGGCTCCGGCAACATCAACCAGTCGGTGACCCTGCCCGCGGGCGGTTCCGTCACTTACACGGCTTCCTGCTCGATCTCGCCCTCGGCGACCGGTTCTCTCATCAACACGGCGACCGTCACCGGCGTGTCCACTGATCCGACGCCGGACAACAACAGTGCGACCGACACCGACACCCTGGCGGCTTCGTCCGACCTCTCGATCGGCAAGAGCGACGGTACGCTCACCGCCACCCCCGGCGGCACCACCACCTACACGATCCTGGCGAGCAACGCGGGGCCGTCGAGCTCCACCGCGACGGTGGCCGATACCTTCGATGCCTCGCTCACCTGCAACTGGACCTGCGTCGGCGCGGGCGGCGGCGTCTGCACCTCGGTAGGCTCCGGCAACATCAGCGACGCGGCGACCTTGCCGACCGGCGCTTCGGTCACTTACACCGCCGTTTGCTCGATCACCTCCTCGGCGACCGGCTCGCTCTCGAACACGGCGACGGTTACCGGTCCCAACTCCGACCCGACCCCGGGCAACAACACCTCGACCGATACCGACACGCTGGTGGTCCGTAACGACATCGCGATCAGCAAGGGCGTCGACAACGCCGCACCGCCGCTTGCGACGAACATCATCTTCACGATCACCGCGGCCAACAACGGCCCGTCGGATGCGACCAGCGTCCAAGTGAACGACCTGCTACCGGTCGGCCTGGCCTTCGTCTCGGCGACCCCGTCCACCGGAAGCTACGTCAGCGGCACGGGGATCTGGACTATCGGCTCGCTCGCCAACGGCGCGACGGCAACCCTCACCTTGACCGCGACGGTCAACCGTGTGCAGTCGCAGGTGAACCAGGCCACCTCGACCGGCCAGAGCGGGGGCGACACCAAGGGCAGCAACAACACGGCCGCGGTGAATTTGAACGGAATGCCGCTGATCGACATTCAGGTTTCGGAGACGGTCGACAACAGCACGCCGGCTGTCAGCCAGAACGTCGTCTTCACGGTGACGGCGAGGAACGCCGGACCTTCGACCGCTACCGGGGTGAGCCTCAACAGCAATCTGCCCGCGGGGCTCAGCTTCGTCTCTTCCGGCCCGTCCCAGGGGACCTACACCCCGGGTACCGGAACCTGGAGCATCGGAACGCTCGCCGCGGGCGCATCGGCGACGCTCTCGCTCACCATGACGAACACGGTGGCGGCGACGGTGATCCAGACGTTCACCAAGACCGCGGCGACCGAACAAGATCTAGTCACCGGCAACGACGCGGCGAGTGTGGTCCTCAATCCGTCGGCGGCTTTTGCCGACATGGCCCTGACCAAGATCACCACCCAGGAACCGGTGGCCGTCGGTTTGAACTTCCACTACGTCATCGTCGCCACGAACTTGAGCCCCGCCAGCGTCATCAACAGCGCCAACGGCGTCATCATTACCGACACCCTACCCGCCGGAGTCACCTTGGTCTCCGCCGTGCCGAGCTCGCCGGGGATCTGCTCGGGAACGACGACCGTCACCTGCTCCTTCGGGAGCATTGAGGGAGGAAGCAGCATCACGGTCGACCTGACGGTGACCAAGACGGTCGGCGGATCGGTGGCGAACACGGCGATGGTCACCGCCAATGAATTCGACCCGAACATGGCCAACAACACCAACGCCGTCACGACCACCCCGGTTTCATTGATGGGTTTCGAGATCGAATAGTCCCACCCTGCCGGCCCGCTCGAACGGAGGCTCTCCCTCCCTCCGAGCGGGCCGCCCTGACGCGCCGGCCGCCCTTCAAATCGCCGCCGATTTCTTGCCGAATGCGGCCCTGCTCGACATCGGCTTACCGGTGATGGACGGCTACGAGCTGGCATCCCGGTTGCGCAACCTCCCCGGACTCGTCGATATCCACCTGATCGCCCTCACCGGGTACGGCCAGGAATCGGATTTCCAAAGATTCGCGGGAGGCGGGGTTTCACCATCACCTCTTGAAACCCATCCGCATCGAGGCGCTCGAAGAAGCGTTGGCCAGGTTGGCCGAGGCGCAGCTTTCCCCCACGCCCACGGTTCAAGACGGAGGATAATCGCTGCGGACCGGCTTGCCGGGCTTGGGTACGCGCCAGAAGTTTCGGAGCCTACGCATCTCGAAGCCGACGCCGACGATCAGCGCGAGCGTCAAACCGGCGAATATCGCGATGCCCGCGGGACGAGCCGAGACCGACCCGAACGTATCGACGAGCCATCCCGCCCTCTGCGCCGATCAAGGGCACCAGCCCGGCAGCCGAGCGATGGCCGGTCAAGGGAAACCCAGCCAACGGCCTCTGCCAGGTGATGCGCGCAGCGTAGGCAGTGAAAAACGCGAAGACAGCCCGGACGAAGAACTGGAGGCCGTCCACGCCTTGGCCCTTGGATTCGCGTTTCATCACGGCTTCGGTCGGCGGGGAAGATTGCAAGACAAGATCGATTGTCCGGAATTCTACACGTCGCCTAGATCATCCGCGCGCTCGACTGCTTCGAGCCCTTGAACCCCGATGCAACAGCCGACTTTCGAGCAGGCCGGCAGCAAAGGCCATGATCAATGCCAGGCCGGCGAAGAGGCCAACTCCCGAGGACCGCGCCCAATCCGGGCCGAAGATTTCGACCAGCCGGCCGGAGAACGTATGCCGGCCGATGTCGATTGCGGAAGGCCGTTCGCTCCAGATCCAGGCGGCGACGATCGCGAAATAGACCGACCCGACCCCGCAGGCCATTGCGGCGCAATATACGGCCGCTGGCGAGCTTTGAAATCGCGGTCCGATTCACGAAGCGATCCTGAGAACGCCTGCGCGGTTCAAGTTTCGGATTGCTCAATCGTGTCTTCGGGGTTAGTGGCGGGCGCTGCTGCCCCCACCGCCGCAAGGGTCTTGTCCAATGTCCATAAGGTGCAAGCCAAAAGACGCGCGGAAGCAAGTAGGTGGACATCGACCCAACCCAAGCCACGGCTATACAACCGCTCCGAGGCGAGAAGCCCAAGTACCTCTTCATGAGTGGCCATCGGAGCCGAAGGCAAGGCTGCCAGCAACCCCAAGATTCCGGCACGGTTTCGCAAACTGCCGCACGCAACCTCGCCAATGACGAAGGGATGACAGACGACCCGGCCCGCGATCAACAAATCAGCCAGCCTCTGGTTGCCCTGCCGAAGGTGGTCGATCCAGACCGACGTGTCGACCAGAACCATCAGGCGGAGCTACGGCGGCGAGGAGGCGCACGGAGATCCTTCTCCGTACCGCCGAGCCTCGCCAGCCGTCGCGCGCTCTCCAGCGCGATGAGCGCCTCCAAGCCAGAGCGGACGAGCGCCGTCTTTTCGCTGACGCCGGTCAGCTGCGCAGCCTTCTCCAGAAGCTGCTCGTCGATATTTAGCGTCGTTCTCATATGCATGATGATGCGCTTCGGATGCAGACGTGTCAAATGGGATCGAGCTCGGCGCAAACGCCCGGGCCAGGAGCGTCGCCCCGCCCTTGACCCAAGGGGCGGCTGCCGCTAGATTGCGGTCAACCCGCCGCAGGACGGTGCCTTCCGGCAGCCGCTCGGAGGGACCTGGAGGGATGGACCATGCGCCGCGGAGCAACTCTCGCTTTCGTCATTCTCCTCTCGATTCCCGCGGCGGTCTCCGCCCGTTGGGTGAAAGGCTCGACGAGCCAGTCTCTGGGACCGCTCGTCGCCAATCCTGTCCTGCCCGAACTTTATCTTTCGGATTTGGCGGCGCAGCAACTGGCGGTCGTCGATAGCCGAACTGAGGAGGTCACCGCGCGGTATGCGGTCGCGGATCGCGTCTGGGACCTCGCCGTGAGCCTCGACGGATCGAGGGTGGCCGTCGCGGCCGGCCCCTTCGTCGGCATTCTGAACACCCAAACCCGAGTGTATCGAGACTACCCATTGCCTCTCGGCGTCAAGGGCTCCGTCGTCTCGATCGCGTTTCACCGCTCCGGCGCCCTTTTCGTCGGCGTCAACACGAACAAACCGGGCTTTTCTCCTTCCACTCTGATCTACGTCTTCGATCCCGAAATCCAGACCGTGCTTACCTCCTTTCACGATCCGACGAGCCCTCACCCCTTCTACTTTCCTCTGCTCCGCACCGACGAGAGCGGGAGCCGGCTCTTTCTCGGCGAGCGCGGGCTGTCGATCAGTCCCATCTATCTCTGGGACGTCGAGTACGCCGCGGCGCCGATCTTCCTCTCCCAGCTGAGCGTCTTCGTGACGTCGATCGCGAATCTTCAGGACATGGTGGTCTCGACTGATCCCGCACGGCTGTTCGTCGCGAGCGGCGCGCCCTATGGCCTCCTGGTCTATCCGACGCCCTCGTTTGAAAACGGACAGCTCTGGTCCACCGGTCCCTACCCGACGGCGGTCGCCCTCTCGACCAAGCGACGCACCGTGTTCCTCGCTCCGGGCAATGATTCTTCGAACGATCTGCTCTACGAGTTCGATGCCGAGAGCGGCGTTGTTTTCGCCGTCTATGCTCCGGACGACGAGACCCCCCAGTATTCGTATACCAGCCAGCAGGGTTTGGCCCTCGCCGGGGCTCACAACAAGATCTTCGTCGTTCACGGCAACTCTCAGGTCGGTATCGAGAAGCTCCAGGTGATCGACCTCTTCCCCCGCGTCCGCTGACGCAAGAGCGACGCAGGTCAGGCGGTCTCCCTCGACGTCTCACCCCGGCCAACAGGGCGCTCCTCGCCGCCGACCTAGTACAATGACACTTCTAAAGGTCACACCTCTAAGCGGGGTGCGTGTCTGGAGCCCTATGAATCAAACCCCGCCTTCTCTTCATCAGGCCGACGAACTGAGCGGCCGACCGGAGCCCGCATTGCGCCCATCGACCGTCCTTTTTCTCTCGATCCTCGTCCTCGCTCACGCCTTCCCGCTGGCTCCGGCCGCGCGAGCCTTACAGCCGTACCGCGTTGCGGACGTCGATCCGACGTTTCACAGCGGCAGTTCGAGACCCCGGAATTTCGTCCGGGTCGGCCGGCGCACCCTGTTCACGGCGTACGTCAAGGGACTGGGCCTGTGGAGCACCAACGGAACCGCGGCGGGCACGGTCCGGCTTTTGAACAATCAATATTCGATTCTGAATATGGTGGCGGCCGGCGAGCTGCTGTTCTTCACTGGATGCGACCTGGATCAGCTTTGCCGGATGTACATCACCGACGGAACCGTGGCCGGCACGCACGCGTTTGGGAGGATGATTGGCTATCCGATCGAAGAAGGTGACGTCGTGGCAGCGGGTCCTCGCCGGTTCTATTTTTCGTTCGGTGACTTCGACACCGTGGCAGGAAACGAGCTTTGGACCAGTGACGGGACCGTGGCCGGCACCCGTCGGGTGAAGGATATCGATCCGGGCTTCCTCGGTTCCCTACCGCGGAACCTCGTTTGGTTTCGCGATCGACTCTGGTTCTTCACCGGGGGCTCGCTCTGGACCAGCGACGGCACCGCGAATGGGACGCGTACGGTGGCGGCCGTCGGAGGATCTCCGGTGGCCGCGGGTGTGGCCGGCTCGCGATTGGTCTTCCTCACGCAGGATCTGGACGACCAATTCCGGTTCTGGGGGAGCGATGGCACGGCGCAGGGAACCAAGGTCATGGGCGGTCCGCCATTTACTGCCTCCTCGTCGCTGCTCGGCTCGTTCACGACGGCCGGCTCTAATACCTTCTTCTTCTTCGAGGCCGAGCAAGACGCCGAGCGCCAGCTCTGGGTGACCGATGGTACGACCGCGCGGACCCGAAAGCTCGCTTCCTTTGGCCCGTCCGAGGTCGATCCGCGGCGGCTCGTCGCCGGTTCGCGCATCGCCTTCGTGGCCGGAGACGCGGCACACGGCCGCGAGCTTTGGGTGAGCGACGGCCGGCCGGAGGGAACGCGCGGCATCGACGTCTGCCCCGGTCCGTGCTCGGGGGTGAGAGAGCTGGGGGCCGCGGACGGCAACCGAATTTGGTTCGCCGGCACCGGAGCGACCGGCGGCGAGGAGCTATGGCTCAGTGACCTCACCCCGAACGGCACCCGCCGGGTCAAAGATATCGTTCCTGGAGCCTTGTCCTCGAGTCCGCGCGGCTTCTATGCCGGCGACGGTCGGGTCTTCTTTAGCGTGACCGGTCCTGTCGGCTTCCCCAACCTATGGACGAGCAACGGCACGGCCGCAGGCACCCGGTTGCTCGTGAACCAAGGCCCCTCGGACAGCCTTTTCGACCCGCGGCCCGGGGTCGTCGTCGAAGGGCGCGCGTTCTTCGGCCTGAACGACGCCGACCATGGCAACGAACCTTGGGTCTCCGACGGTACCGTCGCAGGCACCGCCTTGATCGCGGATGTGGAGCCCGACCAGGACGGCGGCTCGTTCCCGGAGCAGCTGATGCCGGCTGGCGGCCGGTGTTTCTTCGCATCCGCGAACGGCGGAGCGGAGACCGAGCTCTGGGTCTCGGACGGCAGCACGGAGGGTACCGCGCTCGTCTCTCGTTTCGCCGTGCGGAACGACGTGTTTACCCACGGCCTGGCGAGCTACGACTTGGGAGGGCGTTTGGTCCTGTCTCGTCGGGAAGCCGACCCGTCGAGCGACCTCTGGATCAGCGACGGCACTGCCGAGGGCACGTTCAGCCTGACCTTGGGAGAGCTACGGTATATCGACCGGGTGCGCGTCGTCGGCGGGCGGCTGTTCTTCATCGCGACGGACAGTGTCCACGGGACCGAGATGTGGACGTCCGACGGCAGCGTGACCGGCACCCTCCGCCTGACCGACTTCGCGAACCCGCGTCCCTTTCCCTTCGGGGAGCGCGGGCCGTTGCGCGAGGTCCGGGGGCGGATCGCCTTCCTCGCCGCGGACGAACTCGGGGGGTTGGAGCCCTGGGTCTCGGACGGCACCATCGGCGGCACGCGGCACCTCGCCGAAGTCTATCCCGCGCTCGTCGCCCCGTTCTCCGAGCTGTCGAGCGAAGTGGTGGAGGTGCAGGGCAAGCTGTTCTTCGTCTCGGGCGAACAGTCGGAGATCGGCACCCAACCGGCACTTTGGATTTCGGATCTGACCGAAGCGGGCACCCGGAAAGTCGCCGACCTGCCCTCCAATGAGTACGGTCCGACGCGGGAGGTCGCGATCATCGCGCTCGCCAACCGGGTGCTGGTCTTCTACGAAATTCCCTACTTTAGAGGCTTCGTGTCGAGCAATGGCTCGGGCCTTCAGCCGGGAGCCACGGTGGGGCTCAAGTTCGAAACGGCGCCGATCGTCTGGGGCAACCGGGTCGTCTACTTCGGCGAAGACGGCCGGCTCTACATGACCGACGGAACCGCCGTAGGCACACGCACTCAGAAATTTCCGAACGGCAGGCTGGTCGCCGCCTCGGCGGTCGCCGTGCTCGGCGGTCGCCTGGCCTTCGCGGCCGACACGGGCATCTGGGACACCGACGGTACGCCCGCAGGGACGAAGCGCCGCCTCCCTCTGTACTCCAGCGCCGTTCTCCGAGACTTCGTTCGCTCCGGAGAGAGGATCTTCTTCCCTTGGTACGACGCCGAGGCCGGCACCGAGCTTTGGGCGCTCCGGCCGTAGCGACGTCGCGCGACCCGAAAAAAGGCCCGGCGTCACCGCCGGGCCTTTCGAACTTCCAGGGATCTACCTGCCTTCTTGTCTCAGAGGTACGGTTCCAGCTCGCCCCAGGCGTCCTCTTCGATCGTCCGCTTGACCTCCAGCATGAAGCGGTCGGCATCGGCTCCGTCGACCAGGCGGTGGTCGTAGGTGATCGCCAGGTAGCACATGGTCTTGATCGCGAGGTTGTCGTTGCCGTCTTCGTCGGTGATGACGATCGGGCGCTTTTCGATCGCTCCTACGCCGAGGATCGCGACTTGGGGCTGGTTGATCACCGGGGTTCCGAAGAGGCTGCCGAAAACTCCCGGGTTGGTGATCGTGAAGGTGCCGCCCGAGGCTTCTTCGGGCTTGAGCTTCTTGGTGCGGGCGCGGTCGGCGAGGTCGTTGGCGGTCTTGGCGAGGCCAACCAAGGAGAGCTGGTCGGCCTTCTTGATCACCGGGACGATTAGGCCGTGGCCGAGGTCGACCGCCATGCCGAGGTTGATGTCCTTCTTGTAGACGATGTTCGTGCCGTCGATCGAGGCGTTCACCTGCTTGTACATCTTGAGGCCGTTGACCACCGCCTTGAAGATGAACGGCATGTAGGTGAGCTTCGTCGCCTCTTTCTTGAAGAAGCCGTCTTTCGCGCGGGCGCGGAGCTTCGCGATCTTCGAGAAATCGACGTGGAAGACCGTCGTCACGTGGGCCGAGGTCGCCTTCGAGTAGACCATGTGCGCCGCCGTGATCTGCCGGATCTTCGACATCGGCTCGATCTCGACGTTCTCGTTCGGGCCGTAGGCCGCGACGGAAAAGCCGCCGGTCGGCCGCTGGGCGGGCGCCGGAGCCTGCGCGGGCGAAACGGCCGCTGCGGCGGCGGCGGGGGCTGCCGCAGGAGCGGCAGGCGGCGCGGCCGGTGCGGGAGCGGGGGCAGCGGCTCCCGACTTCTTCGCTTCGACCACCGAAAGGATGTCGTCCTTGGTCACGCGGCCGTGGGTGCCGGTGCCGGAGATCGTCGAAATATCGACTCCCTCCTGCGCCGCAATGTTGCGGACGAGCGGGCTCGAATAGGTCCGCAGGCGATCCGCTTCCGTGGCTGGAGCACCTGAGGCCGGCGCGGCAGCCGGAGCTGCGGCAGGAGCCGGAGCGGAGGCTGCCGGGGCCGGGGCCGGTGCGGCCGCAGGCGCGGGAGCCGGTTCAGGAGCTGCCGCGGGAGCCGGAGCCGCCGTCGGCGCTTCCGCCGGAGTTGCAGCAGCCGGGGCGGCCGCAGCGGCCGGGGCGTCGGCCCCGCCGATCATCGCGACGACCTTGTTGACCGCGACCGTCTCGCCCTCTTGATTCAGGATCTCGGTGAGCACACCGGACGCCGGGCTCGGAATCTCCGCGTCGACTTTATCGGTCGAAATCTCAAACAGTGGCTGGTCGCGTTCGACCTTGTCTCCCACCTTCACCAGCCACTTGGTGATCGTTCCCTCGGCGATCGACTCGCCCATTTGGGGCATCACGACTTCAGTTGCCATTATCCTTCTCCGTGGTCTTAAGCTCGATCTCGGACCGGTGTCGGCGCTGACGAGCAGCTAGTAGCGGAGCAGGTCGCGGACCTTGGCGACCAGCTTCTCGGCGTTGGGCAAGTAAAACTCTTCCATCGTTGGGCTGAACGGCACGGGAGTATCCGGGCAGCAGAACCGAGTGACCGGGGCGTCGAGGAAGCCGAAAGCCAGCTCGCCGATTCGCGCCGCGACCTCTCCCGCGACCGATCCGGTCGTCTGCTCCTCGGTCAAAACCAGCACTCGACTCGTCTTCCGAGCGGTCGCGAGGATCGCCTCCTGGTCGAGCGGCTTGATAGTGCGGAGGTCCAGAACCTCGATCTCGATACCTTCGGATTCGAGGGCTAAGGCGGCGTCCAGAGCCACATGGAGCATAGCACCGTAGGTCACGATCGACAGGTCGCGGCCGGCGCGCGCCAGGCGGGCCTTGCCGATCGGCACGATCCAGTCGCCGTCGGGCACTTCTTCCTTGATCCGCCGGTAGAGGTACTTGTGCTCGAAGAAGAGGACCGGGTTCGGGTCGCGGATCGCCGCACGGATCAGCCCCTTGGCGTCGATCGCGCTCGATGGAGCGACGATCTTCAAGCCCGGGGTGTGTTGGAAGTAGCTCTCCGGGTTCTGGCTGTGGAACGCCGAGCCGTGGATGTTGCCGCCCGACGGGCCGCGGATCACGATCGGCACGCTCTGCCCCCAGCGGTAGCGGCAGGTCGCGGCGAAATTGATGATCTGGTTGTAGGCGCAGGAGATGAAATCGATGAACTGCATCTCGACGATCGGTCGGAGGCCCAGCATCGCGGCGCCGATCGCGGCGCCGACCATGCCCGATTCCGAGATCGGCGTGTCGATCACCCGCTGCGGGCCGAAATGATCGAGGAATCCCGCGGTGACGCGGAACGCGCCGCCGTAGGTGCCGACGTCCTGGCCGAGTAGGAAAACCCGCTCGTCCTGTTCCATTTCGTCCCACATTCCCTGGCGGATCGCTTCGAGATAGGTCTGGGAGGTGGTGGTCGCCGGGTGGCTCATCGGGCGGCTCCCCCATTCTGCGCGTTCAGGGCATTCAGGGCATTCACCGGCGGTGCATCCGGCAGGATCGTTCCCAGGCCGGACGCCGGATCGGGCTCGTAAACCCCTTCGAGCGCCCGCTCGGGCGGCGGCATCGGCGAGGCGAGCGCGAAATCGACCTCGGCGTCGAGCCCGCGGTCGATCTCGGCGACGATGTTCTGGAGATCTTCCGGCGTCGCGAGGCCGAGCCCCAGCAGGTGGCGCTCGAAGCGGTCGATCGGGTCTTTCTTCCGCCACTGCTCGAACAGCTCCGGCGGCACGTAGCCCGCGTCGTCGTGCTCGGCGTGCCCCTTCATCCGGAAGGTCTTCGCCTCGATCAGAGTCGGCCCGCCCCCGGCGCGCGCGCGTTCGACCGCCTTCTTCGTCACCTCGTAGACCGCGAGGACGTCGTTGCCGTCCACCATCTCGCCCGGGATGCCGTAGGCGGCGGCGCGGGCGACGATGTGCTTGATCTTCATCTGCCGCGCGGTGGGTGTTGAATAGGCGTAGCCGTTGTTCTCGGCGATCAGGACGAACGGCACCTCGAGGACCGCCGCGAGATTCAACCCCTCGTGAAAATCGCCCGTCGAGGTGCCGCCGTCGCCGATGTAGGTGAGCGCGACCGCCGGCCGGCCCTGCAACTTCGCCGCGAGCGCCACGCCCGCCATCACCGGGATCACCGAACCGAGCATCGAGATGGGGGCCACGATGCCGCGGGCGAGATCGCCGAAGTGGGTGTTGCCGTCCTTGCCGCCGGTGGGCGAGAGCCCGCGCGCCATGTACTGCATCATCACTTCGCGCGGCAGGACGCCCCGGACCAGCATCGAGCCCAGGTTGCGGATCAGTGGACCGATGAAGTCGCCCTCTTCGAGCGCATAGGCGGAGCCGACGGCGGTCGCCTCTTGACCCAGGCTGGTATAGAGGCCGCCCACGACCTTGTTCTGGCGGTAGAGGTTGCCGAGCCGCCCTTCGACCATGCGGGTGAGGCGCAGCAGGCGATAGAGATCGAGCTGGAGCTCGCGCGAAAGGCGAGTTTCGGCCAGCCGCTCGACCTTGGGGGATTCCGGATGAAGCGACCCGAAGGATTTACCTGTCGTTGACATCGGCAAGCTCCTCCCGCCCTAGAAATGGATGGCCTGGCCGTGGGCGGCGTGGGCCGCTTCCATCACCGCTTCGGAGAGCGTCGGATGCGCGTGCATGGTGCGGAACAGCTCCTCGTCCGTCCCCTCCATCTGGAGCGCGACGCACGCTTCGGCGATCAGGTCGGTCGCGTGGGCGCCGAGGATGTGGACGCCGAGGATCTCGTCGTACTTCTTGTCGCGGACGACTTTGACGAACCCTTCCGGCCGGCCGAGGATCGACGCCTTGGCGAGCGCGGAGAGCGGGAACTTGCCGACTTGGACTTCGTAGCCGCGCTCCTTCGCCTTGGCCTCGGTCAAGCCGACGCTCGCCACCTCCGGATCGCAATAGGTGCAGGAGGGGACCCGATCGTAGTTGATCGGCCGCACCGGCTTGCCCGCGATGTGCTCGGCGGCGAGGATGCCCTCCGCCGAGGCGACGTGCGCGAGCCACGGCGTGTTAACCACGTCGCCGATCGCGTAGATGTGCGGCACGGCGGTCTGCATGAACGGGTTGATCTTGACGTAGCCGCGCTCGATCTCCACCCCCAGCGCCTCGAACCCGAGGTTTTCGGTCACCGGCTTCCGACCGACCGCGACCAGCAGCATCTCGGCCTCGATCTGATCTTTCTTCCCCCCTTCGAGCGCCAGGCGGACGCCCGTCTCAGTCTTCTCGCAGGAGAGCATCTTGGTGTTGGTCATGATCTCGATCCCGCGCTTCCGCAGGATCTTTTCGAGGTCGGCCGAGACCTCTTCGTCTTCGATCGGCAGGACGCGCGGCAGCATCTCGATCAGCGTCACCTTGGTGCCGAACGAGGTGTAGATCGACGCGAACTCGGTGCCCACAGCTCCGGCACCGAGGACGACCAGGCTCTGCGGCACCTTCTGCAGCTCCAGGATGTGGTCTGAATTGAGCACCCGCACGCCGTCCGAGGGGGCGATCGGAATGTCGCGCGGCACCGAGCCGGTCGCGATCATGATGTGCTTGCCCTCGTAGACGACCGTGCCGTTGGCGCCCGCCACCTCCACCTGATTCGGGCCGACCATCCGGCCGAAGCCCTGGATGCCGGTCACCTTGTTCTTCTTGAACAGGAACTCGATGCCGCGGGCGTTCTTGTCCACCACCTTGCGCTTGCGTTCCTGGGCGCGGCCGATGTCGAGCTTCGGCTCTCCGACGTCGATGCCGATGCTGCCCGCTTCGCGGATTTCGTCGAGCACCGAGGCGGTGTGCAGGAGCGCCTTGGTCGGGATGCAGCCGCGGTGCAGGCAGGTGCCGCCGAATTTCGGGTCCTTCTCGATCACCGCCACCTTCAAACCCAGCTGACCGGCGCGAATGCCGGCGACGTACCCGCCGGGGCCGCTGCCGAGGATGATCAGATCGAAGCTATCTTGAATTTTGGCCGGGGTATTTGGCGCCATGGGGTCTCCGGAGGAATCTGGAATGTCGAATCGGGAATCTGGAATCGGTAGATCAAGGAGCCGCGACAGGTACGACGCGGAAACGCCCCGGCCGGTCCGAGGCCAGGCGGGCGAGGGGAGTTTCGGCATCGTGCTCGAAGATGCAGAGCCAATTCTCCTCCGAGGCGCGCGGCAGCCACTTCTTCTTGTTTTCCAGCGTCGTCAGCGGATAGAGGTCGTAAGCCATGATCCAGGGGAGCGGCACGTGGGCGACGGTCGGCACCAGATCGGCCCAGAACACGGCACGTTGCGGGACCCCGTCGGGGACTCCGCCATCTAGTAGAACGATGCACATGTCCGCGTTATGCCCCGGGGCGCGCACGGCGCGGACCCCCAGCATCGGCTCGGCCTCGTCGTCGAACAGCTCGACCTGGCCCGCCTCGAACAGCGGCTCCCAGTTGTCGGGAAAGTAGCTCGCCCGGTCGCGCTCGCTGGGGTTCCTGGCGTGCTCGACCTCCCCCCGGTTCAGCCAATAGCGGGCGTTCGGAAAGGTCGGAACGACCCGGCCCTCCGGGTTGCGGCGGGTGTTCCAGCCGCAGTGGTCGAAATGGAGGTGCGACAGCAGGACGTGGGTGACGTCTGAAAGCTCGAAACCGGCCCCTCGGATCGCCTCTGGCAGGCGGACGGCGTGGGGGTCTAGGTCGTAGATCTCGCCGAATTTGGCGTTGTGCTTGTCGCCGATCCCGGTGTCGATCAGGAGGAGGTCGCTCCCCCGCCGGACCAGCACACAGTTCGTCGCCATGCGGATGCGGTTGTCGGCGTCCGGCACCTTCATCGACGCCCAGAGCGCTTTCGGCACGACCCCGAACATGGCTCCGCCGTCGAGGCGAAACTCTCCATCGCCGACCAGGGCCAGCTCGAGGTCTCCAAGACGCGTCACGGGAGCGAATTTATAGCACAGCGAGGAGGGCCACCCCGGCGTAGAGGACGGGTTCGCGAAGGCGCCGGACGGCTCGGTTCCGTCCGTCCAGCACCCTCGCTCGATAGGGTCAACGGCAGATGCAGACGGAGATCGGGCCGCAGGATTCGGTACAGTGGTCCGACGTCGTACAGCCGGCGTTGGGGTTGGCGGTGCAGATCGAGGTGATTCCGCCCGCCACCTCGGCCATTTCGAAGTTGTTCAGGCGGCGTACGGTCTCTGCACTCAAGGCCAGCTTCTTGTCGCGCTTCGATTTCATGGACGGTCCCCTGTTCTTCAGAAGGACGAAGGATTTCGCCTTCTCGTTAGAGTAGGCGCCGTCCGGGCGCGAAGAGGATCATGCCCCACGATAAAACCGTCCCCGGTATTCGGTAGATCGCCGACCGCTCACGATCCCGTCTCGGTCGCCCCCGACAGGATTTCAACCGCCGCCACACGAGCGTCGTCCGTCGCCGGTCCCTCGTACGCCGCTGCCAATGGGATTTCTGCCGCCCACAACGATCGGTGAACCAAAATTTCGCACAAGGCAGCGAGAAACATGTGCGAATCGATGGCTGCCGACCTATTTTTCGCGGCTCGCGAGGCCTTGCGAACGGGAAACTCGCACAAAGGAACGGCCGGCCTGCACGCGTCGACGGCTGAGAACCCCTTGTGGACGGCAGGAATCCAATTTTCGACGCCTCGCGACCCCTCGCCGACGGCCGTCCTGTAAAAATCAGCGCCGGAATCGTGCGCTGTGACGGCGTTTTCGCACACGTCAATCGCGGAATCGCACAAGTCATCGGCCGAATTGTGCGGGGCAAGCGCTGAAATCAGCTCGCCTGCTACCGCTTGCCGCCGCCGCCTTCTTCGTCGCGATCGAACCGCGCGCCGCCGTAGACGTTGCCACCGATCGCGATACCGCCGCCCGCCGCCGCCGCACCGCCCCCCTGTCCGATGGCGGAGCGATCGGTGGCGGTCGCGATCATCACATTCCCCGCCGGGCTCTTCCGGACGATCTGCTCCAGCTCCGCCGCCAGATCCGGATCGGCGGCAAGGATCTTCTTCAGGTGAAGCACCAGCTCCGCCTGCGCGTAAGTGTCGTCCGGTGTCTCGGCCACCGCCCGCGCGGCCTCTGGAGCGCCCGGCTTGGCCTCGGCCTTCTTGCCGAGCTTGCCCAACGCCGCCTTCGCCCGTTCGAACATGCCCTCGCCGAACTTCCCCGCCGCAGCCTCGACCGCCTTCTCGCCACCGACCGAAAACAGCTGGCCGACGAGGGGGCCGAGAACCGCGATCGTTGCTTGGGCGATCAAACTGAGATCCATGCCTTCCATTACGCATCTCCCGCACCGTGTGAAAGTGGATACCAACAGTTTAGCAAAGTGCCACTCGCCAGAGTACAGAGGGCAAGAGTTCAGAATCCAGAGAACTCAGAGGCCAGATCGGAACGGGACACCACGATACGAAACCCGACACTGCCGTTGCGGTCGGCGGGAGCGTACCTGTGGCGAACGGCACACCGGGCGAACCAGGGGAGATCGTTGAACGCCCCGCCGCGCAATACTCGGTCCTCCCTTCCGTCACCTTTCACGGGGGGGTAGTTGAACTTCTCGCCCCAAACACTCCGGGTCCACTCCCACACGTTCCCCGCCAGATCCTCCACCCCGTACGGGCTCGCACCACGCGGAAAGCAGCCGACCGCACTCACCTTCCCTACCCCTGAATCGTAATCGTTCGACCGATTCCGCGCATGCCTCTCGCCCCATGGGTAGGTCAGACCGGCGACGCCCCGCGCCGACTTCTCCCACTCCGTTTCTGACGGCAGCCTCACCGACAGGTCGCCCGATGCCAGACCTTGCCAGAATGCCCGCTCGCGCTCCTCGTCTCCACACCCAGACGCTTTTTTCTTCTCCGCCTCGGCCAGCAAACGCCCCCCCAGCCAACGCGAATACGCCAAGGCGTCGTGCCAGTTTACCGACACGACAGGATCGCTTCCCGGACGGTCCAAGAACTCCTTCGGCACCCCTTCGTATTGTGCCGCCACCGCGAACGCCCGGAACTGCGCCACCGTCACCGGCCAACGCGCCATGTAGAAGGTCGGGAGAAAGACCTCGTGCAGCCCGGCGTCCTCCCCCATGCGGAAATTGCCCTCCTGGATCTCCACGAATCCCAACAGCGGATCCTTCGGCAGAAACCACGTCTCCTCATTGAAACGCGGATCGCCCAGCGCCCAAAGCGTCGTCCCCGCCGCCGTGCGCTCCACGGCCGGAAAGCGCTCGTCTCCGAGCAAATGGATGTGCCAGCGGCGCAGCCGTTCGAGCTGATCGCGATTCTGTCGCCCTACCTGGCCCAGCGCCCGGGGAGACTCGACCAAGGCGAGACCTCCCAAGAATGCGCCCAAGGCGTCTGGCAGCTCCGACTCCGCGGACTCCGGATCGACCGAACAAAGGCTCCGGGCGAGCGTCCAGACGTTGGCGACCGTTCCCTCTTCGGCTTTTGCGGCGGCAAGGAGTACGACCTCCCGCCAGCGGTCGGGGTCCTGCCGGCCGAGCTCCGCCACCTCATCGGGAAACGAGCCGCGAGTCAGATGGCAGGCGGCTAGGTACTCTTGAAACGTTCGGTGCGGCAGGGTGAAAACCTCGACGCCGCGTGCGATCAAGAGCCCCGAACGCTCGCTCAGAAACTTGACCAGCTGTTTCTGGCTGACCTCTTCGCTCCCGGCGAGCTTCACCAACCGAGCCACCAGGTCTTTCTCCGCGATGTCGGCCGTACCCTCGGCGGCGGTTTGCGCGGAATGCGCCTCGAAGGCGAGATCTTCGAGCACTTCCCGCACGGCGCTACGGTCGGTCTTCAACCAATCGGAAAGGCTGGGCTGGACGAGGCGGTATTTTCCCTCCTTGTCCTTCTGATAGCGAACGCATTCCCACAGGTCCAGTAGCAGCTCGACCACCTGCTCGTAGAGTTTCGCCCGCCGATCCGGTAAGCCCCGGCCGCGCGCCCGCGCCAGGCTCGCCATCAACGTCAGCAATAGTGGTCGCTCCGCGAAACCGCGCAGGCGGGGGTTTCCTTCGATCTCTTGGACCAACAAGCGCGCCTGGCCCTCCGCATCCTCCGCGCTGCCGCGCCCGCGGCTCGCCGCGTGGGCGTACCAATCCTTCACGAAGCGCTCGATCTGCGCGTCGGAAAAGGGCGCCAGCTCCGCTTCCTCGAAGCCTGTAAGGCGCCAACCCTGGCTGCGGTACGAATAGATCCGGCTGGTCACCAGAACCCGACACTTGGTGTACAACCCTGAGAAGCTCTCCACCGCTTCGCGGATCTGCAACCGCCGGCCCGCAGCGTCCGGGACTTCATCCAGACCGTCGAGCAGCACGAGCCCGCCTTCGGAAAGGAGTCGATCTCGCAGCCGGGGCGCGTAGTCGCCGACCCCCACCGCGGCGAGGCTGCCTGCGATGAACTGCCAGAGGTGCTCTGCCGTTGCCTTCTCCCCGAGCGCCGGCAGGCCATCGACCGCAAAGTCACGGAGGATCACTCGCACCGGCACGAGCGTGCCGTGCCGCCAGGGCTGTACCTTCTCTTCCCCGGGAACGGGGGCGGTGAGCACGCCGAGATCCGGCCAGGGGGCGCCGACTCGCTCCCCCGCCTGACAGAGCGCCACAAAGTGGACGAACGTGCTCTTGCCCGAACCCGGATCGCCGAGTAGAACCAACCGCGGGTGCAGGTCGAGCAGTTCGAGCGCGGACAGGGAGCGCACTCCACGATCCAACATCGATGGGGCAGGCATCTCGCGTCCCGGCTTGCCGCGAGGAGTCGTGGTCAGCAAAGCGGTATAGACCGCGTGAAGCTCAAACTTCGCGAGCGGATCGGCGCCTTCGACCGAAGAATCGATCTGCGACAGGGTGACCCGGCTCACTTCGGCGCAGAGATAGCGGAGGTACGCCTCGTCCAGAGTCTTACCGGTCGGCGCGCCGGAGACTCCGGGTTGCACCACGGTCATGCCGCCATGAACGTCACCCCCGACCGCGATGCCGTGATCGGTCGCGGCGGCGCCACCCCCTTGCGACACGGCGCTCTGGCTTTCCGCCTTCGCATGCGCGCCACCCAGACCCGCGAGAATCTCCGCGATCTTTTCTTCCGAGTACCCCTGCGCCGCGAGCGCCGAGCGTACGAGGTCGGTCCCGTCGGGCTCTGCTCTTTTCGTCACGGCCTCCGCGCTCCCTGAACAAGGATGAGCGCTCAGTTTAGCAAGGTCGAAGGGCGGGTGGGGTTTCCGCAAGTGCCCGCCAGAGAACAGAGGGCCCAGAGCTCAGAGGCCAGAGAGGAACGGGGACACCACGATACGAAACCCGACACCGTCGTAGCGACCGTCAGGTTCGCCCCAGTCGCGAACGGCACAACGGATGACCCTCGGCCGATCGAGGAACGCCCCACCGCGCAACACCACCTGAAGGGGAGATTCGAGGTCCTCCCGACCGTCGCCAGGCACGTAGGGGTAGCTGAACTTCTCGGCCCGAACGCTCCGGGTCCACTCCCACACATTCCCCGCCAGCTCCTCCACTCCGTGCGGGCTCGCCCCACCGGGGAAGCAGCCCACCGCGCTCAGTCTCCCGATCTCCGTGGCGTTGCAATTAGCCCGGTTCGGATCGAAGGCCCCCTCCCAGGGGTAATTTCTCGTCGGCGCCGGATTGTTGACCAAGCCGCCCCGCGCAGCTTTTTCCCACTCCGCTTCCGACGGCAGGCGCACCTGCCCGTCCGCCTTCAACTTCCCTTCCTCCCGCCATGTTTCGGTGAGCCAGCGACAGAAGGAGGTCGCCCCGTGCCAACTCACCCAGACGACGGGAGTGTTCACCCCGCCGCGCAAAGCGTCCGGATCGCCGGGAGGGTTGCCGCTTCGCACGACGTATTCCGCGAACTGCGCAACCGTGACCGGGAAGCGCCCGATTTCGTACGGCTCGGGAAGGTCGAGATCGTGCTGCGGCCGCTCGTCCAAGTAAGAATCCTCGTCGCGCTCTTCGCTCCCCATCCGAAATGGACCCGCCGGCACCCGGCAGAACTGCATTCCGGCGAGCGTCGTCACCTCCGGGCGCGGGTCGCCCAGATCCGCCAGCACTTCGCCCGCCTGGGCGCGGATGCCGGCCGGCACTCGCTCGTCGTCGCGCAGGGTCGAGAGCAGCGCGCCGACCGCGCGTTCGCGCGAGGCGGCGGGGAGACCCTTGCGGCCGATGTCGAGCGCCGCGAGGCCGGCAAAGATCTCGGCCTCGCCCGGCGGACCGGGTCGGCTTTCGAGGATCTGTTCGCTCATCCGCCCCGCGGCTTCGGGACGATCGCGCGCGAGATCGCCAATGGCCAAACGAATCACTTCCAGCCACTCCGGCTGGCCGACTCGGGCCGCGAGCGCTTCGACCAGCGGCGGTAGCTCGATCTGCGCGGTTTGGACCAGCGCGACCGCCGCCAGGTACTCCTGGAAAGTGAGGTGGATGAAGCCGAAAGTCTTGCCTCCGCGGTCGATCAGGAGCGCGGTGTCCTTCCGCACGTCGAATAGAAAGCGCGCCGCCGCCTGCGCCGGATCGGGCTCATCGGCAAAGAGGCGGCGCAGCTCCCCTTGCAACGCCTCTTCCGTAACCATGCCGCGCGCGCCGGAGGTCTCCTGCATCCAGAGCGCGAGCGGGGCGAGAACCCGAAGCGTTTCGCCCACGTCGAGACCGGCGACCGCTTCGCCCGAGAGCGAACGCGCGAGATTCCATTGGTGGATCAGCACGCGGACGTAGGTTGAGTAGAGCTCCGCCCGCCGCTCGGGCAGCTCCACCCCCTGGCGTTTCATCAGGGCGAGAATGGTGAGGAGGAGCGGATTTGCGGCCAAGCGCCCGACGCCGGAGTCGCGACGAATCGCCGCCAGCAGTCCCGTGCGTTCGCGCTCGGCGTCGAAGGTCGCGGCATCGCCCTCGCCCCGCGCGGCGCGTTCGACCGCCGCGGTCCAGCGGGTCACGAACGCCTCGATCTCGTCGTCGTCGAAATCGACCAGCGTGCCTTCGCCCAGGCCTTCCGCTTCGATCCGCGCCTCGGCATAGCCGACGATCCGGCTGGTCGCGACCAGTTTGTTGCCGTCCCCTTGGACCGCGCAGAAGAAGTCCTTCACCCGCGCGGCTACCTTGTGGCGCAGCTTTTCGTCCGCCACCTCGTCGAGGCCATCGAGCAGGATCAGCATTCGCCCCTTGCCGAGCCCCTCGGCGAGCAGGCGCGCGGCGTTGACCTGCACCCCCTGTTCGGCGAGCTGCTCGGCGAGGAAAGACTGGAGATTCAAGCCCGGCTCCCCGCCAAGGCGCGTGGCATACGCCGCGAGCGGGGCGAGCAGCGGCAGCCGAAGGCCGAGACCGAGTTCTTCGGATTCACCGCGCGCGGCCTTGAGCGCGAGGAACTTCAAGAACGTCGACTTGCCCGCCCCCGGATCGCCGAGCAGTACGAGCCCGGCCTTGTCTTTCAACAGATCGAGCAGCTCGGCCGGGCGACCTCGCTCCCCCATCGATTCGACGTCCTCAGCGCCCGGCTCGCGACCCCGGAGGCGTGCCGCGATTCGCGTCCACGAGTCCCCCTCGGGAGCCCGCACCCGCGCGCGGCCCGGCACGTAGACTTCCGTGAGCGGCAGCTTGAGCACCAGGCGGTCGACGCCCATGCCGCGAAATTCGAGGTGGGTGTGCCGCGACAGGAGATACGCCTGATAACGCCGCATCCCCTGCTCCAGATCGACCGCCGGAGCGACGGCGGCAAGCTCGCGGTTGATGGTGGTTAGATAGACGTTGACCGTCTGAATATTGACGAGGTCATGACCTGCCGCGATGCCCTTCGTGGCGGCGGCTACCGCAGGGCCGGACCCCTGGTTCTGCACCACGACACTCTCGCTGGCCCAAGCGGCGAGAGTAGTGGCGAGCGCCTCGTCCTTTGCAAGCAGCCGCGCGAGCCGGTCGGCCAGCTGCCTCTTGAGGTCGGCGTCCTCGGGATCAGCGGCCAGCTCCTGTGCGATCTCCTTAGCCGCAGGGCTCGCTTCGATCGTGCCGCCGACGCGGCCCCAGATCTGTTTCCCCTTCTCCCAGACGTCTTTTCCGATCTCCTTCGCCACCGATCCACCGATCGCTCCCGCCGTGCCGAGCAGGAGCGGCAACGCCGGAGCCAGGGCTTCGACGACCTGAGAAGCGAGGGTGGGGAGATTCATCGCGGCGCGCCTCCTCCGAAAGACCGGAAGGCGCCAAGGCTATCAGGGTTTACGCGCCTGCTCGGAGGCACTGCAGGGGGTAGAGACGCCCCAGGACGCGACCACAGACCTACCCGGGTGCTGGCTGTCGGGGCGTCTCCAGCGCACCAACGACCCCCGGCGCCAAATGACCGAGAGTCCGGCATCCCGCCAAGCCCGCGCCTCGTCCCCGAGCCAGTCACTACCCCGGGGACGGGGCACGATGGCCAAGCGTCCCAGCCATGGGCCAGGTATCCAGTAGATGTCAGCTCTGGGCATCGGGCCAGCTCCCTGCCCCACCCCTTACGCCACCGTCACCTCGTCGCACAGGTACACGTCCTGAATCGCCATGAGCAGCGCGGCGCCTTCGGCCATCGGGCGCTGGAAGGCTTTCCGGCCGGAGATCAGGCCGCAGCCTGCGGCGCGCTTGTTGATCACCGCGGTGCGGACTGCGTGGGCGAGGTCGGCGGCGCCTTGGGATTCTCCGCCGGAGTTGATCAGTCCTATCCGGCCGAGGTAGCAGTTGGCGACCTGCCAGCGGTTCCAGTCGATCGGATGGTCGGTGACCAGCTCGCCGTAGATCTTCGGGCTGGTCTTGCCGAAGCCGATCGCGGGGTAGCCACCGTTCAAGGTGGCGAGCTTCTGCTTGATGATGTCGGCCTGGATCGTCACGCCGAGATGGTTCGCCTGACCGGTGAGGTCGGCGGCGGTGTGGTAATCGACGCCGTCCTTCTTGAAAGCGTTGTTCCGGGTGTAGCACCAGAGGACGGTCGCGAGCCCCAGCTCGTGCGCATGCCGGAACGCCTCGGCGATCTCGACGATTTCGCGAGAGGCGTCATCCGAACCGAAGTAGATCGTGGCGCCGACCGCCGCCGCGCCCATCTCCCAGGCCTGCTCGACGGAGCCGAACAGGATCTGTTCCGCCTTGTTCGGGTAAGTGAGCAGCTCGTTGTGGTTGATCTTGGCGATGAACGGGATTTTGTGCGCGTACTTCCGGGCGACCGCCCCGAGAACGCCAACCGTCGAGGCGACCGCGTTGCAGCCCCCCTCGATCGCGAGCTTGACGATGTTTTCCGGCTCCAGATAGATCGGGTTCGGCGCGAACGAAGCCGCCGCCGAGTGCTCGATGCCTTGATCGACCGGCAGGATCGACAGATACCCCGTGTTCGCGAGCCGGCCGGTGCCATAGAGCCGTCCGAGGTTCACCAGCACCTGGGTCTTCCGGTCCGAGAGCGCGAACGCCCGGTCGATGTAATCGGGACCCGGAAGGGTCAGCATCTCTTTGGGGATGCCCTTGCAGGTGAAAGAGAGGAGGTCGTCCGCGTCGGCACCCAGGTGGCCCACGATGCTGTCGATCGGCTTCAAGCTCATGCGTCCCTCGTTCGGGTCTAAAGGGAGGGTACCTCCCAGGGTTCTGCGGATTCTATCGTGAGCTTGCGCCCGCCTGTACCGCCTGCCATACCGCCTTCGAGACCGCCCCGATCGAGGCATCTGCCTCTTCTTCGCTCGGGTACCCTTCCGTGAGCACCACCAGCACGTAAGGCGCCCGGCCCGGCGGCCCCGGAGGAAAAATGATCGCCGCGTCGTGGTGGATGCCCGTGATGTCGCCGGTCTTGTTAGCCACCCGCGTTCCAGGAGGCAGGCCCGCCGGGATCTTCTCCTTGAACTCTTGGCCCTCCAGGATCTCGATCATCGCCGCGCTCGCCGCCCCTGAGACCGCCTTCTTCTCGGCAATCGCGCGCAGGATGACTTGGAGATCATAGGCGGTCGTCGAGTTGATCAACCCGGCATCGAACGCCTTCTGGTCTTCCACCCCGCGTAGGACTTCGATCTCGCTGGCACCCAGCTCTCGCATCGCGGCGGTCACGCGCTTCGCGCCCAGCAGCTCGATCAGCAGGTTGGTCGAAAGGTTCGAGCTGCGCTGGATCATCCGCCGCGCCAGCTCGCCCAGCGCCCGGCTCTCCCCCACCGCCGCGTAAAGATCCGGGTCGCCGTCCTCCTCTTGGTTCAGGCTGAACGGCGAGCCGTCCACCAGGCTCTTGAACTCGTTCTTCACCGGGACCGGACGGTCCAGTGCCATTTCCCCCCGATCGATCGCCCGGAACAGCTCGACCAGCACCGGAACCTTCATCGTGCTCGCGGCGTGGAACCGCCGGTGTTCCTCGCGCCCGGCGGTCTCCCCCGTGGCGAGGTCGTAGAACGAGACCGCGGTGGTTCCCTTGGCACCGGCCAATGCGGATCCGATCGCGGCAGAAACTTCCGGGAGAGCCGGTTTCGGCACCTCCGACAGAGGTTTCGAAGCAGGCGGTGCGGTCGCGGCGCAAGCGGTGGCGAACAAAATCCCTCCGATCGACAGCAGGGGGCGCAGCATTTGAGGCTCCCTCCGGTTCGTGGCCCGAAACGATAGCACCGGGCCGGGTTAGCCGAGGAATTCGAACGAATTACGCCGAACCATCAAGAGTCAGGGGGTGATTCGCGTCTTTAGAGCGGTAGGAGGGCGTCCACCGCCATGAACCGCCACGATCAGATGTTCAAAGACCTGTTTCGAGCTTTCTTCCCAGAGCTCGTTCGCTTGGCCGACCCCGGCCTGGCGAGCCGCCTCGCCGAAGACTTCGGATTGCGAGCCATCACATTTCTCGACAAGGAGGTGTTTCACGACCTACCGGAAGGCCGGCGCCGGGAGGCCGACCTCCTCGCCGAGATTCCCAGCGGCTCCGGCGAGCGCAAACCGTTGGTCCACGTAGAGATCGAGCGCCAATTCCGCACCTCGATCAGCCGCAGGCTCTGGCGCTATTCGTTCCAGATCTGCTTGTACTACGCTCGGCCCGTGGTCTCGATCGTCGTCTTTCTGAGAGGCGGCCCACCCGGGGCCCAATGGACCGTCTGCGCCGAGCAGGCGTTCGACGAGGAGATCCACCGCTTCCGTTTCCTATCTCTCGGCCTCTCCCGCATGCCGGCCGAGATTCTCCTGGATCGCCCCGAGCCGCTGGCCTGGGCGCTCGCCTCGCTGGCTCTTCCTGGCAAGCTGGGCAGGGCTCGCCTCAAGCTCGCGCTACAGAGGAAAATCGCCTCGTCCCGAATCGGCGAGGCGAAGAAATTCCTGTTGACCAACTGTGTCGAAACGTATCTACAATTGGCGGGTCGCGAGGCAACGGAATACGCAGCCCTTCGCGCCGCCGAACCTACTCCGGAGGTCGAAGCGATGGAACTGACATGGGCCGATCGGATGCAAGCGCAATACGAGCAAGCGGGGCTCCAGAAGGGGATGGAGAGGGGAATGGAGAAAGGAATGGAGAAGGGCATTGAACGCCTCCGCTCCACCCTCCTCCGCCAAATCGGGCAGCGCTTTGGAGCGGTTTCGCCCGCGACTAGGCGACGGATCGAAGCCATCTCCTCTCTGGATGAGTTGGGCGGATTCACTGATCGGATCTTGGAAGTGAGCTCGATCGATGAACTCGGCCTCGGAAGCTAGTCTCCGCCGCCGCCCGCCAGAACCCTCTGCGCCACCTGCTGCGCCGAGACGATCACCGGGGTGATGCCGCCGCCGGGACGGGTCCAGTGGCCGACGCAGTGGAGTCCTTCGATCGGGGTTTCGATCGCCGGCCGGCCGTCCCCCAACTGATCGGGCGACATCTCCCAGCCGAGCATGGCGCCCTGGGTATTGAGCGTGAAGCGGTAGGAGGTTTGCGCCGAGGCGCTGGTGCGGACCACGATCTTCTTGCCGATCCCCGGCATCAGCCGCTCCAGGTGACCGAACAGAAACGCCTCGATCTCGGCCTTGTGGCGTGGCCAGTCCTCGACCTTCGCGTAGTCCATCTCCAACACCTTCTGGATGATCAACACTTGACCGCCGGGCGGCGCCATTTCCGGCTCGTAGAGGGTCGGCGCGAACAGCTTGAAGCGCAGCGCGTCGACCCCAACGCGGTCCATGTCCCAGCCGTCCCAGTAGTAGCCTTGAACCCGCTCCAGCTCCTCGTTCGAAACGTCGACCAGCCCCAGGTGCGTGAGCCAGCAGGGAAACGTCGGGCGGAGCGAGCGGGTCTCCGCCAGCATCTCGGGAGGGAGGTGCTCCGGGCCGACCAACTGTTCCAGGGTCTGGAGCAGATCGGCGTTTGAAATCACCACGTCGCTCGCGATTCGGCCACCGGGAAAGTGCGCCTTCACCGGTCCGCGTAGGACTTCGAGATCGACCCCTTTCGCCCTTCCCTGCTCGAGGTGAATCCGTCGAACCTGCGCGCTGGTGAGCAGGTGGCCTCCTTGCTCTTCGAAGCGGAGGGCCAGCTCGTCGGCGAACGCCTGGGAGCCCCCTTTTGGGTAGTAGTTGCCTAGGAAGTAGGAGAGCCGGAGCATCGAATCGAAGACGAACGAGGTGCGCCCTGGGGCTGAGCCCCAATGGGGGCAGTCGGCGGCGAGCAGGAGCTTGAGTTTGCGGTCGCGGAAGCGCGCGTCGAGCACCTGGCGCAAGGTGAGGTCGCGTACTTTCATTAGGCGATCCATCTGGGCGATCGGCTTGCCGCGGAAATAGTGGAGCAGGCCGAGGAAATAGACCTCTTTCACCTCGGCGAAGAAGCCATCGAGCGCCGCGGCTTCTTCGGGGAACTCGGCCTTCACTTTCGCCTGATAGCCGGCCAGATCGGCCGGCACTTCGAAGCGGGAACCGTCGGGAAAGTGAAACGTGTCGACCGGGTCCATCTTCACCCAGCCGGTCGTCACCCCCAGCTCGCCGAGCAGCCGTCCGGTGAGCGTGTCCGGGTTGCCGAGCAGGGGATAGAAATGGGTTGCGGCGTCGAACGTGTAGCCGCCGCGTCGGAAGGTGCTGCAATAGCCGCCGACCATATAGTGCTGCTCGACGAGGAGGACCTTCATCCCAGCGCGGGCGAGAAGGTTGCCGGCGACCAGGCCGCCGACTCCGGAGCCGATCAGGATCGCGTCGTAATGGGAATCAGGAGCGGTACGCAGGCCGCGGAAGCGGCGCTTCACGACGCCTCTGGAGGAAGGGGCCGGTTGCGGCCGTAGGTTTCGTGCGCTTGGACGAACTCGCCGCTCGCGATCGCGCCGGCCATCGACAGCTCGCCCGCGAGCACCAGCGCCGCCGCGATCTCGGCGAGCTTTTTCGCCTTGCCTGCGCCGTAACAGCCGAGCATCTCCAAGCATTCGCGGCCGGTGCCGAGCCCCGTGCCGCCGCCGACGGTCGCGACGGTGAGCGAAGGGAGTGTGACGCTGGCGTAGAGATCGCCGGACGCCGTCCGCTCGAAGTGCCCCACGCCGACGGCGGCGTTCGCGATATTCGCAACGTCCTGGCCGCAGGCGATGAAGAGGGCCGTCAGGCCGTTGGCGAAGTGCCCGTTGTAGCCGACCACCCCGGCCTGGAGATGTCCGAGCACAGTGTGTTGCCAGACTTCGACCATCGCTTCCGGCGTCGCATGCAGATAGGCTCGAACCACCCGGGCCGGCAGCAGAGCGCCCGCGGTCACCCGCTTGCCCTTACCGCCCGCGAGCAGCGAGCCGCTCGCGTGCTTTTCCGATTCGGCGCCGCTGAAGATGAAGTAACCCTCGGTCTCCGGCGCGAGCCGGCGGCAGGCCGCGTCAGTCGCCTTGACGATCATGTTCATGCCGTGGGCGTCGCCGGTCGAATAGACGAAATGCAGGATCACCTTCCGGCCGAGCAGCTGCGGCTCGATCCGCAGAAGCTTGCCATGGCGGGTGGTCGCTTCGGCCGCCGCGGCCAGCTCGGCGAATCGCTCGGGAAGGGCGCGAACGAAACCGGCCGCCGCGGCGACGTCGGGAAAGCGGAAGATCGGCGACACACGGTTCTCGTCGGCGAGCACCCGAGCCGTGGCGCCTCCCGAGCGCGAGATCGCGACCATTCCCCTTTCATACGAGCGGATCAAGGCGCCTTCGGTCGTCGCCAAAGGCACGTAGAAGGCGCCTTTCGCATGCTCGCCGTGGATCACCAGCGGCCCGGCAACGCCGAGCGGCACACGCGCCTCGCCGATCGGGTTTTCGATGTTGCCGCGCATCTTTTCGGCGGGAATCGCGCCACCGCCGATGGCCGCGAGTTGCGTTCCGGTGCGCTCCTCCACCCAGGCGCGGCGTAGGCCCAGCGCTTCGGCCGTATATCCCTGATCGTCCAGTCGCGGCACCAGCTCTCGGTCGCCGCGCGGCTCGGATTTCGGCTCGTTGTCCGCCATGAGGCGGGGATGGTATGCCGCAGGAGAGCGGACCGGCAAGTAGCTCTTGCATCCTCTAGTTGTCGTTTGACCTCGCGCAACTCCGGGTGTAGCCTCGGCCTTGAATTCACCGTCTGATCAACCCTGCCGCCGGAGGCTCGTTGACCCCGCTTCCCGGCGGCGGCCTTGGGAGGAAACGAACGTGATCCAACGCTTACGTTTCGCCGTCCCCGCCGTATTCCTGTTGGCTCTTCTCACCGGTGCCGCCCGCGCCCAGACGCCCTGCGGGCCGGCCCAGCTGCAACCTCTCAAGCAGCCCACGGTGCTGACCGCCGACCCCAACCACATCCTCTCCACCACACTGGTCGTGCAGATGAAGGACAACCCCTGCGTGCCGGTGTTCGACAACGCGACAACCACCTGGCAGATGCAGTCGATGAAGCTGCGCACCTATGGCTTCCCGGCCAAGCCGGGGAGCACCCAGCTGATCTTCTCGACCCCGGGCCCCACGTTCAGCGTGCGCCGCGCCACCACCCCGACGTCGAGCGACGGCGACGCGTTGAAGATCCTGCTGGTCAATCAGCTGCCGGTGCTGCCCAGCACGGGCGGCCCTTGCGATTCGGCCTGTTCTGCGAGCAACAAAGAATGCTGCCCGGCAGCGGGCCAGCCCTGCCCCTCTACCTGTGCCAACGGCTGTCCGCAAGAGACGTTCCCCGCCTGCTTCCATGGCGACAACAACACCAACCTGCACTTCCATGGCACCCACGTTTCGCCCCAGGCGCCGCAGGACTACGTGCTGCTCGATCTGGCGCCAGAGGGCACTCCTGCCGGCAGCATGGTTCACGCCCACAGCCGCGGCCTCGCCGCCACCGGCACCTACCAGTACTCGATCAACCCGTTCCCCTCAAATCAGGCCGAAGGCACCCACTGGTACCACCCGCACAAACACGGCGCGGTGGCGCTCCAGCTGCTGAACGGCATGGGCGGCGCCCTTTTGATCCACGGGCCTTTCGACGATTGGCTGAACGGCTTTTTCAAACCATCGGGCGGTCTGGACGAGAAGTTGCTGGTGGTCCAGCAGCTGGACAACGAGCTGAACTTCTTCGAGAAAGACCCTACCTACGCACCGCCTTCGCCGCTGATCAACGGCCAGGCCAATCCCATAATCACCATGCGTCCGGGCGAGATCCAGCGCTGGCGCCTGGTTAACGAAACGATGCAGTCATCGGCCCAGCTGACGATCGGCTTTGAAACGAGATCGGCACCGATTTTAAAGCAGATCGCCCAGGACGGCGTGCAGTTCGCGCCCGAAAACTACGGCAGCCAGCCGCTGATCTCCCAAGGCGTCCAGAACATGGTCCTGTCGCCCGGCAATCGCGTCGACCTGTTGGTCCAGGCGCCCATGACTTCGGGCCTCCATCTCCTGACCTACGACGTGATCGGCCAGCTCGATCCGGCGATCAAAGCCCGGCTGGACGTTCAGCGCAAGGGTCTACTACAAAATCTCCGGGCCGCGCCCCAGGGCGGAAAGACTCAGCTGCTTCAAGGTTCGCTCAAGGGGCTCTCCGCCGCGCTTTCCACCGCCGCCGCGACCGTCACGAAGCCGCCACTTCTCACCGTAAATGTCGTCGGCACTCCGAAACCGATGACCTACCCCACCCAGGCGCAATGGCCGCCGATGCCGCCGTTCCTCAAAGACATTCAGACGTCTGAGATCGGGAACGACCGCACGATCCTGTTCAGCATGACGGGCGTGCAGGGCAAACAGCAGAACGCCTTCTTCATCAACAACAAGCAGTTCGATCCGACCTGCGTCGACGATACGATGACGCTGGGGAAGGCCGAGCAGTGGACGGTACAGAACAGCTCGCGGCCGAAGCATCCGTTCCACATCCACACCAACCCGTACCAAATCATCTCCCAGAACGGCAAGCCCCTCGACCCGCCTTGGATCTGGTGGGACACGTTCCCGCTGCCTTCCGTGGCGACGACGCCGACCGACGTCAACGCCGGGCCGATCTGGAGCAACGACGACGCCAAAGTGAAATGCCCGACGGTCTGCACCAACGCGGGCGCAACGTGGAACGGCCAATGGAAGACCACCGTGCCGGGCCAGCAGTCGGTGTGCGGCTGCCTCACTTGGGGCTCGATCGTCACCCGCAGCCGGTTCCTCGATTTCACCGGCGAGTACGTGATCCACTGCCATTTCCTCGGCCACGAAGACCGCGGCATGATGGTGAGCGTGCAGACCACCTGCCCGAACCAGGCGGCTCCGCTGTGGGGCGCCACGGTACCGGGGGGAACCGCGGACAATTGCGCGATGACCACGCCGGCCTCGCCCCAGTGCAAGAACTAGGAACGGCGACCTGCCGGTAAGGAGTCGTCGTTCACTTCGATGCACAAGCCTCTTCCTTCGACCGCCGCGCCGGATTGCCCGACGCGGCGGTCGCTGCAATTGGGAGCCATCTTTCGGCGCTCGCCAATGGCGGCCGGGTCGTCGAAATCGGCTGCGGTACCGGCCAGATCGGTGCGGCGCTCTTCGCCGGTTCGCAGACGCCCTATGTCGGGCTCGATCTGTCGGTCGGCATGCTCGCCCGGTTCGGCCATCGCTCCCGCGCGCCGCGCATCGCTGCCGACGCCTCGCAGCCCTGGCCGTTGCGGCCGAGATCGGCCCGATTGATCTTCGCCTCACGCGCCGCGCATCTGCTCGACCCTCAAAATCTCGTCCGCGAGGTCGCCCGCCTCGCCAACTCCCGAGGTGCCGTGTTCGCCGTCGGCCGGGTCGAAAGGCCGGAGGGGGGCGTCCGCCGCGAACTGAGGCGCGAACTGCAGCGCCTCCTGGGAACGCGCGGCTTCGCGGCGCGCGGCGGCAGAGCGGGACATCGCGCGGTTCTCGAATCGGTGCGCCAAGCGCTGCGGAGCGACTTACCCGAAGGTGATGACCTCGCCGTGCAAACCGTGGCGACCTGGGAAACCGAAGAGCGCCCTGCCGCGATCCTCGCCTCCTGGCGCGGCAAATCCGGGCTCGGCGGGCACGAGGTCGGCCCGAATCTGCAAAACGAGCTGCTCGATGAGATCGAAACCTACGCCCGCGAGCGCTTCGGCGCGCTCGACTTGGGTTACCCTTCGAATGAAACCTACGAGATCGCGGGGGTTCGCCTTCCTCCGCGCGGAGACATCGAATGACGGAAGCGTTGAGCGGAGATCTGCTCACCGAATTGGGCAAAAACCTTGTCGCGGGATCGCTCTCCGACCGCGATCTGATGCGCCAGACGATCGGGCCGGTCGAGCGCATCCTGCCCGAAGCGAACGTGGTGAAGATCGGCGGCCAGAGCATGATCGACCGCGGACGCGCCGCGGTGTTCCCGATCCTCGAAGAGGTCGTGGCGAACCTCCCCCGCCATCGGATGATCATCGGCACGGGAGCCGGCACCCGCGCCCGTCACGCCTATAGCGTGGCGCTCGATCTCGGCCTACCGACGGGAGTCATGAGCGTCCTCGGCACGTTCGTCAGCATGCAGAACGCGCGGATGATCCACTACCTGCTCGCCCGCCACGGCATCCCGTTCATCGAGCCGGCGCAGTTTCCCCAGCTGCCGCTGTTTTTGGCCGAGCGCCGCGCCGCGGTCTTCTTCGGCATGCCGCCCTATACCTTCTGGCAGCAGAACCCTGCGATCGGTCGCATCCCGCCGCACCGCACCGACACCGGCGCCTATCTGGTGAGCGAAGTGTTCGGCGCGCGCTCGATGATCTATGTCAAAGATGAGGACGGCCTCTATACCGCCGACCCGAAGAAGGACAAGAACGCGAAGTTCATCCCGAAGATCACGGTGGCCGAGCTAAAAGCCCTCGATCTCGGCGATTTGGTCGTCGAACGCGCCGTGCTCGACCTGATGGAGCGGGCGGTCCACATGAGATCGATCCGCGTGATCAATGGCCTGGTCCCCGGCAACCTCACCCGCGCCCTCGACGGCGAAGACGTCGGCACCCTGATTTCGGTGGCCTGACTTTTGATGGACTAAAAGAGGCAGACTCCCTATGTACGAAGATCCGACCCACCCGACCCACCCCGCCGACGCCCGCCACCACCTCGCCTCGATGCTGATGCGCGAGAGCCTGATCGACAAAGACGTCGTCGCCGGAACCGAAGGCCGCGCGACGCTCGTGCGCATGCTGCCCGAAGCCCACGTGGTGAAGATCGGAGGGCGTTCGATCGTCGATCGCGGCGCCGCGGCGCTCCCGGGGCTCGTCACCGTGCTCGGCGACGTGCTCAAGACCCACAAGCTGATCCTCTCGACCGGCGGCGGCGTCCGCTCCCGCCACGTCTTTTCGATCGGCATCGACTTGGGGCTGCCGACCGGCGTGCTCGCCCAGCTGTCGATCGCCGACGCGCTCGGCAACGCGCACATTCTCGGCGCGCTGCTGTCGCCGCTCGGCGTGGTGGCGATCCCGCCCGAGATGTTCGGCCATCTGCTGCCGCTGTTCCTCCATTCGGCGCCCGGCGTGATCTTCAACGGCGATCCCCCGTACTCCATCTGGGAGCACCCGCCGGAGATCGGCCGCATCCCACCTCACCGGACCGACGCGGGCACCTATCTGATCGCCGAATGCTTCGGCTGCGCCAACGTCATCCTGGTCAAAGACGTTGACGGCCTTTACGACGCCGATCCGAAGACCCACTCGAACGCGCAGTTCATCCCGAAAATTAGCGTCGCCGAATTGCGCGCCAAGAACCTGGATACCCTGCCGTTCGACGAGGTGCTGCTCGACCTGCTCCCCCGCGCGCGCCTGGTGAAGAGCTTCCAGATCATCAACGGCCTCCACCCCGAGCGGCTCGCCCAAGCGCTCGCGGGCGAGCACGTCGGTACGATCATTCATGCCGACTGAAGAATCGGCGCCGAAACCCTCCGACCTCGCGGCCTCCCTCCGCCGCGTCCGGAAGGATTTCGGCGCCGTCGCCGCCCTCACAGACCTCGACCTCGACCTGCCGCGCGGCACGGTCACCGCGCTGCTCGGACCGAACGGCGCGGGCAAGAGTACGCTGCTCCGCATTCTCGCCGGGCGCCTGGCGACGAGTGCGGGAACGGTTACGGTGCTCGGAGTGGACGAGCCCGCAAAGGCGGGGAGGTTGGAACAGAAAGAGCTCCGAGCCGATCTCGGGTTCGTCCCCCAGGACCTCGCGCTCGATCCCGAGATGTCCGGCCGCGAGACGCTCGACCTGATCGCCGCGCTCCACGCCGTGCCACACGCCCGCCGCGCGACACGGATCGCCGAGATCGCCGCCGCCTTCGGCATCGAAAAGCCGCTCGACCGGCCCGTCGCCACCTGGTCCGGAGGACAGAAGCGCCGGCTGCATCTCGCGGCCGGGATGATCCACGACCCCGCCCTGCTGCTGCTCGACGAGCCGACCGCCGGCCTCGACGCCGAAGGCACGGCGATGCTCTGGGAAGAGCTTGGCAGGCGCGCGGCGCGCGGAGTGACCGTGGTGATCTCAACCCACGATCACGTCGCGGCCGAAGCGGCGGATCGGGTGGTGGTGCTGGAGAAGGGGTGGATCGATCAACAGGTCGTAGGAGCGAGGCATGCCTCGCCCCTACCCCAGCCGAACCGTTTCGCCACCAGGTCCACCGGCCACACGGCTCTCCCCCTCGATGCCGTACGCGCCGTCGCCCGCCGCACCACCCGCGCCGTCCTTCGCCGGCCGGTCCTGCTCACCTTTTCGCTCGGCCAGCCTCTGATCTGGATGCTCTTTTTCGGCTTTCTCTTCCACCGCTTCCAGCTCGACCCATCGGGCCACACGACCTATCTCGATTACCTGGCGCCGGGAGTGAGCGTGATGACCCTCCTGTTCGGCGCCTCGCAATCCGGCATCGGCTGGATTCGCGACCTCCAAACCGGATTTCTCCCCCGCCTTCTCGCCGCACCGGCAGGCCCCGCCCCAATCCTGGCCGGTAAGCTCGCGGCCGACGTGGCGCGCCTGGTGGTGCAGGCGCTCGTCGTCCTCCTCCTCGCCCGCCTCCTCGGTGCCCACCTCCTCTGGGCTCCGGCGGCCTCCGCGATCGCCCTCCTCTATCTAGCCCTCTTCGCCGCCGCCTTCGCCGCGCTCTCCTCGATCCTCGCCTTCGTTACCCGTTCGCAGGAGGGGATGGCGACGTTCGTCCATCTGGTGAACATGCCGCTCTTCTTCACCAGCACCGCGCTGGTGCCGCATCGCGTGATGCCTGACTGGTTGTCGGCGATTGCCCGGTTCAATCCGCTCTCGGTCACCGTCGACGCCTGGAGAGGCGCGCTGCTTGCCGGTGAGAACCCGGGAGGGTTCGGGGGTATGGCACTGCTGGGGCTCGCGGGGTTGTGCTGCGGAGGCGCGTTGGTTTTGATACAACGGGCGGTCGATCGGGCGTAGTGTTCTCCTCATGGCATCCACCGACAACCCCGAACGCGCCCGCCTTGCCGAAGCCGATCGCGGTTCGCAGCCCTGGCGACGTTGGGGGCCGTACCTGTCCGAGCGGCAGTGGGGCACGGTGCGGGAGGACTACAGCGCGGATGGCGATGCTTGGAGCTATCTGCCGCACGACCATGCGCGCAGCCGGGCGTATCGTTGGGGGGAGGACGGGATCGCAGGCCTGTGCGATCGGCGGCAGCGGCTCTGCTTTTCGGTGGCGTACTGGAACTGGCGCGATCCGATCCTCAAAGAGCGTTTGTTCGGGCTCACCGGGCACGAGGGTAATCACGGCGAGGACGTGAAGGAGCTGTACTGGTACCTCGACGCGACGCCAACGTCGTCGTACCTGAAGATGCTGTACAAGTACCCACAGGCCGAGTTTCCTTACCGGTGGCTCGTCGAGGAAAACGAGCGGCGGAGTAAGGCAGACCCTGAGTTCGAGCTGATCGATACCGGCGTCTTCGATCAAGACCGCTATTTCGACTGCTTCATCGAGGTCGCGAAAGCCGGGCCGGAGGATCTTGCGATCCGGATCGAGATCTGGAACCGCGGGCCCGAGGCGGCTTCGATCACCGTTCTTCCCCAGCTGTTCTGCCGCAACACCTGGGACTGGGGGCCGAACCCGGACGGGCGGCCGTCGCTCCGTGCCCTTCCTTCCCAAGACGGACATTCCCGAATTCGCGCCGAGATCCCGGAAGCGGGCAAAGAGACGCTCGCGATGGCGCTCGATTGCGCGGGTGCGCCTCAGCTCCTGTTCTGCGAGAACGAGACGAACGCGGTGCGACTGTTCGGCGCTTCGGCCGACGGCACGCCGCGGTTCTTCAAAGACGGCATCCACGAAGCGGTGGTTCACGGCCGGGCCGAGGCGGTGAACGGAAGCGAAGGCACGAAGGTCGCCGCGCGCTACGACCTGGAAATCCCGGCGGGCGAATCGACGACGATCGAGCTGCGACTGTCGCGAGTTTCCGCGAGCGCGGAAGATGCTTCGGCCTGGCCTTCTTTCGATCAGCTTTTTTCACTTCGGCGCGGAGAGGCCGACGACTTCTACGCGACTCTCCCAGGCGCCTCGGCCAATCCGGAAGCGCGCCGGGTGCAACGCCTCGCCTACGCCGGGCTCTTATGGAGCAAGCAGTTCTACCATCTCGATCTGCCGCGCTGGCTGCGCGGCGATCCGGGGCAGCCCGCTCCCCCGCCGGAGCGGCGAAAGGGCCGAAACCATGAGTGGTTCCACCTGAACAACGCGGACGTGATCTCGATGCCCGACACCTGGGAGTACCCCTGGTACGCGGCCTGGGATCTGGCGTTCCATTGCGTGCCGCTGGCGACGCTCGATCCGGCGTTCGCCAAGGGACAGCTGATTCTGCTCACCCGCGAGTGGTACATGCACCCGAACGGCCAGCTGCCGGCGTACGAATGGGCGTTCGGGGACGTGAACCCGCCCGTCCACGCGTGGGCCGCGCTACGGGTCTACGAGATCGACCGCGATTTGACCGGCAAGCGCGACCTCGATTTCCTGGAACGGGTGTTTCACAAACTGATGCTCAACTTCACCTGGTGGGTGAACCGCAAGGACACCGAGGGGCGCAACGTCTTCCAGGGCGGTTTCCTCGGGCTCGACAACATCGGCCTGTTCGACCGCAGCAAGGAGCTGCCGACCGGAGGAACGATCGACCAGGCGGACGGTACCGGCTGGATGGCGATGTACAGCTTGAACCTGATGCGGATCGCGTTGGAGCTGGCGACCGAGGACCCGGTCTACGAGGACATCGCGACCAAATTCTTCGAGCATTTCCTCTACGTGGCGGGAGCTCTCTCGCGGCTCGGTTCCGATCCGATCGCCGATCCGGAGAGCGACGCGGTCGACGTTCCGGGTTTCGATTTCTGGGACGAGCAGGACCAGTTTTATTACGACGTGCTCCACCTGCCCGGCGGGCGGGTCGAGCGGCTGCGGGTCCGCTCGATGGTCGGCCTGATCCCGATGTTCGCGGTCGAGGTGCTGGACGCGGAGCTGCTCGCCAAAGTGCCGCATTTCGCGGCGCGGATGCGTTGGTTCCTCGACTACCGGCCCGACCTCGCACGGCTGGTCTCGCATTTCCAGGAGTCCGGGAAATCCGAGCGCCGGCTGCTCGCACTGCTCCGCCGCCACCGCCTCGGCCGCGTGCTCACGCGCGTGCTCGACGAGACGGAGTTCCTGTCGCCCTACGGCGTCCGCGCGCTCTCGCGGGTTCACCTGGAACACCCCTACGAGCTGGATCTGGACGGCCGGAAGTTCTCGATCTCCTACCAGCCGGGCGAATCGGAATCCGGCCTGTTCGGCGGCAATTCGAACTGGCGAGGTCCGATCTGGTTTCCGCTGAATTTCATGATCATCGAGGCGCTGCGTCGATTCGAGCACTACTACGGCGACGCGTTCGTGGTCGAGCTGCCGACCGGCTCCGGCCACATGGCCTCGTTGGGCGAGGTCGCCGACGAGCTGGCGCGCCGCCTGGGCCGGCTTTTCCTACCGGACAGTGAGGGCCGGCGGCCGGCCGCGGGAGATAAAGAGAAGCTCCAGCACGATCCGCACTTCAAAGATCTCGTCCTGTTCTACGAATATTTCCATGGCGACTCCGGCCGCGGCGCGGGAGCTTCGCACCAGACCGGTTGGACGGCACTGGTGGCGGAGCTGCTCACAACAGTTGCCGTCGTTTGACCTCCAAATAAGCGTTCACCGCCTCGATGCCCGCGTCGCCCGGGGGCGCCTCGACCACCAGGGCTCCCCGGCGGCGCAGGTCGGCGAGGGTTCGGCGGCGTTCGACCCAGAGGTCACGGGCGACGAGTGCGCGGCAGAGATCGGGTTTTTCGGTCGGCAGGGCGGTCGCTTGCGTCTCGAGTGCGGGATCGGCAAAGGTGAGGACCACCGCGACGTGCTTGGGCATCAGTTGGGCCACCGCGCGGGCCAGGGTGCGCTCTTCGTCCAGCTCGGGAAGGACGGTCACGATCACCACCAGCGACCGGGTCTTCAACCGGCGCCGGACGTGGGCGGCGAGCGCCAGGTAATCGGTCGGCCGGTCGGCTGTGCGGATCTCGGCGGCGCGGGCGGTGAGCGCGCGCAGGTGGGCCATCCCGCGGCCCTGGCCGAGGCTGGTGGGGCCGCTGCTCGCATCGGCGTCGTCGTCAAACCCCAGGAAGCCGACGCGATCCTCCATCCGGTCGCAGATCGAACCGAGCAGCACGGCGGCGTTCGCGGCGTGATCGAGCCTGGTGAGCGGCCCCACCCGCGCCGCCATGCGGTGGCCTCGGTCGACACAGATCAGCACGTCCTGCGCGCGGTCGAGCCGGTATTCGCGGGTGATCGGCTTGCCGTGCTTGGCGGTCGATTTCCACGCCACGTCGCGCAAATCATCGCCCGCAACGTACTCGCGCAGACGGTCGAAATCTCGCCCTTTGCCGAGCCGTGGCGCGGCGCGCGAGCCGAGTCCCGAAAGAAACATCCGATCGAGCTCGCGGCGCATCCGGCGGACGGCGAGCAAGCTCGGCAGGACGGTGATCGACGATTCCTCCCCCTCCTGCTCTGTCACTTCCAGAATTCGCTCGATCCAGCCGTCGCGGCTCACCGAGAGCCAGGGTGCGCGGAGCGTCGCGTTCCCCCGCTTCACCGCCCGCACCGGCAGCTCGAAAGCAGCGGAGACGGAACCCGCCCGTAGCGGCACGACCGCGTCGGCCGCGCTCGCCCGTCGGTCGATCAGATCGGGCCAAAGCTGGCGCAGGCGGAGCGTGAGACTCGTTCCGGCAAGCCCCTCGCGAACATTCCGCACGTGGATCGCGAGCGGCACTTGCTCGTCTTCACCGAGCGACAGCACCAACCGCTCGGGCCGCTCGGCGACGAAGGCGAAGCGTTTCAGCACGGAACGCTCGCGCAAGGCGAGCAGTCCGACGCCGAGCGCCGCGAACGCGGCGACCCCGGCGAGCCAGGGTTGCCAGGGCGCGAGCAGGGCCACGCCCGCAGCGAGGCCCACCGCCCGAATCGCCCGCGGCGTCGGCCGCCATCCGCCGCGCGGCTTGATCGGCCCGGGGAGCGCCGCGGATTTCAGCGCGGGACCTCCACCTGCTCGAAGATCCTGCGCAGTAGGTCGGCGAGGCGCACGCCTTCCATCTCCGCCTCGGGGGTGAGGATCACCCGGTGGACGAGTACCGGCTCAGCCATTTCCTTGACGTCGTCCGGCGTGGCGAAATCGCGCCCGCGCAGGAGGGCGATGGCGCGGGCCACGTCGAGCAGCGCGAGCGAGGCACGCGGGCCGGCTCCGATCTGGACAGATTCGTGATCGCGGGTCTTTGCCACCACGCGCTGGATGTAGGAGAGCAGCGCCGGCTCGACCCGCACCCGCTCCGATACCAGCTGGCGCGCGGCGACCAGCTCCGAAATCGACATCATCGGCTGAAGATTCGCCACCTCCTCATGCAGCCGATGGCCGGAGGCGTAGGCGGCAAGCACCGCGGTTTCCTCTTCCGCGTTAGGGACCTCGATCGAGATCTTGAGCAGAAAGCGATCGCGTTGCGCTTCCGGCAGCGGATAGGTCCCCTCGAACTCGATCGGGTTCTGGGTCGCGACGACCAGGAATACCGGCGAGATCGGCCGCCGCTCGCCGTCGATCGTCGCAGCCCGTTCCTGCATCGCTTCGAGCAGCGCGGATTGGGTGCGCGGCGGTGTGCGGTTCACCTCGTCGGCGAGCAGCAGGTCGCAGAAGATCGGCCCGGAGCGGAAGTCGAATTCCTGGGTCTTGGGATTGAAGATGTTCGTGCCCAAAAGATCCGCGGGCATCAGATCGGGGGTGAACTGAATGCGCCGGAAGCGTCCGCCGAGCAGACGCGACAGGCCGAGCGCGAGCAGCGTCTTCGCGGTGCCGGGGACCCCTTCGAGCAGCGCGTGGCCGCCCGCGAGCAGGCAGGCGAGCAGCTGCTCCTTCACCCTCCCCTGGCCGATCACCACGCGATCGAGCTGGGCGGAAAGCGCGGCGAAGCGCTCGGAGACCCGCGCGGTTTCAGCCGAAAGGGCGGACGTGGCTACTGCGGGTTCCGCCCGCGCGTCCGCCCCAACGGCGGGTTCCGCCGCCCGGGCTTCCTCGATCGCCTTAGGCTCGGCGCTTGGTTCTGTGTTCTCGGACATCGATCCTCCCGAACGCAACGTTAACGATCCGCAATTGGCGGTGAAGCTCCTCGCGCGAGATCTCCGCGGCCCCGACGGCAGGCGGCGAAAATCCCGGAAGCAGGAGCGCCATCCGCGCGCCGAGCGCAGTGCCCGAAAGCCCCGTCTCGGCCGCGACGGTGCGGACCAGATTGTCGTAATGAACTCGTAGGGCATCGACCCGACGGAGAGCGCGGTCGTACAGCTCGCCGAGAGAGTCGACCAGATCGACCGCGTCGCTTCTAAGGTCAGGGTCGTCGCGCTCCGGCGGCCCCAAGGGCGAACGCGCGCGCCAGTACGCGGCGAGCACGGCGAGGAACCCGAGCAGCAGCGCCGGTCCGAAACCCCAATCCGTGAGCATCGACAGCGTTCCCCGCTGCCGTTCGAGCCCATGGGCGCGCTCGTCGAAATAGATCGGCCGCGCGCCGGCCGGCCCCGCGAGCGCTTCGAGCAGTGCCAGGTGGTCGCCTTTCGCCAGCCGATCGTTGGCAAAGATCTCCGGGCAGGCGAGCAGGATCACCTCACCGCGCCCGAGTCTCAATCGGGCGACCAGCGGCTTTTCGCCGGCCAGAAACACGGTGCTTGCGAGCGCCAGCGGATCTCCCGAAAGAGCGCGCGGAGGGTTCGGCTCGATCCGGCGGACGCCGGGCCAAAGCGGAAAGACTTTCGAGACGCGGGCCTTCTGCGGCAGGTCGACGATCTCGAGCGGCCCGTAGCCCGACCCCACCGCGAGCACCAGCCTCCCGCCCGCCTGCACCCAGGCTTCTTCGCCGTCGGTGAGCAAGGGATCCGGATGGACCGGTTCCTCGTCGTCCTCCTCACCCTCGTCGCCGTCGCCTTTCTTCCCCTCGCCTTTCCCGTCGCCTTTCTTCCCGTCGCCTTCGTTTTTCTTTCCGTCGCCGACGCCGCCTTTGGGCTTGTCGCCCTTTTTCGAGCCCTCCTCTTCCTCGGTCCACCGACCGAGGAACGGCGCCACCGGCGGACCGATGCGAAAGACCACGGCGTCGGCCGGCAGCTCTTCGAGATCGACCCGACGGAGCAATACTTCGGCTTTGCCGGCTTTGCCCGCGCGGTCGGCCAGCAAGGCGCGCGCGAGCGAAGTTCCGGAGGCGGTGCGGTCGAGGCTCGATCCGGGGTTTTCGAACGCCGAGCGCTCGGCACGCTTGTCGCCCGCGACCCAGGCGAGCGTGGCGAGTACGTAAGCCCCGATCGCGGCTGCCACCAGGAGGGTCGCGCGTCGGCTCAACCGGGGCTCCCCGCGAGGCTGCGAACTTCTCCGAGCAAACCGCCCGCGACCTCGGCCGCCGCGGCCAGCGCTTCCAGGTCGCTCTCGTCGCGGCCGTACCACTCGCGCTCGAACCGCCGGGTGAGATCGGCGAACCCCGGGCGCACCGAAAGCGTCGGCGCGAGCGACGCCACATACTCCCAATTGGTCCGTCCGCGCCGGTAGTGGACGAAACCGGTCCGGTAGAGGGCGACCAGCACCGCGTGATACCAGGCGCGTACCGCCTCGCGCGTGCGCCCGGCCCGCTCCAGCTCGCGGGCGTAGCGCTCCCACTCGTTCACCTCGCGCGACAGCGGATCGTCGTCCGCCGCGGGCGGCGCCGGCGCTTCGTCGGGCGAGCCAGGTGCTACCCCCTTCCGGCGGCGCCGAACGTAGAGGATCGCCGCGCCGGCCAACGCGAGCGCGATCACCACGGCGATGGCGATCGCCAGGGTGGAAACCGCCCCGTCCCCCTTGGGTTTCTTGCCCGCTTCGAACATACGGTCGAGCCAGTCGAGGATCTTCCGGCCGATCGCCCGCAACACCCGGGTGAGCGGAGCGAAGAAATCGGTGAGCGCGTCGATCGTCCCTTCGGGCACGCTCGCTTTCGGCAGCGCGCCGCCTTCGGGCAGGTCGGCGAGCTTTTCCTGCGCGCGCAGGCGCTCCAGCTTGGCCCGGTCGGCGACGATCGGTCCGCCGGCCGCGTCGCCTTCGGCGCTCGCCAGCTCTGCGGTCAGGCGGTTCAGGCGGCGGACGTGCTCGCCTCCGGGGCCGCGCGCCTCGGCGAGGTTGGTCGCGCGGCCGATCGGTCCGAGCAACGAGCCATCGGGCGCCACCTCCTCGGCGGCGCGCGGAATCGCCACCCGGTCGCCGAGCAGTCCGCGGGAGGCGAGCGCCGCGCCCGCCCAATCTCCCGCCTCGATTTGAACGCGGATTCCGAGCAACCGCTCCCGGTACTCCGGCACCGAGATCTTCGCGGCGTGGGCCGGCGTGAACGACCCCATCGCGAACAGACCGAGGATTCCCAGAATGCCGGTCAGAAAGGCCGCGAGCGAGTGCCTTGGCCTCATGCGGCGTTCTCCGCTTCGGCCCGGGCCGTCGCGTCCGCTTCGGCCAGCTCCGCGATCCATCCGGCGAGGTCGTCGCCGCTCGCCCGGGCCCGGCCGCGCTGGACGACGATCGACAGGCCGGCGATCCAGAACGGCTCGACCGCGAGACACGCCCCGGCGAGGAGGAGCAGGACGAACAGTCGGTTGTCGAGCGACAGCGTCCGCTCCCACCAGACGTCGGACAGCCCGAACGCCGTCTGCACCGCCGCGAGGCCGAGCTGAAACACCACGAACAGCTGGATCGCGGCGATCAACACGCCGACCCCTGCGGTGAACCAGAGACCGGCGAGCAGCCGCGGCGAGCCGAACCCGCGCGCCGCGGTGCCGAGCGGCGCCCAGAGGCCCGGCCTCTCTTGGTAAGGCGCCGTGGCCGCCGCGAGCCCGGAATAGAGGGTGATGAACGGCAGGGTGAGGATCATCCAACCGATCGCCGGATAGAGCGCCGCGGCGACCAGCGCCGCGTAGAGACCGGCGACGTAAGCACGCCACGGCAAGCCGAAGCGCGAGCGAGAGAGCGAAGCGTCCTCGCCGGATAGGGCGATCGAACAGCCGCGCGCGAGCTGCGCCCGCCCCCAAAACGCGAGCGGCAGGGCGGCGACGGTCCAAAGCGACAGCGAGACCAGGTAACGTCCATGCTGCGTGGCGGCGGCGGAGATCTCGATCAGCCGATGGAGCCACCAGACCTGAAGCAGCCGCCAAGGGAGGACCGCGAGCACGCAAAGCGCCGTGCGTTCGGGCAGCTCGCGGGCGACCAGGTTCGCGGCTCGATCGAGCAGCTCGCCCAATCCCAGGCGCTCTCTCACGAGCCGGCTCCGGCCAGCAGCTCGGCCCAAAGACCGGACATCCAGGCGCCCAGAAATATGGCGAGAGCCGCCGCGAGAGCGATCCCCAGCGCCAGCCTCGCCCAACCCCAAAACGACCCCCTCCCCTCCGCCGCCGTACGCCGGGCGGCGAGACAGGTGGCGCAGAGAAAAATCCCCTCCCACGGCGTCGCGCAGCCGCGGCAGAGCGGCTTGCGACAAGACACGCAGAGGGCATGCGCCGGACGCTCGGGGTGATAGGCGCAGGTCTGCGGTCCGGAGGTTCTAAGGGTCGAGGTCATGCGGTCGTTTTGGCGCCTCCTGCGCCTGGCCGTCACACCGGTCCGCTCTTCGGGTGTCTGATAGCATATCCGGGTCCTTCGGCTGGAATAGACACGGAAGCTTTGCGGATCGTTCGATTCGCTCGGACGGGAGCCTCATCATGCCTTGCAGGAATCACCCGAACGTAGAGGACGGCCTGGTCCACTGCGCGCGTTGCGGCAATACCTTCTGCCCCGATTGCTACGTCGAGCTGGGCGGCCAGGCTTTCTGCGCCGAGTGCAAGGTCCAACGTCTGCTCGACCTGCGCGCCGGGACCGCTCCGGCGGTCGGCCAACTTCGCCTCGCCTCGATCGGCCGCCGATTCGGCGCGCTGTTCCTCGATGGCTTGATCCTCGCCATTCCGCTCGCCGTGATCACCATGGTCGTCATGTTCGCGGTGCTGATTCCGCGCGGGATGATGAAGCCGGGAACCAACGACGGCCTGTTCGCGGGGGCGCAGCTGATCCTGCAATTGGTCCTGATGGGCTTCGGGTTCGTCGCCGGCATCCTCTATTACGGCATCCAGATCGCGCGGAGCGGCCAGACGATTGGCAAGCGGATCATCGGTCTCAAGGTGGTCTCTCCTGACGGCAGCGACGTGCGTCCCGGCCAGGCCTGGACCCGCGCGGTCGTCCAGCAGGGGTTCGGGTTCCTCTCGTGCCTGGGGATCATCAACTACCTGACCGCCTTCGGCGCGGAGCGGACCTGCATCCACGACATGGCGGCCAAAACCCGGGTGGTCGATTGGCCCTGAGCACCGCCTACCCTCCCCGGCCGCTGCAATGCCCGCGCTGCCGGGCGGCACTGCCGGAGTTCACCGACCGACCGGACGAAGAGACCTGCGCCGCCTGTGGCACTTCGTTCGAAGCGGTCGCCTTTTCCCCTCCCGCACCGGTGGTGCGGCTTCCGGAGGCCGCTTTCGCGAGCGGTCCGGCCGTCACGTTCGCCGCGGGTCCGGCGCCCGCCGCCGGGGCCACGCCGTGCGCCCGGCACCCCCACCACGCCGCAGTCGCCACTTGCTCGCGCTGCGGCGTCTTCATCTGCGAGCTCTGCCGCATTCCGTTGGAGGGCCAGGAGCTCTGCCCCGACTGCTTCGACCGCCTGAGCCGCGAAGGCTCGTTCACCGCGGTCGAGGTCCATTTCTTCGACGCCTCGGGTCTCGCGGTCTCGTTGGCGATCCTGGGCTGGCTCACCAGCTGCCTCGGGATCGTCCTCGGCCCCGCGGCGGTCGCCCTCGCGGTCCAGGGCTTGCGTCAGAAACGCGCCTGGCGCGAGGCCGGAGGGCGGGGCGGACCGATTTTCGCGATCGTCCTCGGCGTATTCCTGACGCTGTTCGGCCTCGCGCTTATCGCCATGATGTTCGCCGGGGCGGCCGGCGTCGCGGCGCTCGGCGGAGGCAAGAAATGATCGCCGAGCCGATCGCGCCGGGCGAGGTGCCCGAAAGGCGCCTGCTCGCGCGAGATGCGAGCCTGGTCGAGCGGATCCGCGTCTACCGGCGCGGCGAGGCGCTCGAAGTCGACACGTCGAGCTTCTACCGCATCACCCGCCATCGGGTGTTGTTCGAGGAGGTGGTGCTGGCGACGCTTCACCGGGGCCGCAACTACCGCTCGGTCGTCGCCTTCGGTCTACTCGGGCTTTTGCTCGGATCGGTCGGTGCCGCGGTCTCCAGCTGGACCGGCGGCACCATCGCGCTCGGGATCGTGGCTCCGACGATCGTCTTTACGGTCCTCGGCTTTCTGCTACCCGATTGGGTGATCTCGATCCAGAGCCGCCGCACCTGGACCCGCATGCGTTTCGGCCCCCGGCACGGCAAGGCCCGGCGGGTGTTCGACGAGCTGGTCGCCGCAATCCGCCAGACCCAGAACCGGCTCGCCGCCGATCGTCCGACCGTGAGCGCGCCCCGGTCGCCGTTTGCGCCGCCGCCCGCGGAGGATTTCCCGGCTGCACCGCCGCCACCCGTCGACGAGATGGCCGAACTTATTCTCCCTCTGCCCGGCGATCCGTTGGTATAGCCTCATCGCATGTCGCGATCCCGATCCAAAAGCCGCCGCTCCTCCCTCAAACGCGAAAACTTCCGGCCGGGCAGCGCCCCAGGCGTTCTCACGCCCTCTCCCGACGGCACGGGGCCGGTCAAAATCACACTAATCGACTACGGACCGAACCATTTCGAGGAGCGCCGTCTCGACCGAATCGACGATGCGTTCGGTTACAAGGAACGCGACAGCGTCACCTGGATCAACATTGAGGGACTCTCGGACGTCGAGCTGATCGCCCATCTCGGCGATCGCTTCGGCTTCCACAAGCTGGCGCTCGAAGACGTGGTCAACTGCGGCCAGCGACCCAAGGTCGAGCCCTACGACGATTATGAGTTCCTGATCCTCCGCTCGGTGCAGCTCGACCACGGCACGGACCTGATCGGCGAGCAGATCAGCTTGTTCCTGGGGGCCGGCTACGTGGTCACGTTCCAGGAGATTCCCGGCGACTCGTGGGAGGCAGTGCGCGAGCGCATCCGCCTCGGCCGCGGCCTGATTCGCAAGCGCGGCTCCGACTATCTCGCCTACGCTCTGGTCGACGCGCTGATCGACGAGTTCTTCCCAGTGCTCGAACGCTACGGCGAGGAGATCGAACGGCTGGAGAATGCGCTGATCGACAAGCCGTCGCCGGGATTGTTGAACGAGATCCACAAGGTCAAACGCGATCTGCTGATGCTGCGGCGCGCCGCCTGGCCGGAGCGCGACCTGCTGAATTCGATTCTGCGCGACGGCTCGGAGCTGATCACGGCGGAGACCCGAATTTTCCTCCGCGACTGCTACGACCACGTGGTGCAGGTGATCGACGTGATCGAGACCTATCGCGAGCTGGCCGGCGGCATGCTCGACGTCTACCTTTCGAGCGTCAGCAACCGGATGAACGAGATCATGAAAGTGCTCACGATCCTCTCGGCGATTTTCATTCCACTGTCGTTCATCGCGGGCGTCTACGGCATGAACTTCGACACCGGTGTAAGCCATTTCAACATGCCGGAGCTGCACTGGGTGATGGGCTACCCGTTCGCCCTCGGGCTGATGGCCGCGGTGGCGCTGGTCCTGATCGGTTACTTCAAGAAAAAGGGCTGGTTCTAGCCGACGAACGGCGGGACCGGCGGCGGTATCGGCGCGCGAGCCGGCAGGCTGAGCGGCACGAGAGGCGCCGGGCTCGGCGGCGCCGCGAACCGAGGAGACCCGGCGACCTTCAACTCCGTCGCGAGCGCCGAAGCGAACGCCGTAATCTCCTCCCGCTCGCCTGGGCTCGCCGTTGCCCGTCCGGCCCCGGCAAAGACCAATCGAAGCGTCCGCCGCCCGTCCGGCGGTCCTTCGAGCCAACTGGTGGCGAACGGCCCCAACCGGTCGAACCAGGCATACAGCCGTTCCAGCTCCGCGGTCGCCAGCCGGCGCGGCGCCCCGCCGCCTCCGGCGCACGACCCGCCGCGCACCCCGCCGGTCCGATCGATCCCCAGCCCGTCGCAGGCTTCCCCCTCGCCACCCCGCTGCCAGTACAAAACGGGAGCCGGCTCCCGGCCGCCCAATCCGGTCGACTCCGCGACCACGAACAAAGCCCACTCCGCCACCCGCCGCCGCTCCACCCAAGGTGCCGGAACTCCGCCGCGCCCCCGAAACCGTACCCGCGCGGTCCCCACCGGCAGATCGAACGGCCCGTAGGTTCCCGCGAGGTCGGCAAGCTCCTCCCGCACCGAATCGTCCGCAAACAGAGCCCGCTCGACCACCCCGCCCGGCCGCCCGAACGCAACGCCGTACGGCCCCAGGCGAATCCGCTCGCTTGGCGGAGCGCCTTTGAGGATCTCGACCGTCGTCTCGCCCAGCGGAGCGAGCCCGAGGGAGGAGTTGTCTGGGCCGTCGGCGGTTGGACCGAAGCAACCGGAGAGGGCGAGAGCCAACGGCAAGGCGGCGCAAAGAAATCTGCAAGGGGCGGACACGAAGAGAGTCTAACTCCGCCTACCTTCGAGTGCCTCCACATCTTCCAAGGCACAGTTTCCGCGCCCAGGCCGATACGGCCCTCGGCGCATTCCTGCTCGCTTCGCGGGCGAATCCGGGGTTGACGTTCGAGGTTGGAACCGGCGGAGCTTAAGAGGGTAGGCTCGCGACTTCTCTTGGAGAGAGTCCGCTTGGCGAGCCTCGACGAATCGAAGGAATCCATTTCCGCGGCCGCTTGGCGCTCCCGATTCTCCATCGGGCTGGGGTTCGCCTGCCTCGCGTTCACGATTGCGTTCGCCGTGCGGACCGCCGGGATTGCGATCGACGACTTCTACATCACCTATCGCTACGCCTGGCACCTGGCGCACGGCGACAGCTTGGTGTTCAACCTCGGCGAGCGGGTGTTCGGGCTGTCGAACCCGGGGCTCGCTCTGGTTCTGGCGGGGCTGCACTGCGTGACCGGCGCGCGGATCGAGATCCTGGCGACGATTGTGTTCGCGTTCGCGCTGCTCGGGATCGTCGCCTGCCTGATCCGCTCCGCTCCGGATCGCGGCAGGTGGCCGGAGATTCTGCTCGGCGGAATGCTCCTGCTTTCTTCGCCGTTCGTCTGGAAGGCCCAGGGGTCGGAGACCGCGCTCGCGCTGTTCCTCTTGCTCGCTTCCGGCCGGTTCGCCGAAAGGCGGCCCATTCTCTCCGGGTTGCTCGGCGGCGTCGCGGTTTGGGTGCGACCGGATACCGGGCTCGGGCTCGCCGTGCTGGGGTTGCTGCTGATCCAGGCCGAGCGCCGCCTTCCCTGGCGTTGGGCGATCACCGTCGCCACGGTGATCCTGGCGGGGGCGCTCGCCGCATATGCCTGGTTCGGCACGGTTCTGCCGGTGACGTTCGAGTCGAAGCGCTACCTCGCCGAGATCTCCGGCGGCTCCGGATTCGTCGGCCAGAGCTTCTGGGGCGCGGGATTGGCGGGCTGGCAACAGCTCTGCGGGTACTGCGGCACCGTGATCTTTTTTTTCGGCCTGGTCCAGCTACAGGAGGTCTACAAACGGTGGGGGCTGTGCGGCCGGCTGCTCGTCGGCTACGGTGCGGCGAACGTCCTGACCTATCCGCTGCTCGGCGTGCCGTTCTCGATCTGGTACGTCTTTCCGTTTGCGGCGGCGATTCTGTTCGGCGCTGGGGCGGCTTTGTTCTCGATGCTGCGCTGGGCGCAACAGGCGCGGCAGGCTGGGAAGCGCGCGCGCTTCTTGTTCGCGGGCTTCCCGACGCTGGTCGTGTTGGCGGCTCTGGTCGGATCGCTCGTGTGGAATCTCTCCTGGCTGCGGGGGTTCGCCGAGCTGCCCAGGCAACAGGCATACCGGCAAGCCGCGCTTTGGATTCGCCAAAATTCGGCGCCGGACGAGTCGATCGCGTTTGGCGAAATCGGGGTGCTCGGCTACACCAGCGACCGCACGGTCGAGGATTTAATGGGGCTGGTCACCACCAGATCGCTCCCCTACATCGCGAAGAAAGACCTGCTCGGGGCGTTTCTCGCGCATCCGACGCCACTGGTGCTGTTCCACACCGAACGGCGCAGCACGCGTCCGATCGTCAGCCAGCCTTGGTTCCGGCGTGCCTACCGGGAGGTCGCCCGCTTTCCGCAGAGCGATGGGGGCGGCGACGTGGTGGTTTTCCGCCGCGTGCCGGGCCGGCCGATTCCGCCGCCGCGACCACCGCGAGGGTGATTCCCTACGTCACCCCCACCGCCGCCCAAATCTGCCGGAGCAGGGCGATGTTGTCGCGGTGTCCTGTCAAGCTCGCGGTGACCTTGCCGCGGATCGGGTAGCCGAGCAGGAAGAGGTCGCCGATGATGTCGAGGATCTTGTGGCGGGCGAACTCGTTTTCGAAACGCAGCTCGGTGTTGAGGACGTCGTCCTCTCCCACCAGAATGAAGTTGTCGAGCCGGCCGCCGGAACCGAGGCCCAGCTCGGCCATCATCTGGAGATCCTTCATGAAGCCGAACGTGCGCGCCGGGGCGATCTCGCGCTCGTAGCCTTCGAAGCTTGCGAGAGTAAACTCGTGCTCCTGCTCCCCCACCGGCGCCGGGTAGCGCAGCTTGTAGGAAACCGAGAAGCCGTCGTACGGCTCCAGGGTCAATTTCTTCTCGCCGCTTCCCACCTCGTAAACCCGATCGATCACCAGCTCCTTTTGCGGCTCGTCCTGCTCTTCGACGCCGATCGCACGGAGTCGTTGGCAGAACTCGACGGCCGAGCCGTCGAGCACGGGGATCTCGCCGTGGAGCTTGATCAGGAGGTTGGTGATGCCCGCGGCGTGGAGGGCGGAGAGGAAATGCTCGACCGTTTTGACGCTGTCGCCGTCGCGGCCGAGGGTCGTCGCGTAATCGGTGTCGGCCACCTGGGAGACGTGCGCGGGGATCAGCTGCCCTCCCGGCAGGGTGTAGAAGTGAATGCCGCTGTCGGGCGGCAGCGGCTGAATCACCATCCCGGTGCGCGCCCCGGAGTGAAGGCCCAGGCCGTAGATCACCGTCGAATGGCGGATCGTCCGCTGGCGTTGGCCGCGGATGCCAAGGATCGACAGCGGGGGCGGCGGCGCGATCTGGCTTTCGAGATCCAGCCCGGCCGACGGAACACCGTTTTCGACCGCCGGGTCGGCGCCTTCACCGTGGCCGCCTTTCAAGCCCAGCGCGAGCCTCTGGTCGATCGCCCCCTCGGCGGCTTCGACCACGCGGCGTAGCGAGAGGGGCTTTTCGAGGTAGTCGTAGGCGCCCATCTTAATCGCCTTGACCGCCGTCGCCGTCGTGCCATGGCCGGACATCATGACCACCGCGGCGGCGGGATCGTCCGCGCGCAACGCCTGGAGGGTTTCGAGCCCGTCGCGGTCGGGCAGCCAGATGTCCAAAAAGACGACGTCCGGCCGATGCTGGCGGTAGAGGTCGATCGCCTCGTTGCCGGTGGCGGCGCAGAGCGTGCCGTAGCCGCGGTCGGCGAGGATGCCGGAGAGAGTGGTGAGAATGCCGGGTTCGTCGTCGACGATCAGGGCGAGGCGGGGCGTCGGATCGGTCATAGACGCCGGAGTCTAGCAGGCTGGTTTTTAAGTCCCCGGCAGCGCCCGCAGCTCTGCCGGAAGGTGCGACTGATCGGCGAGCGAGCGCAGCAGCGGCCCGTTCGATCCGAACTCGACGATCGAGACGCTGCCGACCGGGCAGGCGAGCCGGTAGCGGAAGCGGCCGACGTCGATTCCGAGAAGGCCGCAGAGGGCGATCCGGATCGTCGCCTTGTGCGAGACCACGAGCACCGGTCCGTGGGCGTGGCGCTCTTTGATCTCCTCGATCACTTCGCCCACGCGGCGGGCGATCACGGTCCCCCGCTCGCCGCCGGTCGGCGCGTTCCAGGCCGGATCGGCCTCCCAGCGAATGTAGTCGTCGTGGAAGTCGCGTTCGACCTCCGCCCGGGTCTTCCCCTCCCATTCGCCATAGCCAATCTCTTTCAAGCCGTCGCGGATCTCCAGACCCAGCTTCCAGGAGTCGGTGAGCACCCGGGCGGTCTCGACCGTCCGGCGGAGCGGGCTAGCGAACACACCGGCCCACGGCATCGAGCCATAATCACCGGCAAACGCCGCGGCCATCGCTCGCCCCTCGGCCGTGAGGTCGGGATCGAGTCCCGAGCCGCAGAAATTATCGTCGCGCGAAAACTGGGTCTGGCCGTGGCGGAGGAAGTAGAGGGAGAGCATGGTCCGGGATCATAGCGGGTTGGATCCCTTACCCGCCCGCCACCTTCCGGCGCCGCCAGAGCGTCGCGGGATCGATCCCCAGAATCTCGGCCGCTTCCTTGAGCGAGCCGGCGCGGGCGACTACCCGTTCGACGTGCTCGCGCTCGATCTCGGCGAGTGGGACGAGATCACCCAAGCTTGGACCCGCAGTCGGCGCCGGAGCCGTCGCGCCTTTGAGCAGCAGCAGCTCCGGGCCGATCTCCGTGCTTCCGGCGAGCATCGCGGCGCGTTCGATCGCGCTCCTCAGCTCGCGGACGTTGCCCGGCCAGGGGTGCTCGGCGAGCGCCCGTTCGGCGGCGGGCGTAAACATGCTTTTGGGCCTTCCGTACTGGCGACCGAACAGGGCGAGCAACCGTCGGGCGAGCGGCAGGACGTCCTCACGCCGGGCGCGCAGCGGCGGGATCTCCAGGGTCAGCACGTCGAGCCGGTAGAGCAGGTCTTCGCGAAACCGGCCGGCGCCGACGGCCGCTTCGAGATCCTGGTGGGTGGCGGCGAGGATGCGCACGTCGGCCCGGCGGGTGGCCGGGTCGCCCACTCGCTCGTATTCGCGATCCTGGACGAAGCGGAGCAGCTTCGGCTGAAGCGTAAGCGGCAAGTCGCCGATCTCGTCCAGCAGCAGTGTCCCCCCTTCCGCGAGCGCCACCCGGCCGGCGCTGTCGCTCGTGGCGCCGGTGAACGCGCCTTTGGCGCGGCCGAATAGTTCGCTTTCGAGCAGCTCGGCGGGCAACGAAGGGCACGAGACGGTGACGAACGGCTTGCCCCGGCGCGGGCTCCAGCCGTGGATCGCGCGGGCGAGCACCCCTTTGCCGGTGCCGCTCTCGCCGCGGATCAACAGCCGGGCGTCGCCGTCGGCCGCGCGGCGCGCGAGGTCGAGCAGCGCGCGCATCGCCGGGCTCTCGCTCGCCAACTCGAAATTCGGGTCGGCTTCGGCGAGATCGCTTTCGAGCGCCTCTACTTTTCGCTCCAGGCGCGACAGTTCGACGAGCTTGGCGATCGCGAGATCGAGCTCCGCGGGGGTGAACGGCTTCGACAGGTAGTCGCGGGCGCCCCGTTTCATCGCCTCGACCGCGGTCTCGACCGAGGCGTAGGCGGTGATCGCGAGGATTTTGATCGCTGGATCCTCGGCGGTGAGCTTCGGCATCAGGTCGAGCCCGGATTCGAGCCCCAATCGGAGGTCGACCAGCGCGAGGTCGAAGCGGCGTTTCTGAATCTCGACGAGCGCCTCCCCGACGCTCGACGCCGTGCGCACTCTGTGGCCCACCCCTTCGAGATGGAGCGACAGCGTCCGCCGGATGTTCGGCTCGTCGTCGACGATCAGGATGTCGAGGAGCGGACGGCTGTCTCCGAGCGGCATCGGGCGAATGTACCAAACTCGACCCGACCCATTGCACTCTGCAAGATCTGGATCGACAGCCCGTTGCGAAACGCAAGACCGCCAGTCCGGCCTCGCCGATCACCCAAACCGTCAATCCTCATGAAATCAGAGACTTACCTTATAGCCCGACGGTGGCACCCGGCCTGCAATTCGGTTCAGGTGTCTCGGCCCTGTCGACCGAGCCAGGAGGTTCCCGATGAACGCGCCCGCTTCCGATTCCACTCCCCGCTCCGGCTTCGGCTTGCGATCGAAGCTCGCGCTCGGATTTGCCGGTCTACTCGCGCTGCTGTTCGTGGTCGGCGCGCAGAGCATCTCAATGCTCGAGCGGCTCGGTGGCTCGATCGACGTCATCCTGCGCGAGAACTACAAGAGCGTGATAGCGGCGCAGGAGATGAAAGAAGCGCTCGAACGGATCGACAGCGGCGCGCTGTTCGCCCTCGCGGGCGACGGCGAGCGCGGCCGGGCTCTCGTCGAGGTGCAGCGCCCACGTTTCGACAAGGCGCTCCAGACCGAGCTGGGCAACCTGACGATCCCCGGCGAGAAGGAGCGGGCCGAAAGGGTGCGCGACCTCTTTCTGACCTATACCGCGGCCCTGCCGCAGGTGCTCGACGAGAGCCGCCCCGCCGAGGCGCGCAGCCGGGTCTATTTCGCCCAACTGCTGCCGCGTTTCCAAGAGATCAAGCGAGGGGCCGAAGAGATTCAACAGCTCAACCAGACCAACATGGTCCAGGCCAACGACCGTGCCCGGGCGCTCGCCGCCGCTGCGCGCGCCCGGATGATCCTGTTGATCGCGGCCGGCGCGGCGCTCGCGATCGGCCTGGTGGCGTTTCTTTCTCAGGCGATCCTCGGACCCTTAAGCCGGCTCACCGAATCGGCGCGCGAAATCGAGCGCGGCCATCTCGACCTGGTGGTGCCGGTGGCGTCGCGCGACGAGCTGGGCCAGCTCGCCGAAGCGTTCAACGCGATGGCGAGCCGCTTGCGCGAGCTGCGCCGCTCCGATCAGGCGAAGCTACTGCGGGCCCAGAAAACCTCGCAGCTGGCGATCGACAGCCTGCCCGACGCGGTGGCGCTGCTTTCGCCCGAAGGGGGAATCGAGCTGGCGAACCGGATCGCGATTTCCGAGTTCGGTTTGGCACCCGGCGCGGCGGTGCCCGAGCGCCATGGCCAGTGGCTGCGGCCGTTGCTCGCTTCCGCCGCCCATTCGGCCGATCTCGCCGGCCGCTTCGGCGCGCCGCCCGAGCGCGGCTTCGAGTCGGCGATCCAGGTCTGGAAAGACGGCAAAGAGCATTTCTTCATGCCCCACGCCGTGGCGATCCGCGACGCGGAAGGGGAGCTTTTAGGGACCACGCTGATTCTTTCCGACGTCACCGACCTGCGGCGCGTCGACGAGATGAAGAGCGGCCTGCTCTCGACCGTCTCGCACGAGCTTCGGACCCCCCTCACCTCGCTCCAGATGGCCGTCCACGTGCTGCTCGGCGAGAAGCTCGGCGAGCTGAACAAGGAGCAGACGGAGCTGCTGGTGGTCGCCCGCGACGACGCGGAGCGGCTGCGCGAGATCGTCGAGAGTTTGTTGGAGCTTTCCCGCCTTGAGTCCGACCGCCAATTGCTGCGCATCGATGCCGTCGCCACGCGCGACTTCGTCGAAGCGCGGACGAACGATTTCCGGCCCGAATTCGAGGACGCCGGCATCGAGCTGAAAGTCGAGATCGACCCGGCGGCGCCCAAAGTTCTAGCCGATCCGGCACGCGCACGGCTGGTGCTGTCGAACCTGTTGTCCAACGCGCTCCACCATACGCCCGCGGGCGGCTCGGTGACAGTACGCGCCGAGCAGTACAAGAAATACGTCCGCTTCTCGGTCGCCGACACCGGGCCGGGCATCCCAGCCGGCCAGACCGATAGGATTTTCGATCGCTTCTATCAAATGCCGGGAACGGAAGACCTGGGCGGCGCCGGCTTAGGCCTGTCGATCGCCAAGGAGATCGTCCACGCCCACGGCGGCGAGATCCACGTCCAATCGAAAGTAGGAGCCGGCACCACGTTCTGGTTCAGCCTACCGGTCGCCCCCTCGGCGGCGTAAAGGCCGTGGACCTCTTGGAGGATTCCCCATGCTCGATCTGATCTTCATTGTCCTGACCGTCGGTTTCTTCGCCCTCGGTCTCGCCTACGTTCGCGGCACCGAGCGCTTGTAACGATAAGGAAGACAACATGACTCTCGAACTCTGGATCGCCGCCTCCATCGCGCTCGGGCTGCTGGTCTATCTCGCCTACGCGCTGCTCCGCCCGGAGAGGTTCTAGCCCATGACCGCGAACGGATGGCTGCAGCTCGCCCTGTTTCTCCTCGCGCTGCTGGCGTTGACCAAGCCGCTCGGCGTCTACATGGTCAAGCTCTTTGCCGGCGAGAAGGTGTGGACGTCTCGGTTTCTCGGTCCGCTCGAACGGGCGATCTACCGGCTGTGCCGGATCGATCCGGAGCAAGAACAACACTGGACGACCTACACCGCCGCGATGATCGTTTGGAGCGCTGCCGGCATGCTCCTGCTCTACGCACTCGAGCGGCTCCAGGGCGTTCTACCGTTAAATCCGCAGGGCTTCCACGGCGTGCCCCCCGCGCTCGCCTGGAACACGGCTGCGAGCTTCACCACCAACACCAACTGGCAGGGGTACTCCGGCGAATCGACGATGAGCTACCTCACCCAGATGGCGGGGCTCGCGTTCCACAACTTCGTCTCGGCCGGCGCGGGCATCGCTCTCGCCGTCGCCTTCATCCGCGGCATCGCCCGGCGCGAAGCGAAGACGATCGGCAACTTCTGGGTCGATCTGACGCGGGCGTGCATTCAACTGCTGCTGCCGCTCTGCGTGGTCGGGGCGCTGGTGCTGGTGTCTCAAGGGGTAGTGCAGAACTTCTCCGGTTACACCCAGGTAGCGCTGGTAGAAGGGTCAGGGAAGCAGATCCTCGCGCAGGGCCCGGTCGCCTCGCAGGAGATCATCAAGCAGCTCGGGACGAACGGCGGCGGCTTCATGAACGCCAACTCGTCCCACCCGTTCGAGAACCCGACGCCGCTTTCGAACTTCCTCGCGATGCTCGCGATCTTCGCGATCGGCTCCGGGCTCACCTACACGCTCGGCCGGATGACCGGCAACCCGCGTCACGGCTGGGCGGTGCTCGCCGCGATGATGGCGCTGTTCCTGATCGGCGTCTGCGGCGTCTGGATCGCCGAGGCGCGCGGCAACCCGAACTTTACCCGGCACGGTGTCGACCAGGCGCAGATCGAAGGAGCGGCGGCGCAGGCCGGCGGCAACATGGAAGGCAAGGAGGTGCGCTTCGGCATCTTCAATTCCGCCCTGTTCGCCACCGCCACCACCGACGCCTCCTGCGGCGCGGTCAACTCCATGCACGACTCCTACACGCCGCTCGGCGGGATGATCCTGCTGCTCAACATCATGCTCGGCGAGATCATCGTCGGCGGCGTCGGCGCCGGGCTCTACGGCATGCTGGTAATGGTCGTGCTCACCGTCTTCATCGCCGGCCTGATGGTCGGCCGGACGCCCGAGTACCTGGGCAAGAAGATCGAAGCCAAAGACGTCAAGATGGCGATGCTCTACGTGCTCGTGTTCGCGCTCTCGATCCTCTGCGGCGCCGCCTGGTCGAGCGTCGTCCCTTACGGCACCGCGACGCTAAACAACGGCGGCCCGCACGGCCTTTCCGAAATCGTCTACGCCTTCACCTCTACGACCGGCAACAACGGCTCCGCGTTCGCGGGCATCGGCGTCAACGCCCCCTGGTACAACCTGTCGCTCGGCCTGGCGATGCTGACGGGTAGGTTCCTGATGATCGTGCCGATGATGGCGATCGCGGGCAATCTTGCGTCGAAGAAAATCGTCCCCCCTTCGGCCGGTACGTTTCCGGTGCATACGCCGCTGTTCGTCGGCCTGCTGCTGGGCGTGATCCTGATCGTCGGCGCGCTCACCTTCCTGCCCGTGCTGTCGCTCGGCCCGATCGTCGAGCATTACCTGATGGAGGCCGGGACGCTTTTCTAACCGAGAGCGCCCGAAACGATCATGTCTCAAGCGAAAAAGCGGCCCCTGTTCGATCTCCCGATCGTCCAACGGGCGATCGTCGAATCGTTCTTGAAGCTTCACCCGGGAGCGGTGGCCAAGAACCCGGTGATGTTCGTCGTCGAAGTGGGCAGCGTGCTCACCACCCTGTTGATCGTTCGCGACCTGTTCACCGGCCAGACCGCCCACCTGGGGTTTTCCATCCAGGTGACGCTCTGGCTCTGGTTCACCGTCCTGTTTGCGAATTTCGCCGAGGCGATGGCGGAGGGGCGCGGCAAGGCGCAGGCGGACACCCTCCGCCGGGCGAAGACCGAGACGATCGCCCAGCGAATCGTCGGCGAGCCGACCGTAGGCGTTCTAGGCGTCGAGACCGAGCCGGTGCCCGGTCCCAACCTCAAGAAACAGGATGTGGTGCTGGTCCGCGCGGGCGAGATCATTCCCGGCGACGGCGAGGTGATCGAAGGAGTCGCCTCGGTGGACGAAGCGGCGATCACGGGCGAAAGTGCGCCGGTGATCCGCGAGTCGGGCGGCGACCGCTCCGCGGTCACCGGCGGCACGCGCGTCCTTTCCGATTGGATCAAGGTGCGCATCACGTCGAGCCCGGGCGAGACGTTCCTCGATCGGATGATCGCGCTGGTCGAAGGCGCCGAGCGGCAGAAGACGCCGAACGAGATCGCGCTCAACATCCTGCTCGCCGGGCTGACGATCGTCTTCTTGCTCGCGGTGGTGACCCTTCTGCCCTTCGCCCGCTACAGCGTCGATGCGGCGGCCGCGGCGGGCGGCTTCGTCCCGGGTCTAGCTGGCGCCGTCGCCTTCGCTCCGGCTTCGCCCCCCTCCGTAACGGTGCTCGTGGCGCTGCTGGTCTGCCTGATCCCGACCACCATCGGCGGGCTGCTCTCGGCGATCGGCATCGCCGGCATGGACCGACTGATCCAGCACAACGTACTCGCGATGTCCGGCCGCGCGGTCGAGGCGGCGGGCGACGTCAACACGCTGCTGCTCGACAAGACCGGCACGATCACGCTCGGCAACCGGCAGGCGGTCGAATTCCTGACGCTGCCCGGGGTCACCGAGACGGAGCTGGCCGACGCGGCGCAGCTCGCGAGCCTGGCGGACGAGACTCCCGAAGGGCGGTCGATCGTCGTGCTCGCGAAAACCAAGTACGGATTGCGCGGGCGCGAGCTCGGAAGCTTGGGGGCGCAATTCATTCAGTTCTCCGCCCAGACCCGAATGTCGGGGGTCGATTTCGGCGGCCGGACGATTCGCAAGGGCGCGCCCGATTCGGTGGCGGCGTTCGTCGCCTCGCTCGGCGGCTCGGCTCCGCCGGAGCTCAAAGCCGCCGTCGAGATGGTCGCCAAAGGGGGCGGCACTCCCCTGGTGGTGGCCGAAGGTTCACGCCCGCTCGGCGTGGTGCACCTCAAAGACATTGTCAAAGGGGGCATTCGCGAACGGTTCGAACAGCTCCGCAAGATGGGGATCAAGACCGTCATGATCACCGGCGACAATCCGCTCACCGCGGCGGCGATCGCCCGCGAGGCGGGGGTGGACGATTTCCTCGCCGAGGCGAAGCCGCAAGACAAGATGGACCTGATCCGTCGCGAGCAGGCGCAGGGCAAGCTGGTCGCGATGACCGGCGACGGCACGAACGACGCCCCGGCGCTCGCCCAAGCGGACGTCGGCGTCGCGATGAACACGGGAACCATGGCAGCCAAAGAGGCCGGCAACATGGTCGATCTCGACTCCAATCCGACGAAGCTGATCGAGATCGTCGAGATCGGCAAGCAGCTTTTGATGACCCGCGGCGCACTCACCACGTTCTCGATCGCCAACGACGTGGCGAAGTACTTCGCGATTCTGCCCGCGATGTTTTCTACCCTTTACGTGCTCAGCCGCGCGCACGCCGGTATGGGATCTACGGCGGGGCCGCTTTCGGCGTTGAACGTCATGCGCCTGGCCTCCCCTGAATCGGCGATCCTCTCGGCGGTGATCTTCAACGCCCTGATCATCGTCGCGTTGATTCCCCTCGCCCTGCGCGGCATCCGCTACCGGCCGCTCGGCGCGGCGTCCGTCCTGCGGCGCAACTTGGTTGTCTACGGCCTGGGCGGCGTGCTCATCCCGTTCATCGGAATCAAGCTGATCGACGTCGTCATTTCCGCCCTGGGTTGGGTCTAAAGTGGAGCCATGAACGTCCTTTCCGTCAAAGCGCAGATCGCCCCGGCGATTCGGATGACCCTCGTGCTCACCGCGATCCTCGGAATCGGTTATCCGCTCGTGGTCACCGGCCTCGCCCGGCTGATCTTTCCAGGCCAAGCCGAAGGGAGCTTGATCCGCGACGCCCACGGCACGGTGATCGGCTCGCGCCTGATCGGCCAGCCGTTTTCCGGCCCGGGCTATTTTTACCCCCGCCCCTCCGCCGCGGGCAACGGCTATGACGCCACCGCTTCGGGCGGCACCAACCTCGGACCGACGAGCCGGAAGCTGATCGAGGAGCGGGTCGCCCCGGCGGTCGCCGCAGCGCTCGCCGAAAATCCCGGCGCGCAAAATCGCAGGGTACCGGTGGACCTGGTCACCTCCTCCGCCTCGGGGCTCGATCCGCACATCACGCCCGCGGCGGCCGAGTTTCAGGTGGCCCGCGTGGCGCGCGAGCGCGGAATGTCCGAGGAGGAGGTCCGCCGCCGGATCGCCGAGCACACGGAAGGACGCACCTTCGGGCTCCTCGGCGAGCCGCGGGTGAACGTGCTGGAGCTGAACCTCGCTTTCGAAACCGCGCGAAAGTAACCCGTGCCGCAGAGCCCCGAAAGCTTCCTTCGCCTAATCCACCGCGCGCGGCGCGGCCGGCTCAAGGTCTACCTGGGCTACGGGCCGGGGGTAGGAAAGACCTATCAGATGCTGCTCGAAGGGCATCGCTTAAAGGCGCAGGGCGTCGACGCAGTGATCGGCGTGGTCGAAACCCACGACCGCGCCGACACGGCTTCCCTGGTGCTCGGGCTCGACGCCATCCCACAACGCCAGATCGTCTACCGCGGGGTTCACCTGGAGGAGATGGACCTCGCGGCGATCCTGAAGCGCAAGCCGGAGGTGGTGCTGGTCGACGAGCTGGCGCACACGAACGTTCCCGGCAGCACGCACCCGAAGCGCTACCTGGACGTCCAGGAGATCCTCGCCGCGGGCATTCACGTGCTCACCACCCTGAACATCCAGCACCTCGAGAGCCTCTACGACACGGTCGAGCGGCTGGTGGGGGTGAAGGTCAAGGAGCGCATTCCCGACTGGGTGCTCGCCGAGGCCGACCAGGTGGTCAACGTCGATCTTGCCGCCGAGGACCTTCGCCGCCGGCTCGAAGAGGGCCGGATCTACCCGCCCGAGCGGGCGGCGGCGGCGCTCCAGAACTTCTTCCGCACCCAGCCGCTCGAACAGCTTCGCGAGCTGGCGCTACGCGAGGCGGCATCGGTGCTCGAACGCCGGGGGCGCGCGGAAGGATCGTCGATCGAAGCGCCCGACCAGGTCGTCGCCTGCCTATCGTCGAAGAGTCCGAACGCCCACGCCCTGCTGCGCTACTCCTCGCGCCTCGCCGGCAAGCTCGACCGCAATTGGTACGCGCTCTACGTGCGCACCCCGGCGGAAGAACGGCTCGATCCGGAGACGAAGACGCAACTCGGCGAGACGCTGGAGCTGGCGCGCCACCTGGGCGCCACGGTGTTCACCTTCCAAGGCGAAGACGTGGCCGAGACGATCCTCCGCTTCGCGCGGGAGGTCCGCGCCGGGCACGTCGTGATCGGCCGCTCCGCCCCGCGTCCGGCCTGGCGCCGCCTGCTTCGACCGTCGCTGGTCGAGGCCCTGCTCGAGCGGGCAACGGGTCTGGCGCTCGTGGTGGTCGATCCCCTGGGGCCTGCGGTGGCGGCTGGGTCGGAAAGGACTGAAAGGACTTCAGGGACTGCCAGGACTGGCGAGGAGGTGGAGCCGGCGGCGATGAAAGCAGCACCGCGGAAAGCCGACCGGCTGGCGGAGCTGGTGCGCCCGGAGCGGACCTTTTTCCTCCAGGAAACCGTCTCCCGCGGCGAGCTTCTGGAGCGCCTCGCTGCGCCGCTGTTGGCCGGGACTCACCTCGATCTCGCCGACGTGATCCGCCGCCTGGAGCGGCGCGAGCGCGAAGCGTCAACCTATCTGGGCGCCGGAATCGCCGTGCCCCACGCGCGGATTCCCGGCCTTCCCGAGCCGCGTCTGGCGCTCGCCGTCCTCCGCTCTCCCGCCGGGGCGGAGACCACGATCGAGCTGATGTTCGTGCTGCTCTGTCCCGAGGAGCACCCCGAGCGCTGCCTGAAGCTTCTCTCGGACATCGTCCGCCTGGCCCACGATCCAACCCGCAAAAAAGCCCTCTCCGCCGCCACGAGCTGGACCGAGGTCCAGGCGGCGCTCACGGCATGAGAGCAACTCGGGGCGGTCGAAACCGCCCCTTGCAAACTCCTCAGGCGCAGCAGATCACGGCCGAGCCGGTGCAGGTGTACTGGCAGGTGAACTCGCAGGTCCCGTTGCAGGAGCGCTGGCAGGTGAGCCACCAGGTGACCGTAATGGCCGTGGTCGTCGCATCCGCATCGGCGTCCACCGCGGTGCCGCCGCGTGCCGCGACCATTTTGGGATGGCTCAACGTTCCAAGGGTTTCTTTGGCCAGGTGAAGCTTGCGTCGCTTCTTCTCCACGATGCTCTCCTCGAAAAGATCGCCGGGGTCGTCCCGGGATCGAATGTCTTACGGTCGAGGGCAGGTGCTTCGAGACGAAAGGAAGTTGGTGCGCCAAGTCTAGATTAGGACCCGGTTCGGGACCAAACTGCGAGCTTGCCGGGACGAAGGAATCGACGGTGCGGCGAAAACACCGCTCCAACAGCCAAAGCGGTACACTCTGGAGCGAGATGAAACGGAGGCTCCAGATGAAACCGCTCGTTCAAAGATTCTTCCGCTATTTCGCTTTCGCGATGACAGCCTGCTTGGCGACAACGGCCGGCTTGCTCGGCCAGAGTGCCGAACCGCCAGCCGCCACCGCGCCTCCCGCGGAACCTCCCGCCGTTCAAGAGCCCGCTCCCCCGGCGCAGCCGGCGGTTCCGCAGGTCACCGGCAGGGTCACTCGGTTCGTGGGCAACGAGATCGAGCTCAAGACGACCGACGGAAAGGACCAGAAAGTCGCCATCAACGACTCCACAAAGACGCTGGTGGAGATCGCCAAAGGAATCGCGATTACCGTCGAATACCACCGGAAGATTGGCGGCTTCATCCTCGCCGAACGGATCTTCGCGGAGGGCGCCGCTCCGGCCACGGAGCCTCTCCCTGCCCCGGTGATGAAAACCGGCACCGCCACCGGCGACATCCTCTCAGCCAGCGACTCAACTCTCGTGCTGCGAACCGGGGAGGGCGATGTCACCTTCTTCCTCTCGCCGTCCACTGAGATCCTGGTCAAGCCTCTGGCGCCCGGCCTCAACGTCACCGTCGAATACCGCGAGGACAAGGAACAGAGCAAGGTGGCGATTCGCATCATCCCCGCCAAGAGCGACACGCCGGAGACACCTCCGCCGGCGACTCCCCCGGCGTCTCCGCCAACCCCGCCGCCGGGGGATTGAAATCGACGCGGCCCGTGCATCGGCAATGCCCGCGAAATCGGCGTTGCGCGAGCAACTCCGCGCGCGGCTCGGTGAGATCGATTCCACCACCGCGACCTCGGGGTCGAACCGGATCGCCGAACGCGTAATCGCGCTGCCGGAGATCGAAAACGCCCGGCGCATCTTCACCTGCCTTTCGTTCGGACGGGAGGTCGACACTTGGCACCTCGTGGATCGCCTGCTCGCCTCCGGCCGGGAGCTGTTCGTGCCGCGGTCGGACCCTCGCGACGGGCGCCTCCACGTCCATCCCTATCCTTGCCCGCTCCGCACCCTCGCCTTCGGCCTCCAACAACCACCGCGAGGGACTCCCGAAATCGAGGAGAGTGCGATCGACGAAGCGATCGACGCCGTGCTCGTCCTCGGGTTGGGTTTCGACCGGCGAGCCTACCGCCTGGGATACGGCAGCGGCTACTTCGATCGCTTCCTTGCCGGGCGCCCCTTCCCGGCTATCGGTCTCGCGTATGCGGTGCAGCTTCTCGACGAGGTCCCAAACGAGCCGCACGACATTCCCATGGCGGTGGTCGTTACGGAAGAAGAGATCTGCCGCCCGTGCAAGGCAACGGTCGATTCAGCAACGTGAAGTAGCCTTGCCCGTCCATAGCCGCGACGTTGAAGGTGGTCGTTGCCGTCTGCTATCGTTTCGGGGAAATTCCAAGGGAGACCTGATCCATGCGTCCAACTTTCACAGCCGTCGTCAAGCAAGACCAGGGCGCCTGGATCGGATGGATCGAGGAAGTCCCCGGAGTCAACTGCCAGGAGGAGACCCGAGAAGAGCTCCTCGAAACCCTGCGCATCACGCTGTCCGAAGCGATCGACCACAATCGCATCGAAGCTATAGCTTCAGCCGGATCAAATTTCGAGGAATTCCCGATCGCGGTATGAAACGACGCGACTTGCTGGCGCATCTTTCCGCGTACGGTTGTGCCCTTCTACGCGAAGGTGCCCGCCATTCCTGGTGGAGCCACCTCCATCTGGGATACCGAAGCGCCGTGCCGCGCCACCGCGAAATCAACGATCTTCTCGCTCGAAAGATCTGCCAAGACCTCGGCGTCCCGGTTCCTTAAAGCGAGCCTCAGCGCCGAGTCCTCGCATCGAACGCTTCGACCAGACGCTTGGGCGCCGCGATCCGCCAGGCGTCCTCCAATAGCTCGCGCAGGGTCTCCGGTGCGATCCGCGGCAGGCGGACCAGCACGGAGGGATAGCCGCGATAGTGGTCGGTCGTGAAGTAGACCTCCGGCTCGGCCGCGAGCAGCAGCTCCTTCCGATCGAAATCGAGCTTCACCACCAGTGTTTCCCCGTCCTCCCATACCCGGGCGAGCAACTTGCCCTTCACTCGGAAACCCGGCGTGCCGTAGCACGGTCCCTCCTCCACTCCAGGTAGGGCGAGCAGGAACCGTCGGGCGGTTTCGAGGGAGGTGGGTTTACGCATCGGTGCCAAGGATAACGCGACCACCGAGGAGCAGGGTGCCGCCCGCAACGGTGAGGTCGAGTAGGATTCCGGCATAGGGTCTCCCCCAATGCCGATCCTCCTGCTAAATCGCCGCGACGTCGAAGACCTCCTGCCGATGGCGGAGTGCATCCAGGCCATGGAGGCCGCCTTCCGTGCCCTGGCCACGGGACAGGGGGGGCAGCCGCGCCGCTTCCTCGTCTGGTCCCCCGACCGGGCAGGGCTGCTCGGGGAGATGCCCGGCTTCCTGGCGCCGGAGTGGACCGGCCCGGTGCCTTCCCTCGACAGAGAGCCGGGACTGGGGATTCTCGGGACCAAGCTGGTGAGCGTCTTCCCCGGCAACCGGGCTCTGGGCGAAGAGTCGCATTTAGGGATGGTCGCCCTGTTCGAAGCGGAGCGCGGTCGGCCGCTCGCGATCCTCGACGGCGCCTCGATCACCGCCATCCGCACCGCTGCCGTCTCCGGGCTCGCCACCCGTCTGCTCGCCCGCCCGGAGGCCGGCGATCTCGCCCTCCTCGGCAGCGGCATCCAAGCCCATACACACCTGGAGGCGATGCGCCAGGTACGGACTCTCCGCCGGGTCCGCCTCTACTCCCCCCGGCCCGAGTCGCGGGCAACATTCGTGGCGGCTTGGAAGGCCAAGGGGGTGGAGGTCGAGGCGGTCGCCAGCGCGCGCGAGGCGGTACTCGGGGCGGACTTAATCTGCACCGTGACCAGCTCGCGCGAGCCGGTTCTCCTGGGTGAGTGGATCGCCTCGGGAGCGCACATCAACGCGGTCGGCTCCAGCTCTCCCGCCTACCGCGAGCTGGACGCGGCGGCGGTTGCCCGCGCCCGCCTCTTCGTTGATCTCAAGGAATCGACCTTCGCCGAATCCGGGGACTTCCTCATGGCGCGAGCGGAGGGGGCGGTGACCGACGAGCACATCGTCGGCGAGCTTGGCGACCTGGTCTTCGGACGAATCGAGGGGCGCCGGAGCCCGGACGAGATCACTCTCGCTAAACTTCTAGGGCTCGCAGTCGAGGATCTGGTCGCGGCCCTCCACGTTTACAGGAAGGCGATCGACCAAGGAAGGGGAATCGCATGGGATTCGGACGGGAGGGAAGAATGAGTCCTACCGAAGCGCTCGCCGCACCCACCCTCGAACAGATTCGCGCCGCCCGGGAGCGCCTGGCCGGGATCGTTCGCCCGACACCGCTGATTCGCTTACCTCTCGATGGCGTGATCGACGATAGCCACGAAGGCCCGCCGCCCGAAATCTGGCTGAAGCTTGAAAACCTCCAGCCGATCGGCTCCTTCAAGCTGCGCGGCGCCGGCAACGCGATGCTCGCCGCACCCCGCGAAGCGTTGAGCGGCGGGGTCTACACGGCCTCCGCCGGCAATATGGCCCAAGGAGTGGCTTGGAACGGCAGACGACTCGGCGTCGCCACCACCGTGATCGTGCCCGAGACGGCACCCGCCACCAAGCTCGCCGCCATCGAGCGCCTCGGCGGGAAAATTCTCAAGGTGCCGTTCGACCGCTGGTGGCAGGTGCTGGTGGAGCACGGCTATCCGGGCCTTGATGGGCTCTTCATCCACCCCGTCTCGAATACTCAGGTGATGGCCGGCAACGGCACGATGGCACTCGAAATCCTGGACGAGCTGCCGGACGTGGACACGGTCCTCGTCCCCTACGGCGGAGGCGGGCTCTCGGTCGGGATCGCAGCCGCGCTCAAAGCCCTCCGCCCCTCGGCGCAAGTGATCGCCTGCGAGGTTGAAACCGCCGCTCCGCTCTCGGCGGCCCTCGCGGCCGGCGAACCGGTGCCGATCGAGCACCGGCCGAGCTTCGTTGACGGGATCGGCGGCAAAAGCCTGCTGCCCGAGATGTGGCCACTGGCGCACGAATACCTCGGCTCCGCCCACACCTTCTCGCTCGTCCAGATCTGCGCCGCGATCCGCCTCCTCGCCGAGCGCTGCCGGGTGATCGCCGAAGGGGCGGGCGCGGCAAGCGTCGCCGCTGCCCTGGCCGGCGCCGGGCGGGGCAAGAAAGTGGTCTGCGTCGTCTCGGGCGGCAATCTCGATTTCGCCAAGCTCGGCACGATCCTGGCTGGCGGCGTGCCGTAGGCTGGCGCCTCAGGATCGACAGGACATAAGGCCGATCCGGCCGAGATCACCCCTCGTTTTTTCCAGGACACCCGTTCGACGCTCCCGCGAAGCGCTGTTCGCCTCGCCGTCACCGCTTCGCAGAGCCCCGACACCCGTGGGCTGAGCGCGCAGAGGAGTATTCTGGACGGCGTCACCGGTCGGCGGAGCCGCACCACCAGTGAGTTGTACCGTGACAGCAGTGCTCTGGACCAGCGCACCGCTGAGCTGGAGCGTGACAGCAGTGCTCTGGGCCAGCGCACCGGTGAGCTGGAACATGACAGCGGTGCTCTGGGCCGGCGCACCGGTGATCTGGAGCGTGACAGCAGTGCCCTGGGCCGGCGCACCGGTGAGCTGGAGCGTGACACCAGTGCCCTGGGCCGGCGCACCGGTGAGCGGGAGCGTGACAGCAGTGCTCTGGGCCGGCGCACCGGTGAGCGGGAGCGTGACAGCAGTGCTCTGGGCCGGCGCACCGGTGAGCTGAAGCGTGACAGCAGTGCCCTGGGCCGGCGCACCGGTGAGCGGGAGCGTGACAGCAGTGCGCTGGGCCGGCACACCGGTGAGCGGGAGCGTGACACCGGTGCGACGAGCCGTACCAGGGGTGCGTCCGCCCGAAACACCGGCCCGGCATCGCTACAAACCGGTACGGGCGAAGCCTCAACCGCCGTCCGCTCTCCACGATGTGCTCTCGGCCACGGGAACAGCCCTCGCGCATTCCTCACCAAGAAGTCTTCAGGCAGGATCGGTCTTACGCGGGGAAAATCGTACGGTGGCAGAGCACGAATACGAGCTTCCAGGCGGCAGTCCCCTACCCTTTGGAAGCCGACGTGTCGTTTGCCGGGGCGCAAAAGAAGGTCGGCGAGAAGCGCCGTGATCAAGTGAACCCCGGCCAATCCTTCGGATCTGCGAACTGATAGCCCGCTCGAAATGCACGCTAATCGGAGGGCGCTAAATCATCTCGGGCGGTCAGTACACGCCTTCTTTCCAAAGTGCCGAATCTACATCTTGCGACCGCCCGTCAGTGTCGTATCGCTTCGCGATCGCCTCGAGGACGACCGCCGTCTGCGGATGACTGCCTTGCAACGGCGCCGCGAATCCCCGATAGCGGGCGGCCAAGTCACGCTCTTGACCACCCCCAGCACCGATCGCCCGACTATGCACGCCACGATTCTCGATGACACCACTAAGGAAGCCGCGGCGAATCTTCTCGGTGCCCGGCTGCTCAAGCTGGTCTCGCACCGGTAGGCAAGGCCAGATGCCGTCCGGATCCGCGGGGCAGTTCGAGAGCCACTTGCCAATTGTCACGTCAGCGGCATTGCAGCGATCCTGGTCGGCCGCAAGTTTCCGCACTCCACCGATCCATGAATCGAACTTTACACGATCGATCCCGCCGCCCTCGATCCGACCAGGAACACCGCGCCCGTGATGCAGGACGCTCCCGGCTAGGGAGGCGAAAGCTTGCACCGCTTCGTCAGCTGGCTCGTCAGTGTGGGGCTGGCTAAACGGCGGACAAGCAACGCAAACGAATCCCATGAAGAACATCGAATCTTCAAGCATCTCAGAATAGAGGATCTTCGTTCCGTGTTCGCCGTGCTCGAGTACGTAGAAATAACGAAACTCAAGGAGCGCGAGCTGGCGGCGTGAAGCAATGCCCGACTTCTCGATTGCCTTCATCGCTTCGCCGACGTCCCCCCCATCCGGCAACGGTCCATCGGGATCGGCGCCGATGCTTATCGCTTCGAGCAGGGCGAGTACCCGTGCGGCATCGGCCCTCTTGAAACCAATGTGAATCGCTTGGAACGCTGTCCGGTGCCGGCCAGCTTCCATCATTTGGTCGACGAAGTATTCCAGGTCGACATCCTCCGCGATCATTCCTCCGGGCTGCACTCTTTGCCAGTAGATCCGTCGCGCATCAGAGGGCTGCCGGTCGAGAAAACTCCACGTCGCGCGATCGCAGGGCGCAAAGCTGGCAAAAGCCGCAATCGCTAACGCGTCGAGCTTCGCGCAAGACTGCGTGAGCAGTGAAGTGCGGCGGTCGAGGGGTAGCGCATGGACCAGGCCATTCAGAACGGGGTCATGGAGCGGTCCGCCAACGTCGGCGAATCGCTTGAGCGTCCAAGCTGCGACATCGGCCTCCGGAAAGTCGGCGCGCGCGATCTGTTTTCCGATCAGGCCAGGTGAACCCGCCCGCCGGATCAGTTCTTCGATGCCGGTCCAGCCAGTTGCAGAGAAAATCTTTTGCAGGGCTTCGGAACGCAGACGCTCGCGAATCTCGTCGGCTTTCTCATAGTCATCGTCTCGCCCATCCGGCATCTCGACCCAATCATTAAGGAAGAGCCAAGTGTGGCGGGTGACGAGATTTGTCGGCTTCAGCGCATCAAACTGAGGGCGTAAGCGATCCGCCGTCGTCCGCGTGCGCTTGCCGCGGCGGTTATAGGAGTAATGCCAGCTGAGGTACTTGCGCAGCGCGCCGCGGATGAGCTCACGATCGTCGTCGGGAAAGCCGGCGGATGTTTCGACTTGGCGGACGATCTGTTCGCGATCCTGCCCGTCGAAGCTGTCGAGAGATTCGACTAGCTTGGCGATGCGTACAGGCACACCCTGAGACTGGGCGACGATGCGCGCGTTAATTTCCGAGAAGTACTGCCGGATTCCCTCAAGATCATTCGGGCCGACAGCGCTGGCGGCATCGCCCCGCCAGTGCGGCTTGGCATTCGCGACCGCGAAGCCCGAAGGCTCGGGAATGAGCGCTACAAGAAGATCCCAGGCAACGTCATTACGCATCTTGATCAGATGATCCAGTGCCGCTAGGCGCGGCTTGGGCGCGGCTGTCGTCTGTGGCCACCACGGCCGGAACAGCGAAACGAGGCTTTTCATTGGCCGATTCGACACATTCGCCGGTAGGGCTGAAGATGAGAGTCGGGCAAGAATATCCGTCACGTAACCAACGTACTTGGGCGACCAAGCAAGCGTTTCCAGCGCCCACAGCAGATTCGCGTGCCAATGCCTTCCGAAAACGGCGTCGCCACTGGTCTCGGTGAACAGTCGCCGGATCGGTGCATCGTGCCGCTCAAGACTGCCTTCCACAGCGCGCAGGAAGATTTCGGGTGACGATTCGGCGAGCTCGCGCAAGACGCTAGAGAGCGAAAGCCAGCGATCGCCATCCGCACCTTCCAGCAGCGTACGGACGAGCCCGTGGACACCTGATGCAATCCTTTCGTCGTTGTTGTTCTCAGCGTAGACACTCAGCTTCGCCAGGGAATCCGTGATCGAGTGGATGACGATGCCGGACTCCTCGCGGACCTTGCCGTAGACCGAGGCCATCCAGCGCTGATCAGGCTCCAGCTGCAATGCAGGGTCCGGTTTAGCCAGAATTGCCTCCGCTGCTGCGAAGAACCGCGTCAACTCGGAGCGCGTGAACGCTGACGCGAATAGGTACAGAAGCTCTAGTGGGGCTTTGGCCTTCCAGACAGTGCCGATTTTCAGGACCGGGGAGTCGTCCAGGTGCGCCATGTGCAACAAATCACGCTCGAGATCCTCGTAGTTCTTACCCGTGACGGCTTCGAGACACGCGATGTCGGCCGCCGCAGCGTCGTTCCAGCCGCCGACAAGAACGATCGCCGTGAGACACCGTGCGGAAGGATCTTTTATCCATGCCGGTTGAGCGATCGCAGGATTCGCCGCCTTGATGCGACGATAAACAGACCAGGACCGCCCTGTGGACCTGGTCAGGCGGGCGGCTTCGGAGCAGTCCTCGCCGAGACCAACGAGGGCTTTCTCGAAGCTCTCTGCGTCGGGGCGTTCGAGCATCAGGCGCTGCGCCTCCGCTGCTTGCGCCACCGGAGGTGAGAAGTAATCGGGCCGATCGCCGATGTTCATGGGAACGATCAGGATTGATCCTTCCTTCGCTGCGCGCCTCGCGGCGATCTCTGGACTGGCGGCGACCAGGAACCGCATCTGCTGGTTGGCATCAACATAGCGCCAGCCCTCGGGACTCGTGATGCATGCCGCGTTGTCGGAGTGGCCGAACGCCACCAATTGAGCGCAGGCAAAAGCCACAGCCTCTTCCGTGCTGTCCGCCTCAAGAACGATCAGGGCAGGCGTCTCGAAAAGCGTGTCGCCAAATTTGACCACACACGATTCCCGACCGGTATTGATGGCTTCGACCGTCAGATGTGCCATGGTCTGGCCGCGCCAGGTATCCCAGTACGAGCCTATCGATTCAATACCTGGTCCCCACAAGCCCAACTGCTCGCCGAACCACAGCGTCACGCTCGGTGCGGCCTCGAGCCAAGCTTCTAAGTCGTCGGCATCGTGGGCGCGCACGTTGCGCCAATGGTTGACTGCTGTTGCTTCCTCCTGCCAGTCCTTCTTGCCTATCCAGCGTCGCGGAGAGACGAAGATGAAGTCCAAATTGGCCGCAACTTCCCGGCTAGTTTCGGCAGTTCGCTTTTTGAGGTCGTCGCGCGCCTTGCCCGCTACGTCTGCCGAACCACCCATTTCCCAGCGAGATTGGCCCACTGGGACCCAGGCGTTGCCCTTGGCAACGTTGAGCGTACCGTCCCATCCAGGAAGGTTCAGAGAGTCCGCGCCGCGGATCGACAACTCCGTCGGTGAAGAGGTTGCATTGATGAGGCGACGTACCAACACGGGCAGCAACCCTTTCGCTTCGGGTTTCTCAGCCCATTGGTAGATCTGCGTTGCGGTGATTCTCATCGTTCACGTTCGAGAGAGTGCGTTGTCTTCGAGCCCACTTTCGGAGTCCAATCCCCTTGCTGGCAGGTGGGCCTGGATTTCTGGTCGGCCATGATTCGGCCTGATTGTACCAATGGGAGTGCTTCTCCCGGGATCGCCGAGCACCAGCTCGGCTGCTTTGGTCTTCTCGGCCGCTGCGGGTGCCGAGCTGGTGCTCGGCGCTCCCAGGAAAGCGACAACAGCCGAGGTGGTGCCCGGCGATCCCGGGCGCTGGGTAGAGGGTTAAGCCACGAACTGGAACACGGGTGTCTGGAGAGTTCGAACGGGCTGGCCTTTACCCCAGACGATCGTCTGAATTCGCTCTACAGTAGCCGGAGAAAAGAGTCGCTCCCCTGTCCGTAGAGAAACCCGCGCCGGGACATTCTCGATCACGATGAGCCGGTCTCCATCCTCTAGGGTATAGGTCACCCGTTCCTCACGGAACTGCTCGTCCCAATCGTCATAGCTCATTTCCGAGGCCTCCGGGGTGGCTAGGAGGAAGCCAGCCCGAACGCGTCGATCAAACGCGCCGCGAATTCCCGCAGGTCGCCCAGACGCCCGGCGATGATCGATTGGAAGATCGCGGGATCGAGCTTCCGGTAGTCGTGGATCGAGATGTTGCGGAAGCCCACCATCTTCCGAAGCCGCTCCACCAGATCCCCGGGGATGATCCGCCGTTCACCGAGCAGGCGGAAGGAATCACCGGCGGAGTCAGGTACACCGTAGCCCTCGGTCGCTACGACATGGATCGCGAGGTCCATGACCGCTTGGATGGCCCTTTCCAGGTTGAGCGCGGTGATGTCGTCGCGATCCGCTTCGGCGAGGCCCAGCTGCGATCTCGTGCTCTCGATGCGGGCGAGGCAGCGTTCGAGAGTTGAGATCTTCGCCGTCACCACATCAAGGTCGACCATGGCTCATCCTCTCGTACATCGCCTTCTCGGCCGGGCGGCGGAGAATCTTCAGGTCCTCGTAGAGGCTGACGGTGCGGGAGAAAAACCCATGACGCCGACGCGGGACGGCATCGACCAGCAGGCGGCCGTAGCGTAGAACCTGCATACCGAGGATCGGCCCGGCGCGGTCTAGATCGACCAGGTCTACCGGGGGGCCGAGAATCTCGCCGACCGCAATCGCGGCCTTGAATAATTCGTACCCGCTCGGCCGCCGGGTAAAGAGCGCGCCGAGATCCAGATCGGAGCCCGGTCGATCGGTTCCCTTGGCGGCGGAACCATAGAGCCAGAGCACCTCTAGACCGAACTGCTGATCGAGAGATGCCGCGGCGCGCTGCCAAGCCTCCGGGTCGATGTCCACGATGGGTATCGTAGCCGACCCCGCGAGCGATTAAAATCGCTCGCTAGGTTACGGGGTTTCAACCCCTCACGGCCGACGCCGACACCGGCTCCACCGCCGCCTTTGCTTTCGCCATCGCCACCAGATCGAAGGCGTCACGGCGCATCTTGTTGTGCTGGGCGTCTTCTTCCGGATAGTACGGCCGGTAACCGAGGCGCTTCTCGTCGAAGGTGTAGGGCTTCATCAGGTCGGCTTTGCCGACGATCGATTGGTCGCGGTGGAAGTAGGCCATGTCGTAGTTGTTCGACATGATGATCGCCTCTTCCGGGCAGGCGTCGACGCAGAAGCCGCAGAAGACGCAGCGGAGCATGTCGATCTCGTAGACCACCGGGTACTTCTCGATGTTGACGTCCGGGTGCTCCCCCGCTTCGATCGTGATGCAATCGGCCGGGCAATTCGCCGCGCAGAGGAAACAGGCGACGCAGCGGACCGAGCCGTCGGGGCGGGTGGTGAGGATGTGGTGTCCGCGGTAGCGGTGGCTGTACTCGCGCCGCTCCTCCGGGTAGTTGATCGTCGGCATGCCCTTCGGATTGATCAGGTTTTTCACGAAGTGGCGCATCGTCACGAACAGACCGGTGAGCAGCGGCAGATAGAGCTTCTCGGCGAGCCCCATCTTGTAGGGCGTCACCTTGTTGGGGATGTTGAGTTGCTCAGACATTGGCATCTTCATCGTTCCAGCTCTCCCGCGATGATGTTCAGGCCGCCCAACGAGACGATGGCGTCGGAGAGCGAGCCGCCATTGATCAGTCGGGAGAAGGTGGAGAAAATCGGGAAACAGGGCGGCCGGCACTTCAACCGATAGGGTTTGGACGAGCCGTCGCTGATCGCGTAGAAGCCGAACTCGCCGTTCGCCCCTTCGACCGCCTGGTAGGTTTCGCCCGGCGGCACCTGGATGCCGTCCATGATCAGTTTGAAGTGATAGATCATGGCTTCCATCTGGTTGTAGCAGGCGTCTTTCGGCGGCAGCGCGATGTGCGGATCCTGGATGATGTACGGCCCTTCCGGCATGCCGCGGTCGAGCAGCTGGCGGATGATCTTGAGCGACTCGCGGATCTCCATCATGCGGATGCGGAATCGGTCGTAGACATCGCCGCCGGTGAGCACCGGCACCTCGAAATCGACCGTGTCGTACAGATCGTAGGGTTTGGCCCGGCGCAGGTCGAGGCCGACGCCGCTCGCGCGGAGGCACGGGCCGGTCCAGCCCCAGTTGATCGCCTCTTCGCCCGAGATCGCGGCGACGCCGACCGTGCGGTCGATCCAGATCCGGTTCTTGTTGATCAGCGCTTCGGTATCGTCGATGAACTTCGGGATCGTCTCGAGCAGCTTCCGGCTCCGCGCGACGAAATCGGTCGGCAGATCCTGGGCGAGGCCGCCGATGCGGCCGTAGGAGACGGTCAAACGCGCACCGCAGCACGATTCGATCAGGCCGTAGATCTCTTCACGCGGCTGGAACAGGTACCAGAAATTGGTGAGCGCCCCGGCGTCGACCAGCGTGGCGCCGTTGCAGACGCAGTGATCCATGATGCGGGAGAACTCGGTGAGGATCGTGCGCGCCCAGACCGCCCGCGGCGGCGCTTCGATCTTCAAGAGCTTCTCGACCGTCTTGCAGTAGGCGACGTTATTGATGAACGCCGAGCAGTAGTTCAGCCGGTCGGTGTAGGGAATGATCTGCTGCCAGTTGTGGGTCTCGGCCATCTTTTCGAAGCAACGATGGAGATAGCCGATCTCCACGTCGGAGGCGATGATCGCCTCGCCGTCGAGCACCGCCATCAGCCGGAACGTGCCGTGCATCGCCGGATGCGAAGGGCCGATGTTGATCGCCATCCGCTCGAACAGGTCGTCCTCGCCCTCGGGCAGGTCGAAATGCGGCTTGTAGATGTCGGCCTCGGTCAAGATCCAGCGCCGCGCCGGATCGTAATCCTTGCGCAGCGGATGCCCTTGGAACGCCTCGTGGCAGAGAATGCGTGACAGGTTCGGATGGCCGGAGAACTTCACCCCGAACATGTCGTAGACCTCGCGCTCGAACCAGTTGGCACCCTTCCAGACCGGAATCACCGACGGCAGCAGCGCGTCGGCTTCGGAGACCGGCACCTTCAGGCGCAGGCGGTCGTTCCGCGCCACCGAATAGAGGTGGTAGACCACGTCGAAGCGACCGCCCTCGCTGTCTTCTCGCTCCGGGTAATCGACCCCGGCGACGTCGAGCAGGAGGTCGAAGCGCGTATCGCGCCGGTCGCGCAGCTCTTTGGCCACTTCGACCAGCACCTCGCGCTTCACCACCCAGGTCGGCTGGTCGAGACCTTCCTGCGCGGTGATGCTGCCGGCGGGAAACTTCTCTTGAATCTCCTCAAGCAGGGACGGCTCGGCCAACGTCGGCACGCTCGCTCTCCTTGTTGTCGATGGGCGTCAGCTTTCTCTGCTCGTTTTGGCGTCGACGGTCGCGGACGACCCGCTCTTTGAGCTGAAGGATGCCGTAGATCAGGCCCTCCGGCGTCGGCGGGCAGCCGGGGACGTAAATGTCGACCGGGATGATCTCGTCGATCCCCTGCATCACGTGGTACGAGCGGTAGAAACCGCCCGAGCAAGCGCAGGCGCCCATCGAGATCACCCATTTCGGGTTGGCCATCTGGTCGTAGATGCGCTTCAAGACCGGCCCCATCTTGTCGTTGATCGTGCCGGCGACCAGCAGCACGTCGCTCTGCCGCGGCGAGAAGCGGACGACCTCGGAACCGAATCGCGCCACGTCATAGTGGGCGGAGACGGTCGACATGAACTCGATCGCGCAGCAGGCGGTGCCGAAAGGGAAGGGCCAGAAGGAATGGCGCTGCGACCAGTCCTCCAAGGCCTCGAACGTCGTCGTGACCCAGCTTTCACCGACCGTCTTGATTTCCGGCCGGCTATCCGAAAGATTGGTTTCCATGATGTGAGACTCCTCGGGGCATGCGAGCGCGAAGTCTAGCACTTGTGCCCACCCGGAACAAGCGCCTCAGAAGCCTTCCGTTTCTTGAGTTTACCTCTGCCGGAGCGACTTCCTGGAAGACGCTTGGTGGGCCGGGAGAGGCCACTTTTTCGAACGTCTTCGCGCGGGCCGTCATTCCCTGCCCCAGAGCCTCGGCCGTCCTATAAACTCCACCCTCCGTGAGCGCTTCTGCCCCTCCCCCGCTGCCCGGCGCCCCCCCACGCTTCGCCGTGACCGCCGCGTTGTGGCTTCGGCGCCTGTTTCTAGGGCTCGCCGACCGGATGGTGCCGGCGTCGGCGGCGATGGTCGATCGGGCGTCCGGCACCGGCCAGACCCAGGCGATCCGGACCGCTTCGCGGCTCGCGATCGCGGACCGCTTGGGTCATGGCCCGCAGACCGCAGCGGCGCTCGCCGAAGAGGTCGGCGCCGACGCCGACGCTCTCCATCGCACACTCCGCGCCCTGGCGTCTTCCGGAATCTTCCGCCTCGACACCCAGGGGCGCTTTTCGAACAACCGCCTGTCCGAGGCGCTCCGGAGCGACCGGGCAGCGGTCGGTCCGGTCGCCGAGTATTTCGGCTCGGAGGCGACGGTCACCGCCTGGGCCGATCTCATCCGCACGGTCGAAACCGGCGAGAACGCCTTTCCCCGCATTTACGGCCAGTCGATCTGGACCTGGTTCGACGAGCATCCAAACGATCTGGCGACCTTCGCGGCGGCGATGGGAGCGATCACCGAGATGTACGCCCCTACCGTCGCCGCGAATCCCGCGTTTGGGCGAATTGCCCGGCTCGCCGATCTGGGCGGCGGCCGGGGGACGATGCTCGCCGCGATCCTCCGTCGACATCCAAACCTGCGCGGCGTGCTCGTGGACGCCCCGGGCGTGCTCGACCAGGCGCTTCCCTATCTGGAGCGGCAGGGCGTGCTCGACCGGGTCGAGCGGGTCCCCGGCAACTTCTTCGTCGAAGCGCCTTCGGGTTGCGACGGCTATCTGCTCAAACAGGTGCTCCACGATTGGGACGACGAACGCTGCCGGACGATCCTCGCCACCTGCCGGCGCGCGGCGGCTCCGGGAGCCAAACTGCTGGTGGTCGAGTCGATCGTCGAGCGGAACGAAGCCGCCGGATTCGGCGCGAAAGTTGATCTGCACATGTTGGTGGCGTGTGACGGTGGACGCGAGCGGAGCCGGGAGGAATTCCGCCGCCTGTTGGAGGCTTCGGAATTCGCGCTTTCGGCTGTTCATCCGACGGCGAGCCCCATGTGGATTCTCGAAGCGATCGCCGTTTGAGCCACGGAGCCCTGATGCTGCCCGGACGCGAACGAAAGCTCGTCACCACCGCCCTAATGCTCGGCTCGCTGCTCGCCGCCCTGGAGGCGACGGCGGTCGCTGCTGCCGTCCCCACCGCGGTGGGTTCGATGGGGGGAGTCTCCCGCTACAGCTGGGTGTTTTCGGCCTACCTGCTCACTTCCACCACCACGGTGCCGCTCTACGGCAAGCTCGCGGACCTGTACGGCCGGCGGCGGATCTATCTGTTCGCGGTCGCCCTGTTCGTCGGCGGCTCGGCGCTTTCGGGATTTTCGGGATCGCTCTCCCAGTTGATCGTCTTCCGGGCGATCCAGGGGCTCGGCGCGGGCGGGCTGATGCCGGTCGCGGCGACCGTCATCGGCGATATCTTCACGCTCGAGGAGCGCGGCAAGATGCAGGGGCTGTTCGCGGCGGTCTGGGCGTTCGCGAGCCTGGTCGGCCCGCTGGTCGGCGGCCTGCTCACCGACGCGCTCTCGTGGCGGGCGATCTTCTTTCTCGGCGTGCCGTTCGGCCTGCTCTCGGCGATCATGCTCAACCGCCACCTGCGCGAAGAACCGCCGCGCCGCGAGCACCGACTCGACGTGCTCGGCACCGTGCTGCTGTCGGTCGCGGTGACGCTGTTGTTGCTCGGGCTGATCGAGGGGCCGGAGGTCTGGGGATGGGGCGATCCGCGGACGCTCGGCACGCTCGCGGGCGCCGTGCTGCTCACCCTGGCGTTTCTTTGGCAGGAACAACGGGCGCCCGAGCCGATGCTGCCGCTCGACCTATTCAAGAGCCGGGTGATCGCGGTCTCCTGCGCCGGCAATGCCCTGTTGGGCGCGCTGCTGTTCGCGCTCACCGCGTTCGGCCCGATCCTCGGCCAAGGGGTGCTCGGAGGGTCGGCCACCGACGCGGGCGCGCTCCTTTCGCCGGTGCTGATCGGTTGGCCGCTTTCGAGCACGATCACCGGCCGGTTGATGAACCGCTATTCCTATCGCCGCTTCTGCCTCGCCGGCGGCCTGCTGCTCGCCGGATCGGGGATTGCGCTCGCTCGCCTCTCCGCCGCCACCACGCGCCTGGAGGTGATGGCGACCCTGTTCGTGATGGGGCTCGGCCTCGGCTTCGTCTCGATGCCCTACATGATCGCGGTCCAGAGCGCAGTGCCCTGGCGCCTGCGCGGCGTCGCGACCGGCTCGGTCCAGTTCTTCCGCTCGATCGGCGGCGCGGTGGGTGTCGCCGCCCTCGGCGCGTTGTTCGCCGCCCGGCTCACCCAGGCGGTGGGCAAGGGTGTGGACGCCAACGCCCTGCTCGATCCGGGGAAGAGAGCCGCGATGAGCACGCTCGAAATCGGCCACTTGAGCGGCGCGTTCCTGCTCGCGCTCCAGGCGGTCTTCTGGGGCATCGGAGCGATCGCAATCGCTTCGCTCGGCGTTGCGCTATGGTTTCCCGGCGGTAAACCGCGCGACCTGGCCTGGGTCGACCCCGACCCCGCCGCACCGCCGATCCCCGATTCGATGCAAGCCCTGGAGATCCCCCATTGATCGTCAAGAAACTCGCCCGTCTTGCCCTGCTCGGAGCGACATTACTCGCCACCGCGCCTTGCGTCGCCGCCTCCGGCCCGCCAGCCCAAGGTGCATCGGCTGAGGCCCCCTCGCCAAAACCGCCGAAGTTGAACCTCCACTTCTCGGGCCTCCTTCCCGGCAGGAGCTACACGATCACGCTGTCGGACGGCGCCGCGTTCGTGGGCGAAACCTCGCCGGCAAGCCACGTCGAGAAGACCGCCGACCGCCTGACGTTCACCGTCCCGGAGGTTCCGAAAGGTTCCGACGCGCCGGAGATCGAAGAGGCAATGATCGAGACCGACGTCGAAATCTCCGCGCGCACGGTCACCTATCAAGTCGAGCTCTCCGGCCGCACTTCGGTCGAGATCGACCTGCTGGGCGAAATCCAAGTGCGCGGCCGGCCCCTTCAGCTGAATGGGGTGCCGTTCAAATTCGAGCTGCCGATCCCCGAGCTGCCGAAAGGCTGGGTGCTCCGCGCGCCCCCCTGCCCGTCGGATCCGGCGACGGGGAAGGCGCGGATCGCGAAAGTGCATGGAGGGTGGAGCGCCTGCGGACCCGTGGGACCGAAATGATCAGGACGCTCGACTTAGCGGTCGGCGGACCGGGCCTTCACGAAATCACCTCGCCGGTCTCCGCCGCGGTCGCCGAAATGCTCGACGAGGCGGACGACGACGCGATCCGCGACGGCGGGCTCTGCACGCTGTTTATCCGCCATACCTCGGCGAGCCTGACGATTCAGGAGAACGCCGACCCGTCCGCCCGCCGCGACCTCGAACGCTTTCTCGCCCGCCTGGTGCCCGAGAACGATCCCCTCTACACCCACACCGCCGAAGGGCCGGACGACATGCCCTCGCACATCCGCGCCGCGCTCACCGCGACCTCGCTGTCGATCCCGATCTTCCACGGACGCCTGGGGCTCGGCACCTGGCAGGGAATCTTCCTCTGGGAACATCGCCGCGGCCGGCGCGAACGGCAGGTGCTGGTCCACGTCGGCGGGTAGCCGGCTAACGATTCGGCGGAGGGGGCCTCTCCCGGGACCGCCGAGCACCAGCTCGGCCGTTTGGGCGATCTCGGCCGCCTCGGTGCCGAGCTGGTGCTCGGCGGTCCCGGGGAAAAACTTGCCGTTTTTGGCTACCGCAGTCGCAGCACCACCACCGTCATGTCGTCCAACTGCTCGCTGTCCCCTTTAAAGTTCGACAGGTCGCCGAGGATCGCGTCGCGCATTTCTCGCGCCGTGACCTGGCCGGGCGGCCGGCGCCGGCCCGCGGCGTGGGCGACTTCGGCCACCAGGCGCGAAAGGCGCGCGTCGCCGTAGTCGCGCCCTTCGGCGTCTCGCGCTTCGATCAGGCCGTCGGTGTAGAGCACCAGCAGATCGCCCGAGAAACAGGGCCGGACCTCCAGCTCGAAATGAGTCGGCAGGTTGGTGCCGAGCGGCAGGGAGCCACGGCCGACCTCTTCGATCGCCTGATCGCGGGCCGACCAGTGGACGATCGGCGGATGCCCCGCGGTCACGACGCGGACGGTGCGCTCGGCCGAATTGATCACCGCGCAGGCGAGGGTGACGAACGAGCGCTTGCCGGAGGTGCGGCGGATCATCTTGTTGATCCGCTCGAACACCGGGACCGGCTCGGAGAGCTCGTCTTCGAGCAAGAACAGGCAGCTGCGCAGGCCGGAAAGCACCAAGCCGGAGCCCAAGCCATGGCCCGCGACGTCGCCGATCACCGCGGCGAGCCGGGTGGGCCCCAGCGGAAAGAACTCGTAGTAATCCCCCCCCACCTCGGTGGCCGGGAGCGACGCCGCGGCCACCTCGAGCCAGGGCAGGTCGGGGGCCCGCTGCGGCAGCATGCTCAGCTGGACGCGGCGGGCCTGATCGATCTCTTCGCGCATCCGCTGGCGCTCGCGATGGCGAGCCGATTCGCGGCGGAATCCGACCAGGAAACTGAGCTTCTCGCGCCGGGTGAGGCCGAGCGCCGCCCCGAGGCAGAGCAGAACCAGCCCGGTGAACGCGGCTTCGAACGCGCCGATGTGCCAGGGATGGACCTCCGTGGCGCTCGAAACCCCGGGATAGCTGCCGCCCGCCCAGGCACGCCAGAGCGTCGCCACCCACGACGAGCCGAACAGCAGCAGGTGCTCGGTCGGCCGCAGGCGCAGCCAGATCAGCGCGAACGGCAGCATGCCGACGATCGAAAGGTTGAAATGATCCGTCTGGATGCCGAACGGGATCACCAATTGAAACACCACGTAGGCCAGGATGATCTGGCGCACGAAACGCGCGACGAACGGCTCCTGGCGCGCGGCGAACAGGACCAGCGAGAGGAAGACGTTGATGCCGAAGAGAGCCGGGGCGAGCGTCTCGCCGCGGCCGATGGCAATGGCGAGCCCCACCAGCGACCAGGTGCCGCACAACCCCAGGAGCCAGAGGAACGCCCGCTGGTTCTGCGCATCGAAATGGCGCTGCAACGCCACCGGCTCGGGCAGGAGCACCAATTCGTCCAGGGTCGGCGTGGTCATTGGGCGTGGGTTGGGAAAGTGCTGGTCCGCTTCGGCCCACGGATTCCGGCAGGTCGTAAAGGCCTGCGGAACCGGACGGGGTGCCGCGGAGCGCGACTACTCTACCAGGGCGCGCGGGGCGGGAGACGTGAGAGGCCGCAGCTCGGCGAGCGGGATCTTCAGGCGGGGGTTGCGGCGGGCGACGCTCGACAGCTCGGCGAACGCCCGGCCCGCCTCGAACCAGCGCCCGGCCGCCGAAAGCGAGGTCAACTGCGCCGTCAGCGCCTTGGCGAGCAGAGCCGGTTCGGTCCCCCGAAGGAGCGCCACGGCCTGGCCGCTGTAGCCTGCGGCGCTTTTCGGCCGGCCGAGCCAGCGGTGGACCTCGCCTAAATCCGTCAGGCAGCGGGCGGCCCGCCGGTCGTCGCCGATCTCGCGGAAGATCGCGGTCGCCCGGCGCAGAGCGGCTTCGGCCTCGTGCCAGCGGCCCTGCTCGCGCCGCAGCTCGGCTTTCAGCTCCAACCAGACCGCCCGCTCCCAGCCGTCCCGCGAACCTTCCAGCAGACAACGGTAGGACCGGGCGAGCGCCGCCTCGGCTCCTTCCAAATCGCCCTGAACCTGACGGCAGCGGGCGCGGCAGCCCCAGGCTCGCGCTTCCAGATCCATCCGATGGGAGCGCGGATAGACGTCCGGGTCGATCGTCTGGGCCAGCTCCAGGGCGAGCGCCACCAGATCTTCGGCCCCGGCGGGATCGGCCGGTTCGGCGGCGAGCGCCTGCCGGGCCGCGCCGACCAGACGTTCGAGCACCCCCCACGTGCGTAGGCGCTCGCTGTTGCGCACGAGCATTCCCCGCCGCCCGGCCGGCAGGTCGAGCAGCCGGGCGATTTGCCCCACCGCCTCGCTCCGCTCGCCCTCCAGGCGCAGCCAACAGGCGGAAAGCAGCTCCCCCGCGCGATCGAAGGCTTGGTCATAAAGGGCAGGGCAAGAGTCCAGGGAGAGACGCCCGGAGGCCGGGCGCAAGAGGCCGCTGCCGGTGCGCGGATCGCTTTTTTGCAGGTTCGCCATAGTGTTTGCAACCCGAGCGTTTTTCGTTCCTCAAGAGAAGGTTGCCGCTGGCCCGCTTTTTTGGACACTTTTCTGGAAGAAATGTGTAACCCCGCCGCCACGGATCCGGGCGTCGTCCACGATCGACAGCTTTTGGCATCAGGGTTGGACCGTGAAACCTGGGCGGAAAGACCGGAAGGTAGAGGGGTTACGGCGGCCGATATAGGCTGCGCCGCCTATGAGCACGAAATCGAAGGCTCCGACCGAATTGATCCGCTGCGGCTGGAGCCTCGGCTCCCCGGAGTACATCGAATACCACGACCGGGATTGGGGCGTGCCGGTCCACGACGACCGCCTGCTGTTCGAAATGCTCACCCTCGAAGGGGCGCAGGCGGGGCTCGCCTGGATCACCATCCTCCGGAAGCGGGCCACCTACCGCAAAGCTTTCGCCAATTTCGATCCGAAGAAGGTCGCCCGCTTCGGCCCGGAGGACGTGGAGCGTCTTTTGGCCGATCCCGGGATCGTGCGCAACCGGCTGAA
>JBDTZG010000134.1:0-4180 GCA_040005235.1 Acidobacteriota bacterium | reverse complement strand
CTGGTCCAGCTCAGTGGTGGTCTGGGCCAGCTCAGTGGTGGTCTGGGCCAGCTCACTGGTGGTCTGGGCCAGCTCAGTGGTGGTCTGGGCCAGCTCAGTAGTGGTCTGGGCCAGCCCGTCGGTGACCTGGTCAATTTTACAGGAGCGGTCAGGCCGCCACCGGCCCCTCCGGCCGCGTTCCGGCCCGTTCGATCGCTCTCGCCAGCTCGCGGGCTTGTGTTGCGGTGGCGGCCTCGCGTTCGACGGCGGCGACGAAATGGCGGTAGGCAACGAGCGTTTCGCGCTTCAAGCCGAGCGATTCTACATCCGGTTGGAGGGTCCGGACGAGAGAGCGAGCTTTTCCGGTGCGATCTTCGCGCAACAGAATCTCCGCTTCCAGCAGGCCGGCGATTACCGCATCGGCCGGCAGCGGGATCGCGGCAAGCTCCCGCCGCACCGCGGCCAATTCGGCGAGCGCTTCGGCTGTCCGTCCGAGCGCGGCGGCGACGTTCGCCGTGAGCCGGCGCAGACGCAAGAGATCCGGCCCTGTGCCGAGCGTTTCGCCTTCCCGTCGAAGGTCGGGGAGCAGGCCCGACGCCTCGTCGGTCCGCCCCGCCTGAAGCAGAATCCTCGCCAGATGGAAGCGGGCCAGCCAGCCTCGACGCTCTTCGCCCTCGCCGCCCGGAGGCGCCGCGATCGCTTCGCGGAGCGCCTCGATCGCCCGGGGGAGGTCGCCGGCCTCCTCGCAGGTATCGGCCAGGTGGGTCAACAAACGGGCGCGATTCTCCGGGCGGCAGACCGCGAGGGCTTGATCGTGCAGCGCGAGCGCTTTTGCCGGCCGCCCTTGGCTGCGCCGCAGGACGGCTTCCCGGTCGAAAATCCGGCTCTGATCGAGCTGCCCGGGATCCTCTTCTCCTCCTTTCGCAAACAGCAGGTGCGCCCGCGCGAAAGCCGCATCGGCCGCGGGAAAGAGGTTCGCGGCTCTTCGCGCATTCGCGACGAACGCTTGGGCATAGCCCTCCCGGCGCGCGCGCCGCCCTGCCGACCCCGGCGCTTTTTCGGCGATCTTCCGCGCCAGCTCCGCCAGCCCCAGGACCTCCGCGGCGCCGCCGGATTCCGCCTGCTCGCTTTCGTCGCACACGAGAACGAGAAGCGCCTCGGTCTGATATTCGCGGCCGTGCTCGACGATCAGTGCCCGCTGGGCCGGCGTGCGTTTCGCCAGGCTTCGCCATTGCTCGGCCGCGAGCGCCACGCCGAGGGGATCGCCCGGATCCGGCTCGACAGGCGCAATTGCAGGCCGGGCTTCGAGCGCCGAAAAGACCGGGGCGAGCAACGCGGCGATCCGGCAGGCCAGGTCCGCCGCGAAATCTCCCCCCTGCGGTCGGTCCTCCGAGTCGGCCAGCACGGCCGCCGAAGCGAGCACCAGCTCTGCGAACGCGAGTGGCACCCGGGCGGCGGCCGCCAGCTGTTCCATCTGTTCGCGGGAGAGCGAGACTTCCCCCATCTCGTGTTTTGAAAGCGCGCTCGGGTGAATTCCGGCCCTCCGGGCGAGGCCGGCCTGGGTCCAGCCGTGCAACGCCCGCAGCACGACGGGAACGAGCCGGGCGCGCGGGTCGACGGCCGGTTCTCCCTCTCCTCGGTTCCCTCTCGCCGCAACCTTTCTCATGATTCATGATCCCCATGCCTCAAATCGCGCATCGAGCACTTAGAAGTTGTAGGGGCGCAGGGCACAGACGCCCGCGCCCGAAACTCCCGAAAGGAGACCCCATGGACCGCAGGAATCCCCTCCGGCCGGCCCGCCGCCTCGGCGGCGTGCTGCTTGCCCTCGCCCTTCTCCTCGCGCTCGCGTCTCCGGCCGACGCCGCGCCGCGCGGGGAAGGTCAGTTCTTCGCTTCCGCCTGGCGCCTGCTTTCGGGGCTCTGGGCCGGGGACGGCTTCGGGGTCGATCGAAGTGACCCGCCGGCCGAGGTAAGGTTCGCAATCGATCCAAACGGGCGCAGCCAGCCGGCGGTGCTTTTCGGCGAGACCGGCCTTGAGTTTGATCCGAGCGGGCTGGCCACTCCCGCCCCTCCTACGAGCAACACCAGTCTTGAATTCGATCCCAACGGCTAACGGACCGAGGGGCTGGGGGCAGGTGACCGGCCCCAGCCCCCTTGGCTCGAACCCGGGCACGTCGTCAGGCATGACGGGGCAATCGACAGATGGCGTTGGCTGCTTCTCGGGCCATTTTCACTGTGGCCGCGTCGCTTTCCGCGGCCTCAATGAACAGGCGCAGAGCGGCGAGCGCTTCGAGTTCCAGGTTCAGCGCATCAAAGGTCGGCATTAGCTCCGCGACCAGCGTACGTACTCGTGAGTTCTGCCCTTCTCGCAGCAGAATCTCCGCCTGGAATAGGCCCACGCCTGCGGCATCCACCGGGAGAGAGATCGAGACGAACGAATGCCGCACCGAAGTCAGCAACACCAGAGCATCGGCAACGCCGCCGAGTGCCGCGGTCACGGTTGCCTCCAGCCAGCGCAGGCGAAGGAAACTCAGATGGTCCCCTCGCTCGGCGCTGAGCCGGCGCAGGCCATGCAAGGCGGCTTCCGCTTCCTGCGGCCGGTCCAACGCGAGGAGAGTCTTCACCTCGCTGCAGCGCAAGAGCCAATGGAAGCGGGGAGCGTCTTCGTTGTGCGGGATCTTCTGCAGCGCCTCTCGCAAGGCCGCGAGCGCCCGTCCCGGCTCCCCGCGCTGCTCGAACGTCGCGGCCTGTTTGAGTAGGACTCGGGCGCGGTCGCCCGGGGCGCAGATCGCAAGCGCTTCACCGAGCAGCGACACGGCGTCGCTGAATCTCCCTTGATTTCGCCGGAGCGAGGCTTCGAGATCGAGCACCCGGGACTCCGGGAAAAGGCCGGTCGGATCGAGGAGACCGTACGGAAAACCTTCCCGGCACCGAGCGAAAGCGAGATCCGCCAACCTGAATTCGTTCGCCACCCGGTGCGAGTTCGCAGCGAAGGCATAGGCGTACCCATGTGCCCTCGGGAACTCGTAGAAATTTGGGATCAACTCCGTCAGCCGAAGCGCGAGCCTCGCGATGGCCACGGAGGCGGTGGCACTGCGCGAGGCGGCGCGTTCGCTCTCGTCGCACAGCCGGGCGCAGAGGGCGGGGGTCCGGAAGTCGCGGCAGCTCTCCACGAGCACCAAGCGGTCCTCCGGCTTGAGCGGCGCGAGCACCTGCCAGCGCGCCGCCGCGTATTCCTTCGCGGCGGCGAGGTCGGAGGCATGGCGGGTCTCTTCAAGGGCGGCGCGAATCCCCGAGGCGGAGGCGGCATGCGCCTGTTCGATCAAGACGCTCCGGGGATCGGCCGCGAGTGCCTCGTACCGCGCGTCCTCGGTCGCGGCGAATTCGATCGCCTTCTCGACTTGCCCCGGCTTTGCCCGCATGAGGGTGCCGAACCCATCCAGACGCTCGCGGGAGAGGTCGATCTCGCCTGATTCAAGGCGCCGGATTGTGCTGGGATCCACGCCGGCCTCGCGGGCGAGATCCCCCTGACTCCGCCCCCGAAGGATTCGCAGATGTTTCAACGCGCGCGCCAGAAGCGGGGCGGCCGGTTCGTTCATTCGCTGGATCTCTATGACACATAGAGTGCTTACCGCAAGCTTCGCGAGACAAGAAATCGCGTCTTTTTTTCGGCACGGACGAAGATTTGCTCCCTTCGAAGCACAACGCTTTGCCGACCGAGCCGGCCCAGTGCCTCATTTCGCGCATTTCTGCGCAAAATTTTGCGGCGGCGGCTTTTGCGGCGACATCCGGTGCGACAACGGCGCGGCCCGGCGCGCGCCTCATTTCGCGCATTACGGCGCACACAATTGAAGTTTCGTGCGAAGTTGCTCATGCGGTCAGGTGCCGAGACATCCTCCACCGCATGGACGACGCCCCCAACCGCAATTCGAGCAGGCGGCGGCAATCCGTGTCACGGGGCGAGCCCGCCGCTTCCCGAATTCGCCGCTTCGCCCGGATGCTCATGCACCGCGGCGAGAACGCCACGAAAGAGGGCGATTTCACCGAGGCTGCCGTGCAGTTCGAGCGTGCCGCCTGGGCCCATGAATACCTGAACGACCCGCTCGCCGCCGCCGAGGCGACGTTGGAGCTGGGTCGTAGCCTTCTTTATTTGAATCACGGCGAGCTGCTTCCCGCGCTCGCCGGCCGGATCGAAAACCTGG
>JBDTZG010000099.1:0-14605 GCA_040005235.1 Acidobacteriota bacterium | reverse complement strand
GGTGAGACCTAAGCTATCGGAAGTCTCGTGTCTCACTCGACATTGGCAGATAGGGAGTCTCGTGTCTCACTCGACATTGGCAGATAGGGGACTTCCCAGACCAGGAAGCGACTTCCCAAGCCAGGAAGTGACTTCCCAGACCAGGAAGCGACTTCCCACGCCAGGAAGTGACTTCCCGGGGCTGATGGCGGCGATCGGGGCCGGGAAGTCGACCTCCGTGGCCGTAACGACGAACTGAACCGGGCCAGATCACCAGTGGGCTGAACCGCCTCGCGCTCAAGCGACGGACCCTGCCGCTCGCGTTAAACTCCCCTTTCCCGGCCAGCGACCAAGAAAACCTGGGCGCCGCGTCCGCGTATCAAGCTCCGGACCAAAACCTCGAAGGGATGACCACGATGAAGAGAACCGCCCGCTTGGGGCTCGCCCTCCTTGCTCCGATCCTTTTGGCGGCGCAGTGGGGAGCCACCCCTCCGCTCCGCGCGCAAGATGAGAAAAAGGACGAGAAGAAAGAAGAAAAATGGGACGTGAACGCCCCCGTCGGCCTGGGGCCTTCGCATGAGGTCGCGATCGATGTCGACGAGGGGACTTGGATGAGCGTCGACGTGAGCCCCGACGGCAAGGAGATCGCGTTCGATCTCTTGGGGGACCTGTATACGATCCCGATTGCCGGCGGCACGGCGAAGGCGTTGACCCACGACGTCGCCTGGCAGGAGCAGCCGACCTACAGCCCGGACGGCAAGCGGATCGCGTTCACCAGCGATCAGGGGGGCGGGGACAACCTCTGGACGGTCGACCGGACGGGGAAAGATCCGAAGCAGATCAGCAAGGAGACCTTCCGCCTGCTGAACAGCCCGACCTGGACGCCCGACGGCAACTATCTCGCCGGGCGCAAGCACTTCACGACCACCCGCTCGGCCGGCAGCGGTGAAATCTGGCTCTACCATCGCGGTGGCGGCAGCAGCGGCATCGCCCTGACCAAGCGGCCGACCATCAAGTTTCAAAAGGACATCGGCGAGCCCGCCTTCTCGCCCGACGGCCGCTATCTCTATTACAGCCGGGACGCGACTACCGGCACCACCTTCGAATACAACAAGGACCCGAATACCGAGATCTATGTGATCGAGCGGCTCGACCGCCAGACCGGCGAGAACGAGGATCTGATCTCCGGCCCCGGCGGCGCGATCCGGCCGACCCCTTCGCCGGATGGCAAGTCTCTGGCGTTCATCCGGCGCATTCGCGGCAAGAGCGTGCTCCACGTGATGGACCTACGCTCGGGCGAGATCTCGCCACTGTGGGACGGCATGGAGCGCGATCTCCAGGAGACCTGGGCGATCCATGGCGTCTATCCTCATATGTCGTGGACGCCCGATTCGAAGTCGATCGTCTTTTATGCCGCCGGCAAGATCAACCGCCTGGACGTGGCGAGCAGGAAAGTCTCGGTCATTCCGTTCCACGTCCAATCGACGCGCGAGGTTTTCGAGTCGGTTCGGTTCCCGGTCGAAGTGGCGCCGCAGCGCTTTCCCTTGAAGATGCTTCGCTGGGTCCAAGTGGCGCCGCGCGGCGACCGGGTGGTCTACCAGGCCCTCGGCAAGCTCTGGGTCCGCGATCTGCCCAACGGTACGCCCCGGCGGTTGACCACCCAGAACGACGAAATCGAGATGGCTCCGTCGTTTTCCAGGGATGGTCGATCGATCGTCTATACGACCTGGGACGACACGGCACTCGGCAGCGTCCGGGTCGTTCCGGCGATCGGCGGCGAGAGCCGCAAGGTAACTTCGACCCCCGGCCACTACGCCGAACCTACCTTCTCGCCCGATGGCAAGCAGATCGCCTACCGGCGGATGTCGGGCGGCTTCCTGCGGACCAACGCCTGGTCGACTGACCTCGGCGTCTGGCGGGTGCCCGCTCTGGGGGGAGATCCGGTACGCGTCAGCAAGGACGGCACGGTGCCGCAGTTCGGTGCCTCGTCCGATCGCATCTACTTGACCCGCTTCACCGACGACGGTAGCGAGCTGTTCTCGGTCGACCTGAACGGCGCGGATTCGCGGACGGTCGCCAAGGGCGAGAAGACTGTCGAGTACCACCTCTCGCCCGACGGCGATTGGGTCGCGTTCGTCGACCTCTGGAACGTTTACGTGGCGCCGTTCGACGCGCTCGGCGGCGTCGATCCGCTCTCCCTCGACCGGGAAGGCAAGAACTTGCCCATCGCCAAGGTGACCCGCGACGCCGGCTGGTACGTCCACTGGTCCGGCGACTCGAAGCGGCTCTACTGGTCTCAGGGTCCGGAGCTGTTCCAACGCGACCTCAAGGACTCCTTCGAGTTCTTGGCCGGTGCACCTGAGAAGCTGCCGGAACCGCCGACCGCCGGAATTCAGATCGGATTCTCGACTCCGGCCGACACTCCGAAGGGGAAGGTCGCGGTGGTGGGTGCGCGGATCATCACGATCCGCGCCGATCAAACCGACGAGGTGATCGAGGACGGAACGATCGTGATCGACGGTAACCGGATCGCCGCCGTCGGCCCCCGCGCGAGCGTCACGGTACCGGCCGGCGCGTTCGTGATCGATGGGAAGGGCAAGACGGTCATGCCCGGGATCGTCGATGTCCACTGGCACGGCTCGTTCGGCAGCGACGACATCATTCCCCAGACGAACTGGGTGACCTACGCAAGCCTGGGCTTCGGCGTCACTACGCTTCACGATCCGTCGAACGACACCGCCACCGTATTTGCCGCCGCCGAGCTTCAGCGGGCCGGGCTGATCACCGGACCGCGGATCTTCTCGACCGGCACCATCCTCTACGGCGCCGACACGAACTTCATGGCGCCGATCGACAACCTGGAAGATGCTCGCGGCCACATCCGGCGGATGAAGGCGGTTGGCGCGATCTCGGTCAAGAGCTACAACCAGCCGCGCCGCGATCAGCGCCAAGAGGTGCTCGCCGCGGCCCGCGAGTTGGGGATCATGGTGGTTCCCGAAGGCGGGTCGCTGTTCCAGCACAACATGAATATGGTGGTCGACGGCCATACCGGCGTCGAGCATTCGCTCCCGATGGCCAAGATCTACAACGACGTGGTCCAGCTCTGGTCCGGCACGAAAGTCGGCTATACCCCGACGCTGATCGTCGGCTACGGCGGCATCTGGGGCGAGAACTACTGGTACGACAAGACCCACGTCTGGGAGGACGAGCGACTCCTCTCCTTCGTGCCGCGCGAGATCGTCGACGAGCGTTCCCGGCGTCGAGTCACCGCGCCGGACGAGGAATACACCCACGTCAAAAATGCCGAGGGCGCCAAAAAGCTCTCGGACGCCGGGGTTTCGGTCCAGCTCGGCGCGCACGGGCAGCGCGAAGGGCTCGGCGCGCACTGGGAGCTCTGGATGTTCGTCCAGGGCGGGATGAGCCCGATCGAAGCGCTACGCTCCGCCACCTTGAGGGGGGCGCAGTACCTCGGGATGGACAAGGACATCGGTTCGCTCGAACCGGGCAAGCTCGCGGATCTGGTGATCCTCTCGGCCAATCCGCTCGAAAATATCCGCAACACGACCTCGATCGACACGGTGGTGCAAAACGGCCGTGTTTACGACGCCAAAACGCTCAACGAAGCGGGGGCGAAACCCCAGAAGCACGCTCTTTTCTTCTGGCAGCAGCCGGGCCGGTCGTCGGTCGGCAGTACCGCTCTGGCGGCGAGCGACGGCGACTGACGCTGGGGCGTGATAGGGAGGGGCGGCGGAGATCCGCCGCCCCGTCTTCAACCGGGGGTGGGGATCAGGGCTTGCCGTTCGGGTCGATGATCACTCCGGCATCGCTCGAACCGCCGGAGCCCTCTGGACCGGGGGTGGCCGCCGTGGCGTCGGCCGGCGGGGGGGTCGTCGTCGCATCCTGGGCCCAGAGTCCTAAGAGAGCGCTCAGCCGAGAGGCTAGGGCGCCCGGCGCCTCGCGGACGAGAGTGCCGAGGTCGAGCGACCACGCCGGGACCGTTGCCGAGCCGAGACCGAGAAGCAGAGCCAGGAGGAAGGGGGCCAAGCGGGGGGCGGAGGGGTCGCGTCGGAACGACATAGCGAGACTCCTTACTCGGGCCGGTCCCGTCCAACGTCATGCCGTGCGGGCCAGCCCGCGCCGCATGTGTAATGCAGAAATGCGCTAATGTAAATAAGGTGCCGCGACGCAATCCTCCCGCCCGCCGGCGGTGGCGTTGCCACAGTGGGCACGAAACCTCCGCTGAATCTACCGGAATGCGATGGGCGGTCCCGGAAACGGCACCGAGGGTGCCCGGACGGCAACTTGGAAAAAGCTGAACGGGATTTGTAAGTCGGTCCGATTTGGCTGGGAGGCAGGGATTCGAACCCCGATTCTGCGGGTCAGAGCCGCATGTCCTACCGTTGAACGACCTCCCAGCAGGACGGGCGCAGAGACTAGCCGAACTCCCGGACGCGGGTCAAATTCCCTCGCTCGCTTCCTGTGGCCGAAGCGGATACACTTGGAATTCGTACTGAAACGGTCCTGTTTACGAGGATGGTCTCAAAGGCGAGCCCGATAACCGAGACGCCCCGCCATGATTCGAATCACCAAACAAACCGACTACGGGATCGTCCTGCTGACCCACCTGGCGGCGCATCCGGAACGGACGTTCAACTCCCCGGAGCTGGCGGCCGAGACGGGGCTGCCGCTGCCGATGGTGAGCAAGACGCTCAAGCTGCTCGCCCGCGAGGGGCTGTTGGCCTCTCATCGCGGCGTGCGGGGGGGATACGGTTTGGCCGAACCGGCGGCGGAGATCACTATGACCCGGGTGATTTCGGCGCTTGAAGGGCCGATCGCGATCACCGAGTGCATCGACCTCTCGGGCGAGTGTTCGCACGAGCAGGTCTGCCCGACCCGCAACAACTGGCAACGCATCAACCGGGCGCTCAAAGAGGCGCTCGATCGGATATCGCTCGCCGAGATGACGCCGCCGATGAATGTCGATCCCGGCGTTCGGCTGGTTCAGCTCGGCCGCGGAACTTCGGCCGCGCCCGCGGCCTGACAAACCTCTTCACTCTCATCAGCACGGACAAGAACTCTCATGCAGACCGCGACCGAAACCATCGAACAGTCGATCCAGCAGGACTACCAATTCGGCTTCGTCACCGAAATCGAGCAGGAGGAGTTTCCGCTCGGTCTCTCCGAAGACGTGGTCCGCATGATCTCGGCGAAGAAGAACGAGCCCGAGTGGCTGCTCGAATGGCGCCTCAAGGCCTATCGTCATTGGCTGACGATGACCGAGCCGACCTGGGCCAACGTCCACTACCCGAAGATCGACTACCAGGCGATGTACTACTACGCGGCGCCCAAGAATAAGACCGACGGACCGAAGAGTCTGGACGAGGTCGATCCCGAATTGCTCGCGACCTACGAAAAGTTGGGGATTCCGCTCCGCGAGCGGGCAATCCTCGCCGGGGTCGCGGTCGACGCGGTGTTCGACAGCGTGTCCGTGGCGACCACCTTCAAGAAGCAGCTGGCGGAAAAAGGAGTTCTTTTCTGCTCCTTCTCGGAAGCCGTGCACGAGTACCCCGAGCTGGTCCAGAAGTACCTCGGCTCGGTGGTGCCTTACTCCGACAACTTCTTCGCCACCTTGAATTCCGCGGTCTTTTCCGACGGCTCGTTCGTCTACATACCGAAGGGCGTTCGCTGCCCGATGGAGCTTTCGACCTATTTCCGGATCAACGCCCAGAACTCCGGACAGTTCGAGCGGACGCTGATCATCGCCGACGAAGGGGCCTACGTCTCGTACCTTGAAGGCTGTACCGCCCCGAAGCGCGACGAGAACCAGCTGCACGCCGCGGTGGTCGAGCTGGTGGCGCTGGGCAACGGCCAGATCAAATACTCGACGGTCCAGAACTGGTACCCGGGCGATGCCGAGGGCAAAGGCGGGATCTACAACTTCGTCACCAAGCGCGGCAAGTGCGACGGGGCGAATTCGAAGATCTCCTGGACTCAAGTAGAAACCGGCTCGGCGATCACCTGGAAATATCCGAGCGTGATCTTGAAGGGCGACGGCTCGATCGGCGAGTTCTACTCGGTTGCTCTGACCAAGGGCAAGCAGCAGGCCGACACCGGCACCAAGATGATCCACATCGGCAAGAACACGCGCAGCACGATCGTTTCCAAGGGGATCTCCGCGGGAGAGGGGCAGAACACCTACCGGGGCGCGGTGCGCATCCTCAAAGGAGCGGACGGCGCGCGCAACTTTTCGCAGTGCGACTCGATGCTGATCGGCGATCGCTGCGGCGCCCATACCTTCCCGTACATCGACGTCCAGAACCCGACCGCCCGGATGGAGCACGAAGCGACTACGTCGAAGATCGGCGAGGATCAGATCTTCTACTGCAATCAGCGCGGCATCGCGACCGAAGATGCCGTCTCGATGATCGTCAACGGCTTCTGCAAGGAAGTCTTTCGCGAGCTGCCAATGGAATTCGCCGTCGAGGCGCAGAAGCTGCTCGCGGTCAACCTCGAAGGGAGCGTCGGCTGAAATCGGCCGGCTGAAACGGAACGAATGATCCAAATCAAGAATCTGCACGCGAACGTCGGTGGCGTCGAGATCCTCCACGGAGTCGACCTGGAGATCGGTGCCGGCGAGGTCCACGCGATCATGGGCCCGAACGGTTCGGGCAAGAGCACTCTCGCCCGCGTGCTCGCGGGGCATGACGCCTATGAAGTGACGGAAGGCCAGGTGTTGTTCGACGGCAAGGACCTGCTCGACATGGACCCGGAGATCCGGGCGCGCGAAGGCGTGTTCATGGCGTTTCAATACCCGGTGGAGATCCCCGGCGTCTCGAACACCTACTTCCTGAAGGCGGCGCTGAACGCCGTGCGCAAGCACCGCGGCCTGCCCGAGATCGACGCGGTCGATTTCTTGAAGCTGGTGCGCGAGAAGATGAAGTTGGTCCAGATGGACGACGGACTGCTTCATCGGCCGGTCAACGAAGGCTTCTCGGGCGGCGAAAAGAAGCGCAACGAGATCTTTCACATGGCGGTGCTCGAACCGCGTTTCGCGGTGCTCGACGAGACCGATTCGGGCCTCGACATCGACGCGCTGCGGATCGTCTCGGAAGGGGTGAACCTGCTGCGCAACCCGGAGCGCTCGTTCCTGGTCATCACCCACTACCAGCGGCTGCTCGACTACATCGTGCCGGACCGGGTCCACGTGCTGGTCGACGGCCGGATCGTCCGGAGCGGCGGCAAGGAGCTGGCCCTGGAGCTCGAAGCCAAGGGGTACAGCTGGATCGAGCAGGAAGCCGCGCTGGCCCAGCCGGTGAGCGCTTGAGCTCCACGCTCGTGAGTACGACCTCCATGGAACCGGCCTCGACCGCCACCAGTGCCGCGCAGCCTTTTCTCGACGAGTTTGCGCGGCTGGCCGCCGAGCGGACGACCGAGCCGACCCGGATCGCCGAAATGCGCCGCCGGGCGATCGAGCATTTCAACGCGGTCGGCTTTCCGTCCCGGGACGAAGAGGAGTGGCGCTTCACCAACGTCACGCCGATCGTGCGATCAAGCTTCCGCGCCGAACCGTACGAGACGGCCGGGCTCAGCATGGAAGCCATCGCGTCTTCGGTTTTCGCCGGAGTCGCCGCGCGGCTGACTTTCGTCGACGGCCGCTTCGCGCCCACGCTGTCGTTCGTTGGCGACCTGCCTGCCGGCGTTTTCGTCGGCCGCCTCGCCGAGGCGATCGAGGCGCAGCGCGAGGAGGTCACCGAGCACCTGGGCGCACACCGCCCGGGCGACGGACCGGACACCCACGCTTTCGCCGCATTGAACGCCGCGCTTTTTTGCGACGGCGCCTGCATTCTGCTGCCGCGCGGCGCTCGGATCGAGGCGCCGATTCACCTGGTGTTCGTCGCCTCGGCCGGCACGATGTCCTTTCCGCGCAATCTGATCGTCCTGGGCGTCGATGCCCAGGCTACGGTGGTCGAAACCTATACGGGAATCGGCGGAACCGGCGGCAGCTCGCTCACGGTGCCGGTCACCGAAATCGCCACTTTCGCCGACGCGAACCTCAAGCACGTGAAGGTCCAGCGCGAGGAGCACGACGCGTTTCACGTCGCGGCGTTCGAGCTTCACCAGGACCGGTCGAGCCGGGTGGCATCGCATTCGATTTCGCTCGGCGGCGGCCTCGTCCGGAACGACCTCCACGCCGTCCTTGCCGGGGAAGGCGCCGATTGCGTCTTGAACGGCCTCTATCTCGTCGAGGGGCGCCAGCTGGTCGACAACCACATGAAGGTCGAGCACGCCGCGGCCCACTGCGACAGTCACGAGCTGTACAAAGGGGTGCTCGACGGCAAATCGCGGGCGGTGTTCAACGGGTTGATCCACGTCCATCCGGGAGCGCAGAAGACCGACGCCAAGCAGTCGAACCGCAACCTGCTGCTCTCTGGAGAGGCGATCGCCAACTCCAATCCCCAGCTCGAAATCTACGCCGACGACGTGAAGTGCACCCACGGCTCGACGGTTGGCCAACTCGACGAGGATGCGATCTTCTACCTCCGTTCGCGCGGCATCGGCATCGAAGCGGCGCGGAGCCTTTTGACCTACGCCTTCGCGAGCGAGCTGGTGGAGCGGATTCCGGTCGAGCCGGTGCGCCGCGCGCTCGAAGAGTTTCTCTTCTCCCGCCTGCCCGGCGGCGAAGTGGTGCGCCAGGCGGTCTGAGCGATGAGCGCGGCCGCCATAGTGATCGAAACGAGCCCGAGCGAGGCGAGCGACGAGCGGCTCGACGCTCCGGCCTACGACCTCGACGCCGTGCGCGCCGAGTTTCCGATCCTTAGGGAGATCGTCCGCGGCCGGCCGCTCGCCTATCTCGACAACGCGGCCACCACCCAGAAGCCGGAGCGGGTGATCGCCGCGGTCGCCGACTGCTATCGGCACGGCTACGCCAATGTCGCCCGCGGGGTCCACGCCTTGGCCGAGCGGGCGACTGTCGCCTATGAAGAGGCGCGGGCGAAGGTCGCCCGCTTCCTGGGCGCCGAGACATCCGAAGAGATCGTCTTCGTCCGCGGCACGACCGAGGCGATCAACCTGGCCGCCGGCAGCTGGGGAAAAGCGAACGTGGCAGCCGGCGACGAGATTCTGATCACCGAGCTGGAGCACCACGCCAACATCCTTCCCTGGCAACGGCTGTGCGAAGAGGTCGGCGCCCGGCTGGTCGTGGCGCCGATCGACGAGCGGGGCGAGGTTCCGCTCGAAGGGATCGCGGCCCGGCTTTCGCCCCGCACCCGGCTCGCCGCGGTCGCCCACGTCTCGAACGTGCTCGGCACGGTCCTCCCCGTCCGCCAGATCGCCGATCTAGTTCACGGCGCGGGCGCGTTGCTGCTGGTCGACGGCCCTCAAGCGGCGCCCCATTTGGAGATCGACGTCCGCGCGCTCGGCTGCGACTTCTATGCCTTTTCGGGCCACAAGGCGTACGGTCCTAGCGGCATCGGCGCGCTTTGGGCGCGGCGCGAAATCCTCGCCGCCATGCCGCCCTGGCAGACCGGCGGAGGGATCGTGCACAGGGTTACGTTCGCCGGCACCGAGTATGCCGAAGCGCCGACCCGCTTCGAGCCCGGAACGCCGAACCTCGAAGGCGTGCTCGGCCTCGCCGCGGCGATCGACTTCATCGAGTCGCTGGGCCGTCCGGCGATCGCCACCTGGGAGAAAGCCCTCACCGAGCGGGCGCTCGATCGCCTCGCCGGCATCCCCGGCCTGCGCCTGCTCGGCGCGCCGCGCGAGCGGGCGTCGCTCGTCTCGTTCGTCCTCGACGGCATCCATCCCCATGACGTCGCGACGATTCTCGATGGCTTTGGCATCGCGGTGCGGGTCGGCCACCTCTGCGCCCAGCCCCTGATGGCACGGCTCGGGGTGCCGGCGGTCGTTCGCGCGTCCTTCGCCCTCTACAACACGCTCGACGAGGTCGAGGCGCTCGCCGCCGGGCTCGCCAAGGCGAGGGAGGTCTTCCGATGAGCGTTTCGGGCGAGATGCGCGACCTGTACCAGGATCTGATCTTGGACCACACCCGAAAGCCGCGGAATTTCCACGATCTGCCGCAGGCGAATCGCCGGGCCGAAGGTCACAACCCGCTGTGCGGCGATCGGATCTCCCTGGCCCTCGACGTGCAGGCAGATCAAATTCGGGAGGCCGCCTTCGAAGGCTCGGGCTGCGCGATCTCGGTTGCCTCGGCCTCGATGCTCACCGAGGCGGTGACCGGCAAGAGCGTCGACGAGGCGCGGTGCCTGCTCGGCGCCTTCCTCACCCAGACCGCCGGCTCTCCCGCCATTGCCGGGGACCGCCAAGTCGAGCTGGGCAAGCTCGCGGCATTTGCCGGGGTCCGCGAGTTTCCGATGCGGGTCAAATGCGCGACCCTCGCCTGGCGGGCGCTCGAAGCGGCGCTCGCGAGCGACGAAACGGCCGTAAGGACGCAATGAGATGATCGACAACCCAGAAATCGAACCGGTGCCGCCGGCCGCACCTTCCGCGAAGGCGGAGGCCGAGCTGGAGAACGCGGTCGTCGAGGCCCTGCAAACGATTTACGATCCGGAGATTCCGGTCAACATCTACGAGCTCGGCTTGATCTACGACCTCGACGTTCAAGCGACCGGGCGCGTACACATTCAAATGACCCTCACCGCGCCCGCCTGTCCGGTCGCCGGAACCCTGCCCGGAGAGATCCAAGCGAAGGTGGCGGGCGTAACCGGAGTGACCGAGGCCGAGGTGGAATTGGTCTGGGAACCCGCGTGGGATCCGTCGCGAATGTCCGAGGCGGCTCGACTGCAGTTGGGGATGTTTTGAGCGCAAAGACACCTACCTCTCTCTCCTTCACCCTCAGGTCCAGGCGCGCGTTCGGGCCGGTCGCATTGGCGGCCGTTCTGGCCGCCGGCACAGGGATTGGCCATACGCAGGTTCGTCCGCTCGACGAAGACTTCCGCTATCATTGGGAGCTGAGCAACTTTATCGGCAGGCTCGCAAGCGTCTTTCTGCCCGGGCAGGGCGATGGATCTCTCGCTTTCAAGATCCAACCGAACGGCAACCTCCGCTCGGAGCTGACCATCACCTCGCCCGACAGCCAGAGCGGCGACTATTTCCGCTACGGCTCGGAGGTCGATGCCGACACCTTGAAGCCGGTCCGCGCCTGGAGCTCCTATCACTGGCGCGGCGAAACCAAGTCGAAAGACGAATCGGTCGATCGCGAGGGTGTGCTCGACATCGCCGCCGGGATCTACTCAATCCGCCGCGATCCGCCGCGTGCCACCCGCCGGATCGAGATCTGGTCGGACGGCAAAACCTACCCGGTGGAGATCGTCCCCCAGGGTGTGGAGCAGCGGGCGATCTCTGGACGCAAGGTGCTCGCGCGCCATTTCATCATCCGCGGTGTGGAAGTCGACGGCCAGCGGAACTGGAAGGGTCGCCTGGAGCTCTGGCTGTCGACCGACGCAGCCGCCCGGCCGCTCGGCATAACGCTCTCCCGCAACCTGGCCGACGTGCGCCTGGAGCTCAAACAGCCCCTCCCGAAGGACCGATGAGTCGAACGATCCGTCCCGCGCGGGGGCCTTTCGTTGCGGCGCGGGCGCTGGTCGTGATCGCCCTGGCAGCCTCCGGCTGCCAGCGAACGAGCCCGCCGCCCGCTGATCCGGTGAAAATCGATCCGCCAGCCCTCGCCGGGGCGCTGGGTGCCAGCTTCTCGACGGTCGCCGGCTCGCCGGTTCTTTCATGGCTCGAACCGGCGCCTCAAGAGACCGGCCGGGAGGCGGGCGGAGAGCGCTGGCGCCTGCGCGTCTCGCGGTTCGTCGACTCATCCTGGTCTCCGCCAACCACCGTGACCGAAGGGGACGATCTGCTCGCCAACTGGGCCGACTTTCCCGCCGTCGGCTCGAACGGAAACCTCGCAGTCGCCCATTGGCTCGTCCAAGACGCCGGCGGCGGGGAAGCCTATTCGATCGCGCTTGCGAGCTCCGGCGACGCCGGGAAGACCTGGCGCCCTTTGGGCCGGCTGCCGGCCGACGCTGCGGCGGCCGAGCATGGATTCGTCTCCTGGCTACCCGAGCGCGCTTCAGGCGGCGGCCTGCGCGCCTTCTGGCTCGACGGTCGCGGCATGCCGGAGGGCGGCGGCCCGATGACCCTGCGCTCGGCGCTCGTCGACCCGACGCGCGGCGCCTCGGGCGAAGATCTGCTCGACGAGAGGGTCTGCGATTGCTGCCAGACCGACAGCGCGATGACCTCCGAGGGTCCGGTCGTGGTATATCGCGACCGCTCGCCCGACGAGATTCGCGACATCGCGATCCGGCGTTTCACCCCGACCGGCTGGAGCGCGCCGACGCCGGTTCATGCCGACGGTTGGCACATCGAGGGTTGTCCGGTGAATGGCCCCGCGGTCGCGGCCCTGAACCGTCGGGTGGCCGTCGCCTGGTTTACCGGCGCCCCTTCGCCGCGCGTCCAGATCGCCTTCTCGGAAGATTCCGGCGCGACGTTTGCGCCGCCGATTCCGCTCGATACCGACAAACCTCTCGGGCGGGTCGATCTGGCGCTCGATCCCAAGGGCGATGCAATCGTTTCTTGGATCGGGCGGGAACCCGGGACAACCAAGCGTTCCGGCCTGCGACTTCAGCGCGTGGCGCCTGCCGGACCGTCCGGCGCCGCGTTCACGGTCGCGACGACCGAATCGAGCCGCGCGGGCGGCTTTCCCCGCATGGTATTGGCCGACAAAGGGCGCTTGCTGGTCGCCTGGCCGGAACCGGGGTCTCCGGGCCGGCTGCGCGCGGTGAGTGTCGCGTTGGATCGGCTTGCTCAAGCGCGGCGCCGTTAAGATTGAGCCTTGGCTTCGGGCCATACCACAGCAAGCCTCTGGATCTTTTTCGCTCTTAACTTGGCCCCTGAAACCTCACCTAGAGACGCGCCGCCTTTCAAGGCCAATTCAGATTATCCTATAGCGGATAGTCCTTAGCGTAGTGACTTACTATGGAGCGGTACCACTTCCTCGCCTTGGCGACAAAAGATTCGTCTCTGATTCTCAGGGCGAAAAAGTGGGGGTTCTTTCCGTCGGGATCGGGAAACGCAACGATTGCTTGGTTAATACCTATTAAGACCTCGAAGGGCCATTTGCTCTCAATGCAATGAAATTTGATCTTGTCTTCCGTTAGGCCGACGGCCCTAAAGTGCTTCTTCCGCCTTTCGATTGCCTCCGAAAGCCTGGGGTCTGCCAATGACAAAACCACATGGTACGCCATTGAACCTCGGTGCTCATGCGCAACCCGTACTCGATCGGCAATCTTGGCATAATAGGCATCGGCCAAATGGTCGGACTCGGAGCTGAAAAATTGCCCAGTGGCGAGGATGTCCCGGTCATTTGCAGCTTTATCTGACTCGGTAGCGTCTAAGAGTTCGATGGCGGCATTCGTAATATCGGGGGAACCCATCAAAAAATCTGCGATATGTAGATTCTCTCCGAGCCGGCCGATTTCGACCTCTTCGTTTCCGACGATGAGCAACAGCTTATCGAGTTTTTCCGACGTCTCTTTTTCTGATAGCAACAATTTACGCATGCTCGTAGCGCGTTCCAAGCCCGCAGCGAGGCAGAGGGATGCGACGAGTAGCAGCGTAGCCGTAGGCCTCAGAGTCTCAGGAATATATACACCTAACTTATGTAGCCCTTCGATAAGCCAACCTCCCAGGTCAACGCCGATTAGGACGACTGACTCAGCTATTTCTTTTAGCGATCGTTCTCGGGCATGGACTAGCCTCTTAGGAAGAAATGCGTCGAGCGCATTGATTCGCTTCTTATGGAACGTTCTCAAGGAGCTTCAAAGAATTCTTATGTGGACATCTCGTTTCCCGAGAGACCTGCCTTGATGACAAGAACAGGCGGCGGAAACACTACCGGCCTCCGGCGGCGTGGACGAGAAGCGATCTGTGTAGAATAGCGCATGCGAAACAGGAAGTATAGGGTGCGGGCATGAGTGCACAAGGCCTCGTCAAAGTCCGCGCCCCCGTCGGGGCTCCAGGGTGCGCGCCGGCATCGAGCGAGGTGGCGGCACCGGCAACCCAAGAGTCCGGCCCAACGGGCCGGGAGAACCTAGCCCAGGGCTGGGCCGAAGGCCGAGGCCCTGGGTCAAGGATCACCACCATCCTGGCGGCCTGAAAGGCCGCTAGAACCCAGGCTCGACAAATCCTCAGACTCCGTGCGTTCCTGGATGCCTAGAAAAACGAATTTGCCGAGCGATACGTGCGGGCCTGAAACCTCTAGCGGCCTTTCAGGCCGCCTTTCCGTGGGGCCTTTCATCCCAGGGCATCGGCCTTCGGCCTCAGCCCTGGGCTAGGTTCTCCCGGCCCGTTGGGCCGGACAGACCGCCCGGACAGGCTGGCATGGAAAGGCGGCGTGCTGACCTACACCTGCACCTCTTCGGGCTCCGCAGGCGCGGACTTTGACGAGGCCCTGCATGAGTGCAGTAGCTGGGTTTGCCGGCCCTTCGCCATCTATGTGGGGGACTTACGCTTTCCTGGCCTTATCTCGGCGCCTAATAGCAACAAGTTGAACGGCAAGCCGCGCGAGCGGCTTTCCCCGCATGGTATTGGCCGACAAAGGGCGCTTGCTGGTCGCCTGGCC
>JBDTZG010000046.1:0-43059 GCA_040005235.1 Acidobacteriota bacterium | reverse complement strand
TTCCTGATCGGCGCGCTCGGCCGCTGGGCGCTCGCCGCCGGCTGCCGCGAGGCGAGCGCCTGGCCTGCCTCGGCGCGTCTGGCGGTCAATCTCTCCCCTCATCAGCTGGTGCGCGGCGATCTGCTCGCGACGATCCAGGCGATCCTTGCCGAGACCGGCCTGCCGGCCCACCGGCTCGATCTGGAGATCACCGAGAACGCGGCGGTCGCCGAGATCGAGCGCACGGCCCGCCTGCTCTCGGCGATCCGCGATCTCGGCGTACGCATCGCGCTCGACGACTTCGGCGCCGGGCATGCGTCGTTTTCTTACCTCCAGCGCCTGCCGCTCGACGTGCTCAAGATCGATCGCGAGTTCGTCCGGGCGATCGACGAGGGGCGCCAAGGACGGGCGATCGTCACCGCGATCATCGAGCTCTCCCGCGGGCTGGGATTGCAGACGGTCGCCGAAGGGGTGGAAACCCCGGCGCAGCTCGATTTCCTGCGCGAACGCGGCTGCGATCTCTACCAGGGCTACCTCGCCTCGGCCGCCATTCCCAGCGCGGCGGCCCGGCGGTGGATTTTGGGGAATGGGTGAGTCGCCTACCGCCCCAACGCTCCCCGTAAACCCCCGCCGATCAACGTCGCCAGATCTCCCAGGACCCGCGGCAGCACCAGGCCGCCGGGGGCGGCGAGGTAGCGCGGCTCCCAGACCGGGTCGAATTTTTCTTTGTACTGGCGCAGCCCTTGAAAGTTGTAGAACGCCTCGCCGTGGCGATAGAGGGAAGAGCCCAGGCGGCTCCAGAACGGCGCGAGCGCGCGGCCGGCGAGCCCGGAAAGCGGCGCCATGCCGAGGTTGAACCAGGCGTAGCCTTCCTGCCGCGCCCAAAGCAGCAGCTCTAGGAACAGGTAGTCCATCACGCCTGCAGGGGCGTCGCGGTGGTAGCGCATCAGGTCGAGCGACATCTCGGTGCCCGGCGCGCCGAGCCAGAGATTCGCGAACGCGACGATCCGGCCTCCGCACGAAACGCAAGCGACCGGCGTTCGGGCGAGATACTTGGGATCGAAATAGCCGAGCGAAAAGCCCTTTTCGCGCGCCCCTTTGTGCGCCAGCCAATCGTCCGAGATCGCGGAGAGTTGCTCGATCGGCACGTCGCCGGGCGGCCGGATCTCGAAGCTGCAACCGGCTTCCACCCCTTTCTTGTGCGCGTGGCGGAGCTTTTTCCTCGGCCGCCCTTCGAGGTCGAACGTGGCGAGCGGCACCCGCGCCTCTTCGCCGAGCTTGAGCAGGGTGAGTCCGAGATCGACGTAGAGCGGCAGGCTCGCCGGGCTCACCTGGTAAAACACCGGCCAGCCGCCGAAGCGGCTCGACAGCTCCCGGAACCGCCAGGCGACCTCCGCGTGCGCGGCTTGCGGACCGACCGGATCGCCCATGGCGACCCAAGCGCGGTGCTCGACCGCGTACATCAGGAACGCCGAGCGATCCTGGCTCCAGAGCAGCTCCTTGTCGCCGAGAAGAGCCAGGTGGGCGCTCGAATGGGGCGAGGCCGCGGCGATGCGGCCGGCGAGATCGAGCTCCTCCGGCGAGGGAAGCGTCGGGCGGGGAGCGGCCGGCCGCAGCAGGCGGGCGAGCGAAAATGCGACCACCAGGGCCAGGCCGCCGACCGACGCGCGCAGGAAACGCGGCGCGTTGGCGTCGAGCGCGAAGCGCCACCAGAGCTCGTGCGAGTAACCGACGTGCTGGTAGGCGAACATCCCGAGCCAGATCGAACCGGCGAGGACCGTGGCGATCGCCAAGATCGAGCCCGGGGTGAACGGCGCGCCGAACAGCGCCGCGCGACGCGAAAAGAACCGGCGGCAGGGAAGCAGCGCGGCGAGCATCGCGGCGAGCACGAGCGCCTCTTCCCAATCGAGCCCTTTGGCCAACGAGGCGACGATGCCCGCGGCGAGCATCGCGACGGTCAGCGGATAGGCGATGTCCACCCGGCGGCGCAGGCCTTGGGCGAGGAACAGCAGCGCCACGCCGACGAGGCTGCCCACGAAATGCGAGACTTCGAGCAGCGGCAGCGGCAGGAAGTTGTCGAGCCAGGCCAGGCGCTCGGGCTCCGCCGGGGTCGCCCCCGATGCGAGCAGCAAGATGCCGCCGACGAAGGTGAGCACGGCGAGCACCGGGGGCACCAGCTCCGGCCCCAATCGGCCGATCCGCCGGACCCGCCGGGCGATCCGCCCGACCTGCTCGCTCCGCTCGCGCAGCTCGTGGCCGGCGAGCAGCAGGGCCGCGAGCAGCAGGGGCAGAAAATAGTAGATGCCCCGATAAGCGACCAGCGCGCCGAGCGCCTCGGAGCGCGAAATCTCCGTCGGCAGGAGCGCCACCATAATCCCCTCGAAGACGCCGAGACCGCCGGGCACCTGCGAGGCGAGGCCGCCGATCTGGGCGAGCAGGTAGATGCCGAGGAACGCCGGGAACGACAGGCGCCACGAGTCGGGGAGAAGGGCGTAAAGGACCGCTCCGGCAAGCGCCCAATCAAGCGACGAGATGGCGACCTGGGCGAGCGCCAAGCTGGGGCGCGGGATCGCCAGCTCGAAGCCGCGGATCACCATCGGACCTCTCCAGCGCACTTTGGCGACGACGCTGGCGGTGAGGTAGGCCGCGACCAAGACCAGAAACAGCACGCCGATCGGCCGCACCGAGGTGAGCCCGAACGCCAACAGAGAGGGGGGCAGGGCGAGCGGTTCGATCGTGAACGCCAGCCCGGCAAGGGTGCCGAAGCCGAGCCAGAAGGTCGCCAAGCTGAAGAGGACCAGGCGCGTGACGTCGAGCGCCGCGATCCCCCAATGGTTGTACATCCGCGCCTTGAGCGGCGTGCCGGTGAGTAGCGGATGGCCGAGCGCGTTCGAAACGGCGTAGCCGACGAACGAGGCGAGCGCCGTCTTGCCGTACGGCAGGACCCGGCCGGTGTAGCGGCCGGCCAGCAGGTCGTAGCCGGTGAGCGAGAGGTATCCCGCCGCGGTGAGCGCGAGCGCGAGCAGCAGGCGGCCGGCCGGCAGGGCGGCGAGGAACGCCGCGACCTCATGGTAATGAAACGATCGGAGCTCGCGATGCAAGAGCCAGAGCGCGGCCAAAAACAGCAGGGCCGAAACGAAAGGCATCAGCCGGCGGCGCATGGATCTCGATCTTACTTCGGGGCAGCAACGGCGGGGCCGGCGGCCTCGGTCCGTGGCGCGAATTCCGCGATCAGCCGATCGGCGACCTCGCCGTAGCTGCCGCCGAAATGGTGCGCGCCGGAAAACGCGATCGTCTTGCCCAGGGGCGGCCGGATCTCCGGGCAGATCGTGTCCGTCTCCTTTTCGCCGTACAGGCAAAGGAGCGGCACGCCGGGCAGCTTGGCGGCGAGGTTCTTCACCTCAGGCAGGACCGGGTGCTGGTCGTCCGCACCCCCGGCGAGGCCGCCGAGCCAATTGCTGACGTGAAATTCGAAGGCGGTCTCCTGGCTCGGCGCGAGCAGTGCCACCCCCGCGATCCGGGCGGAGAGGTCGGCGGGCAGCCGGCTCGCCATGAACGGCAGCACGTCGGCGCCGTACGAATAGCCGATCAGCAGCACCCGGTCGCGCCGCCAGGCGGCCTGGTAGTGGCGGATGACAAGGGCGAGGTCGTGGGTCATCCCCTCCGGGGTGCGCGCGGTCCAGAAATAGGAAAGCGTGTTCCAGCCGACCGTCGGGATTCCACGCTCGGCGAGCGCGCCGGCCAGCTCCTTGTCCAATCCGGCCCAGCCGCCATCGCCGGAAAGGATGACCGCGAGCGGAGCGGCCGGGTCGGCCCGGCCGGCGACCGCGACCTCGATCAGCGGCAGGTCGGCGACCGCGGCCGCCGGGGTCGTGCCCGGAAGCGGAGCGGAAAGCTCGGCCCAAGCGCTGCGGAACCGGGGAAGCCAGTTTGGCTCCGCCGCGAGGTCTCCGACGGCTCCGGGCGCCGGGATCTCGATCGAACCGCGCGGCACGCCGTGGCCGGCACACAGGGGCATGGGCGTCTTAAGCTCCGGACGGAGCCCCAGGCTGATCGCGCCGCCGAACGTGCTCGGCGGAGCTTGCCCGAACGCGGTATGGACCAGCGTGGCCCCGGAGGAATAGCCGATCAGCACCGGCGGCCGGTAGACCGGCAGGGCGAGCTGCTTTTGCACCCCTTGGGACAGCCGCTCCAGATCCGCCGCGGCGTAGATGCAGGAGCCCTTGGCGGCCCCGGCCGTGGCGAGGTAGGCCCGGGTGTCGAATTCGACCACCAGGGCGCCCCGCTCCGTCGCCTCCCGCGTGAGGATCGCGAGCAGGGGGTCGTGGGACGAATCTCCGGAGGCGAGCAACACCACCTGGCTCGGCGTCCCGGCGGGGCGATGGAGAACCACGCGGCCGAATCGGCCGAGGGCCAGCTCGGTGATCGGCAGTGAGGCGGCTTCGAGAGGAACGACGGCGAGCAGCGCGATAAGTGCCAGAGCGCGCGGCTTCATCTCGTGCCCGCGACGCGCTGGAACGCGTCGGCAAACTGCGGCAGCCAGCGCCTCTCAACCGAGAAGCCGTGTCCCACCTTGTCGAGCCAGACCAGCTCGCCATGGCGAACCTTCTTCGCGTAGTCGGCGGTCTCCTGCGGATTGCAGACCTGATCGATGCTCCCCTGGAAAACGTACCAGGGATCTTCGAGCGTCGCGGTGGTCTGGAACAGCACTCCTTTAGCTTTCGGGTTGGCGGTAAACCGCAGCCCGCGGCCGGCGCAGAAAGGCTTGACCACGGGCAGATCCGGACAGAAGCCGAGGCTTAAAGCGCCGCGAAAGTGCTCGGGCTCGGCCTGCACCAACGCGGCGTAGACCAGGGTGGCTCCGGAGGAGTAGCCGACCAGGATCGGGCTTTTGAGCGCGGGATAGCCGAGCTCCTTTTGCACGTAGCGGCCGATCTCTTCGAAATCGGCGGCGGCGTCGCTGCACGGTGCTATGGCCTTGTCGAGCGACTTGAGGTATTTCCGGATGTCCACCCCGATCACCAGGGCGTCGAGGTCGGCGAGATGGCGCGCCATGTCGACCACCCCGAGCCGCCAGCCGCCGTCGCCGGAGAGGAAGACCACGACATGCGGTGGATGATCGCTCTCGCGATAAAGGGCGAGCGGGCCGAATCCTGTGTGGTTGAGAACCTGCTCGCGAAGCTTGGGGTTGAGCTTCGGGGGTATTGAGGATGCTGAGGATTTCGCGACGCTCGCGGACGCCAGGCCGGCGACCGCGAACAGACTCGCGAAGACGAGACAAGGTGCGCGCATCGAAACGGGTCTCCCCAGGCAGCGAGTTGGCCGAATTGGCCGGCCGATGGGGTGAGAGCAACTGCGGTGCCAGGCCTTGGATACGGTCGTGTTGGCCGTTCATGCCGGTTTCATCTCCCCCAGCGTAGACTGCCGCTTATGCTCGCCTCCTCCGCCCCCTCCCGGCTTCGCCGATTGTTCGCCAGCCGATTTCGCTTCGCCTTCATCTGGATCGCATTTCTCTGGTCGTTGGCTCTGATCACCCGCATCGTCCTGCTTTGCGTTCAGCACGTGCCGACCAAGAACGGGCTCGGAACGACGCTCGCTGCGCTCGGCAGCGGCGCGCTGCTCGACCTTCTGGCGGCGCTTTGGGTGGCCCTGCCGCTGATGATCTATCTCACCCTGCTGCCGGAGCGCTGGTTCGCTAGGGCCTGGCAGCGCATCCTGCTGCGGGTCGGGTTGTTCCTGGCGATCTTCGGCGCGCTGTTCGTCGCGGTCGTCGAGCTGTTCTTCTTCCTGGAGTTCAACGGCCGATTCAACTTCGTCGCGGTCGACTACCTGATGTTTCCGACCGAGGTGGCCGACAACATCTGGCAGAGCTACCCGACCGGCAAGATCGTCGCGGTCCTGCTGGTCGTGACGGTCGGCCTGCTCGCCGCCCTCCGCCGGCCGATCGCCAGGGCTTGGGATGATCCCGTCCGGTTGCGCCAACGGCTACCCGGGTTCGGGGTTTATCTCGCGGTCGTTCTCGCGCTCACCTTCCTTCTGCCGTCGGGTCTCGCGGAAGTCTCTGCGGACCGCGCGGTCAACCAGATCGCGGCCAACGGCTACCTCTGCTTCGCCGCGGCGCTCGCCGGGAGCAACGCGAGTTACGAAGGTCTCTACGCCACCCGGCCGGACGCGCAGGTCTTCCCGCGGCTCCGCCGGCTGCTCACCGAGCCCGCCACGGTGCCGGGGACGTTCGCGCCGAAATCGACCCTCCGCGCGGTGCGCGGTCAGGCACAGCCCCGGCCGTGGAACGTGGTGGTCGTGCTCGAAGAGAGTCTGGGTTCGGAGTTCATCGGCGCGCTCCATCCGCGGCCGGTCTCCTTGACGCCCAGTTTCGACGCTCTCACGGCCGAGGGCACGCTGCTCACCCACGCCTATTCGACCGGCAACCGGACGATCCGCGCGATCGAAGCGACGACCTCGTCGCTGCCGCCGCTGCCCGGCATCTCGGTGGTCCGCCGGCCGGCGTCGAAAAACCTTTTCACCCTCCCCGGCCTGCTGCGCGAGCGCGGTTACGGGACGCTCTGGGTCTATGGCGGGCGTGCGCTGTTCGACGGCATGGGCGGCTATCTTTCGAACAACGGCGTCGATCGAATCTTCGAGCAGAAGGATTATCCCGACGGTACCTTTACCACCGCCTGGGGAGCGGCGGACGAATCGATCTTCGATCAGGCGTTGGTCCAAATGGATGGCTTCGAGGCTGCGGGCAAGCCGTTCTACACCCTGGTCCTGTCGGTCTCGAACCACCGGCCCTACACCTTTCCCGACGGGCCGATCCGTCCCGACCCGAAGCTCAAGCGGCGCGAAAACGTCGTGCGTTACGCCGATTGGGCGCTCGGCCGGTTCATCGAACAGGCCAAGAGCCACGCCTTCTTCGACCACACCCTGTTCGTGCTGATGGGCGACCATGGCGCGCGGGTCTACGGCGCCGAGGCGATTCCGCTGCCGAGCTACGAGGTGCCGATCCTGTTCCTCGCGCCCGGGCTGGTGCCGGCGGGGGGGCGGATCGACACCCTCGCCTCTTCGCTCGACCTGCCGCCGACGATCCTCGGACTGTTGGGGATGAGCTACGAGTCGCGTTTCTTCGGCCACGACGTTTTTCACATCCCGCCCGAGCAGGGCCGCGCGCTCATGACCCACAACAACGAGATCGCCCTGATGCGCGGCGGGCGGATCGCCGTGCTGGGCTTGCAGGGGCGCGCCTCGCTGTTTTCGGTCGGCGCGGACGATCAATTCGTGGCGATCCCGCGTCCGGATCAAGCAGGGCACGAGCTGATCGAGGACGCGATCGCCTATTACGACGGGGCCGACCAGCTCTACCGCACCGGAGGCTACCTGCTGCCGACCCCTAGCGGTCGGGTGGCGGAGGCGAAGAAATGAAACCTTCTCCAAAGTTTTCGCTGACGGTCCTCGCCGCGACTTTGGCATCAGCAATCGGCCTCGCGCCGGCCGCGAAGGCCGCGGTCGCCAATCCCGGCGACGACATCGAGTTCATCACCGAGCACCTGCCGGAAAGCGCGATGAACGTGCGCTACCTCACCATGCCGCTCGCCGGGCCCTCCCTGTCGGGGAGCGCGCGGGGCGAGTGGCAGTTCCAGGCGCAGATCGCGGGGGCGAAGAACGGCGGCGGTTTCGTCGACGTCGGGGGAGTGCTGTTCGGCCTCGGCGCCACCCGGGCGCTCTCCGACCGCTGGGGCCTCCAGGCGGTCGGCTTTTACGATGCGATGAGCTTTTCCGGCAGCTCCGGTCGCGATCTGTTCCACCCGATCTTCCGCAACGACATTCCGCTCGACCTGCCGGAGCTTGCGACGTTCTCGAATCCCCAAGGAGATCTCAAGCACTTCGGCGTCGGCGGCGGAGTGGTTTGGCAACCCGGCGGCCGGGCGACCACCTGGACGTTCGGCGCGCTCTTTGAGCGGCTCGACCTCGCCGGCTACACGCTCGATTATCGGCTGGTGACCGGACGCAACGCCGGGGCATCCGGCGTGCTGGACCACAGCGCCACCTACGATTTCGTCACCCCGTACGTCGGTTGGCGCCACGAGCGCCCGCTGGGCAAGGGCTGGACCATGGCGCCGCGGGTGATCGGCGCGCTGCCGCTGCCGCGGCAAGGATTCACCGGGCGGATCACCGGTCCCGGCTTCGATCTTTCCGGAAAAACCGGCGGCCTCCACATGGGTGACGGCTACGTCGGCGCGGGCTTGGCTTTCGAGCACGCTAGGACCGGTTTTGGGCTAGACCTCGGCGCCACGGTCTACCACTTCGGTGCCGAGCGGGTGATCCACAAGGGGATCGATCAGCCGATCGTGGTCAACTTCACCTGGCACACGCCGAAACGTCCGGCGCCCTAGAACCCGGTGCTCGATGTCACCAGGTATTGTACCCTCTTGATCGAACTGTCGCCGTCCAAGGGAAAGGCGAGGTCTAGGTGGACGATCGAGCCAAGCGACGAGCGGCTGGAGCCCAGACGCAATCCGAAGCCGATGTCCTTGAGAAGCCCTTGGATCTGCGCCGACTTGGCTGGATCGTTCGACCAGACCCGGCCCGCGTCGAAGAAGATCGCGCCGCCGACGTGGAACAGGCGGAAGGGATACCAATTCGTGAACACCCGCTGTTCGAGCGAGAAGAGAATCCGGTGGTCGCCGTCCTGATAACGCAGCGGGTAGCCGCGCAGGCCGCTGTCGCCCCCTAAGAGCAGCTGGTTTTCCGGGTCGAGCCGATGGGTGGCATCCGCTTCGAGCGACGCGAGGAACAGCTGCTCGCCGAAATTCCGGATGTAGTAGCGCCCTCTCAGGCCCGCTTGCAGGTTCCGGCCGCCGGCCGAGCCGTAGCGACCGGAGGCGGTGCCGGAAAGTAAAATCGTCTGGGCGGGATGCGCGGCCGGCCGAACCCCCCAGCTCGCCGAGCTGTCGAAGATCCCTTCATTGAGATGGGCACCGAACGCGGTGGAGGAAAACCCGAGCCGGCCGTGGAAGCGTCGCCCGAGCGAGAGGTCTTCGGCCCGGCCGAGCTGATCGAAGTTGCGCGTCTTCCAGTAGTCGTTGCCCACCGAATCGAACGCGAGCCAAGGATAGGCGAGCGTCCGGTCGGGCGGCAGAACGGCGGGCGGCCGCCGGTCGGGGTCGGGCGCGAACCGATTGCGTTCGTAGGTGAAGCCGACCGAAAATCGATGCGCCCGCGCGTCCTTGTCGATCACGCCGCCGGTGCTCAGCGAACCGCCGCGCAGCAGGCCGCCGTAGAGCGTGAACTTGTCCTGTCTGTGGCGAAACCCCTCGAAGATGTGGCCCAGCCGGTAGAGCGAATCGACCCGATCGTCGGCGACCGCCGTGAGTCCGGCGGCCCAACGGCTGTCGAACGCGTAGAACGGACGCTCGACCTGGAAGCTCTTCAAGTCGCCGTCGCTGTTGTTCGAGTACCCGAGATCGACGAGAACCCGGCTGTGCCCGACGTTGGGGTCCCGATAGTGGAGCCGCGAGCTGGTGCGGTCGACGTCGGACGATCGCTCGACTTCCAGGGTCTGCCCGGTGCCGAGCAGGTTCGTGTCCTCCAGCTTGAAATGGGTTGAGTTCGTGCCGCCGCTCCGGCCGACCCCGGCGCCTCCTTTGAGCGTCCACACATCGCGGGTGACGACCCGCAGGTCGACTCTCCCCTCGCCGACGCGGACGACGTGGATTTCCGGATCATAGAAATAGTGCGTCGCCCGGAGCAGGCGCTCCGATTCCTCGATCTTCTGCACCGTATATCGGTCGCCCGGCCGGAATAGCAGGAGATCCTCGATCACGTGCTCGCGCGTCGTCCGGTGGAGATGATTGGCCGCCCGGAACAGCTTCCGATTCTCTGCCGGGACGCTTGGATCGAAGATGTTGCTACGCCGAAACGTCACCTCGCCGATCGTCGCGCCGCTCTTTTCGATTTCGGCGGGCGTGGGGAGAGATACCGCCGCAGTCTGGGCGATCAGCGGAACGGACGGCATGGCGAGACCTCCCGCCAGAAGGAAGGCATAGATCCAGAGCCGGAACGTCGGGATTTCCTTCATGTCGACAAACTAGCAAGAGAGGGATGAACGCCAGATGAACGGGGCTGGCCTGCCGCCGATTCGATGCGCAGAAAAAAAGGGGCCGACGAGATCGGGAGGCGTCAGGGGGGATGCCGCCCGGCCTCGCCGGCTGAGGAGGAGAGCTCGACGACCCACGATGCGAAGGAGGGAGGACACTTCGCCCCGCGGGTCGTCTGAGGTCGGGGTCGATCGTAGACCCGTAGCGCGGGCGAGGGTGAGCCGGTTGGGACCAGTTGCATCTATTCAGGGATGAATGGCTTTGCGGGTCCGTCGAGAGCTGCGGAGGCTCTCCTCTGGAGATTCCATCCTCTCCGGAAGACCGCAGTGCTACGCTTACGCATCGTGTCCCGCAAGATCGTGGTGCATTGGATGCTCGGGGTCTTCATGGCCTGCCTCGCCGCGCAGGCGCAGGATACCGGCGGCAGCATGGGCGGCTCCGGCTTTTCGGGAGGGTCCAGCAGCTCCTCCAGCGGGAGCAGCTCGGGATCTTCGGGCGATAGCTCGGGTTCGTACTCGTCCGGCGGTGGATCCGGAGGGGGATCGAGCTCGGGCATGGTGATGTTTGTGGTCCTCGGCGGGTTTGTGTTTCTGTCATGGCTGAGTTCTCAAGCTAAAGGCTCCGGGACTCGCCCAGCCACCAGCTCCATGGTTCTCAGCTCGCTGGTTCTCGGGATCGATTGGAACGCACGGCGCGAGCTTCAGGCCGCGCTGGCGGCGCTCGCCGCCCGCAAGCTCGGGGGGACCGCCGAAGGACGGGCGGAGATGCTGCGCGAGGTGGTGTTGGCCCTCCAACGGGCGGAACGGTCGTGGCTTTACGCCGCCCAAAATTCGCAAGGGGTCTCCGCCACCACCGCGGAGCCGCGCTTCCTGGAGTTCTGCCATTGGGCACGTTCGCGCTTCCGCCGCGAGCTGATTCGTAGCGAAGACGGCGGGCTGGTCACGGAGGCCGCGCCTCCGGCCGTTCCGATCGTGCCGCGCCCGGAAGAAGGAGCCGGAACCGTCGTCGTCAGTTTGCTCCTCGTCACCTGGCGCTCCTTCGCCGAGGCATCCACCACGGACCTCGCCGCCCAAATCCGCGCCGGGCTCGCCGAACGAGCCACCCTGACGAGCGGTGAGGTGGTTGCGATCGAAGTCGTCTGGTCACCCGCCGCCGAAGAAGACCGGATGAGCACCGCGGAGCTGGAAGCCAACTATCCGGAGCTGAAGAAGCTCGACCCCAACAGCCTCGCCGGCCGCATTTTCTGCGCCCACTGCGGCGGAGCCTTCGCCCAGGAGCTGTTGAGCTGCCCCCATTGCGGGGCCGCGGTGGGCGAGGAGAGGTGAAGGGCGGAGAAAGAGAAGTTTTTCGGCGATTCCCCTGCTTGCCCGATCCGGCTCGGCTCGGTGGCTCGCTTGCGGCGCTCGCCTCCTCTTCATAGAGTCGCACGATGAGCGACAAAGACACCAAAGCGGTGCTGGACATCGTGCGCAGGGCGGTTGCCGCCGCGCCGGGAACGAAGCACGAAGTCGAGCAGGCGATGGAAATCGGCCACGGTCGTTTAGACGAGATTTTCAGCGGCCAGATGGAACTGCGCGTCCGCCACGTGAACGGCTTGGCGCGATACCTCAAAGTTCCGGCCTCGGACTTCTTTCGGCTCGCCCACGCCGAAGCCGAACGCTCGTTGCCGCACCGGCTGGAAGACTGGATCGTCCACAACCCCGATCCGCCCAGCAAACGCGGAGCGGCCGCGAAACAGCCGGACGCCGACCTCAAAGAGAGCCTGCGCGAGCTGATCCGCGAAGAAATCGCCGCCGCGCTGGCCAAGAAGAAGGGATGAGGCCGTGACGCCGCGGGACGCTGCGGCCTGACGATCCACGTCCCGATTTCTGGCCGGAAGTCCCGGCGTTAGGTGAGGCGGCGGAATCGTGGGTGATACATCCCCAAGTCGCTGAACACGTCCCGTATTCCGAGCGCGCGTCCCAACCTCTGACGTGCGGTCCCGTTCTCGGGCATTACGTCCCGTATTCCGGAAATGCGTCCCAAGAAGCGGTAAGTCGGCCCGGTACTCTGGCTATACGTCCCTAAATCGGATAATACGTCCCAGATTCTGGCTATTCGTCCCGAATTCTGGCGTTGCGTCCCGAATTATGGCTATACGTCCCGTATCATGGCAATGCGTCCCGGATTCTTGATCTACGTCCCGATTTCATGGCTTGCGAGCCGTATTCGTTGGGGGCAGCGCTGCAGATCAATCCCGGCATTCCCTTTGGAGTGCGGCGACGTGTCGCCGCTTTCCGAGCGCCGACGCGTCGGCGCTCTCGAAGCCTCGAATCTCTGCCTTGGAACATCTAACCCGGAGCCTCGACCGAAGTGGGTGTGGCGACACGTCGCCACGATCAAAGCGCCGACATGTCGGCGCACTCCAAATTTGACGAGACCTCAGATCTCACTCAAGTCGCGGTACCCCAGCCCCGGGATTCGCGGGGTCCGGACATCGAACCCACGCTTGCGGTCGATGGCCTCGAAGATCTCGATTTTGTAAGCAAGACCTTCGGGCTCGCCCGCGTCTGCCCAGTTGTGGCGGTGTTCCCAGGTCTCGTCGGAGCGAATGAGCGGCCAGCCGGCCAGTGCGAGGTGGAGCGCGAAAGTACCGGGGATACAGTAGAACGCTTCACCAAGGCCGGGGTCGAGAGCGGTGGGCTCCCAGCCGAGCCGGTCGCCGAGATTTTGGGCGGTCACCCTCGTGATCCATCGACCGTCCTCATCGATCTGGAAACGTGCTTCGGCCTCGCCGATCTCGACTCGGTAGGGCGGCAAAGCCGCTTGCCACGTAAAGACCAGATTGTGTTTCCACATCCTCACCCACATCCCGATGCGCGCATAGAACCGCACCGCAGGCTGCCAGGTCCAGTTCGTATCGAGCCGAATTCCTCCAGCACCCTGTTCGAGAGCGGCGTGGAAAACCGCTTCGAGAGCGCGGCGGGCGATACTGCCGCGGCGCGCCGCCGGATCGACGTACAGGCTCGAAACGGAGATCAGATCGCGCCCCGAGATCATCGTCGGGACGGCGAGCGTGCCGACGCGTCGGCCCTCGGCGAGGAGCCAGAACGGATGGCGCCACTCGCTGTGAGGGCTGGGGAGCAGACCTCTGTCCCAGCTGACGCGCCTCTCGTAGGCGAGACGTTCGATCTCGGAGAGCCCGGTGAGATCGAGTTGGACGTGGAAGTAACCCTCGATCAGAGACGCCAGCTCGTGGAGATTCCAGCGACCTGTCTCCTCTTCGTCCGTGGAGAGCGGCTCGATCACTTGCTGGTCCACCAAGCGCCGGCAAGTGGCCTCGATGAGGTCTTGATGTTCATGCCAAATCGTCGTGCTCATGGCTTTCTCTCGTGAGTCGTCCGAACGGGTCCGCCCGGTGCTACGATACTGAAGCTATGCGAGGAAAATGCCGCCATGACTCGATTCCTCACAGCAGTCTACGAAAATGGAGTCTTCCGTCCTCTCGAAGACCCAGGTCTCGAAGAGCACCAGAAGGTGAAGGTCGAGATTCTCTCCGAGCCCGAGACTTCTCCTGAGGCCACTCTCGCAGCTTGGCAGAGTGTCTATGAGGGTCTCTCGGACGATCAGATCCAGGAGATCGAAGAGATCGCCCTGGACCGCAGCCACTTTTCGTCCCGCGAAGGATGACGCCCGCGGGCACTCCGCCGCTCATCGATACCGACACTCTGTCGGAGGTCCTCAAGCTGCGCGATCTCTCGGTCGCACGTCGTGCCCGCGAGTATCTTGATCACCACCGCCGTTTTCATTTCTCGATCATTACGAGGTTCGAGGTCCTCCGCGGGCTCCTGGCGAAAGCCGCGCACCGTCAGATCGAACGGCTCGAGATTCAATGCCGGTCGAGCGTGGTGCTCCCACTCTCTGACGCCATCGTCGTTCGTGCCGCGGAGTTCTATGCCGACCTCCGAGGCCGGGGCGCCCTGATCTCAGACGCCGACCTCCTGATCGCCGCGACGGCCCAAATCTACGGCTCTGATTTGGTAACGGAGAACCTCGATCACTTTGGGCGGATTCCTGGCTTGAAGCTTCATAGCTGGCGCTGAGGGAATCGACTGCCTGCTCTGAAAAGCAAGAGGAGAAGTTGATGGTTCCCAGTGTCTTTATTAGCTCCACGATCATTGATCTTCATCACCTACGCTCTGCCGTAAGGGATACCATCAAAGAACTGGGACTCCAGCCCGTGATGAGTGAGTACAGCGGGGTTGGTTTTCTGCCAGACCAGACGGCCGAGACTTCTTGCTATGCCGCGATCTCGCAGTGCCAGATTGCAGTCGTAATCATAGGCAAGCGTTATGGTACGCCCACGGTGAGTGGCGTAAGCGTGACCCACAACGAGTTCCGCACTGCGTTTGACCGCAAGATCCCGATCTATTGCCTAGTAGACAGTGAAGTTCTTGCCTTTCAGGCTGTTCACGCGGCGAACTCAACGCACACCGGGCTGAGCTTCCCAGGGCTTGAAAATCCACAAGACACTTTCGCATTCATCTCGGAGGTTATGGAGAGTCCCCGGAATAACGCAATCCTCTCATTTGGTTCGGTCTCCGACGCCCGTGATCACATTCGAACTCAGCTTGCACACCTATTTGGAGACCTCCTAGCGCGCCATGCCGATCCGCTGAAAGCCGAAATCCGTGACGTTCTGGCCGAAGTCCGAACGCTTCGTCACGCCCTTGTTAAGGACCCGCCGGACCAGATGCGACGCTTACTTCAGGGTCTTAGATTGCTTCTCGATGATACCTTCAAACCATACCGCCAGCTTCTTGACGCTCTCCCGGGCTCTCTTGAGGACCATCTCCCTGCAGTTCTTGATTCGCCTTCATTTTCCAAGGCTGTTGAGGGCATGACTCATGGCGAGATTGTCTCCATTTCGGTTCCATTAGATGAGGTTTGGGGACCCGCACTAGCGACTGCTTACAGCGCGAAGATTCTGTACACTCGCTCGTTCCGTCCAAGTGGAAGCGATATTGGAGTGGCAGTTTATGGAGTGAATTACGATGGCCGTGTAATCGCTGATTCGGGTGGACGGCAGTTTCTTGACGAACTGCACCTAGGCCTACTAAAAAACCTCGCCAATACCGGGCAATCTCGCTCTCTATGAGCCAGCTAAAGACTTTGTCGGCGGATTAGTTGGTACTGTCGGCGTCTACCAATAAGCCGATGCTCAGGGATGGTCGGCGTAGATCCCAGCTCGGGATACCGCTTCGTCCGACAACACAGGCGCGCCGCGAAACCCGTCAGCGATTTCATCGAGCAATGCGGTGAGCGTACTGCCTTTGAGTCGATGAAAAGAGGTGCGCAGAAGCCCTTCGACCGTGGAATCGACGGCCTGAATCAGGATCTCGCGTACGACTTGAGCATCCTTTTGGGCGGCGCCGGCCCGCAACCGGTGCTCTTGTTCGGAAGAAAGCTGGAGCGTGATCGTCATCTACGCGACCTCTTGGATTTGATCCTCTAGCACGCAGGCATGTCAGCGATCGAGCGAGGCAGGTCCACGAACCCGTCGGTGTCCACGAACCCGCTTCCTCTCTCCTCAATCGGCGGAGTCGAGTACGGCCGCGGCGACGTGGGTGTATTTGTCGGTCGAAATGTCCGCGAAACTGGAATGAGCCGAACCGGAGAGAGCCCGGAGCGCTGCGAGCGGCTCCCGGCTCGGCGGGACGCCTGAATGCTCCACCGCTTCAAGAGCCTCCAGCTTCAAAATGAGCCGACGCCGCTCATCGTGTGAGAGGGTCTGGGCTGCGTCCAGGATGGCTGCGAGCTTGTCCATGGCTTAGGACCGTCCCCACTGTCCGCCTCTCACGATGCCTTCTTGACGAGCTCGGGCTTTTTCGGGAAAAGCCGTACCGCCTGCACACCGGCTGCCGCTTGCCGTTCTCTGGCGGTCTCCAGAATTCTCTCCAGGTCGTAGCCGGCCGCCCGCGCAATCTCTTCGCGAACCGCGTGGATTTCTTCGACGATTGGATCTGTTCGGGACATGATTCCAGTTCCCTCAGCCCCCCAACACCGCCTCCGCCGCCAAAACCCCCGCCGTCATCCGCACCCCGCCGCCCGGATGGCTTCCGGCCCCGCCCAGATACAGCCCGGGGACCGTCGTCTTGTAGCGCGGCGCCGAGGGCGCCGGGCGCATCATCAGGAGTTGGTCGAGGGCGATTTCGCCGTGGTGGAGCTGGCCTCCGGTGAGGGCGAAGCGGGTCTCCAGTTCGACGGGGGAGAGGACTTCGCGAGCCACGAGGCGGCTCTCGAGGTTGGGGGCGTGTTGTTCGAGGACGGCGATCACGGCGTCGCCCAGCTTTTCGCGGGCGGCGTCGGTCCAGCCCCCTTCTAGTTTGTAGGGGGCGAAGCTTGCGAGGATCGAGACGGTGTGGTGGCCGGCGGGGGCTAGCTCCGGATCGGCGAGGGTGGGGACGCGGATTTCGAGGTTTGGCTTCTCGGAGAATTGCCGGTATTTGATCGCGTCGAAGGAGCGCTCCAGGTCGTCCACGTGGCCACCTCCGATGCGGATCGCCTCGTGGGCGGCTTCGCCACCCTTCCATTCGAGTGGACCGGAGAGGGCGAGGTGAACCTTCGCCGCGGTGCCGCGGGCGCGCAGGTTGACGAACTCTTCTTCGATCTTGAGGGGCAGCGTACCCGGGGCGAGCAGTTTGAGCATCGTCCCCTTGGGGTCGGCGGAGGAGAGGACGACGTTCGCGTCGATCGTCTCGCCGTTGGCGAGCGCGACGCCCGCGACTTTGCCTTGATCCAGACGGATGCGCGCGACTTCCGCTCCCGTGCGGATCTCGGCCCCTGCGGTCTTTGCGGCGGCGAGGAGGGCTGCGATCAACGCGGGCGGTCCCCCTTCTATCGCTTCGCCTCCGGCGCATTCGCGGAGGAGGAAGTTGGTCATCGTGCCGGCCGACCAGGGGCCGGACCAGGTGGAGGCGACCGCGGGGGCGGCGAGCGCTTCGACCAGGAGCGGGGTTTCGAACCGTTCGTTCAGGAAGTCCGCGACGCACATCGGCGCCACGCGCGCCAGCTCCAGGAGATCCTTGCGGTCGATCCGGAAGAGCGAGAGACCGCGCTTGGCGATCTGCCAGAGGTCGCCGGCCGAGCCGGGGGAAATGGCAGGCGGCGGCTCGGAAAGAATTGAGGCGAACAACGGCGTGATCCGGTCGAGAAACGCGCGCATCGCCGTATAACTCTTGGCGTCGTGCGCGGAGCGCCGGCCGATCGCCTCGGCCGCTCCCGCCGCGTCGCTCGGGAGCAGGAGCCCGGGGCCATTACCTTCCGCAAGGTAGGTCGCCGGAGCCTTCCGGAACTTGAGACCCTGGCGGGAGAGGCCGAGTTTTTCCGCCACCGCGCGGGGCAGCAGTGCCTCGTCGTGGAGGATACCGGCGACCGCGTACCCGGGGTGGAATTCATGCCGCGCCGAGAGGCCGCCCACCGCCACGCCGCGCTCGACGACCAGGACTTTCCTGCCCGCCTGGGCGAGCCGCGCCGCGGCGGCGAGACCGTTCGGGCCGGCTCCGATGATGACGATGGTATTGGCCGAGGCGGCCATCAGACCGCCCGCTTCCCGAGCATCGTCCGGGCGCAGAGCGCTCCGGGCGCGCCCATGATGCCGCCTCCCGGGTGGGTGCCCGAGGCGCACATCCAGAGGTTGTCGACGGGGGTCTTGTAGCGGCTCCAGCCGGCCATGGGGCGGAGGAACGCGAGCTGTTCGAGCGACAGCTCACCGTGGAAGATGTTCCCTTCGGTGAGACCGTAGATCTGCTCCAGATCCCAGGGGGAGAGCACCTGGCGGTGGAGGATTCGATCCTTCAGGTTCGGCATGTATTCCGACAGCGTATCGATCACCGCGTCGCCGAACGCCTCGCGCTGGTTCGGCCAATCGGCGGCGCCTTCTTTAAGGTGATAGGGCGCGTACTGGACGAAGATCGACATCGTGTGCTTGCCCGGTGGGGCGACCGTCGGATCGGTGAGCGACGGGATCAGGATGTCCATGAACGGCTTTTTCGAGAAGGCGCCGTATTTCGCCTCGTCGTAGCCGCGCTCCAGGTAGTCGATCGACGGTGCGATCGTGATGCCGCCGGTGAGCTGCGGCCCCGGACCCGGCAGGCACGCAAGGTCGGGCAGGGCATCGAGCGCCAGGTTGACCTTGCCGGACGAGCCGCGCATCTTGAAGCGCTTGACCTGTTGGGTGATCTCGGGGTCGAGGTGCTCTTCGCCCACCAGCTTCAAGAAGGTCCGATGAGGATCGAGTCCGGAGACGACCGCCTTCGCGTGGATCTCATCGCCGTTTTCGAGCACCACGCCGGTCGCTTTGTTTCCCTTCATCAACAGGTGGGCGACGGGTGCCTCGGCGCGGATCTCCACGCCGAGCGCTTTGGCCGATGCGGCAATCGCGTTCGCGATGGCCCCCGTTCCTCCCTTGGGGAGGCCCCAGGCGCGGAAGCTGCCGTCGATCTCGCCCATGTAGTGATGGAGGAGGACGTACGCCGTGCCGGGGGATCGGATGCCGAGGAACGTGCCGATGATCCCCGAGATCGCCATCGGCGCGATCAGCTCTTCACACTCGAAGCGCTCCGAAAGGAAATCGACCGCGCTCATCGTCATCATCTTGACGTTCGCGTAGAGCCACTCGTCGCCCTGGCCGCGCAGCTGCTTGCCCAGCCGGCCGAGGCGCAGCAGCTCGCGCGGATCGCGCGACAGCGGATCGGGGGCGGGGTCGTCGATCAGCGGCTTGATCAGCCTGCCCAGCTCGGCCATCTCTTGGCCGAAGCGCTTGTAGACCTCGGCGTCCCGGGCTGAAAACTTGGCGATCGAGCGGCGGGTGCGCTCAGGGTCGCTGTCGCGCATCAGATAACGGCCGTCGGGAAACGGCGTGAACGTCGACTCCAGCGGCAGGATCTCGTAGCCGTAGCGCGGCAGGTCGAGGTCGCGGATGATCCACGGTCGAAGCAGCGAGACCACGTACGAGCAGCAGGTATAGGTGAACCCGGGGTAGATCTCTTCGCTGGTCGTCGCCCCGCCCACCTGATAGCGCCGTTCGAGCACCAGCACCTTCCGCCCCGCCTTGGCGAGATAGGCCGCGCAGATCAGGCCGTTGTGGCCGGCGCCCACCACGATGGCGTCGTATTGCTTGGCACTCACGGCTTGCGCTTCCTCTCGGGGTCGTAGAAGGGGAGCTTGGCGACGGTCGCCGTCACCTGGCGCCGCTCGTACTCGACGGTGTGCTCAATAAGGAGTTTGCCGCCGAGCGTCTCGAAGCCGCGACGGACCGAGGCGATGGCGAGATATTTCTTGAGGATCGGCGACCAGGTGTGGCTGGTCGCCTGGCCGATCTGCCGCCCGTCCTCGACGTAGACCGGCAGCGCGTCGCGCCGGGCTGTGACCGGAAGGCTCGGCGGCAGGTTAAAGCTCGCGTAGAGCGCTTCGAGCTCTTCCCAACTGATTTCCAGGCCCACGAGCTGCCAGATCGAGCCGCGCTTCACCTCGGTGGCGATCGCGTCGCGGCCGATGAAATTGCGGTTCAAATCGACCATCCAGCCGAAGCCCAGCTCGTGCGGCGTCGACTTGCGCGATTCGAGGACGACCTTCTTGGCGCTGAAGTAGTCGTTGGCGAGCAGCACGTAGGCGGCCTCGACCCGCGCCACGTCCAGCGCGTCCAATCCCGCGGGTTCGATGCCGTAGGCATGGCCCGCCTCCATCAAGGCATCCCAGGTGGCCAGGGCGTGGTCGCGTTCGACCCAAACCTCATACCCGAGGTCGCCGGTATAGCCGGTGCGGCTGATCCAGGCGGGGATGGCTCGGACACCGCCGATCGTGGCTTTCGTCACGCCGAAGAACTTGAGCTTGTCGAGGTCGGCGTCTGTCACGCACTTCAAGATGTCGCGCGAGGTCGGTCCCTGGAGCGCCAAGGCCGCGAGCCGCGCGCTCGAATCCTCGATCGCAACGTCGAAGCCGCGGGAGAGCGCATGGAGCCAATGGAGCGTCGGGTCGGCCGCCGTCACCCGGAAATGATCCTCGGCCAGACGGGCCACCGTTCCGTCGTCGACCACCTTGCCGCCATCGTCGCACCAGCAGGTGTAGGCGACCCGGCCGACCTTGAGCTTGGTGACGTCGCGCACCATCATCCGGCCGAGCAGCGCCGCGGCGTCTTTGCCGGTCACTTCGTACTTATAGAGAGGGGAAACGTCGAGCAGGCCGGCCGCTTCGCGGAAGGCGAAATACTCCCGCTCGTGGCTGGTGTCGTAGCTGGAGACGGCGCAATACCCCGCCCAGTCCTTCCAGCGGTAGCTGGTGCAGAGAGGCGACGTGCGCTCGTGAAAGGGCGAGGGGATCGGCATGGTCTCGGGCGTCCGAAAAAGGCGCGGGGAGATTACCACGAGGGCCGGCTCGGCGGCGCTAGGCTAGACTTCCGCCACCATGAAACCGCGCTCCTCCTTCGGACAGCACACACTCTCCGGCGAATACTTCTCGTCCGACATAATCTTCCGGCTGGAGCGCGAGCGGATCTTCCACCGTTCCTGGTTGCTGGCTGGCCACGTCTCGCAGCTTGCCGCCCCGGGAAGTTTCTTCCTGTTCGAGCTCGACCGCGAGAGCGTGATGGTGGTGCGCGGAACCGACGGCGAGATCCGGGCGTTCCACAACCTCTGCCGTCATCGCGGCACCCGGCTCTGCGGCGATCCGAGCGGGGTGTTGGGCAAAGCCATCCAGTGCCCCTACCACGCCTGGACCTATGGCTTGGACGGCGCGCTCCGCGGGGCGCCCAACATGACGGAGGTGCAGGGATTCGACAAAGGGGATTGGTCGCTGCTGCCGGTGGCGCTGGCCGAATGGCAGGGCCTGGTGTTCGTCAACGTCGCGGCCGATCCGGTGCCGTTCGATCAAGCGTTGCCCGGCCTCGCGTCGCGGTTTTCGGAGTGGCGCTTGGGCGACCTTCGTTCGGTTCATCGCACGGTCTACGAGGTCGAGGCGAACTGGAAGCTGTTCTTCCACAACTACAGCGAGTGTTACCACTGCCCGGGGGTGCATCCGCACCTGAATAAACTAACCCCCTACCGCAACACCGAGAACGACCTCGACGAAGGACCGGTGCTCGGCGGTCCGATGTGGATGAGCGACCCGGAAGGGAGCATGACGATCGGCGGCGGACGCTGCGCCGTGCCGTTGCCCGGGCTTTCGCCCGAGCAGGCCGGACGGGTCTATTACTACACGCTGTTTCCCAGCGCGTTCCTGTCGTTCCATCCCGACTACGTGCTGGTCCACCGCGCGCAGGCGCTGGGGATCGATCGGACGCGCATCGTCTGCGAGTGGTATTTCCACCCTGACGCGATCGTGGCTCCGGGCTTCGATCCGCAACCCGCGATCGATTTTTGGGATCTCACCAACCGCCAGGACTGGGAGCTGTGCAGGAACGCCTACAAGGGCGTGGCCTCGAACGCCTGGCAGCCGGGACCTTACTCGGAGCTCGAAAGTCAGCTCGCGGCGTTCGATCGGCAATACCTGCGGGCGATGGAGCCGGTGACACCGGGAGCCGCGATCCGGCGCCGGGCCTGAAAATCGAACGGCGGGGAAACCTTCCCCGCCGTTTTCGGTGAACCTCGGTTGGATGCCTCGGACTAGAACCGGAAGAGCACGCCCGCGTTCACCGCCGGGCCGGACAGGTCGAAGTCGACCTTGCCGTTCACGTCCGGGTCGGAGGCGTCGTCGTTCACGATGGTCGCGTCGACTTTGTGGTAGACGCCTTCGGCGAAGAACGCCGGGCCGCCGTTCGCGCCGCCGACGTGGAAGCCGACCAATCCGTACCAGCCGATCTCGTCGTCGATCTCGAACCGGTTGGTGTCGAGGACGTAGTAGGAAGCACCCGCGCCGATATACGGCTGGAATCGGCTCTCGGGCGCGAAGTTGAACGTCAATCCGGCCTCGGGCACCGTCGCCCGGACCTTGAAGCGGCCGGTACCGTCGTCGATCAATTCGTTCACGTTCTCGGAGAGATCGGGGAAATGGCTGGCCCGCACCTCGAAGCGAACCACGCCGCTGCCGAACCCGACCTTCGCGCCGGCGCCTGCGGTTGAATTCAGGGCATCCGTGTCCCAGTACGAGCCATAGAGGCCGAAATCCGTCGCCAGGGCCGGGCTGGCCAGGAGTCCTGCGAGAGCCAGTATGGGAAGTAGCTGTTTGATTTTGGTCATTTGCATCTCCTTCGAAAAGCCCCGCGCGCAACATGAGCGGGTCCGGATCGATCCTGCGGGAACGGATCGCCCGGCGTTTGTCCCACTCCCCCTGGGAGTTTGGCTTTACCCTCCGCGTTTCCGCGCTAAGGCGAAAGCGTTGGAGCGACACGGTAGCAAGGGCGGTGCCGTCGCGGCCCCCGGGCTCGTTCCCCCTGTGGATGGCGTGGTTTCGGCAAGATCGTCGCCTGCTGGATTCCGAACCGGAAAGTTCGGCAATTCCTCTCTTGTGGTATGAACTCCTCCAGAAACTCTCGAAGAGTAGGAGGCTGCCGATGAATCGAGTCGTGCGCGCAGGCGTGGCATTGAGTCTTTGGGTCATGGCGGCGAGCTCCGCCGAGGCGAAGGTCACGCGGTATCTCACCGGAAACGCGGCCGATGCGGTGGCGTCCTTGACCGGTCCGTCGCATGACCTCGGGGGCGGCGGGCTCGACGTCGACGCGGCGATCCAATGGATGATCGATCAGGCGCGCGGCTGCACCAATTGCTCGACCAAGATCGATGTGGTGATTCTGCGCTCGACCGGCTCGGACGGTTACAACGCGTCGGTCGCGGCGATGAACGGAGTCGATTCGGTGGAAACCCTGGTGATCACGAGCGCGGCGAGCGCCAACACGGCGGCGGTCGAGGCGACGATCAAAAATGCCGAGGTGGTGTTCTTTGCCGGCGGTGATCAGTGCGACTACGTGAAGAATTTCAAGGGCACTCTGGTCGAGACCGCGGTCGAATCCGTCTACGCCAAAGGGGGATCGGTCGGCGGAACGAGTGCCGGGCACGCGATCCTGGGCGATTTCACCTACGACGCCTGCTCGGGCAGCGCCTTGTCGAGCGAAGCCTTGGCGAACCCTTACGCGCGAACCGTCACGTTCACCTACGATTTTTTCCATTGGAATCATTTGCAGGGCACGATCACCGACAGCCATTTCGTCACCCGCGACCGGATGGGCCGGACGATGGCGTTCCTCGCGCGGCAGATCCAGGACGGCCGAGCGACGAGCGTGCTCTCGATCGCGGTGGACGAGGCCACCTCCGTCGTGGTGGACCGCAACGGCCTTGCGACCGTGATGGGCACCGGCGCCGCCTATTTCGTGCTCGCCGACCACGCCCCGCAGGCCTGCCGTGCGAAGACACCGCTCACCTATTCGGGGTTCAAGATCTGGAAAGTGAGTCCCGGCGGCACCTTCAATTTGGCCACCCGTCCGACCACGGGCTACTATCTGCGGAGCGTGACGACCGGCGTGATCGACGCCAATCCGTACTGATCTTGATGCCATTGCCCGGCGCAATGGCATCTTTTAGCCAGACCAACTTTCCGGGACAAAATTCCGCGGCTTAAAACACCTCCTTCTCGTCTCGCTCTTTCCTTTCGCGAGCACCATCGATGTTTACAGGCTAGTCCTGAAACAGACAAGGAGGAGACGAACGTGAAAACCCTCGGTTCGAGGAGTGTCATCGTCCTCGCGGCGGCCGTGTTGAGCCCGTCGCTCGCCCTCGCCATTCAACCCCCGGCCCCTACTTCCGGCGCGCTGCGTCCGGCTTTCGAGCGCGGAGGCAAGGTCCCCGATCTCGAAGTGACGCCCTCTCTGGCGATCTATGAGAAGGGAACTCGCCGGGCGGCGGATCTCGCTTCGTTCCAGAGCTTTTTCGCCCACCAAACGACCGAGTGGGAAATCCGAATGGACACCCGCAGCGGCCGGCCGAACCTGATCGAGGGAATCGGCATTCCGCTCCTGCCGGGCAAGGGCAATCGTCTGACCCGGGATGACCTGAAGCTGGGGCACGGGGGAGAGATCACGCTCGCCGATGTCGAAGGCCGGCTGCGCGCGTTCCTGGCGCAGTTTCCCGAAGTTCTACGCGTTTTGCCGAGCCAGCTGCGCCTCGACCCAACGTCGAGCGCCAAGGCGGGCGACGGTCATTTCTGGTCGGTCGAGCTACAGCAGGTTTACCGCGGGCTTCCGGTCGATGGAGCGAACGTCTTCTTCCGGATCAACCACGGCAACATCGTCCAGTTCGGCGCCGAGCGGGTCGCGGACGTTCGCCTCGACACCCGGCCGCGCATTGGTCGCGAAGAGGCGTTCGCCCAGGCGCTCGTGGGGCTCGGCGTCGGCTTGTTCGAGAAGACCGAGATCGTTAACGCGGGGGAGCTGCGGATCTACCCGACCCTCACGGCCGGAGAGGCTCCGGCGATGAGCTTTAAAGGCACTACCGGCCAGGGCTATAACCACGTCCTCGCCTGGCGCCTCGCGTTCCGCCGCGGCGGCGACCCGACCACCTGGCAAGCGGTGGTCGATGCGAAGAGCGGCCGCGTGCTCGAAATGCTCGACCTGAACTCGTATGCCCAGGTGACCGGCGGCATCTATCCGACCACCAACACGGACGCCGAGGTGGTCAAGGGGCTGCCGTTTGCCAACGTCACGAACGGCGCGGTGAAAGTCACGGATGCTTCCGGCAACTACACCTACGGCGGCGGCGCGGCGACCTCCACCTTGAACGGGAAGTACATCAAAATGGTCGACACCTGCGGCGCGATCTCGTTGTCGGATTCTTCGAGCGGCAACCTGGCGTTCGGCACGAGCGGCGGCACCGACTGCACGACGCCGGGCGTCGGCGGCGTAGGCGATACCCACGCGACCCGCTCGGGCTACTACCACCTGACCAACATCAATCGGAAGGCTGCCGGCTTCCTGCCCGGCAACGCCTGGCTGAACGGCACGCTCACCGCCAACATGAACATCAACAACACGTGCAACGCCTTCTGGGACGGCACCGCGGTCAACTTCTACCGCTCGGGCGGCGGCTGCTCGAACACCGGCGAAATCGCCGCGGTCTTCCTCCACGAGTGGGGCCATGGGATGGATACCAACTCGGGCGGAGCGGCGAGCGACAAAGGGACCGGCGAGGCGGTGGGCGACACGTTCGCGTTCCTCGAAACCAAGAACAGCTGCATCGGCCCGAACTTTCAGCCCGGTGTGACCTGCGCGAACTGCACGACCTGCACGGGCGTGCGCGACATGCAGGACTTCTCTACCCTGGGCACCAAGACGATCGCCAAACCCAGCACGGTGGCGGACAACAACGGCATCAACTGCGATCGCTACTCCTGCCCGTACTACCAGTTCTTCATCATCGGCGCCTACCAGGGCCCGATGGGCTATGAAGGCCACTGCGAGAGCCACATCGCCAGCACGGCGAACTGGGATCTCGCGCAGTCGCTGGTCAGCCGCTACGGTTCGACCACCGGCTGGGCCACGATGGATTCGATCTGGTACAAGAGCCTCACCCCCAGCAAGTCCGCCTACCGGGTCGCCTCGGGAGGCAAATGCAACCCTGCGGCGGTGGTGGACGGCTGCGCCGCCTCGAACTGGTACACAGTGTTCCTGGCGGCCGACGACGATGACGGGAACCTCGCGAACGGCACGCCGAACGGCTGCAGAATCTGGGACGCCTACACGGCCCACGGCATCGCCTGCGGCGCCCGGCCGGCCTGCACGCTGTAGCGGTTGACTGGCGAAAGGGGCCGTCGCTCTGCGGCGGTCCCGATGCCGCCCCGCTCCCCTCTGGTATCTTCTCCCCGGCTTTGGAAACCCTCCATGGCGAATCAGAAAAAGCGCTCCGATCCCCGCAGGTCGGTGGGATCCAGAGCGAATTCCGCTCCGGCTCTCCGGGGTCTGTACTCGCGCGCCGACCTGTGGATCTCGATCGGCCTCACCCTCCTCGCCTGGGCGCACCGGCTCGCGTTTCTCGCCTCGAACCGCGACCGCGACTGGCCGTTCACGATCTTCTACGAAGGTGATTCAGAAACCTTTTACCGCTACGCCCGCTCGCTGCTCGGCGGCGAGCTGTACGACGGCGGGATTCCGTTCCATCCTCCCGGCTTCGCCTGGCTGCTCGCGGGGCTGCACATGATCCTCGGAGCCGGAGCGGCGGACAGCAAGGTGCCGTACTTCGCGCTCAAAGCCATCCTTGCCCTCGTCGGAAGTGTTTCGATCGGCCTGCTCTACGCGGTCGCCCGGCCCTACGTCGGCCGGCTCGCGGCGCTCGGCGGAGCTCTGCTGTCGCTCTACGCCTTCGGCCTCTACGTGATCCACGTCGCCCCGGTCACCGAAGGAACCTGGGGCACGCTGCTGCTGCTCGCGCTCTGGATCTGGACCCGGCGGCTCGAACATCTGCTCTCCGCGCCGGAAGCCGTTGCCGGGACTTGGCGGGCGGGATTCGTCCTCGGTGCGCTTCTAGGATTTCTCGCGCTCGTCCGTGCCGAGGGAATCCTGATCGCGGCGCTTCTGCTCGGCGTCGGCTTCGTCGGCGTCTGGACGGCTCGCCGAGCGCCGCGGTCTTCACCCCTTCGCCCGTGGGCCTGCGCCCTCCTCGGCGTGTTCCTCGTCGTGGCGCCCTGGACGATCCGCAACGCCGTGCGCCTCGGACAAATCAACGCCCGCCACGGAGCCGCCGAGCCTCTACCGACCCTCGTGCCGATCACGATCTACGGTCCGATCAACCTGGCCCTAGCGAACCACGCCGGAGCGGACGGCACCTTCTCCCGATCTCTGATGGCCTCGGCCAACGCCACCGGCGTACTCGACCTTCAGAACCCGGAGCACCTGAATTTCCTCCTCCATGGTGACCGGATGGCCTGGGACTGGATTCGCCAGAACCCGGGAGCCTTCGGCCGACTGGTCCTGCGCAAAGGGTCCCGTTTCTTCGCTGCCCTCCGCCTCGGCTGGACCCAATGGAACCAACCCGGAGGACTCGTCGGAACCCGCGGTGCGGTGGACGTCTTCCTCCCCGACGGCCCGGGAGCCCTCTGGATCACCGCGCCGCTCGCTCTCCTCGGGCTCGCGTTCTGCCTCGCCGCACCCGGAGGCCCAAGGCGCTGGGCATTTGTCGTCCTTCTGCTTACCGGAGTGGGCCTCGCCGCCGCCGGCCTGTTCTTTGGCTACGCCCGCCAAGGTCTGCTCTATCTACCGCTCTGGAACGTTCTGATCGCTTCGGCGCTCGTGGGCCTTTGGGGAACGATCCGGCGTACGCGGCCCCTCTTGCCGTCGGCAGATCAGCCGCTCCCGCGCGTTGCCCTCAAGGTTCTCGGCGGCGCGGCGCTCGTCCTCCTCCTGCTGGAAGGTTGGGGAGCGCGCGCCGATCGGAACTACCAGGCGACCGGAATGAACGTAGCGGGCGAGAGCTATTTGAACCGGGATGATCCGGTTCGGTTGGAGGTACTGCCGGGGACGGAGTAGGGGCACGGCATGTTCCCGCGGAAGTTTTCCGATCTAGAATAAGCCTATGAGCCTCTCGGTCACTATTTCCGAAGACGTCTTGCAGAGCGCCCGGATGTCGGCCGACGAACTGCGGCAGGAGATCGCCGTTCTGTTGTTCGAACGCGAAAAACTGACCCTCGCACAAGCCAGTCGGTTCGCCGAGATGGGCCGGTTTCAGTTCCAGAACCTGATCGCGAGCCGCGGCCTGACAGTTCATTACGACGTCAAGGAGTTCGAGCAGGACCTGGAGACGCTGCGCAGCCTGGGCCGCTTGTGATCGTCGTCAGCGACGCTTCGCCCATCATCAGCCTTTCCGCTGTAGGCCGACTCGATCTTCTGGCTCAGCTCTATCAGCGGGTCATCGTTCCGACCTCAGTTCACGAAGAGATCGCGACTGCCGATTCTGATCGGCCGGGTGCCAGAGAGCTGCGAGAAGCCGAATGGCTTACTACGGCACTTCCCAAGGATCGCGTTCTCGTCCGGGCGCTCGAAGGAGAGCTGGACAGCGGCGAGGCCGAAGCCATCGCCTTGGCGATTGAAGTTGGCGCAGATTTCTTGATCGTCGACGAACGTCGTGGGCGAGAGGTTGCTCGCCGCATGGGGGTCCATGTCATCGGGGTTCTCGGGATTCTGATCGAAGCGAAGTCTAGAGGGCTCGTGCCTGCTGTGGCGCCGATCCTGGAGGCTCTCCTCACGCGGGCCGGTTTTCGGATCAGTCCGAGCCTCTATCGACGGGTGCTCGAAGCCTCCGATGAGGCGCCTGGGTCGTAGTGCAGCGAAGGAGGGCCTCGTGTTCAAGAGATTGCAGCCGCGCCTGCCTTTCGTAAGCCTGCCTAATACCGAGCCACCGTAGGATCCACCTCCCGGCTCCATGCGTCGATTCCGCCCGCGAGGTTCCGGGTCTTCGCGAAGCCGTGCTGCCGGAGAAAATGGACGGCTTGGGCGGAGCGGACGCCGCCGTGGCATTGGGCGACGATCATGGTGGCGGTGTCGAGCTCGTTCAGGCGGTCGGGTAGTTCTTGGAGCGGAATGAGGACCGCGCCTTCGATGCGGGCGATCTGGTATTCCTGCGGCGTGCGGACGTCCAGGACGACGACGTCGCGGCCTTCGTTGCGCCAGCGGGCGAGGTCGATCGCTTCGATGTCGAAGTCGTCTTCTTGGGCCGCTTCGGGTTCGATGCCGCAGAACTGTTCGTAGTCGATCAGGCCGGTTTGGGTGGGATTCTCCGAGCAGATCGGGCAGGCCGGGTCTTTCCTCAGCTTCAGCTCGCGAAAGCGGAGTTTGAGCGCGTCGAACAGCACGAGCCGGCCGATCAGGGGATCGCCGGCTCCGACGATCAGCTTGATCACTTCGTTCGCCTGGAGCGCGCCGATGATGCCGGGCAACACCCCGAGCACCCCGCCCTCGGCGCAGGAAGGGACGAGGCCGGGAGGAGGCGGCTCGGGGAACAGGCAGCGGTAGCACGGGCCTTTGGCACCCCAGAAGACCGAGACCTGGCCTTCGAAGCGGAAGATCGAGCCGTAGACGTTGGGCTTGCCGAGCAGAACGCAGGCGTCGTTCACCAGGTAGCGGGTGGGGAAGTTGTCGGTGCCGTCGACCACCAGGTCGTAGTCGCGGAACAGGTCGAGCGCGTTGCTCGACTCAAGGCGCGTTTCGTAGGGGTTGATCTGGATATGAGGGTTGATGTCGCGCAAACGCGCGGCGGCGGCTTCGATCTTCGGCCGGCCGACGTCTGAAACGCCGAACAGCACCTGGCGCTGGAGGTTCGAATCGTCCACCACGTCGAAATCGACGATTCCCAGCGTGCCCACTCCGGCCGCGGCCAGGTAGAGCCCGAGCGGCGAGCCGAGGCCACCCGTGCCGATCATCAAGACCTTTGCCGCTTTGAGGCGCCTCTGCCCCTCGGTACCGACCTCCGGCAAGATCAGGTGCCGGCTGTAGCGGCGGATCTCCTTGGCGTCGAGCTGGGGCAGCACGCGCCCTTCGACCAAGCTTTCGAAGCTCACGGGCGGCTCCCGATCCGGTCGCCGGATCCTCCGGCGATCGACGGGATGATCGACAACACGTCGCCGAGGGCAAGGGGCGTGGCACCCTTTTCGAGAAAGCGCACGTCGTCGTCGTTCTTGAACACGTTGACGAAGCTGCGGAGAGTGCCTTCCGGCGTATAGAGATGCCGTTCGAGCGCCGGATGCTGGCGGACCAGATCGCGCAGCGCTTCGCCGACCGTGGCGCCCGCGACGGTGATCTCGCCCTGCTCGCCGGTGAAGCGGCGGAGGGGAGTAGGAATGTGTAGGGTCGATTGAATCGGGGCTGACAAGGTTCTTTCTCCTTCGGGCCGATCGGGATCAACTCAGGTGAATTCGAGTTTCTCTTCGAGAAAACTCTCTCGGTCGTCGGTGAGGCGCCAGCTTCGCACGTCTTCCGCCGTGCCGCCACGGATGGAAACGATCAGATACGACAGGCCCGGCCAAGCGTGCTCGCGATCGAATTCGCTCGGCCGCGCCGGATGGTCGGGATGGGAGTGGAAATAGCCGATTACGCTTAAGGCCTCGGCCCGCGCCGCCTTTTCCGCCGCGAGCACCGCCTCGGGCGGAATCACGTAGCGATTGTGGCGGCTGTCCTCGCGTGCGTTGTCGGCGAGGACCAGGCGCACGACTTCGGTGCGGGTGGGGTCCGATTCGTTCGCCCCCCGCAGCTCGCGGCCGATCATCAAGCCGCAGGCTTCGTCGGGATAGCCCGCTTCGAGATGGCGCTCGATCGTCTCGCGATCCGTTGCGGAGAGGATCAGCGTCGAGGATTCGCGGCTCAAATCTCTTCCTCCCAAAACGATTCGGTCAGGTACTTGTCGGCGCCGTCGCACAGGACGGTGACGATCGTACCGCTCTCGATTTCCTGAGCGAGAGCGAGCGACGCCGCCACGTTGCCGCCGGCCGAGACGCCGACCAAGAGGCCCATTTTCCGCGCCAGCGTCAAAACCATCGCGTGGGCCGCCTCGGTCGAGATCTCGCGCGCCTCGTGGGCGAGGCCCGGATCGTAGATCGGCGGCACCAACGCCGAGGCCATGTGTTTCATTCCTTCCAGGCCATGAAACGGTCCGTCCGGCTCAACCGAGATCCGCCGGACGTGGGGGGCGTGATCCGCAAGGTACCGCCCGACACCCATGAAGGTGCCGCTAGTGCCCAGTCCGGTGACGAAGTGGGTGATTTGGCCCCCGCTCTGGCGCCAGATCTCCGGCCCGGTCGTCCGGTAGTGGGCGCGCCAGTTCTCGGGGTTCGAATATTGATCGAGATAGGCCCAACGCTCCGGCGCCTCGGCCACCAGCCGCCGCGCTTGCCGGATTGCGCCGTCGCTGCCCTCTAGCGGATCGGTGATCCGGATCTCGGCGCCATAGGCGCGCAGCACCCGTTTCCGCTCCGGGCTCGCGCTGTCGGGCAGGCACAGGGTGACCGGAATGCCGCGCGCCGCGCCGATCATCGCGTAAGCGATCCCGGTGTTGCCCGAGGTCGCATCCAGTAGCCGCCGTCCCCCGGCGAACAGGCCGCGGCGCTCGGCAGCCTCGATCATCGCGAGCGCCGGCCGGTCCTTTACCGACCCGCCGGGATTGCACAACTCTGCCTTGGCGTACAGCGAGACTCCCGACCGGCCGACCAGCCGCGACAGGTCGAACAGCGGGGTGTTGCCGATCCGCGACAGCGGATCGATCGCCTCGGTGTGGAGGGGGTCGGGGGGAGCGAGAAGCTCGGACGAAAGGGTGGAGTGGGCAGGCATGGGGCCGACGCGGGTGCGAAGTCTCTAGGGATTCCGGCCCGTGGCGATAAATATGACATCTTTGGTCATCTTTTGGGAAGGGCCCCGCGAGAAGCTGGCGGTACCCCGCCCACCCCGCCCGCCCTGCTATCATTCTCCGGTTCCGCAGAAGCCCGTCTTACGGGCCGACCGGGCCGTCAGGCCCGTTGGGCTCAGACGGCGTGGCCGATGCACTACGAGAGGCGAAACTCCCTCATGACCAACCTCGCGAGCGGCACGATGGTCGGCCGCTACAAGATCGACAAGTTCTTGGGTGCAGGGGCAATGGGAGAGGTCTACCTGGCCGACGATCCGCACATCGATCGGAAGTTGGCGATCAAGACCGTCCGCCTCTCCGGACGCGATTCCGAGGTCGAGGACCGGAAGAAGCGGCTCCTGCGCGAGGCGCGGGCGGCAGGCCGGATGCTCCATCCGAACATCGTCACCCTGTTCGATGCCGGCGAGGCCGAGGGGCTGGTCTTCTTGGCGTTCGAGTATGTCGAGGGAGCGGACCTGGCGAACCGGTTGGAGTCCGGGCCGGCGCTGTCGATCTCGGACGTCTTGCGCTGGACGAGACAGACCGCCGAGGCGCTGGCCTATGCCCACGCTCACGACGTGGTCCATCGCGACGTCAAGCCGAGCAACATCCTGATCGACGCCGCGGACCAGGTGAAGGTCACCGATTTCGGCATCGCGAAGATGGGCGGCCAGAGCACCGAGCTGACGATCGCCGGCTCGGTCATGGGGAGCCCTCAATACCTGTCGCCCGAGCAGATCCGCGGGGAGGATCTCGACGGCCGGAGCGACGTCTTCTCGCTCGGCGTCGTGCTCTATGAGCTGCTTTCGGGCAAGCGCCCGTTCGACGGCGAAACGCTCACCACGCTGGTCTACAAAATTCTCCACCAGGAGCCGCCCCGCGTCTCGGCGCTGCGGGCGGTGCCCGAAAAGCTGGAGGATCTGCTGGTCCGGATGCTGGCGAAGGACCGCGACCAGCGAATCGGCTCGGCGCGCGAGGTGGCGGCGGAGCTGCGCCAGATCGAGCGCGACCTGCCCGACGAGACGCTCTCCCGGCCGATCCTGCCGGCGGGGGTTTCCGTCCGCCCTCCGGTTACCCGCGACACCGCGCCGATGACGCGGCCGGCGGCGATGTTCGGGACGGTAGGCGCGGCGGGCGCGGCGGGCACGGTGCCGACTCCGACCCCCGGCGCGCCCACCGTCCGCACGCCGACCCCCGCCGGAATTCCGATCGCGCCCCCTGCGTCAACCTTGGCCACCCAGCCGCAACCTTTTTCTCCGGGCACGATCCCGCCTCCTCCGGGCGCCGGCCCCGGGTATTCCGCGATTCCGCCGCTGCCCATCGCCCCGCCGCGTAGGGTGCCGGTGCCGCTGATCCTCGCCGCTGCGTTTGCCGTGCTGTTAGTCGCCGTTCTCGGCGTCTGGCGCCTGGTGGCGGGCGGGAAGCCCGACGTGCCGCAGCTGGGCTTGCCGCCGACCAGCGACGTGGGTACGAGCGATCAGCCGGCCGACGATCTGGACGCCGAGGCCGATCCGACGGCCACCCCGTCCAAAGACCCGATGATCTTTGAGACCCCGCCGGGAACGCCGGTCGAGGGCCGGCCGGTGGGAGAGCGGCCCTATGCGCCGCCGGGCTCGGTCCAGGGGGGGGACCAAGTGACACTGCCGGTGCCGACCCCGGCTCCCAGCCGGCCTACAAATCCGACTCCCGCCCCGGCGAGCCCGGACGAGCCCGAGGCGAACGAGGAAGAACCGGCTCCCGCCCCGGCCCCGGCGCGCGACAGCGGCGACGGGCTCCAAACGCGGCTCAACCTCGCGCTGCGGGTCGTCCCGGCCGACGCCTATGTCCTGGTCGATCGGACGGTGGTGGGCAAGGTCTCGGAATTCAACGGTCTGCGCGGCAGCGGAGTCTTGGAGGTCGATGACGGGGAGCACACGCTCAAGTTTCGCAAGGCGGGGATGGAAGATCTGGTGATCGAGATCGACGCCGCGGGCGTCGGCACTACGGTGATTCCGGGGCGTTTGAAGGCTCTCGCGGCGCGCGACGTCGGGTCCGGTGACCTCGACATTTACCAGGTTCGCGACGGGATCACCCTCCGGCTCAACCCGTCGGAGTCGACGGTGACCGTCGACGGCTCGGCCGTCCGTCTGACGACCGGACCGTTCGGCCGCCGGAGCGGCGCGTTCATAGCGCTCGGTCCCGGCACTCATCGGGTCTCGATCTCCGCGCCGGGATACCAGCAGAAGGATATCGGGGTCGAGGTTCGCTCCGGGGCCGAGGAAGGTCGCGTGAAGGTCGACATCCAGCTCCAACGGGAATGACGAGAGGATTACGAATGAGAACGAAGACCCGAGGGCGCAGCGGCGCGGTGGACGTACCCCGCCTGCCCGGCACGCTCGCGCTCCATCGGTTGGACAACGGCCTGACCGTCGGCCTGCTCGCGAACCGCCAGGCGCCGGTGGTTACCTCCGCGCTCTGTTATCACGCGGGTACCCGCGATGAAGAAGCCAGCCACGGCGGCGCCGCGCATTTCCTCGAGCACATGATGTTCAAAGGCTCCGCCGCCTATGGTCCTGGGGAGATCGACCGCCGCACCCAGGCGCTCGGCGGAGCGAACAACGCGTTCACCAGCCACGACGCCACGGTCTACTATTTCAATTTCGCCGCCGACCGCTGGTCGGAAGCGCTGGCGATCGAAGCCGACCGGATGGCCCATCTGGCGCTCGATCCGGCCGAGACCGGCAGCGAGCGGCAGGTGATCCTGGAAGAGATCGCGATGTACGACAGCGATCCCTGGGACGCGCTCGAAATGGCGACCATGGCGCGGCTGTTTCCCGATCATGCCTACGGCCGGCCGGTGCTCGGAACGAAAGAGAGCCTGCTGGCGACCGGCGACGCCGATCTGCGCCGCTTTCATTCCCATTTCTATCGGCCGGACAACGCGACTTTGATCGTTGCGGGGGATATAGGGGACGACGCGCTCGATCGGGTGGCCGCCGCGTTGGGCGAGCTCGAAGCGGGTGCGGCGCCGCATCCGGTGCTTCCCGCGGTGACGTTTCCCACCGCGCTCGAACGGCTCGATCGCGACAAGGGAGAGGTGCCGCGCCTGCTGCTCGCGCTGCCCGCGCCCGCCGCGAGCGACCCGGAGCACGCGATCGCGCGACTGCTCGCCGATCTGCTCGCAGGAGGCCGCGCCAGCCAGCTCCACCGACGTCTCGTGGACGAGATGGAGTTGTGCGCCTGGATCTCGGCCGACGTTTCGGACAATCTCGACCGGGGTCACTTCGCGATCACCGCCGAGCTGATCCCGGGGGTCGAGCCGGAGCGCGCGGAGGCGGCGCTGTTCGCCGAGCTGGCCGCCCGCGTCGCCACCGCCCCGAGCGAAGAGGAGCTTGCCCGCGCGCGCCAGATCGCCATCGCCGATTGGGTGTTCGATCACGAGAAGGTGCATCAACAGGCGGTGTCGGCAGCTCTCTCTGTGGCGTTGTTCACGCCCGACCATCACGAGCGCCAACTCGCCGCAATGGTCGAAGCGACGCCGGGCGATTTGCTCGCGGCGGCCGAGCGATGGCTCCATCCGGAGCGGGGCGCCGTGCTCGGCTGGTCGTACGCGCGATGACGGTTTCGGAGCGGGACAACGTCACTCCAGTCGCCGTCGGCGATCCGGCGGGCGCGCTTCGAACACGGCCCGGGCTCACCGTGCGGGCACGCCGTGTCGAAGGGGCGCCGGTGGTTGCGGTGCGGATTTGGATCCCCTCGGGCGCTCGCGCCGAGACGGCTCCGGGCCATGCGATGCTCACCGGCCGAATGCTCGCCGAAGGGACTCGGAGCCGCGATTTCCGGCGAATCGCCGAAGAGGCCGAGAACCTCGGCATGAGCCTTTCGAGCTTCGGCGGGTTCGAGGTCTACGGCGTCACCGCCGATGCTTTGTCCCGCGACTGGGAGCGCGCTCTGGAATGGGCGGCGGAGCTGACCCTGGAGTCGACCTTTCCGGCCGACCGCGCCGCGTTCGTCGCGCGCCAAATCGAAGCCGACCTCGAAAGCATGGGCGATCAGCCCGACATCCGCACCGCCTGGGGTTTCCTGGACCAGCTCTATGCGCCCCACCCGCGCGCTCGGCCGGTCCAGGGGACGGTCGAGAGCCTCCGCGCCGCCGAGCCGGCGGACGCCCTGGCGCATCACCGCCGCGGCCTCGCCTCCGGGGTCTTGGTGGGAATCGCGGGCGCGATCGACGAGGACGAGGTGCGGAAGCGGGCCGAGGAGCTGTTTTCGAGCCTTCCCGAAACGGCCACCCCGGGCGCCGAGCCGCCCGCTCCCTCCGGGACGGGAGAGCGCCATCGCGAGGTGGAAACTTCCGCCGAGGACCAGGCGCATCTATACATGGGGCACCTGACCGTGCCGCGCGGACATGAGGACTACGAAGCGCTGGAGCTGGTCGCCGTGGTGCTCGGTTCGGGAGCGGGCTTGACCGGCCGCATCCCGGCGCGGATTCGCGAACGGGAGGGCCTCGCCTACACGGCCTACGCCCAGACGATCGCAGGCTCCGGCTTCGACCCCGGCCGGCTGGTCGCCTACGTCGGCACCTCGCCCGATACGGTGGCGCAGGCCGAGCGCGGCGTCGCCGAAGAGATCGCCCGCCTGGTGGACGGGGGAGTCACGGACGACGAGCTCGAAGAGGCGCGCGCCTATCTGCTCGGCCGCGACCCTTTCCAACGCGAAACTGCGCGCCAGTGGGCGGAGCTGCTCACCGAAGCCTCCCTCTACGGCTTGGCCGTCGACGATCCCGCCTGGAGGTTGGATCGCCTGCGCGCGGTCAACCGCCCGGCCGCCGAAGCTGCGGCGCGGCGGCACCTGCGGCCGGCGGATCTGCTCGTCACCGTGGGCCTGCCGGAGTAGCGCTCCCATGGAGAGCCACCCATTGAGAGCCAAATGAGCGAGCCGGTCCGTACCCCACTCGTCGCGGTCGAGATCTACACCGATGGCGGCGCCGACCCGAACCCCGGCCCGGGAGGTTGGGGAGCCGTGCTGATCGATCCCGCCACCGGCAAGACGCGCGAGCTTTCGGGAGGTGAGCCGAAGGCGACCAACAACCGGATGGAGCTGACCGCGGCGATCCGCGCGCTCGAAGCGCTCAAAACCCGCTGCCGTGTCCGTTTGGTCACCGACTCGCAATACCTCCGTCGGGGAATTACCGAATGGATCGCTGCCTGGGAGGCGCGCGGCTGGAAGCGGAAGGACGGCGAGCTCTTAAACGTCGATCTTTGGCAGCGCCTGGCCGAGCTCAACCGCAGCCACGAAATCCGCTGGGATTGGATCAAAGGGCACGCGGGGCACAAGCACAACGAGCGGGCCGACCAGCTCGCGACCGCGGAAATCCGAGCCTTGACCGGGCACCGGGTCGCCGCGGCCCCGCCAGTTTTGGCGGACGTCTCCGTCTACCTGCGGGTCGCCAAACCCAAAGGCAAAGGGCTCTGGGCCGCCCTGGTCCTTCGCGGCGAGGAGGAAGAGTTCCTTTCCGAAGAAGAGCCGAATGCCAGCTCGCCTAACCAGCTCGACATCCTCGGCGCGATCGCCGCGCTCGAGATTCTGCCCGAGAAAGCAAAAGTCGCCGTCTACACCGGCTCCGACTACCTGCGCCACGGAGCGTCGCGCTGGCTCCCCGGCTGGAGCAAGAGCGGCTGGAAGACGAAAGAGGGGGCGGCGGTCAAGAACCGCGAGCTCTGGCAGCGCCTGGAAGGGCAGATGAGGCGGTTAGTGGTCCAGTGGCCTGAGATCAAGGGGCGGGAGGTGCCGGAGCTGTTGGACGTGGACCGGCGGGTTAAGGAGCAGGCGAGGCTAAAGTAGTTCCTTTGATCGGCACAGGGTGGAGGTCGCCCTTACCGAAGATGGCTTTCCCGGTCGCGCATACCTTGAGAAGATTTTGCAGATCAGCTTTGACCTTCCGGCAAGCCCCGAGGCGGTCCTAAATCAACAGTTGTTTGGTGCGCTGGACGCCGCGCTCAGCGACGTTGAAGATAAGGGACAACTTGCCGAAAACTGCCGGCGAGTTCCGAGATTTAATGAGCCGATAGACCACACGACTGAGCGTCACATGGGTGGCTGGGACCCCCGACTACAATTTGGCTGCTAGGCAGATGCCGAGCGCGCTCAAGCGCGCGTCAAGGAGACCAGCGAGAGGGGTCTCTTCGAAGGCAATAATCGATTTCTCCCCGACGGCCGGGGAGATGTGGGTGCGGAAGCATTTCGGGCGACCGGCGAAGCCGCCGATTCGGGTGCCGAGCCCAGTCATCTGATTGATCCGAGCGTTTTGCTGGCTGCGCGGAGCGATTTCCCGGGTGCCGAATTCGCTTCGCGGGCGAATCTTTGAGTTTCGCACCGAGAAAACCGCTTACCGCTCCCGGCGATGGGGTGTGCTCGATCGGAAAACCGCTCGCGCGGGCCGGAAAATGGTTGGCGCGGTGGCGAGCGGTCGTTTCGGCCTGCGAAATCGAATTCGGCGGCTGGAAAACCGTTCGCGTCGTCCACGGAAGCGAACGCGTGATCCAGGTTCGCGGCTCTTTCTATTCCGCGTAGCACTCCCAGGCCCCGGGACAGCCAGAGGGGCAGGATACAATTGAGGTCCATGCCTCGCCGATCGCCTTGCGCAGTACCTCGTTATCCAAGGCCTGAAGGGTCTCTTTGTGCAGCACCAGACGCGGCTTCTCCGATCTCTTAAGCTTCATCATGCTCAACGTTTTTGAGGTAGGGCTATGTGAGCACGCCCGATGCGGCCCGCGAAGGTCGGGCGATCGGGGGCTATCCCGCCGCTTTTCGGCCCACCACCAAGACGTTGGCGTAGGGAGTCCCTTCACTCAAAGGTGCGGTCTCGGTCGTCAGCCCGCGCGCTTCTAGCATCCCGCGCCACTCCCGGGCGCTCCGGTAGCGGAAGCGCTGGCGGAAGTCGTTTCGGGCGAGCGCCGCCAAACGTTCCTGAACGCGGGTTGCCCAGAAGCGCCCTCCACCGTCCGCATCGGCATCGCGCAGCAGGAGCGTCCCACCGGGTTCCAAAGCCGCCGCCACCCGATCGAGCAGATTTTCCTGCGCCGCGGCCGGCAGGTAGTGAAGAACGTCGAGCAGCAGAGCCACGCGGCAGCGAGGCAACTCCGCCGTCGCCAAGTCCGCGTTTGAGATCTCGGCCTCGTCCCCCAGCGCCTTTTTCGCCTGCGCCGCAATCTTGCCCCGCCCCTCAAAGCCGATCAACCGCAGCCCGCGGGGCGTGGGCTCCCAACCCGGGGGCCGGGCGCCGATCTCATGCACCGCCAAAATCAAAGAAAAAAGGATGCCCCGTCCGCACCCCAAGTCCAAGACCACGCCCCGCTCTGGGTCATCGTCTTTTTCGTCCTCGATACCCTTTACTTCCGTCGCCGCGAGCCCACGCCCGACCACCCCAAAGTAAAGCGGATCATGTCGGAGCTTGCCCCGCACGAACTCCCAGGGGAACATGCCGCAATCGAGATAGCGCCGCGACGCCGCGGCAATCAAGGCTTCGATCTCGGGATGGCGACGGGCCGACACGGCGGCGCGGTAGGCGATCAGCGCGCCGAGCAGGCCGAGGGTAATTCCTACCGCCAGCGCGCCGAGCAACAGGTCCGCGCCGAAGCGGCCGAGCGGCATCGAGCGCAATTGCGCCGGATGGAGTGCCAAGGGCGGCGCTCCGCGCAGGAAGCGGCCGACCTCCACTTCGGCATAGAACAGAAACGGGGCGATGAACGGCAGGCTGATGTTCGAGGCGAGATAGGTCTTGAGCTGGCTCAGGCGGAGCACCCGCGCGGCGAAGACGCAGAGCGGGAAGTGGAAGCCGTAAAACGGCGAGCAGCCGATGAACAGGCCGACGCCGATTGCCGCGGCCTGCCGGGCCGGCGCTTCTCCCTCCGTCCGCAGCCGGACATGCAGCTCGGCGAGCGTGCGCCGGAATCGGCCAAAACGCCCGAGCGGCACCCGTTCGGGCGCGGGGGTGAGAACGGGATCGAGCGGCGGGACCGGTGCGCTCATGCCGACTCCTCTGGCGCCCGGCGAGGCAGCGGCAGGGCGAGCAATCCTCGCTCGGCGATCCGGTCGAGCAGGCGCGGAAGGGCATCCAGCAGAGCCGGTCGTCCGGCGACAGTCCGCGCAGCCGAACCGTCGTGGAGCAGCAGAACGTCTCCCGCTGCTAGGCCGCGGCCGAGGTTTGCCGCGATTTTCTCCGGATCACGGACCACGGTGTCGTAGGCCCGGCGGGTCCAGGCGGCGAGCGACAGGCCATGCCGGGCGAGCACGGATTCTAGGAACACGCCGCGCAGCCCGGCCGGTGCGCGAAACCAGGTCGGATAACTGCCGGTCGCCGCGGCGATCGCCTCTTGTGCCGCGGTCACCTCCCGATCGAGCGCGCGGGGGCCGCGCAGGGAGAAGTCGTGGCGATGCCGGTAGGTGTGGTTTTCCACCGCATGGCCGCGGCGGACGATCTCGGCGGCGAGATCGGGGTGCGCCTCGACCCGCTTGCCGATCACGAAGAAACTCGCTCGGGCGCCGCGTTCCTCCAGCAGGTCGAGGATCTTGGGCGTCACCTCCGGGTCCGGCCCGTCGTCGAAGGTGAGTGCCACGGCACCTGCGGAGGCCGGCAGGCGGGTGAGGTTCGGGCCGAGCAGGCGGCTCGTCGGAATCAGGCCGGTGATGCCGATCGTCAAGTGGTTCGCGGCGAGCGCGCCGAGAATCCAAGGCCACCGCTCGGGGGCGAAGCCGAGTGCCGCGAGCGCCGCAACGTGGCTCGCCCAGGTGGCGCGGACGAGGGCGGTCCTGCGGTATACGCGGGGGAGCGACACGGTCGAATCGGACATCTCGGGCGGTTGTCTCAGACCGGCTGGACGTTCCGCGCCAAATCGAGCAACGCGGCGCGATCGAGCTTACCGCGATCGGTGCGCGGCAGGGCGCGGACCAAGACGACGCTCCGCGGCACCTTGTGGGCGGCCAGGCGCGGACGGCACCAGGCGAGCACCTGGTCGGTGGACAATGCGCCGTCGCCGCAGGCGATCACCGCGCGCAGCACCTCGCCGCCGCAGGCCGCCCGCGGTACGCCGAGCACCGCAACCTCGTGGACGCCGAGCAGTTCGCCGAGCACGCCCTCCACCTCGCGCGGATTGACCTTCTTGCCCTTGATGTTCACCAGGTCGTCGACCCGGCCGAGCAGCGCCAGCTCGCCGTCGCGGAAGCAGGCGAAATCGCTCGTGCGGTAGGTGCCGCCCACCAGGCGCCCGTCCGATTCGGGCAGATAGCCGAACGCGACGGCGGGCGAGGTCACGGCGATCACTCCGGCGCCGTTCTCGTCCGGATCGATCAGGCGGAGCGAGACGCCGTCGACCGGCGTGCCGACCGTTCCGCGCTCGCCGGCCCCGCCGTCGCGGTCGTAGCAGATGCCTCCCGATTCCGAGGCGCCGTAAAAGACGTGGACCGGCTGACCGAAGGTCTCACGGAAGCGTACGGCGGTCGCTTGCGGAAGTTGTGCTCCGGCGGTGAGTGCCAGGCGGAGCGTTCGCGGCCAGGCGGGAGGGTGGGAGGTGCGAAGCAAGGCGTCCAGGTACGCGGGCACGGTCGGGAAGATCGTCGCCCCGCACGCCTCGGCCGCGGCGAGCGGCTCGACCGGAGAGTCCCCTTCGGGCAGGACCAACACCTGGCCGCGCAGCAATGCGGGCATCGCCAGGCTGGTCAGTCCGTACGAATGGGTCATCGGCACGGTCGCGACGAACGCGTCGTTGGGACGAAGACCCATCGAGCGGCCCAGCTGGTCGTCGTCTGCGATCAACGCCTCCGACGGAGTCGCGATCCCGCGTGGCGACCCGGTCGAGCCGGAGGTGACTTTGATCACCGCCAGATCGGCTGGCGGATCGGGGAAACCTACGGGCTCGCCGCGCTCTTCGTCGTCGCCGGTCGCCACCGCCCGGAGCGCAAACCCCTCCCGGCTCGTCGGCCAGGCGCAGGGGCATTCGAGGATGGCCCCGGCTCCCAGCCGGCGGGCGATCCGCAGCCGCTCGGCTTCCGGGGTGCCGGAGTCGAGCAGCAGCATGGGCCGGCTTAAGGCTCGGAGCGCCAAGAATCCGGCCAGGAATCCGATGCCGTTGGCGGCGGCGAAGGCGATCGGCCGGTTCTCCTGCAGGGTTTCCGCGGCGGCGAAGGCGTCGATTCGTGCGGCGACTCCGCGCGCCAGGTCGGACACCTCGCCGCGATCCGCGCGCCTCGTGCGCGAAACCACCAGCGCGGCCCGGGGGGCGTCGCTGCTGAGCCGCGCGAAGGCGCGGAAGATCGGATCGTTCGGCATGTCGAAAACCTGGCGGAGTCTAGCAGGTGCCCTTCAGGCCTCGGTGAGCCGCCTCGAAGCGATACCCTCCCCTTGCGACAATCTACGGCTCTGGACGCCCGGGACGACTTATCTGCGACAGAATCCCCGCATGCCCAAGGACACGAGAGAATCCGTTCTCGACCGGCTGCGCCGGATCTGCCTCGCGCTGCCGGAAGCGATGGAACGGCCGAGCCACGGCGAGCCGACCTGGTTCGTGGGAGGCAAGAAGACGTTCGCGACTCTCGACGACCACCACCACGGAGCGGAGCACCTCTCGGTCTGGTGCGCGGCGCCCGAGGGCGCGCAGGAGACGCTGATTTCCCTGGCGCCCGAGGTCTACTTCCGGCCGCCCTACGTCGGCCATCGCGGTTGGATCGGTATCATGCTCGACGGCAGAGTCGATTGGGACGAGGTCGCCGAGCGAATCGAGGAATCGTATCGCTGCGTAGCGCCGAAACGCCTGGTCGCCACGCTCGACGCCAAGACCTAGCCCGCCGCGTCGAACGCCTGCCGCAGCCAGCCGATCAGCTCCGCGTCAACCTCGGCGGGAGCGGTCAGACGGACGCGGTGGGTCATCATGCCGTTCCAACTACCGGCTGCTTCCAACCGCCCGGCCGGCTCGACCTCTTTGAGCACCAGGCCAAGATCCACGCGAGTCGCCGCACCAGGCTGGATCACGCCGAGCTGTTTCTTGCGCCGCAGGCTCAAGTACCCCTTCTTCGGTGCCTCTTCGAGGTCGCTCCCGAAGCCGCGGAGCGCCTTCATCACCGCGTCGTGGATCGGACGAAGCCCCGCCTTCGCTCCCGCAAAGAGATCGTCCGCCGGATCGGCGCTCGCGGCCGGCGGCGGGGAGCTCGCCTCCAGCGACCGGAGCGCGATCAGGTTCGCGGAGCCATGTCCGATGCCGTACTTCTCCTTCAAGAATTTGACGATCTCGCCGTGCTTGGAGAAGCCGCTAGAGCGGCCGATCTCCAGCCATTCGGCCATGCTCTTGCCGGTCTTGGCTTCGAGGTTCGCGATCTGAGATTGAACGGCGGCGGCGACGTCCATGGCCAAGGCTCCTGTTCGAGAAATCCGCTCCCGGCGATGCCGTACATCACAGGCCTCCGCAGGCCATTGAGCGGCGTGCTTGCCGCTCAATGGCCCCGGAGAGAACTTAACGTGGCTAGGCCGCGTCCTTGATCCGCATGGCGTAGAACGAGCGCCAGACGAAGATCACGGAGATGGTGAAGAAGACCGCCGCCAGGATGTTGGTCGTGGTATTCGGCAGCTCGATCGCCAGCTCGACGGCGAGGAGGCCGAAGAGGGTGGTGAACTTGATGACCGGGTTCAT
>JBDTZG010000015.1:0-103820 GCA_040005235.1 Acidobacteriota bacterium | reverse complement strand
CGATTCTTCCTTAGCCGAAACCCAAAAAGTGTCTCAAAACCATTGACAGGTTCCGCTCGACCGTTCAAAAGCGAACTTGAGGCGCTCACGAGCGAACTTCAAGCGCTGGAGAACGAACTTTGGGGCCGCGGCGATGACGAATGGCGGAAGTATCACCTTCATCCTGGAGAGGAACCATGAACCTTGAGATGACCACCACCGCTTTTGAGTTACCGGGTTACCGGATCATCCGCAACCTCGGCATCGTTCGCGGCTTGACCGTCCGGTCGCGATCGATCGTAGGCACTCTCGGCGGGACGCTTCAAACTCTCGTCGGAGGCAACATCACCCTGTTCACCGAGTTGTGCGAGAAAGCCCGTTCCGAGGCGTTCAGCCTTCTCGCGCAGCACGCCGGGCAACTCGGCGCGAACGCCGTCATTGGCGTCCGGTACGACGCCAACGAGGTGATGGACGGCGTGACCGAGGTGATCTGCTATGGCACGGCGGTGGTGGTCGAACCGGCGAGGTAAGCGAGTCATCGAATCGCCGAACCGCACGGGCGCGCGCCGATGATCGGAATCGGGTTACCAAATCTCAGGAATCGGACTCTCGCAGCTGCATCGTCCGGTGCAGGATCGGCAAGGTGGCGCGGTCCTTGTCTCGGTTGGCGGCTTCCTTGGAGCGAATGATGGTGGCCAAGTTGAGTACGCGGACCGTCATCCCTTCGAGCTCATAGAGAGAGGTCTCCCCGACGAGATCCTTGAAGGTCATGCCGTCGCCGATGCTTTCGAGGATGTCCAAAGGGCCGAAGTCGGTCAAGAGCCGATGGATACGGAGAGTCTCGATCTTTCCGGCATCCGGCACAAGATGCCGCCCAGCCGGGTCGAGATACCGGGCATGCAGCTCTTCCAAGGCCCCAAGCAGACGTTCCCGATCCTCTGGAGTCGGCTGGGCCACTATGTCGAGATCCAAGGTAGACACCGGCGCGCCTTCCAGGATGGCCGCGACCCCGCCGACCAGGATAAACTCCACCCGATGGCGGGAGAGAACTTCCAGAATCCTGGCGAAGTTAAGTGCGGCGGCCATTGCGTAGCGCCAGCACGCTATCCGCAAAGCCTTGAGCGGATTCCAGGCGTTGCTGGGGCGTCAAACTGAGCATCCAGAGGATCAGGCCGTCGTCTTCTCCTTCTGCCACTCCGGGAGATTGGGGCGAGAGGACCGGATCGGACTCCGCTTGTGGAGCGGGGAGGGCGAAGCCGTAGGAGTCGCTTGGACGAGGCATCGTGGCGAGATCCTAACACCCGGACTCGCTCGGCTGGCGCCGGACGCGCAACGTGCGCTGCCGGAGGTCTAACAGAAAAAACGAGGCCGGCCAACGCCAACGAAGGTCTTCGGCAGGGTGGTGATTCACGAACGGGGCATGTGAAGGCTTCGCCACTCCATCAACATCTCTTCGAAGCCATCTTCCCGCTCTTCGACTGGCCAGCCCCCCATCAGATCCTCGAGGCGAGCGACAGGGCGGACACCCTGTTCGCGGGCGAGCCGTAGGAAGTCAGCGCTCGGACCAGGTGAGGCGGGACAGGTACGGAGGCAAATCGAGCGAGGTTTCATGGCGGTCAATGAGGACTTTCCTATTTCAGAACAAGGGCCAAGAGAGTGCCATTTTAGCTCATCGTCCCGCTTTCGGAGACCCGCAGACGAGCCACGCCTATTGGCGGCAATCATCCAGTTGGTCCAATAAACGCTAGTGGCATAAACTGTAAGAGGAGGGAGGAGACGAACACGCGGTCTGAAGTTGGCGATCATTTTGGGGGCGAGAGTTGCGCGCGAGTCGGAGAAACAGCGAAGGCGCCCAATAGCGGCCTGCTAAGCAGCGGCGCCGGGGGGCTAGGAGGCTACCAGAATGTCCTCTCTCGAATTGATGATCCAGCTACTCCAGCTACTCCCTTGGTTGATAGGCACAGTGGGGGGCGTTCTCGTCTACCGTTCTTGGACTCGTGAGCGCAGGCTGGATCGGACGCTGCGTGCGAAACAGATAGAAATGGAACGGTCCCTAGAGCATCAAGAAGCGGAACGGCGGAAGGAGGAACTGGAGGAAGCTCGCTATCGGCGTTACGAAGAGGAACAGAAGGCGGAAGAAGCAGCCGTGCGAACAGCGGCCGGCTCTGGAACTGGAGGGTACATAGTCGTTGACCTACCTGATGACCGCCGAGCGATATTCCACGACCTTTTAAAAGGTTTTGAAGAATATTCCAGATTGAAGGGTTACAGGGTGTCGTTCTCGGTTGATTCGACGTTCATTGGCCGGATCGCCTTCAAATTTACGCTCTCCGATTCGGGAGTTATTGTGGGGACTGAGCGTGTCCGTCAAGACTTAAGGGAGTACCTGATCCGAGTAAGAAGCGGTGAGTCGCTCGACGATTTACCAGTAGTCATCTCGATCGAAGAGCATGAGCTCGTAGTCGCAACCTTGAAGAATCGCCTCAGTTTCCTGCAACACAGCTACAATCTCGCGAGAAACGCAGCGGAGTTCTATGAAGAACTGATGCGCAAAGCAAGTACGATGTCAGTCCTTCCTGCTCAGAGCATAGTCGTACAGACCGGTGGCGCGCTTAATGCTCCAACCTATAGTGCTACCAATTCACCGCAAGCGCTACTTGGAGATGGTAATCGTGCGACTAACTCTATTCGCATTGCGGTGTCATTTAGGGAACGGCAAGAGCAAATCGCAGGGCTCGAGGAACTCCTTGTTAGGCTCAGTGAAGAGCCAGCAGGTGAAAATCGCGATGAAGCTTTTCGAAATGTGAAGAATGTGAAGGATGAGTTGGAGCAAGAAGATTCTCCCGAAACGAGTCGAGTTGCGAAGTGGCTTGAGAAGGCACGACAAGTAATTCAGCTCGGCAGTTTAGGGCACCAAACGGTTCAGGCTGCCAAAGTGCTGTTCCAACTATTTGGTATGTGAGGCTGTAAGTTCGTCAAAGTGGCACGGCTTCGGCAAGGATCTGTTCGCGGAGCAGGCGGTGAAGCGCCCGCTCAGTCACGACATCCACCTTGCGTCCGAGAAGATCCTCCAGATCCAAAATCAAGCTTGCGGGGAACCAGGCGGAGGTTTGTGGGCGGGTGTCGACCAAGAGGTCGAGGTCGCTGTCGGGACCGGAGTCACCTCTCGCAACCGAACCGAAAACGCGGACCCGAGTCGCGCCGTGTTGAGAGGCCAGGCGAAGAATCTCATCTCGCTTGGCCAGTATCTCTCGCTCGATCGCCATTTCCGGTACCTGGGCGGGATGGAAAATAACACGGTCGAACGAGCCCGGCACCTCGCCGGGCTCGACCTGTCTAGATCGCCACCTGCTCCGCCACCCCCACCGCCGCCAGGTTCTCGATCGCCACCGTCAACTGCCCGCCGTCCACGTCCACCCGGAGCGCACCGCCGTCGTGGATATCTCCCGCGATCAGGGCTCGGCCGATTTTCGATTCGAGCTGGCGCTGGAGGAAGCGTTTGAGCGGCCGGGCGCCGTAGACCGGATCGAAGCCTTCGCGGGCGACCAGAGTGCGGGCCGCGGGGGTCAGCTCCAGGCGGACATGGCGGTCGGCGAGGCGCTTCCGGAGGTCCGTCGTCTGGAGGTCGACGATCTTTTCGATTTCCGGCAGGGTGAGCGGCCGGAACAGCACCACGTCGTCGATCCGGTTCAGGAACTCGGGCCGGAAGTGGCGGCGCAGCTCGCCCATCACCTGGCCTCGGGCCTGCTCGGTGATCTCTCCTTCGGGCGAGAGCCCTTCGAGCAGGTAGGGCGAGCCGATGTTCGAGGTCATGATCACGACCGTGTTCTTGAAATCGACCGTCCGCCCTTGGGCGTCCGTCAGGCGGCCGTCGTCGAGCAGCTGGAGCAGGACGTTGAACACGTCGCCGTGGGCTTTTTCGACCTCGTCGAACAGGATCACGGCGTAGGGCTTCCGGCGCACCGCTTCGGTGAGCTGGCCCCCTTCGTCGTAGCCGACGTAACCGGGAGGGGCGCCGATCAGCCGCGAGACCGTATGGCGCTCCATGTACTCGGACATGTCGATCCGTACCAGATTGTCCTCGCTGTCGAACAGCGACTGGGCGAGCGCCTTGGCCAGCTCGGTCTTGCCGACGCCGGTGGGACCCAGGAAGAGGAACGAGCCGATCGGCCGGCGCGGATCTTTGATCCCGGAACGGGCGCGGAGCACCGCGTCGGTTACCAGCGTCACCGCTTCGTCCTGGCCGATCACCCGCTCGTGGAGGATTTGGTCGAGCCGCAGCAGCTTTTCGCGCTCGCCTTCGACCAGCCGGGTGACCGGAATGCCGGTCCATTTCGACACGATCTCGGCCACCTCTTCGTCGGTGACTTCCTCGCGCAGCAGACGGGTGCCGCCGGACTCGTCGGTGAGCTTCGCCTCCTCGTCCTTGAGCTTGTGTTCGAGATCGGGAAGCCGGCCATGGCGCAGCTCCGCGGCCTTGTTCAGATCGTAATCGCGCTCCGCCGCTTCGATCTCCTGGCGCGTCTGCTCGATCTGCTCGCGGATCTTGCGGACGACCTGGATCGCCGCTTTCTCCCCTTCCCATTGGGCGCGCATCGAGCTCATCTGAGTTTTGAGGTCGGCCAGCTCTTTCCGTAGATCGTCCAACCGCTCGCGGCTCGCCTTGTCCTTCTCTTTCTTGAGCGCGGCCTCTTCGATCTCCAGCTGCATCACCCGCCGGGTGACCTCGTCGAGCGCCTGGGGCATCGAGTCGATTTCGGTGCGGATGAGGGCGCACGCCTCGTCGATCAGGTCGATCGCCTTGTCGGGGAGGAACCGATCCGAGATGTAGCGGTTCGACAGCACGGCGGCCGCCACCAAGGCGTTGTCCTGAATCCGCACGCCGTGGTGAATCTCGAAGCGTTCCTTCAATCCGCGCAGGATCGACACCGCGTCCTCGACACTCGGCGCGTCCACGGTGACCGGCTGGAAGCGCCGTTCGAGGGCGGCGTCCTTTTCGATGTGCTTCCGGTATTCGTCGAGCGTGGTGGCGCCGATGCAGTGCAACTCGCCCCGGGCCAGCATCGGTTTGAGCAAATTGCCCGCGTCGGTCGAGCCTTCAGTCTTCCCCGCGCCGACGATGGTGTGCAGCTCGTCGATGAACAGGAGGACCCTGCCTTCGCTCTGCTTGATCTCGTTGAGTACCGCCTTCAGGCGCTCCTCGAACTCGCCGCGGTATTTGGCCCCGGCGAGGAGAGCGCCCATGTCGAGCGAGAAGACCGAGCGGTCTTTGAGCCACTCCGGTACGTCGCCTCGGACGATCCTCTGCGCAAGTCCCTCGACGATCGCGGTCTTGCCGACCCCGGGCTCGCCTATCAGGACCGGGTTGTTCTTGGTCTTCCTCGACAGGATGCGGATTACCCGCCGGATCTCGGCGTCGCGGCCGATCACCGGGTCGAGCTTGTTGCGCCGCGCCTGGGCGACCAGGTCGACGCCGTATTTTTCCAGCGCCTCGTAGGCTACTTCAGGCATCGCGCTGGTCACCCTCTGGTTGCCGCGAACGGCGGAGAGGGCGGTGAGAAACGCGTCGCGCGCAACGCCGTGCTTGGCGAGAATGCGCCCCGAGGCGCCCGACTGCCCTTCGTCGATCATCGCGAGCAGCAGGTGCTCGACCGAGACGTATTCGTCCTTCAGGCGCTTCGCTTCGTCCTCGGCGCGCAGCATCATCTGCTGGAGGCGGCCGGTGAGATAGATCTTGCCCGATTCGGCGCCGCCGCCGGAGACTTTCGGTCGCCGATTGAGCTCGCGCTCCACGTCGGCCTGGATTTCCTGGGTCGGTGCTTCCAGGCGTGCAAGCAACCGGGGCACCAGCCCTTCGGGCTGTTCGAGCAGAGCGAGCAATAGGTGCTCTACGTCCGTCTCCTGGTGGCCGTAACGGAGCGCTTTGGTCTGGGCGCCCTGAAGCGCTTCTTGCGATTTTTGGGTCAGCCGATTGATGTCCATGGCTCTAGTGGGTCTCCTCCGGAGGGGTCTTATCCCTGGGCCGGAACGCGGATTCCGCGGCGAGCTGCTCGAATAGGGCGCGCTCGCCGTCGGTGAGCGATTCCGGCATCACGATCTTGAATTCCGCAAACAGGTCGCCCCGCTCGCCGCCGGGCTGGGGGAGCCCCTTGCCGCGCAGGCGGACCTTGCGCCCCGACGAGGTGGCGGGCGGCACCCGCAGGCGGACGGTGCCGTCGAGCGTTTCGACCTCGGCCTCGGTGCCGAGGGCCGCTTCCCAAGGGGCGAGCGGAACGGCGACGGTCAGATTCGTTCCATCGACCTGGAAACGCGGGTGGGCGCCCAGCTCGACGCGCAGCAGCAGGTCGCCTGCCTGGCCGGTGCCGACGCCCGGGGAACCCTGGCCGGCGAGTCGGATCTTCTGCCCGGCGCGGATTCCCTTGGGGATCTTCACCGAGACCGTTCGCGGCCGGCCGGTGCGCGAATCGGTCAGCTGGAGGTCGCGGGAACCGCCCACGAGCGCCTCCTCCAGGGTGATTTCGAGCGCCACTTCGGAGCTTTCTCCATCGCGGCCGAAACCGCCGCCCGGGCTCCCTTGCGTCGTCCAGCCGCCGCGCGCTCCGCCTCGCCCCGGCGCTCCTCCCCCGAACAGCATGTCGAAGAACGAGCTGAAGCCCTCCGAGCCGCCGCCGAAGCCGCTGAAACCGCCGGTTCCGCCGGAAAAGTCGTAGCCCTCCCAGCCCGGAGGAGTGGCGCCGGTCTGCTGGGCGGATTTCCAGGCCGAACCGTATTGGTCGTACTTCTTCCGCTTTTCGGGGTCTTTCAAAACCTCGTTCGCCTCGCCGACCTCCTTAAAGCGGGCTTCCGCCTTGGGATCCTTGTTGACGTCCGGATGGAGCTTTCGCGCGAGCTTCCGGTAGGCCTTCTGGATCTCCTCCTGGGAAGCGTCTCGCTTGACGCCCAACGTCTCGTAGTAGTCCTTGAACTCCAATCGCGCCCCTCCTGATCCACTTCAATCTTGAGCGAGATGCGCTCAACTTGTAAAACCAACGCGCAGATCTTGTCATTCCCAGAAGAGATTCGGGAGATAAAAAAAGAGAGACGCGGTCGCCCGCGTCTCTCTGGTCTGGCGCTTCAAGTTCGGGCCGGGGGAGCCGGCCCTCTTCAACGGGCTACGGAGGGGTGAATCCGAAGTGCTCGTAATTCTTGGCGATAAACGCCTTCCACTTGTCCGGGACCTCTTCCAAAGGAACGATCGCCTGCACGGGGCAAGCATCGACGCACAGGCCGCAGTCGATGCACTCCTCCGGATGGATGTAGAGAATCTCCCAATCCTCGTTCTTGCCATAGATGCAATCGACCGGACAGACATCGACGCAAGCCGTGTCCTTCACGCCGATGCAGGGTTCCATGATGATGTGCGTCATTCGAAGCCCTCCTCGAGGCCGCAAACTCTGGCGAGGGAGGAGTCCTCCCGCCGCGGGAAAATCTTATACCGATCCAGGGTCCGCAAACGTAGCATAGCCGGTCGTTTAGGGGGCATTCCACCCCGATCGTGACGGCGAATCATTCCGCCGCGAGCGCCCGGTCGAAGGCGTCGATCGCGAAGGCGATTTCCTCCTCGCCGTGGGCGAGAGAGAGGAAGCAGGCCTCGTAGGCCGAAGGAGGGAGGTGAAGGCCGTGGTCCAGCAGGCGATGGAAGACCCGGGTGAACCGGGCACGGTCGGTGGCTTCGACGTCCTCCATCCGGTGGATCGGCCGGTCGGTGAAGAAGATCCCGAGCATCGAGCCCTGGCGGTGGACCGTGAGCGGCAACCCGTGGCGCCGGGCCGCCGATTGGAGACCCTCTTCGATTCGGGCGCCGATCGATTCCAGCTTCTCGTAGGCGCAGCCCTCGGGCCGGCTCAAGGTCGCGAGCGCTGCGGCCCCAGCGGCCACTGCGAGAGGGTTTCCAGAGAGCGTTCCCGCCTGGTAGACCGGTCCGGCGGGGGCGATTTGGAGCATCAGGTCGCGCCGGCCGCCGTAGGCCGCGAGCGGCAGCCCGCCGCCGATCACCTTGCCGAGGGTGGTGAGATCCGGCCGGATGGCGAACAGCTCTTGGGCGCCGCCCAAGGCGACTCGGAAGCCGGTCATCACCTCGTCGAAAATCAACAGGGAGCCGTGGGCGTCGCATAGGGCGCGAAGGCCGGCGAGGAAACCTGGCAGTGGCGGCACCAGGTTCATGTTGCCGGCGATCGGCTCGACGATCACCGCGGCGATCTCGCCGCCGCGCTTGGCGAACAGTTCCTCGACCGCGGTGAGATCGTTGTACGGCGCGAGAAGCGTGTCGGCGGTCACGGCCTCCGGAACGCCCGGCGAAGAAGGGACGCCGATCGTCGCGGCGCCCGAGCCCGCGGCGACCAGGAACGGGTCGGCATGGCCGTGGTAGCAGCCGATGAACTTGACGAAGCTCGACCGACCGGTGGCGGCGCGCGCGAGCCGCAGGGCGGACATCGTCGCCTCGGTGCCGGAGCTGACCATGCGGACCATCTCGATCGCGGGCATCGCCTCGATGATCCGCTCCGCCAGCTCGACCTCGCCGAGCGTGGGCGCGCCAAACGTCGTGCCGCGGCCGAGCGCCGCGCTCACCGCCTCCAGGATCGCCGGGTGCCGGTGACCCAGGATGTGCGGGCCGTAGCCGCCGATGAAATCAAGATAGCGCCGGCCGTCTTCTCCTTCGAGCCAGGCGCCCTCGGCGGATTTGACGAACACCGGATCACCGCCCACCCCGCGGAACGCCCGCACGGGAGAGTTGACGCCGCCGGGCAGCACGCGGGACGCACGTTCGAACAGGCTCTCCATCACTCCACCCAACCCTGGCGCAGCAGCCGCGCCGCGTCGCGAGCGCAATAGGTGAGGATCAAATCGGCCCCGGCGCGCTTGATCGCGATCAGGCTCTCCATCATCACCCGGTCGCCATCGATCCAACCCTTTTCGGCGGCCGCCTTGATCATCGCGTACTCGCCGCTCACGTGGTACGCCGCGAGCGGCAGGTCGAAGCGGCGCCGCAGCTCGGAGAGGATGTCGAGGTAGGGGAGCGCGGGTTTTACCATCAGCGCGTCCGCTCCCTCTTCGACATCGAGCTCCGCCTCGCGCATCGCTTCGCGCCCGTTGGCCGGGTTCATCTGGTAGCCGCGCCGGTCGCCGAACGATGGGGTGGAACCGGCCGCTTCGCGGAACGGACCGTAAAAGCCGCTCGCGAATTTCACCGCGTAGGCGAGGATCGCAACGTCGTCGAACCCCGCCTCGTCGAGCGCCTTGCGGATCGCGCCGACCCGGCCGTCCATCATGTCGGACGGGGCGATCACGTCGGCACCGGCCTTGGCGAGCGAAACCGCTTGAAGCGCCAGATTCGCCACCGTCTCATCGTTGGCCACCTGGTCGCCATCCAACACCCCGCAATGGCCGTGGTCGGTGTATTCGCAGAAACAGACGTCGGCGATCAACACCAGATCGGGCAGCGCCGCGCGCAGCGCCCGGAACGCCCTCTGGACGATGCCGTCGTCGCTCCAAGAGCTGCTGCCGATCGGGTCCTTCTCCTCCGGAATGCCGAACAGAATGACGGCCCGGATCCCCTCGTCCCAAGCATCGCGGCAAGTCTCGACGAGGGCGTCGACGGATTCGCGAAAAACCCCGGGCATCGAGCCCACGGGGTGGCGGACGCCCTCGCCAGGGCAGACGAAAAGCGGCAGGACGAAGTCATCAGGCGACAACCGGGTCTCCCGGACCAGGCGGCGAAGGGTCGGGGTCCGGCGGAAGCGGCGGAGGCGGGTCGCGGGAAAGGGCATGGCCGAGCGTTCTACCGCGAGTGCCGCGGAAAGGCAACTTTAGTCGGCAATCTGCTTTTCGATCCGCCGATCGGGGATGAACCAGATGATCGCGACCAGGGCGTAGAGCGAGACGCCGATCCACGGCTTCACGAACGAAACCGGAATGGCGACGAAGTAAAGGGCCAAGGAAAGGTAGCCTTTGACGTCTTTGCCGATCGCCCGGGCGAGGGTCGAGTCCGGACCATGGTGCGCGAGCAGGGCGCGCACCAGGATCGAGTAGCTGATCGCGGCCATGAACAGGTTGAGGCCGTAGAGGGCGACCGGCAAGGGCGCGAAATGGTTCTCGCCCATCCAGCCGGTGACGAACGGCGTAAGCGATAACCAGAACAAGAGGTGCAGGTTAGACCATAGGATCCGGCCGTTGACTTTGTGGACCGCCTGGAACAGATGGTGATGGTTGTTCCAATAAATGCCGACGTAGACGAAGCTCAGCACGTAGCTCAGGAAGACCGGGGAGAGCGCCGCGAGCGCCGCCCAATCCGTGCCATGCGGCACTTTCAGCTCCAAAACCATGATCGTGATGATGATGGCGATCACGCCATCGCTGAACGCTTCCAGACGGCCCTTGCCCATTCGATGCTCTCCCCGCGTTTGGGCGAGAGCGTAGGGGGCGAAGGCTGTCGTCGTCAACGGCGATACGATAGGCCAACCCCTTGTTCAAGCCCATGAACGACGAGCTCCGGCCCGACGGCAAATTGCAACCTCCCTTCCCGCGACTCCTGAGTCTGGGCCTGGCCTTGCTGGCTCTCGGCGCGTCGGCTCCGGGCCCCGATCCGCTCGCCGCCCGGGGGATTGCGGTGACGACGGGTGCGGCCCCCGGCTATGTCGAGGATCGCGTCTGCGCCGACTGCCACCGCGAGATCTGGACGGCTTACCAGCAGGTCGGCATGGCCCGCTCGTTCGCGCGGCCGAGCTCCGCGTCGAAGATCGAGAAATTTGCCGGGAGCACCTTCTCCCACGCGGCGTCGAAACAAGATTTTGAGATGACCTGGCGCGGGGATCGGCTGTATTTTCGCCGGGAGCAGCGGGACGCGGCGGGCCGGCCGATCAATGTCTGGGAGCACGAGGTCAATTGGATTCTCGGCTCGGGCAACCACGCGCGCACCTACCTCTATCGAACCGAGGGGGGCGAGCTGTACCAGCTGCCGATCGCCTGGTACTCGCAAGAGGGCAAATGGGGGATGGCCCCCGGTTTCGATCGGCCCGACCACGAAGGGGTGCTGCGCCGCGTTCGCCGCGAGTGCATGTTCTGCCACAACGCCTATCCGGACGCGCCTCAAGGGAGCGATCTTCACGACGCACCCCAGACGTACCCGGAGAAGCTGCCGGAGGGGATCGGCTGCCAGCGCTGTCATGGTCCCGGAGCGGAGCACGTCCGGCGGGCGTTGGTGGCACCGAAGAGCGACGCGGCGATCCGCGTCGCGATCGTCGATCCGGCGGCGCTGTCCAAACCGCGGATGGAGGACGTCTGCTTCGAATGTCACCTACAGCCCTCGGTCGCTCTCCTAGGGCTGCGCCGCTACGGGGTGGGGGATTGGTCGTTCCGCCCCGGCCAGGATCTCGCGGAGTATCAGGCGGCGGTCGAGGTCGAAGAAGAAGGCGTGGCCCCTGGTGAGCGTTTCGAGATCAACCACCAGGCGTACAGGCTGCGACAAAGCCGCTGCTATTTGAAGAGCGCCGACCTCTCGTGCCTTTCCTGCCACGATCCGCACAAGAAGATCCCGGCCGCGGAGAGGGCCGCGCACTATGCGTCGGTATGCCTCGGCTGCCACGAAGGGCACACACGGGAAGCGTGCGGGATCAAGGCGGGCTCGCCGGCCGATCCTCAAGACTGCGTGACCTGCCACATGCCGCAGCGTCGCCCGAGCGACGTGGTCCACTCGGTGATGACCGATCACAAGATCCAGATCCCAAAGGCGGGGGTCGACTTCCTCGCTCCTCGCGCAGAGACCGATCCGGTGATTACCGGTCTCCGGCTCCTCGAACCGGAGCGGGTGCCGGCGGCGCTCGCCGAGATCTATCGGGCGGCAACGGCAGTGCGCGCGGTCCGCAGCACCGCTGCTCTCGACCGGTTGGAGGCGCTGCTCGCGACGGGCAAGCCGGCCGAGATCGAGCCCTATCTCGATCTCGCCGAAGGCCAGCTCGGCGCCCGCCGGTTCGCCGCGGCGGAAAAGACGCTGCGCGGCGTCCTCGGTCGCGCGCCCGGCCGGCCACTGGCGCTCGAATGGCTCGGCATCGCGCTCGCGGGTCAGGGCAAGAATGAAGAGGCGATCGCAACGCTCCGTGCGGTGCTTGCGGCCGGCGAGAAGAACGGCATCCCCGCGCGTCCGGAGAGCTGGTTCAATCTGGGGCTCCTGCGGGTCGATCGCGATTCGGAGCGGGCGCTCGCCGATCTCGACCGCGCGCTCGCGCTGCGCGAAAACCAAGTCGCGGCCTGGTTCTATCGCGGCATCGCGCTCGAAAAACTCGATCGGCGAGGCGAAGCGGAATTCGCGTTCCAGCGGGCCTTGGAGATCGATCCCCGGTTCACGAGGGGCTACTTAGCGCTCGCCGAGAGCGCCCTTGCCCGGGAAGACCAGAGCGCGGCGCGCCGCTGGCTGGTGCAAGGTGGCGACGTGGCGGCCGATCCGGTCAAAGTTCGGGCCGCGCTCGAAGCTCTGCCTTGATCTATTGCGGAGCGGAGCAGGCCGCCGCCTCCGAGGATAGTATCCGCCGATGCCAACCCCCCGAGAGGTTCCTGCGGTCCGCCCGCGCGAGATCGTCAGCTGGGCGATGTTCGATTTCGCCAACTCGAGCTACACGACGGTCATCGTCACAGTTGCCTATAGCGTCATCTTTTCGAAGCTGATCGCTCCGGCGGGCAAAGGCGATGCACTTTGGGGGACCGCGATTGCTTTGGCCAACCTGTTCGTCCTGTTGCTATCGCCGATCATCGGCGCGGTGGCCGACGATTCCGGACGGAAGAAGCCCTTCCTGTTCGTGACCTATGCAACCTGCGTACTGTTCACCGCATCGCTTTGGTTCGTGACGCCCGGTCATGCCGTGCTCGGCTTGGTCCTCTTCGTTCTCTCGTTCGTCGGCTTTTCGTTTGGCGAGAATCTGACCGCGGCGTTCCTGCCCGAGATCTCGCGTCCGGACAACATCGGCAAGATCTCCGGGCTCGGCTGGGGTCTCGGCTACTTCGGCGGTCTCGGCTCCTTGGTGCTCGTCTGGCCGCTGCTCAAAGGCGATTTCGTTCTGCCCAACCTGGAGAACCTTCGGCTGGTGGGAGTCGCCACCGCCGCATTCTTCTTGGTTGCCGCCGTGCCGACGTTCGTCTTCTTGAAAGAGCGTGCGCCTCGCGGATCGGCCTCGCTCGGCACCTACGTGCGCGCGGGCTTTGGCCGACTTGGCCAGACCGCGCACTCGATCAGGCGCTTCTCCGAGCTGGGCCGTTTCTTGACTGTGTTTTTCGTCTACTCCTGCGGCCTCTCCTCAGTCTTCGCTTTCGCGGGGATTTACGCCGAACGGACCATTGGCTTCACGTCCAAAGAATTGATCGTGCTCTTCATCCTGCTTCAGCTTTCGGCGGCGGGCGGAGCGTTTACCTTCGGCTTCATTCAGGATCGTCTGGGTGCGGTCAACACGATCCGCATCACCCTCGTCCTTTGGGTCCTGGTTTGTATCGGGGTCTATCTTTGCGGCGACGGCGGAAGTCTATTTTTCGGCCGGTGGACCGGCAAACAGATGTTCTGGGGCGTCAGCATGTTCTCGGGAATTGGAATCGGTTCGCTGCAATCGGCGTCGCGCGGGTTAGTCGGTTTGTTCTCCCCAGCCGAGAAGAGCGGCGAATTCTTCGGCTTCTGGGGGCTCTCTGGCAAAGCGGCGTACATGGTGGGGCCGTTCGTGTTCGGTCTTATCTCGACAGCCACAAACTCTCAGCGGATCGCCATGTTGTCGACCGGCGGCTTTTTCCTCGCCGGGCTGCTCGCCATGCCGCTGATCTCCGAAAAGCGCGGCCGCGCCGCGGTCGCCGCATGGCATGCGGAGAAAGAAACCGCTCATGCAGCCCAGGCCTGACCGGGTCGCCGCGTTCTCGCGGCGGTTGCTCGGGGTCTTTTTTCGCAGCGTCGACGTGGCCGGAGCGGAGAAGATTCCGCGCGATCGGCCGCTTCTGCTGGTTGCGAATCACGTCAACGGTCTGATTGATCCGGCGCTGATCCTGGGGCCTCTGCCGGTCTATCCGCGCTTCCTGGGCAAGAACACGCTTTGGAAGATCCCGCTGCTGCGGCCGTTCCTCTCCCTAGCGGGAGTAATTCCCGTGGTGCGGCAGCAGGACGTGGAGGGCGGCCAGGCCGACCCGGCGAGCCGGCGGAGCGCCAACGACGAGGCGTTCGCGAAAGCCTACGACCTGCTCGCCGAAAGCGGTGCGCTCGCGCTCTTTCCCGAAGGAAAGAGTCACAACGAGCCGGACTTGCAGCCGCTCAAGACGGGGGCTGCGCGGATTCTGCTCGAAGCCGAGCGGCAGACGCCGGGTCTGGGCGTGCGGATCGTGCCGGTCGGACTCCATTTCGACCGCAAGCACAAGTTCCGCTCGCGCGCCTTCGTGATGGTAGGGGAGCCCGTCGATCCCGCCGAAGAGGTCGCTGCGTACCTCGCAGCCGGCGGCGAAAATCGTGACGCGGTCTACGCCTTGACCGAACGGATCGACGAGGCCCTCCGCTCGGTGACGCTCAGTCTGCCTTCTTGGGAGGAGGCCCGTCTGATCGCTCGCGCCGCCGAGGTTTGGGCTCGTCCTTCGGCATCGGATGCGCCGCGAGGGCGGCCGCTCGACGAGGAGGTTCCACTTCGCAGGGCCTTTGCCGCGGGATATCGCGAGCTGTCGGCACGCGAGCCCGACCGGGTCGCCGCGGTGGCCGAAACGGTGCGGCGCTACGACCGGCTGCTTTCCGTTTGCCGCCTATCGGATGCGCAGGTGGCAACCGACTATCCGGCGTCGCCCGCGGTCCGCTTCGTCTTGGGGTCGATCGGGCGGCTTCTGGTCCACCTGCCGCTTGCCGTGGTCGGCATCCTGCTGAACGTCGTGCCCTATCAGGTAGTCGGCTGGATCGCCCATCGGGAGGGCCGGAAAGCTGAGGATCAGGAGGCGACCTATAAGCTGCTCGGCTCGGTCGTCCTCTATCCCCTCTGCTGGGGGCTCGAAGTGGCGTTCGCGGGGTGGCGCTGGGGTGCAGTGGCAGCCCTCGCGGTAGGGGTCGCGGCGCCGATTGCCGGCTGGAGCGCACTGCGCTTTCTCGAAGGGGGCTCCCGCTTCCTGCGCGAAGCGCGGGCGTTTCTCGTGCTACGAACCCGGCGCGACTTGAAGCGGGAGCTGCGCGCGCGCCGAGGTGAAGTGGTGCGCGGCTTGGAAGATCTGGCCGCGCGGGTCGGTAACGCGACAGGTCAGTCGCCGGTGGCTATCGGAACGTCGTAGGAATCGATCACCTCTTTGAAGCCGGCGAACAGGGTCTTCTGCTTGGCTTGGCCAAGCGCTCCATCCGGCCAGGCGTCGTCGATCTTTCCGAGCGCCTCTTTCACCATCGGTTGCTCCGGCTGCGGAAGGTTACGGCGGAACCAACCGAGAGACTGGCGATTGTCCGAGTCGGCGAAGAATCCAGCTTGCCCGCCGTAGGCCGCGAGGCGGCCGGCTTCAGCCCACGCTCCCAGCTGAAAATGGGGCTCTATCTCCTCGGAATTGTTCCTTCGTAGAATCGTTTCAATAGGACCGAAATCAGCAAGTAGTGGTTTGGAATCCCCAGGGGGCGTCTTATTGGTTTCGAGATGCTCTACGGCCGTTTCAAACGCGCTCTTATCCTCGTCCGACGTAAAGTCGATGTAGTGGAAGAGCACGCGGAGGTTGCCAGCGAGGTCGCTGATTTTCTCCGCGTCGCTGGCAGCTATCGCGACTCGGAGGTCGACGAGGGTCGCACCGGAGTGGAATGCAACGATCGGAGGATTGCCGGTGGGTTCCTCGCCGCCGCCGCGCGGGCGGTCGAACGGATCCAGTTCCTTCGTGAGCCGACCTGGATTTTCAAGCGATGCCGTAAAGCTGTCGATACTCCTCGGTTCGAATGGCCGATGGAGCTGGTACCAGGTCGCGGCGCCAATTCCTACCAAGAGCAAGGCCGCCAATGGAAGGGCGAACGAGCGGAACAACGGAGCGGACACCCCACTCGATTTCCGGCTCTTGAACGGCAGGGCAGCGCGGCGGGCTTCTTCCGTCTCTTCTTTCTGGAAACGCAGGGACTCGGTGTAGATCTCGTAGCAGGCGGCGCAAGAGTCGAGGTGGGCGGTGAGAGTCGAGCGTTCGGCCTCGGGCAGGCGGCCGTCGAGGTAAGCGGCGATCGATTCGAGCGCCGGATGGTCGCTCTCATTGGTGTTGGCGGCGAAGGGCGGAAGGCTGTTCAACGATGGATCCCCCGAGGGCGAACGAGTGGCTCCTGCATCTTGGAGTGCATCGGGCTCGCTGGAATTGGACGGACGTAATCGGGGAAGTTCCCTTTCTGTCGGGAAAATTTGTGACAATTCACGACAGTTCCTCCTCGTCCCGACCGCCCAGCCGCAAGGCGATGAGGGCGTCTTCGGGGCGGATGCCACGTTCGAGAAGGCCCCGCTTCAGGGTCGCGAAAATCTTATCGAAGCGAAGATAGAGTGCCTTCTGATCAACCCCCAGGCTCTTCGAGCATTGCCGGGCGATCTCGGAGACTTTGAGGCCGCTGTCGATGCGCAGGCTGACCAGCAGCCGGTCTTCCGCCGAAAGCTCGGCCCGCACCTCGCGGAGAGCGGCCAGAACCTCCCGCCGGGTTGCGAGGCCTTCCTGCTCTTCCAGCCACTCGTCCGGGGCCGGGATGGGCGCCGGGCGACGATCCAGTCCGTCATCCCCTTCCTGCCGTCGGCGCGCTCGGACGGGAAGGCGGAGGGCGATTCCCTCGATCTCCGCGCGCGACAGGGCGGGAAAGAGCATCCGCTCGCAATCGTCGAGCTTCAGGCCATCGCGGACCCACAGCGTTTCGAGCCGGACGGCGTGTGGGCCGATCCGCCGCGCCTCGGCCGAGGGCTCCCAGCTGCCCAGCTTTTTGTCCCGTAGATCGTGCGCCACGCGCTGAATGCAGACCAACAGGTACGTTTCGAAGCTCGACCGTCCGGCGTAGCCGCGCAGCCTCGCGCAGTCGTTTTCGAGCAGTCTCAGCCGAACCTCGGCGTTGAGATCCTCCGCCTCCTGAGGCGGAAACCCCTGCCGCCGGCCGATCGCAGCAGCGATGCGCGCGATCTCCGGCAGAAACCGGGTGAGCACCTGCGCCGGATCGCGCGTGATCTCGGCGAGGATCTGCTCCGGGTCGGAAGGAGGATTCGAAGATCTCAAGCGAAGGAGATCTTACCGAAATCTCAGTTGAGCGGTGCAAACTTCAGTTTGCGGCGGAATTGGCCGTTACCCTCTCATCAAGAAGGACGGTCGGAGCGCTTCGGAAGCTCCAGCACATAGCCCTCTTTTTCGCACGGCTCACGGAAGTCACGGAACCTATCCGCAGGAAGTTTCCGATCAAGCAACGGGACGAGAGAGAGGTGGCGTCTGGCTCCTGCAGGGTTCGACGTCATCGGATTCCTCCTTTGGGGGCAATCTTCTCAAATGTGATGTCCAAGTCAAGACGACGGGAACCTGAAGCGCCCGCGGCGAGTAGCGTGTTCGCAAGCAGCTAAAACCCCAACGTCCCGTTCTCCCGCGCAAACCCGAGCTGTTGAGCCAGCGGATCGCGCGGGTAGCCGATTTCGATGTCCACGATCTCGCCCGAGGAGTTCCGAACCGGCGTGAGCTCGGCGTAGACGCCGGAAAAATAGGTCGGGATCTCCAGCCGGCGATAGCGGGCGATCACGTCGTCCCGTACCGCCGGGTCGAAGCGGATCGCGTAACGTTCCACCAGCCGGCGGCCGGCTTCGACGTCGCCGGTCGCCTTGATCCGCATGACTTCCGAAAGCAACCGGCCGACCGCGGTGCGGGCGGCACTGAAATCCCGGATGTCGATATACCAGCGGCCGTTTTTTTCGAACCGGACGAACGCGCCCTGCTCGATCAGATAGGTCACGATCAACTGGCGATTGCGGTCGTGGTCCTCTTCGATCGTGTCCCCTTCCGGGTAGCGGTTGAGCGTGCTCAAGCCCAACCGAGCGAGCTGGCGATACGCCTCGCGTCCGACTTCCTCGACATCGTCCACGCCCAGCTCGGCGAGCTTCGGATCGAAGCAGTGCCAGTAGGCGACCAGGTCGGCGCGCGTCTCTTCGAGGGTCGAATAGACCTCAGCCAGGTGGACGCTCGGATCGACCTCGACCTCGCACCTTCCGGAGCCGTGGCCAAGGATCTCGTGCAGCGCCACGTGCAGCTCGTGGGCGATCTTTCCCCAGCGGGCGAACGATTCCACGTGCTCCGGGTCGGGCGAAAATTCTTCGGCCACCGCGCTGCCTCGAACGCTGCCGATCGCCGCCATCGACGAGGAAAACAACATACTCTTCGAGCCGCGAGTCGCCCGCAGCTCCTCTTCGTTCGGCAAGTTGACGCCGATCGCCGAGGCATGAAAGTCACCGGTCGCGACGATCGTCTCGGAAGCTTTGCCGATGGGCGCGATGACTTCCAGCTTCTTCCACCGGTCGTCCCACGGCATCCGCCGCTCGAAATAGAGCGCGTTTTCGGCAATCCCCCGCATCAACGGATCGAGATGCCGGTCGCGCACGGTGACCACCATCTGCGCAGATCCCTTGGCGCCCCGCGCGTCGCGGTAGACCTCGATGAAGCCGGCGGCGAAATCGACCTCGCCGTCGCTTTCCAACCAAAGCGTGTTGTACGCCAGCCAGTCCTCCGGAGCCCCGGTCTCGAAGAAATGGGCGAGAGCGCGAAGGGCGGCGGCCTGCGCCGTGGGAGCCTGCTCCGCCGCGGCGCGCAGCTCGCGGTTCGCGGCGGCCAGCTCCTCGGAATAGAGCCCGGGAGGGATGCGGCCGTCGGCTGTCCCGGCGCGATAGACCTCTTCAATCAAACGGCCGTCGCGCTTCACCAGCCGGGAGTTGAGCGGATAGCGTTCGGAAAAGCCTTCGAGGTCTGCGAGCCGCACGCCGGAGTAGAGATTGGTGGCAGAGGCTTCCAGCCGATCCAGCCCTTCGGGCGGGTTCTTCTCGGTCAGCATCGCGGCGAAGGCGGGATCGAATAGAGGCGCCTCCAGCTCGGCGAGACGGGCATCCAGCTCCGCGCCGGTCCCGAGAGCAGCCCCCATCGCCCGCGCGTGGTTCGCCGCGTAGGCGAGATCGGCGGCGGTGAGGTCGGGCAAAAACTTCCGCCCCGTCGAGTCGTTCCGATTGCCGCCATTGGCGAAGTACAGCTTGGCGTAATCCAGAATTGGCCGCTTGAACGCTTGCGGCAGCCGCTCCGGCACCTCTACCAGGGCGGCGAGCAACCGCTTGGCGGAGAGTCCATAGTTCGCCATCTGGTCGTAGTAGATCGGATCGAGCTGGACCGCGGCCCGCACCAGGTGCCAAGCGACGAGCTTTTCGTCGAGGGAAAGAGCCGCAAAGCTCGGCGCTTCGAGCTGAATGAACGAACGATCGCCGAGGCGGAGGACCTCGAAGCTGGCGGTCTCGGTCGGGGTTAAGGGGGCCGTGGGCATCAAGGGATCTCCGGAGTTCGTCTGGCGGGTGAACGCTACCACCACCGGGCGGTTGGCCGGCCAGAGCGAGGTGGGCTCCAAGGAGGTTATACTTTCGCCATGTCCGTTGCCCTCTTCGACCCGCCGCCGAGCTACTCGCCCATTGGCCTTGGCCCCTACCGCGCCGAGGACTACGCGGCGCTGCCCGACGAGCCGCGTTGCGAGCTGATTCTGGGAAGGTTCTATTTGATGCCGAGCCCTACCGCGTCCCATCAGATGGTCGCCTCGCTCCTCTGGAAGCTGCTCCACGCGATCGCGCGCGGAACCGGCGGAAAGGCCTTCATCGCGCCGCTCGACGTGACTCTGGCCGATCATTCGGTGGTCCAGCCGGATGTCGTTTACGTCGCACCCGAAAATCTCGGAATCGTCGGCGACTTCATTACCGGGGCGCCCGATCTCGTGGTCGAAGTCCTCTCGCTTGGTACCGCGCGCCGCGACCGCGGCGAAAAGCTCGGGCTCTATGCACATTCCGGAGTTCGGGAATATTGGATCGTCGATCGGACCACCCAGCAAATCGAGTTCCTCGTCAACCGAGATGGCGCGTTCGTGGTCGTTCTTCCTGAGGGGGCCACCTACCGCTCGCCCGCGCTCGCCGGGGTGGAGATCGATCTGGCGGCGTTCTGGGCAGAAGTGGCGGAGGCGCTGTAGGGCGGCTTCTAGATTGGTTCTGGAGGGCCGGACAGTTGAGCGATTCGGATTCGAGCGAGGTCGTCGGCCAGGGCATCGAGGAAACAATCGAAGAGCGGGAGCGCCAGCTGCGCCGGGCCAAGGCGATCGACGCACTGCTCGAATTTCGTAAGCTCGACGAAAGAATTGCTCGGTTTCGGCCTTCTGCTTGCCGAGAAACCGTAGTGAATTGCCGCAAGGCGGCGCAAGTCGGATTTCTTTGCCGCTCTGCGTCGTTGACAGCGGCGCTCTCCCCCTCTAGGCTCCGCCAGCCTTTTTCCTGCATCAGCCTGCATGGCGCCCGTCTCTCCGGTGGTGATGGTAGAGAGGGAGCTGTGCTCCATTCGAATCTCTTATCCGAGGAGGGACTCCATCATGGCCGCACAGAGTGGCAATGCCCCGAAGAACATCACCTTTATCATCTGCCTCGTCCTCTACGTGATCGCCTTGGTCGGCCACTTCGGCCCCGGGCCGATTCCCGCGAACGTCGCGCTCTGGTCTTGGATCATCGGCTTCGGCCTGCTTCTGGTGGCGGTGCGGGTCAAAGGGCTGTAGCCGCCGCAGCCTACCCGCCCTCTTCTTCTTTCCCGATCGCGAGCAGCTCTTCGGTCCGTGCGACGGAGAGCGCCGTCGCGATCTCGCGATCGAGCGCGGCGCCTGGGGCGGCGCCTTTCCAGCGGGCTTGGTAGAGGGCCTTCCAGGCGTCGCGATAGGCGATCCAGGCGCGCTGGGCGTCGCGCAATTCTTCGTGACGGATCTTCTCGGTCTCTTGGCAGTAGTCGCACTTTTCGAACGCTTGGCGCGCCGTGCCGAAGGCCTGGTTCAAACGATCGTCGGCGGCTTTCACGGTGGCTTCGTCCACGGCTTGCGCCCTCGTCTTGGCGTAGCTTTCGAGCGTGACGACGAACGCCGTCGAGATTTCCTGCGCTGCACCGGCGACGACCGAGGGGTAGATCGTGCCGCCTCGGTTGACCTCGGCGATGCGCAGGGCGTCCGCCTCGGCCAAGGCGTCGGCGGCTTTCCGTAGCGCGGCGAGCGCTTTCTTTCCGGTCGGATCGAGGGTCTTTTCCACCGCGGCGATCCGCGCTTCAAGCGCCGGGTCGGCGCGATCGTTTTCGAGCTGCTGACAGACGCTCATGCCGAAGCCGCTCGTGAGCTCCTTGCAGTAGTCGAGATCCTCCGGAGTTTTCGCGGTGCGCATGCCGGCGAGGTGCTCCAGCATGCCGGTCACCTCCGCCGGAGCGACCCCCTCCTCCGCCTTGCAGAGAAAGTAGGTGGCTGCGTCGTAATCTTGGGGAACGCCCCAGCCGTTCGCGAAGATCATCGCCAGGAACTGGTTGAATTCGCCCCGGGTGAGAAGGCAGCGGCGGGCCAGGTCGAAATTCTTCGGCTGGCCGTTGATCCCGTAGAGGTAGTCGGTGCAGGCGAGCGTTTCGGACTTGAACAGGTTCGCGTCCGCGGGCGTTGCGACGGCTTCGGGGCCGGGCTTCCACTTCTCGATTTGAGCACAGGCCGCGCGGTCTTCGTCTTGCGCGGAAAGGGGGAGAGCGGCGAGCGACGATACGAGCAGGAGGGTGCCGAGATTTCTGCAAAATCGGAGTTGGAGCATTGGTTGGAGCAGTGATTGGAGCATTATGCCATCCACGTCAGCTTCAGTTGGGAGGGATCTGCGGTTCCAGCACGGCTTCGGCGATCTCCAGCGCGTTGATCACGCCGCCGCGGGTGAGATTGTCCATCACCGCCCAGATCCAAGTACCGCCCGCCGGTCCGGCGTCGCGGCGCACGTTGCCGACCAGGATGTCGGTTTCGCCGGAGGCGTCGATCGGTCCGAGCAGCTTGGGGTTGTCGGAAAGCATGAGGTGGGGATGCCGGCCGAGCGCTTTGCGCAGCGCCGGGCCGCCCGGATCGTTCGCCATGCGCACCCAGAGGCTCACCGACACGCTGTGAAGGATGCCGCCTTGGACGATTTCGAGCGCCACCGGCGGCTCGCCAGCGAGCACTTCGCCGAGCTGGGCCGCGAGTAGATCCGGCTCGTGCCGCGCGGGGAGCAGGTTGAACGCCAGCTGCTGACCGAAGACGGGGGTCTTCTTCCGGCTGCCGAGGGTGTAAATCCGTCGCGTGTCCTCGAACAGCTCTTCGAGACCCGGCTCGCCGTACATCGAGGCGGGTTGAATCACCGTCGCCACGGCTTCTTCGACGCCGAAGGCCCGCAGCGGTTGGAGCAGATGGGCGAGTAGGATCACCGCCGGGTGGGGCGAGAGATAGACCGAGCCCGGTTTGAGCGCCACGGAATTGACGCCCGAAACGATGGTGCGCCCCGATCCGGCCGCCGCATCGGGCGCGAGGACGATCGCCGTGGTTGCGCTCGGCCGGTGTTTCAGGACCTCCCGGGTCTCCTCGGCGGTACCGCAGAAGAACGCCAGCTCAGAGGAGTCCAGCTCCCCCTCCTGCCAACGGCCGACGAACGCCGCGGCGCCCGCCACGTCGGTCAGGTTGCCGACCTCTTCCTCGTCGGTCGAAAGCAGCAGGGGATCGCGCTCCGCGAAAGCCGGCCGTTGGCTGAGCCGCTCGCGCAGCTCCTTGCCTACGAGAGTCGCGGGATGGAGGATCGCGTACTTGCTCACGCCGAGGCGCCCTCGCCCGAACCGCTCGATGGGGATGGCGGGAGGGGGGGCGCAGGGTCCGTCGGCGGCGTTTCCCGTTTCGGCCAGAGGCGCCCGGTGAGCGAAGCGAGTGGCCCGGAGCTGACGTAGAGAATCGCGATCGCCAAGAATACCGCGCGCGGAAGGTAGACGATGGTCAGTACGATCGCCGCGATCGGGACAACCGCGCGGTAGCTCCATCGCTTGCCTTTGCCGACGGCCTTGAAGCTGCGGAAGCGAAACGTCGAGACCATGAGCAGGCCGATCACCACCAGGGCGGCCGCCGTGATCCACTGGAGCGGACGCTGGTAATCCGGGTTCAAATCCGGGACGAAGAAAAGAATCGAGCAGATCGTGCCCGCGGCGGCGGGGGCCGGAAGGCCGACGAAATAGCGAGGGTCGACGATCTTGTGCTGAACGTTGAACCGCGCGAGGCGGGTCGCCGTGCAGACCAGGTAAAACAGCGGGATGAGCCAGGCGTCGCGCGGCGAAAGCGCTTCGATTCCCCAGCGATAGGTGAGCAGGGCGGGCGCCGCGCCGAACGTCAAGACATCGGCGAGCGAGTCGTACTCCTTGCCGAAATCGCTCTCCGTGCCGAACGCCCGGGCGATCCGGCCGTCGAAGGCGTCGAGCACCCCGGCGATGAAAACCAGCGCCGCCGCCTTGCCGAATTCGCCGCGCAGGCCGGAGATCACGGCGTAGAACCCCATCACGATGTTGCCGATGGTAAACAGGCTGGGCAGCAGATAGGCGCCCCGGCGCAAGCGGGCGCCGCGGCGCGAAGCCGGTGCCGGCGCGAGGGGGGCGTCGTTTCCGATCGGAGAGGTCGTGGGGCCGCTCATGGGTTAGCTCCGGCGGTCTCTGCCGGGGCCGCGGGGACGGCGACGGCGGTTTCGCCGTTCTTCATCCGGTCGCCCACTCGGACCTTGACCTCGTAGCTCTCGGGGACCAGCAGATCGACGCGCGAGCCGAATTTGATCAATCCGAGCGCTTGGCCTCGGTGGACCCGCTCGCCCGGCTTCAAATAACAGACGATCCTGCGGGCGACCAGACCGGTGATCTGGCGCACGCCCACCAATTCGCCGTTCGGGCGCTTGAGCACCGAGAGGTGGTTCTCGTTCTTCAAATCCGCGTCCAATCGGTAGGCGGGGACCATCTTGCCGCGGGTGAGCGTCGATTTGACCACCTCGCCCGCCGTCGGAACCTTCTGGACGTGGACGTCGAATACCGAGAGAAACGTCGCGATGCGGTGGAAACGCCCGGGGCCGATCTCCGGCGCCTCGATCAGATCGATCTTCATCACCTTGCCGTCGGCGGCGGCGAGGATCACGTCGCCCGGGCCTTCGAAATGGCGCGCGGGATCACGAAAGAACAGCAGGACGAGAAATGCCAGCACGAGGAAGCCCGCGGCGGTTCTCGGATGTCCCAGCAGAAGCAACAATCCGCCGAGGAACAGAAACGGGAGGACGAAGGGCCAGCCTTCTCGCGCGAAGCTCATGTATTTTCGATCTCGATCCGATTCTTGAGAAGTGACAGGGCCGGCAAGAGCCCTAGAAAACCACAGGAGACCCGGGGAGGCGCAACTTTAAACGAACCGGGCTTTTCGCGACAGGGCCGGCTCGGAGGTCCTGCGACCTCGGGCAACGCCATCCAGGTCTCCCGGGGGCATTTCTCTAGACCGCGACGAGGCTCTCGCGATGCTCGCGGAGACGATGCTCCATCCGGTCCTTGAGCGCCAGCTTGTGGAGCTTGATCTTTTTCTCTTCGATCTCGTCGTCTTGGGAGGGGAGGGTGAGGTGGTAAAGCTCCTCGAGCCTCTTCTCGGCCGCCTGATGCTCGTCGTGGAGATGGCGGAACTCGTCGTCCGTGTGCAGCAGCTCTTCTCTCAAGGCGTCTCTCAAGGCGTCGGTCTGGGGCATGGCGGTGTTCCTCCAAGAGGTGGGTGGATGACGCCCGTGCGGCCGGCAAGGCCGGGGGCAAGGATCGGACGGGAGGGATCGTGCTTGGGAGCGAGAAAGGCTTGAGCGGCAGCTCGTCGCCACCTTTCCGGATGGAGAGCCGGGGGTGAAGAGTGCCTTGAGCCTTGCATTGCGGGAAGGTTGATGACGGCAGGATAGCACCCGATTTCGGGGGCTTCAAGGGAAGAGGAGGGGGGTCAAATCGCCCGGGCATAGACGAGGGCGTCCGAGCCGTCCCTGTAGTACCCCTTGCGCTCTCCGGCGAGGCGGAAACCGACCCGTAGATAGAGCGCGATCGCGGGGACGTTGTCGGCCCGGACTTCGAGAAAGCAGCTCGCGAGCGACCGGATGGCGAGCTCGGCGAACCCGGTTTCGAGCAGGCGACGTCCCAGGCCGTGGCGCCGGGCCGCCGAACCCACCGAGAGGCGGAGCAGCTCGGCTTCGTCCGCGACGGTCCGGAACGAAGCGTAGCCGAGGGCCGAACCGCGAGGTTGGGCCGCCACGAGCACGAACGAGCCCGGGAAGCGCAGCTCGGCGGCGAGCGTTTCGAGCGCCCAGGGATCGGGAAAACCCTCTTCTTCAAGCGCCAGGATCGCCGCGAGGTCGTCGTCGGTCGCCGGGCGGATCATGATCACGGTCAAGCGGCCGAGTCTCCGGAGTCGGGCGCGACGGAGATCCGGGCCCGCGGTTTCGGCAGGGTCGCTGCCGGAGGCCGGGCATAGAGCGGCCGGGTGAGGCCGAGGGCGTCCCAGACGGGCGGTTCCGCGCAGGCGAGGCGGAGCGCGACCGGCGCGAGCGTGCCGGGCTCGATCGCTTCGAGCCCGGGGGGCCAATGGGGGCGAGATGCCACGACGGTGATCCCGACCCCGACCACGACCGCCGGAGCTAACAGGGTTAGCGCTTCGGGGGCGAGAGTTTCGCTCGGCCCCATTTCGACCGGTGCCGTACCGGCCCGGAACGGCTGCACAGTCCATTCGCCGCGCAGCGCATCGACCGCGCCCAGCGCCATGCTCCCCTCGGGGGCGCACGCCGCGAGCACCCGGAGGGTCGGGAGGGCGGCGGCGGGAACCCCCAACGCCTGATGGAAACCGAAAACGGTGGCGAGGCCGATGCGCAGCCCGGTGAAGCTTCCCGGGCCGGAAAGCGCGAGCAACCCTTCGAGATCGCCGGGCTTTCGATCCGCCTCTTCGAGCACCTCGCGGATGAGCTGCAAGAGCCGGGTGGAGCTTCGTTCGACCACCTCGTCGCGGGCGGCGAGCAGGCGGATGTCCTCTTGAAGATCGCCGAGGGCGACGCTGACCCGAGGGGAAGCGGAATCGATCGCAAGTACCAGCATAGGCTGGAGAAGTATAGGTGGACCCGCCCCGCTATACTTCCCCGCCGTGTCTGCCTCTACCGCCTCCGCCCCTTCAGCGACGATTGCGACGAACCTCACCCCGATGCTCCGGCAGTACCTGGAGATCAAGGCGGTGCATCCGGAAGAGATTCTGCTCTACCGGATGGGCGACTTCTTCGAGCTGTTCTACGACGACGCGGTGCGCGCGGCGCCGATCCTCGAAGTCCAGCTGACCGCGAGGAACCGCGGCACGGCCAACGAATCGCCGATGTGCGGCGTTCCGCACCACGCGATAGAGAGCTATATCGCGAAGCTCCTCGCGGCGGGCCTGCGGGTCGCGATCTGCGACCAGGTGGAAGACCCGGCGCAGGCCAAGGGTCTGGTGCGCCGCGAGGTCACCCGGATCGTCACGCCGGGGACGATCTCCTCCCCCGACCTGCTCCACGGCAACGAGGACAACTACCTCGCCTCGATCGCCTGGGCGGGCGAGCAGGGCGCTGCGGCCTTCCTCGACGTTTCGACCGGCGCCTTCTTCATCCGCCGTTTCGCCTCGGTCGAAGAGGCGGTCGAGCAACTCGCGATCCTCGCCCCCCGCGAGGCGCTGTTCGAAGAAGGGACGCTGCCGCGTGCGATCCTCGATCAGCTGGAACGGGAATGCCCTTGCCGCACGCCTTTGGACGGCGACCGGCGGTTCGATCCGCGCCGCGCGGCGGAGCTGCTGACGCGGCATTTTGGCACCGCGAGCCTGCGCGGATTTGGCCTCGACGAACGGGAGCCCGCGGTGCTCGCCGCCGCCGCGGCGCTCGCCTACGGGCGGGAGACGCAGCGCAACGATCTCGCCCACGTGCGCCATCTCGCGGTGCGCGAGCCGGGCGACCGGCTGATCGTGGACGCCACGACCCTTCAGAACCTGGAGGTCTTCGCGAGCCAACGCGCCGCCGCCGCGGGCACGGGGCGACGGAAGGCGACGCTGCTTGGCGTTCTCGACCGGACCGCCTCGCCCCCGGGGGGCCGGACCCTGCGCGACTGGCTCGCCCGGCCGCTCTCCGATCCCGCCGCGATTTCCGCCCGCCACGTCGCAGTGGGCGAGCTGGTGGCGGACGAACCGCGCCGCGAACGAATCCGCGCCGCGCTCGCACGGCTCGGCGACCCGGAGCGCGTGCTCGCCCGGGCGGTGCTCGGCACGATGTCGCCGCGCGAAGCGGCGGCCCTGCGTGAAGGACTACGTGCTGCGGCCGAGGCGTTGGCCGAAATTTCGGCTGGGGTTGGGCCCTCTGGTTCCCTCTTGGATGACCTCGCCGCGACCGATCCTCTTCCGACTCTATGGGCCGAGCTGGTGCGCCGGCTCGAAGAGGCTCCCGCCTCAACGCCTTCGGACGGCGCGGTGATCGCGGCGGGAGTCGATCCGGAGCTCGACCGGTACCGGTCGCTCGCTCGGGACAGCAAGCAGCACATCCTGGCGGTCGAGCAGCGCGAGCGGGAGCGGACCGGGATTCCCTCGCTCAAGATCCGCTACAACCGGGTGTTCGGGTACTACCTGGAGATCACCCATTCGAACTCCCAGAAGGTGCCGCCGGACTACATCCGCAAGCAGACCCTGGTCAACGCCGAGCGCTACATCACCCCGGAAATCAAAGAGCTGGAAGAGCAGATCCTCTCGGCCGACGAGCGACGAATCGCGCTCGAACAGGAGCATTTCCGCGCGATCCTGGCTCTCATCTCGGCCTCGGCCGAGGGGCTGTCGCAGCTCGCCCGCAGCTTGGGGGCGCTCGATGCCCTCGCGGCCTTTGCCGAGGTTGCCGCCCGGGGCCGCTACGTCCGGCCGCAGATGACCGCGCCAGGCGGCATCGTGCGCGTCCGCGAGGGGCGGCACCCGGTGGTCGAGCCGGCGAGCCGCGAGGCGTTCGTGCCGAACGACGCCGATCTCGATCCGGAGACCGAGCAGATCGTCCTGCTCACCGGTCCGAACATGGGGGGCAAATCGACCTACCTGCGGCAGGTCGCGCTGATCGTGCTGATGGCGCAGGCGGGCTCCTGGGTGCCGGCCGACTCGGCGGAGATCTCCGTCTGCGATCGAATCTTCTCGCGCGTCGGCGCGTCGGATGATCTGGCCCGCGGCGAGTCGACGTTCATGGTCGAGATGATCGAGACCGCAAACATCCTCCGCCATGCGACGGACCGGAGCCTGGTGATCCTCGACGAGGTAGGCCGCGGCACCGCGACGTTCGACGGCCTGTCGCTCGCTTGGGCGATCGTCGAGCACCTGCACCAGCACGGCCGATCGAAGGTGCTGTTCGCGACCCATTATCACGAGCTGACGGAGCTGGCCGAGCTGCTTCCCAGGGTGATCAACCGGACGATGGCGGTGCGCGAGTGGGACGAGAAGATCATCTTCCTCCGTCGCGTCGTCTCGGGCAGTGCCGACAAGTCCTACGGCATCCACGTGGCGCGGCTCGCCGGTCTGCCGAACGAGGTGGTGGTGCGCGCGGCCGAGGTGCTCGCGAACCTCGAAGCGCACGAATACGACCTCTCCGGCAAGCCTCGCCTGGCCAAAGGGGCAGGAGCCCCGGTCGTAAGCCGCGCGCCCGATCCGCAGATGTCGCTTTTTGCGCCCCCCGTCCAGGTGGTGGCCGAAATGCTCGCCGCGGCGAACCTCGATCAGATGACGCCGCTCGCCGCGTTGAACCTGCTGCACTCGCTCAAGGGTAAGCTAGGGTCATGAGCGGTCTCATTTCATGAACCGGACGAGCCCCGCCGAGCCCGTCTGGGTCGGCCTGCCCGGCCCGGAGCTGGAGGGCGAAAGCGCCGCTCTGCTTGAGGCGCATCAGCCCGGCGGGGTCGTGCTGTTCGGCCGTAATTGTGTGGAACCCGTGCAGTTGTTCGATCTGGTGCAGGCCATTCGAGGGGTGTTGCCGCGCGCGATCCTCGCGATCGACGCCGAAGGAGGCCGGGTCGACCGCCTACGCCACGTCGTCGCCCCGGCGCCCGCGGCATCGCACCTCGCCACCCGATTGCCGAGCGCTTCGATCGCCGCCGGCCGAGCGGTCGGTCAGGCGCTCCGCCTATTCGATCTCGATGTCGATTTCGCCCCGGTGGTCGATCTCGATCGGGGGCGGAAAGGAAATGCGCTCGACGATCGCTGTTTCGGCAGCCGCCCCGAAGAGGTGGTGGCCCGCGCCCGCGCGTTCCTCGCCGGACTGCACATGACCGGCATCGGCGGCTGCCTCAAGCACTACCCCGGACTCGGCGGAGCGGGGGAGGACACACACAACGAAGGCTCGATCGTCCGCCTCACGCGCGAAGAGCTGGAAGACGACCTCGCGCCCTTTGACGCTCTGGGCGTCTTTGCGGGAGCGGTGATGATCTCCCACGCGACCTACCCGGCCTATGACGCGAAAGAGCTTCCGGCGACCCTGTCGCCCTGCACCCACCGCCTGCTCCGCCGCCGCCTGGGAAGCAACGTCCTCGCGGTCTGCGACGATCTGGAAATGAAGGCGCTTAGCCCCTGGGGCGATCTCCCCGAGCGCACGGCGGCGGCGTTCGCTGCCGGCTGCGACGTTCTTCCGGTCTGCCGCGATCTCGAAGCCCTGCCCGCGATCGCCGAACGCCTCGCAGATCCGGCGCTCGAAGCCCGCCAAACCGAAGCCCACAACCGCGTCGAGCGCTACCGCAACCGAATAAGCGCTTTACGTGCCTCGACTGAATCCCCGGCCCCTTGGGACGAGCGCCTGGCGGAAGTCCGCGCCGCCTTCGCCGCTTTGGGGTAATCGCGCCCTGCTCTCCGTGGGACCGCCGGAGTCCTCGCCGCCGCGGTTCGTTCGCCCCAAACGTAAAACGGGCGCCTCCGAGGAGGCGCCCGTTCGTTCCGCACGCTTCTTGCGAAGCTTGAAAGCTTACTTGCCGGTGGTCATCGGGGCGGCTTCGGAGGTCATCTCGGTGCCCATCGGCATCTCGGACGTCATCTCGGTGCCGCTGGTCTCGGTGGTCGTTTCGACGGCGGTCTCCGCCGGCTCTTCCTTCTTGGCGCAACCGACCATCGGGGTGACGAGTGCAGCCAGGACGAACAGCAAGGACAGAGAAATCAGAGCCTTCTTCATTGGTCTTCTCCCTTTATGGATTTAAGGACAGAACGAGAACCCGGTCCAGCCCGGGCCCTCGCACGGTTCGGGTAAAAGCTCAGCGGAATCGAGCCGCCGAACGATAGTTGGGTCGACAGGTGGTGCATTTGTTCGGCTTTCGCCTCTTCGTACACTCACCCCGCCCGGAGACTCGCAACGCGCAAATCTGGTTGTCGGGATCCGGGGGGTGTTGAATGGCCCGGAAGTATACAGCTTTCCAGGGCGATTTCAAGGGGCGGTTCCGGCCTAAGCTCATGGTGTCAAAAGGCTCCCGAGCCCGCCGCTTTCGACCAGCCCGCGCACCGCCCTCACGTCCCGATCCAGGAGCCGATCCGCGAGCATCGTCGGTGCCGCCCGGCGGATCGCAAGATAGGCCCCACGGGTCCCCGCGCCCAGCCGGCCCGCGATGTCCGGTTGCCGTTCGCTGCCGGTCCAGGCCGTGAATTCGGCCAGTTGGGCGTCGTAGGCGCTGCCTTTTTCTTGCGCGGCGCGGATCAGGCTTCCAGGGTCTTCGCCCCGTTCGGCCGATTCGGCGAGCTTTCCGCCGCCGCTTTTGAGTAGCGTGCGCCACTCGACCGCCTGGGCCGCCACCAAGAGCTCGATCGCGAGCACCGCCTGGACATTGCCGAGCACTGTGCGCAGCTTCCGGGCGGCAAACGTCGCCATCGCGTTGTGGTCCTCGCTGTTGGCCGAGGTCGGGATCGAGTCGACCGACGCCGGATGGGCCAGGACCTTGTTTTCCGAGACGATCCCGGCGGCCGAGTACTGGGCGATCATCAGCCCGGAGTTCACCCCGGCCCAGGGGATGAGGTTCGGCGGCAGACCGCGGCTGTGGTGGCCGTCGAGCAGCATCTGCGTCCGACGCTCGGAGATGTTCGCCAACTCGGCGAGGCCGATTGCCAGGAAGTCGGCCGCAAAGCCGATCGGCTCGCCGTGGAAGTTGCCGGCGGAAAACGAGGCGCGCAGGGTGCCGTCGTAGCCCTTGGGCCAATTGTCCCGGAACTGCCAATCCCACGGGTCGCTTTCGGCCTCGGGGAAGAACAGCGGGTTGTCGGTCGCGGCGTTGATCTCCTGCTCGGCGACCGCCCGCGCGTAGGCCAGGGCATCGCGGGCAGCGCCGTGGACCTGGGGCGCGCAACGCAGCGAGTAGACGTCCTGCACGGCGCCCGCTCCATCGAGCAGCCTGCTACCGGCAAGCAGTGCGCGCAGGCGCTCGGCGCTCGCGATCGCGCCGCGATGGCCGCGCATTTCATGGACTTTCGGATCGAGCGCCCGCGCGCAACCGCAGACCGCCTCCAGAGAAAGCGCGGCGGCGAGGTCGGCGCAGTCCGCGGCGATTTCGCCGTCGTGAACGCTAAGCGCCAGCATCGCCGCCGAAAAGGTGGCGCCGTTGGTGAGCGCTAGCCCTTCTTTGAAGCTCACCCCGGGCAAGGGCCAGGGCGCGCTTGCTCCTGCATAGGCGAGGTCGTCGGCCAGGTCGAGGAGGCCGCGGCGAATGGTGCGCGGATGGCTTTTGAGATCGTCGGCCGTGCGGACGACGTAGTAGTCCCCCTCGCCGAGCAGCACCACGAACAGGTGGGCGAGCGGGCAGAGGTCGCCGCTCGAACCGACCGAGCCGCGGAGGGGAACCCTCGGCACGATGCCGCGGACGAGCATCCGCCGGACCACCTCGGCCAGCTCCAGGCGCACGCCGGAATGCCCCTTGAGGAAGGCGTTCAGCCGGATCGCCAGCGCGGCGCGCACGACCTCGGGGGGAAAGTAGTTCGCCGGATCGTTCGAATCGGCGTTTTCGCCCACGCCCACGGCGTGCGAGAGCAGGATGTTCCGTTGCAGCAGCTCCAGTTGCTCCGGCGCGATCGGGATGTTCTTGAACTCGCCGAACCCGGTCGTCACCCCATAATCGAGGACCGGCGGATCACCCTCCTCGCCGCGCTCCAGGCGACGATAGGCCTGGGTGTAAGCGTCGGCGATCTGTTCGATTCGCTTCCAGCCGCGTTCGACCCGGCCGAGCGCTTCCGGAGCGCACTCGACCGCGACCGAGGGATCGCGCGCGATCCGTGCAAGGTCGGCAAGCGTCAGGCTCGATCCGTCGAGGGTGATCGTGCTTTCGCTCACCGGATTATCCCTCCGCGGCGTCGAGCATGCGCCGGACTTCCGGGATCAGGTCGATGCGCGGCACCTCGCGCTGGCCCGGCCGCGCGGCCAGCCATTCGCGGCGATCCCCGAGCTTCTTGGCGCGCTCGCGGCCGGCTTCCATGTCCTTGAGCGTCAGAACGCCGCGCTCGTGCTCGTTCGAGCCGTAGAGCAGGACGATCGGGATGCCGGTTCCGTCGGCGTACTTGATCTGCTTGCCGATCGATTTCTCGGTCCCCAGATAGAGCTCAGCGGGAATCCCCGCGCGCCGCAGCTCATAGGTCATCGCGAGGGCCTGGGTTTCGAGCGCCGGATCGATCCGGGCGACCAGCACTTGCGAGGTCGACTTCCTGCCCCCGGCGAGCCCCAGATGGGCGAGCGCTGCAAGCAGGCGGTCTACTCCGAGCGAGGCGCCGGTCGCGGGAATCCGTTCGCCGCGGAAACGCATCACCAGGTCGTCGTAGCGGCCGCCGCCGAACACCGAGCCGAACTGCGGCGCGTCGAGCAGAACCCCCTCGAACACCGGGCCGGTGTAATACGCGAGGCCGCGGGCTATGCTCAAATCCAGCTCCGCCTGGTCCTCGGCGTAGCCCAAGCTGTACAGGTGATTGGAGATCCGTTCGACCAGATCAAGCTCGGGCGCGGCATCTTCCGCGCCCGCGAAATACTCGCGCAGCTGGGTGAGCACCGCCCGGCGGTCCTCGCCGCGGATCGCGAGGAAGCGTTCGATCCGCTCGACCTGACCCGCGACGAGGCCGAGGCCGCGGATAAAATCTCCCGATTCGTCGTAGTAGCCGACGGTCAGCTCTTTACGCAGCTTCTCGATGCCGATCTTTTCGAGCTTGTCGAGCACCCGCAGGACGTCGACCCCTTGGGCTTCGGACACATCGGAGTGGCGCAGCAGGAGGTTCAAGATCCTCCGGCTGGAGAAGCGGACCCGAAAAGGCCCGACCTCGAGCGCCTTGAGCGTGTCGCACATGCCGGCGATGATCTCGGTGTCGGCGATTTCCGATTCGGTGCCCACCGAGTCGAGGTCGAACTGGGTGAATTCGCGGAAGCGGCCAGGACCGGGTTTGTCGGCGCGAAAGACCGGCGACACCTGATAGCGCCGAAACGGCCGCGGCAGATCAACGTATTGGGCGACGACGCGGGCGAGCGGCACGGTGAGGTCGAATCGCAGTCCGAGCGCCTCCTCCTCCGGGCTGTTGACCCGAAAGATCGACTGCGTCGCCTCCTGGCCCGCCGCCGAGCCGCGCAGAACATCGAGGTACTCGATCGCGGGGGTGGACAGAGGCACGAAGCCGTACAGCTCATAGACCCCGCGCGCCGTGTCGATCACCTTCTGGCGCGCGAGCATCTGCTCGGGCAGGAGGTCCCGCAGGCCGCGCGAAAGACGTGGTTCGACGAATGCCTGGGATGCCAGGGGCTCCGGGTTTTCGGCCATCGCGAGGTCTTCCTATGGATCGGAGGGGAGAAATATGGCACCGGCGATGGGGGTCGAACCCATGACCTCCTGATCCACAGTCAGGCGCTCTACCACTGAGCTACACCGGCGCAGCCCGCGAATCCTAGTTGCGGAGGCCGGGCGTGTCAAAAAACGGGCGTTCCCTTATACCATCCGGTAGGCGTTCAACCGGTTGTAGAGCGTCTTCAGGCTCACCCCCAGGACGTCCGCGGTCTTTCTCTTGTTGCCGTCGTGCAGATCGAGAGTTGCGATGATCAGCCGCCGTTCCACCTCTTCGATCGAGGCGCCGACTTCGAAATGGAGCGCCCGCGTCGGGATTGCTTCGGGGGCCAGGGCGTGGGGCAGGTGGCGCGGCTCGATCTTGGCGTCGGCCAGGATGTAGGCCCGGTGGATCACGTTCTTCAGCTCGCGGACGTTGCCCGGCCAGGGGTGCCCGCGCAAACGTTCGAGCGCGTCCTCGGTGTAGGCCTTCGGCGTTCCGCTCCGCTCGTTCAGCTCGCAGAGGAAATGCTCGGCGAGCCGTTCCACGTCTTCGCCCCGTTCGCGCAACGGAGGCATGACGACGGGGAACACCTGGAGCCGGTAGAGGAGATCCTCGCGCAGCTTCCCCTGGACGACGGCGGAGGCCGGATCGCGGTTGGTCGCGGTGATCACGCGGACGTCGACGTCGGTCGGCTGGTCGCCGCCGACCCGCGTCACCTGCCCGGTTTCGAGCACGCGCAGGAGTTTCACCTGCAGCTCGATCGGCATTTCGGTGATCTCGTCGAGGAACAGGGTCCCGCCGTGGGCGCGCTCGAAATAGCCTTGGTGCCGGCGTTGGGCGCCGGTGAAGCTGCCACGCTCGTGGCCGAACAGCTCGCTCTCGATCAGCGAGGGAGAGATCGCGCCGCAGTTGAGCGGCAGAAACGGACCACGGGCGCGCGCGGAGAGCATGTGAAGGGTCTGGGCCGCGAGGTCCTTGCCGGTGCCGCTCTCGCCGATCACAAAGACCGTCGCCTCGGTGGGTGCCACCCGTGCGAGCAGGGAGTAGACCTCCTGCATCGCCGTCGATTGGCCGATCAGCAGACCGAACCGGCCGACTTCGACGAAGGGAATTTCGATCGCCGCCGGCCGCTCCTCGGGGCTCTCGGTCGCGACCTTGCCGAGGATGCTCTTCAGGCGGCCGATGTCGAGGGGTTTGGTCAGGTAGTCGCTCGCGCCCAGGCGCAGCGCCTGGACCGCGCTTTCGAGGTCGGCATGGCCGGTCATCAGGACGACCTGGGTCGGCCGCACTGGATCGAAATCCTTGAGCAGCTCGATGCCGTTGCCGTCCGGCAGATAGAGGTCGACCAGCACGATGTCCGGCGTCTGCCGGCTGAGCCGCTGGCGGGCGTCGCGCAAGGTGGTGGCGGTATTGACGGTGAAGCCTTGGCCTTCGATCAGCTCGGCGAGCGCCAGGAGAAAGTTCGGATCGTCGTCGACGGCAAGCGCGTGGGGCATGCGTCAGACCTCCGAAACGTCCAAGGTGGGGGTGATCGCGAGCCGCGGACGATCGTCGCTGCCGAGCCTTGCCAAGTCGAAACCGGCGGCGGCAAGCCTCGTGCGGGCGGCGGTCAAGCGATGCTCGATCTGCGGCGCGAGCGGAGCCGAGCCCGCCAACTCCAGCTGTGGCCCTCCTTGCGGGGTGGCGACGAGGTGGATCTCCAGCGATCCTCCAGGTTCCAGGCGATCGAGGATTTCGAGCGCGAGCCCGAGCGCCACCCGGCGAAACGTTGGCCGGTCGCCGGTAGCGGATAGCGGCAGGTCGGGCAGGTCGACCACCAGCCCGATGCGTCCTTTCCGGGCGGCGGCTTCGAGCAGCAGGGCTAGGTCGGCGACGGTCTCGGTGGCATCCCAGACGTCGGTCGAGGTGCGGGAGATCTGGGCGAACAGCGCTTCGAGGCCGCGATGAAGCCGCGTCAGCTCGCTCTTTAAACCGCGGGCGTAGCGCAACGGACGTTCGGCCGAAGGGTCGGTCGCCAAGCGGGCGCCGAGCACGTCGCCGAGCAGCTCCAATTGAAAGTTCATCGTATTGATGGGCCCCCGGAGGTCGTGAGCGAGCGCCGGAGCGATCCGTTCGAGCGCTTCGAGGTCGGTGGCGGACTCGGTTGGAAACGCGGCCGCCGAGGAGGCGGAGATCCGCTCTTTCTGGCTGATGGTCACCCGGTTGAAATCCGATCTCGAACGCGATCATACGCCGTTCGTTTGGTTGGAAAAGCTGGATTGAATCGTGCCGTGAGCCAACAGCAAAATTCGTGCCGCAGCTTTTTGCCGGGTGCTTCGTTATTCTTCTCTTTCCGGATGTGCTCTCTACGGTTGCTTGCCCGCCTTCGGCGCACCCGGGATCGTGATGTCCAAGGGGGTCACCGGACCGAAATCGGATAGGGGGCGCTCGCGGAGGGCGGCGGGACCCACCACCACGATCGCGAACTTTTCCGGGTGGATCAGCCGTTGCGACGCTTTGCGCACCTGCTCGGTCGTCACCGCCTCCACCCCCGAGCGGTAACGCTCGAACCAGTCGGCGGGGTAACCCCAATATTCGAGCGTCTGGCGCTGGCGCAGCGTCTTCCTCACCGAGTCGCGGGTGAACACGAACGAGGAGAGGAGAGCTTTTTTCGCTTCTTCCACTTCCGTGTCGGAAGGGGGCTCCGAGAACAGCCGCTTCGCTTCGTCGAGCAGGGCGGCGACGCCCGCGCCGGTCGTCTGACCTTTCGTCGTGAGCACCAGCTCGGTCATCTCCGGCCGGCCCCAATCGCTGTTGACCCCGCCGTAGACCACGTAGCCGAGCGCCTTCTTCGACCGCACGTTGGCGAACAGACGCGAAGCGAACGAGCCGCCGAACAGCTGGTTCAACACCTCGACCGCGAAAATGTCGGGGTCGTCGCGGCGAATTCCCAAATATCCCATCGCGATGTTGGATTGCGGGATCTCGTCCAGGTCGACGGTATAGACCCCCGGCTTCACCTCGTGCGGCGGCTTCGGCGCCGGCTTCTCGATCGCCGCTCCGCGCGTCCAATCGCCGAACACCTCGCGCACTTTCGCGAGTGTCGCCGTGGGGTCGATGTCGCCGACAATGCCGAGGACGACGCGCTCGGGGTGGAAGTATTTTGCATGCCAGGCGACCAGGTCGGCGCGGCGGATCGCCGCGAGCGACGCGAACGTGGGGGACCGGGCTTCCGGCGAATCTTTTCCGAATACGATCTCGTGGAATTCGCGGTCCAAGATGTCCTGCGGATCGTCGTTCTGCCGGGCGACTTCCGACATCGACCGATTGCGGGCCAGCTCGATCTTCGTCGCGTCGAACGCCGGCCGGCGCAGGATGTCGGCGAAGGTCTGGAACGTGTCGAAGAAGTCTTCGCGCAGACACGAGAGGCGGGCGGTGCCGGCGTCGTCGGAGATCGAGGTCTCGATCGTCGCCGCGCGGTTCTCCAGGAAATCGTCGATCTCGTCCCCGGATTGGCGTTGTGTGCCTCCGGTGCGCAGGACGCGGCCGGTCAGATCCGCCAAGCCGACTTTGTCGGCGGGCTCATCGAGCGATCCGGTCCGGATCAGCGCGGTCGCGTCGACCAGCGGCAGCTCGTGGTCTTCGAGCAGCAGGATCGTCAAACCGTTGTCGAGCACGACCCGCTGCGGGGTCGGTGGCGTCGTTTCGCGCAACGGCGGAAAGCGCAGATCGGCGGCTCTATCGACCTGCGCCGAGGCGAGGGAGCCGACGCCCGTGAAGCTCCAGGCGGCAAAACCAGCGGCGAGCAGGAGTCGGTGGGCTTGGGCGCGCATGGTCAGTTCCCCTCCGTCGCCGTGGTCGGGCCGGGCGCGGGCTGATCGTCGCGGATCACCTCGCCGACCGTCCGGTGAGAATCGATGAACGTCGCGGTCGCGATCCTCTGGACGTCGGCTTTGGTCACCGCGTCGACCCGGTCGAGATAGCGGAAGGTCTCGCGCCAATCGCCGTAGCTGCGTTGGGCGTCGGCAAGCTGGCGGGCGAGCCCTTCGTTGCTCTGCAAATCGCGCAGCAGCGTTGCGCGCACCCGGCGCTTCGCGCGGGAAAGCTCCGCATCGGTCGTGTCTCCCGACTTCAGTCGATCGAGCTCCGCGCGAACGGCGTCGCGCACCTTGTCGAGCGCGGCTCCCTGGGCCGGGACGACGAAAACCCCCCAGAGGTGCGGGTACTTGGCGCCCGGAATTCCGCTGAACGTGCTGACCTGCACGGCGAGCTTCTTGTCGCGCACGAGAGACCGGTAGAGCCGCGAAGCGCGCCCATTCGCCAGCACCAGGTCGAGAACGTCCCAAGCCGGCTCGTCGGGGCTGGTGGCCGCCTGCTTGTGGTACGCCTCGATGTAGATCGGCTCGGAACGATCCTTCAAGACGATCGTCTTCTCGGCGATCTGCTCCGGTTCGACGGTGCGCAACGGGGGCGGCGTTGGCCTCGCCGGAATGCGCCCGAAGTATTTCTCGATCATCGGAATCGCGGTCGCCGGATCGATGTCGCCTACCAGAACGGTCAACAGGTTGCTCGGCGCGTACCAGGTGCGAAAGAACGCTTCGGCATCGGTGCGGGTGAAAGTTTGCAGATCGCTGATCGCGCCGATCGTGGAATGACCGTAAGGGTGGGTGATGAACGCGGAACCGAGCAGCTGCTCGATCAGCTTGCCGACCGGCTGGCTGTCCACCGAATAGCGGCGCTCGTCCTGCACCACTTCGCGCTCCTGGTAGAACTCGCGAAACACGGGATGGAAGAAGCGTTCCGATTCGAGATAGGCGAACAGCTCCAGCTTGTTGGCGGGCAGCGAATAGAAATAGCGCGTCGTATCGGCTCCGGTGCTGGCGTTCATGCCCACGCCCCCTTCGCGTTGGACAGCCGAGTCGAACTCGCCTTTGATCACGAAGCGGCCGGCCTCTTCCTCTCGCCGCTTGAATTCGGCCTCAAGCGTTTGGACCTTCGCGGCGTCGGGGTGGGGCGAAAGACGCTCGGCCTGCCATGCCTGGTAGGCCGTCTCGACCAAAGCGAGGGCTTTCTCCTCGGCCGGCCAGTCGGTGGTGCCGATGTTCGGCGTCCCCTTGAAAGCCATGTGCTCGAACATGTGCGCAAGGCCGTAAATCCCCGGTACCTCCTGCGCCGAGCCGACGTCGGCGACGGTGACGAACGAGAACACCGGAGCCACCGGCCGCCGCACCAGGACGAAAGTCCAGCCGTTGGCGAGCCGATGCACGGTCACCCGCTCCTCGAACGACGCCAAACTCTGGGCCGCAAGCGGCGGGCAAGGCATCGCGGCGAGCAGAATCGCCGCGGAAAGCCATCGAAGAGCGTGTCTGAACGTCATAGGCACCTCGAATTTCTCGCGTATCGGCCGGACGATAACACTCGCCCGCACGGGTGCCCAACGCGGCGGGACGAAGCGGGACGGGGAGTATTGCGGTGAGCCCCCGACGTTGAGGGCTCACCGCGGATGACCTAGGTCTCCAACGCCGCCGAGAGCGGCACGACCGCCAGCTCCTTGACCTTTCGCAGCCGCCGGTCCTCGCTCGCGAACTTCTCCGCCCCGGCGGCGAGGGCGGTTGCGAGGTGGATCGCGTCCGGCGTGCGCAGGTCGTAGCGGGCGCGCAGCTCGGCGGCTTTTTCCGCGGTGTCGCCGTCGAGCTCGTGGAAATCCAGGTTGGGAAAGGACTCCAGGAGATCCCGGTAGCGGCGGCAGAGATCGCCTCGACCCATTCTTTTGGGGACGACCAGGATTTCGAGCAGGGCGAGCGCGGAGGCCGCGAGGCGGCAGCGCCCCAGCTCGGCCGCTTCGAGCAGAGCGCCCGCCGCCGCGCCGAATTCGCGGCTTCCTTCGAGGTGGTAGACGAACACCATCGAATCGACGCCGAGGAGGGGGAGAGCCCGCGGAGTGGCCATCACTCCCACCCCTCGCGCTCGCGCTCGATCGCGGCGGCGGCTCCTCCGGCTTGTTGCCAGACCTCGGCGCCAAGACCGCGGAGAGCAGCGCACCATCCGCCTTTGGCGCTTTCGAGTTTGATCTCGTCGCCGTCCAGGCGGAGCAGCACGACGTCACCGGCTTCGAGGCTCAAGCGGCGGCGAACCTCGCTCGGGATCGTGATCTGGTACTTCTCGGTCAGTTTTGCGGACGACAGGATCATGGGACGCCCTCCTTGCGGTCGCCTTACATTATCTCGAAATGGTAAGGTGATCGCAAGGGGGTACGGCAAACTTCTTCCTGGGATGAGCATGTTTCCTCCTTGGGGTGGATGGTTCATCCCCCTAAGACGGAAACCGACCCGTTTGATCCCGATAGTTCGGCGAAAAAACTTGGAGTTACTTTCCGGGCACGAACTCCATGGCGCCTGAGTTCATGCAGTAGCGCTGGCCGGTCGGCTGCGGGCCGTCGTCGAACACGTGCCCCAGGTGGCCGCCGCAGCGGGCGCAGAGCACCTCCGTGCGCCGCGTGCCGAAGGACCAGTCGCTCTTCTCGATCACGTGCGAAGGATCGATCGCCGCCCAGAAGCTCGGCCAGCCGGTTCCGGACTCGAACTTGGTCGTCGAGCTAAACAAGGGAAGCTTGCAGGCGGCGCAGACGTAGGTCCCTTTTTCGTGGTTGTTCCAAGTTTTACCGGTGAATGCGCGCTCGGTACCGGCCTTGCGCAGGATCTGATACTGCTCTGGAGTCAGCAACTTACGCCACTCGGCGTCGGTCTTTTCCACTTTCTCGATCACGGTCGTTCCCTTTTTTTCATTGGTTGGGGCGTTGGCGGTTCCTTTCGCGCCGGTTCGCGCGAACGCGAACGCCGCGAAAAGGCCGGCTACGAGGACCACGAGTAGAAGAATCAGGGCTTTCATTGGAACTTCTCTCTTTCTCGTCAGCGGCACGGTTCTTGCCTTAAGTACGGTACGGGACGTTAAGGATTCGTAAGTTTGAAGCAGAGGACATCGGAGCAATCCGGTGTTCGACTTGCGATGCGATGGCCGGGGTGTGGACGGCACCCCGGCTCTTTTTTCCCCGGCCTCACTCTACTGCTTTGCCGCCGGCCTCGATTCGGTTTCAGCGAGCAGAGCAAGAAAACCGGTTTCGTCGAGCGTTGCCACCCCCAATCGCGTGGCGTCGTCCGCCTTGGAGCCGGGATCGCTCCCCACCACCACGTAGTCGGTCGCCTTGCTCACTGAAGAGACCGCCTTGGCGCCGAGAAGCTCGATCCGCACCTTGGCCTCGTCCCGCGACATCGCCTCAAGCCCCCCGGTAAAGACGAACTTCTTGCCCAAGAGGGGGCTTGGCGTGGCCGGGGCAGGCGCGGTCACTTCGGCCAGCTCGATCACCTCGCGCAGGGCATCCAGCACCGCGGCGGTCTGCGGCTCGGCGAAGAAGGCGAGGATCTGTTCGGCCATCCGCGGCCCGACCCCCGGGACGGTCTGTAATTCTTCGGCGCTCGCCGCGCGGATCCGCTCGAAAGTCCGGAAGTGCCGGGCGAGATCGCGGGCGACCGCGGTACCCACCTCCGGGATGCCCAGGCCGTAGAGGAACCGCGCCAGTTCGGTTTTCCGCGCTCGGGCGAGCGCCTCGACCAGCTTGGTCGCCGATTTCTCCGCGAACCCTTCGAGCGGCGCGATCTTTTCCCGCCGGAGAAGGAAGAGGTCGGGCAGCTGGCGAACCAGACCTTCCTTGACGAACAGCTTGGCGCTCTCGTCGCCCAGCCCCTCGATGTCCAGGGCGTTGCGCGACGCGAAATGGACGATCCTTCCGACCAACTGTGCCGGGCACTCGAGGCTATTCGGGCAGACCGTGAACGGTCCGCGCTCGATCAGCCCGGTGCCGCACGAAGGGCAGGCGGCTGGCATCTGCCACGGGGCATTGCGTTCCCGGTCGGGTTCTTCGATCCGCTCGATCACCTGGGGGATCACGTCTCCGGCGCGCTGAATCCGCACCCGGTCCCCCTCGCGCACGTCCTTCCGGCCCACCTCCTCGCGATTGTGGAGGGTGGCGCGGGCAACGGTGACTCCGCCGATCTCGACCGGCAGCAGAAACGCGACCGGGGTGACCACGCCGGTCCGCCCGACCGAGGGGAAGATCGAAAGAATCCGGGTGATCTCTTTCCTCGGCGGAAACTTGTAGGCGAACGCCCAGCGCGGATGCCGAGCGGTCCATCCGAGGGTCTCGCGCTCCGCTAGATCGTCGAGCTTGATCACGATGCCGTCAATCTCGTAGCCCAGGTCGTCGCGCGCGCTCTCGGTTTCGGCGTGATAGGCGAGAATCGCTTCGACGTCGGCTCCTTTCGAGATCCGGTCGTTGACCCGGAAGCCCCAGGCGTGTAGCGCCGCGAGCACGCCCGCTTGCGTCCGGATGTCTTCGGGCGCCGAGTCCGGCTCCGGGCCGAACGACAAGACGTCGTAGGCGTACAGCTCGAGCGGCTTGGCGGCGGTCTGCTTCGGATCGAGCTGCCGGATCGCGCCGGCCGCGACGTTTCTCGGGTTCGCGAACGGCTCCTCGCCCGCGGCGACCAGACGTTCGTTGAGCTTGTCGAACTCGGCGTTCCTCATGATCGCCTCGCCGCGAACCGCCAAGAACGCCGGGATCGCGCGCTCCTCGCCGAGCAGGCGCAGGGGGACCGAGGGGATTGTCCGGGCGTTCTCGGTCACCCCTTCGCCCCTCCGGCCGTCGCCACGGGTGGCGGCGCGCGTCAGCAGACCCTGCTCGTAGACCAGTTCCAACGACAGCCCGTCGAGCTTCGGCTCCAGCACGTAGCGCACTTCCTTCCCCGCGCCGAGCCCTTTCCTCACCCGCTCGTCGAAGCGGCGCAAGGCGGCCTCCGCGTTGTCCGATTCGAGCGACAACATCGGCGCCGCGTGCTCGACCGTAGGAAAACTGTCGACCGCGGCGCCGCCCACCCGCTGGGTGGGGGAGTCCGCTGTACGCAGATCCGGGTGCGCCGCTTCGAGCGCCACCAGCTCGCGAAACCAGGCGTCGTACCGGTCGTCTGACACTTCCGGCCGGTCGAGCACGTAATACAAATGGTCATGACGGCGAATCAGAGCCGAGAGCGCCTCGGCGCGCTCTTGGGGGTGTTCTGGACTTGGAGTTGGGCCGGTCTTCGGCCCGGTTTTCGAGCTCATGGCACTCCTTCCTTCAGGCGGGCGAAACTCTACCGCAGAGCCTGGGCAGGCGCGCCGGTATCCGGCATGGGCCTACCCGCGCTGCTCCCTCGTCCAATTGTGTTCGGCAGGCATTATGCTTGCCAAGCATCAAGTATGGGGTTACGCTGCCGGCCGTGAACATGGAGTTCGTCAACCGGGAAGCGGAGCTGCGCGAGCTGGACGCGGCGGGCAAGCATGGTGGCCTGCTGGTGGTGTATGGCCGGCGGCGCGTAGGCAAGACGCGGCTGTTGCGGCACTGGCTTGCCGCCCGCGATGGCTTCTACAGCCAGGCCATCGAGGCACAGCGCGACATGCAGATTCAGCAGGTGTTCGCCGATTTGCGCCCGCAACTCGACACGCAGCTGGTCCCTCGAAGCTGGCCGGAGCTGTTCGAAATCCTGACGCTGCAAAAGCGCCGCTGGGTGCTCTGCCTCGACGAATTCCCCTATCTGACGGCGGTAGACGCGTCCCTGCCGAGCCAGCTGCAGAAATGGCTGGACCATTCGCTGCCGCGCGGCTGCCTGCTGATCGTGGCGGGCTCGAGCACGCGCATGATGCACGACCTCTTTCTTCACCGGGCGGCGCCGCTCTACGGTCGCGCGCGGAAACTCCTCCAGATCCAGCCGATGGGCTACCGCGCGTTTTGCGACGCCTGCGGCCTTCGGCCCGGCGACCCGGATTCCTTCGAGCAGTTCGCCTGTGTCGGCGGCATCCCCAAGTACTGGGAATTCGTGGAAGCGGGACAGGATGCCTTGGCGCTCGCGGAGTCGCTCTACTTCGATTACGCGCCCTACATGGAACAGGAACCGCAGCGCATCCTGCGCGACGAAGGTGTCGTTGGCCTGAACGCCGCGGCTGTGCTCGAAGCCGTGGGCCGCGGCGCCGAACGGCCCTCCGAGATCGCCGGCCGGCTCGGTACGGCGCAGACGAACCTCTCCCGCCTGCTTCACCAGCTGCTCGACGCTTCGATCCTAACGCGCGAGCTGCCGTTCGGCGAAAGCGTGCGGTCGACCAAGAGAATCCTCTACCGCATAGAGGACCCGACGATGCGTTTCTGGTTTCGGGTCTTCTCGCCGCACCAGAGCCGGTGGCGCACCTATTCGGAACCGGAAAAGCGGACGCTCGTTCACGAACACGCCGCGACAGTGTTCGAAGACGTGTGCCGGGCGCTCTACCCAGGCGCGCAGCGATACTGGGAAGGCGACATCGAGCTCGATCTGGTCGCACCTGATCCCGACGATCCCGAGCGACTGCTCGTGGCCGAGGTGAAGTGGCGTCGCCTGAGCGCAGCCGAGCGGAAGAAAGTGCTCCGCGAGCTTGAGAGCAAGTGGTCGCGCTGCACCCTGCGGACGCATCACCTGAACGTTCGCTTCGACGTTTTCGACGCGAGCATTCTCGCCAGGTAGCGGCCGCGGAAAATCTTCACCAGATTGTAATAAGCGAAGAACAGGGCGGTTGACTTCAGGAACTCCGGCAGGTTCTAGTAGACAAGAAAAATAACGATGGCATTGAAGATCTCGATCATGGCGCCAATACCCACTTCGCCACCTCGATGGCGCCAGAGCGATCGCGTCCGGGTGCGCCTCGGCCTTGCGCCTGCTCGAGGACGGCAGGGACATCCGCACGGTCCAGGAAGTGCCCGAAAAGACTGCAAGGCCGCGCCTTACGATCCCGGTGCTTGCCTGAGAGAGTTTGCTACGGTGTTTGCACGAGCTGATCGCCAGGGTACTCGACTAGCACTCGCCCCCGCAGGACTGGAAGTAATCCGCACTCACGAGGAGAAGATTATGAAACACAGCCCACTTCTGCTTTTGCTCGCCCTGGTAGCCGTTCCGGCCCTCGGGCAGGAGGTCAGTGCTGCGCAGGCACTTGAGTCACTCCGCCCCCTGATCCCCGGTGCCACCGGCCAGCCGTTGCCGGCTAGGGTTTCAGAGATCGGCGACTGCGCTGACGGCATCGTGTATGACGATGGGGTGGATCCGCTCGGGTTCGACTACAGCGGGGCGAAGCCTGCGCCAGCAACCTACACCGCAGCCATGCGATTCAAACTGCCCGGCTCAAAGAATCGCATCAATGCGGTTTGCCTGAGGCTCGCCCAGTACATCACCCTCTTCGAGGGCGACAGCCAGATACCGCTCGACATCGACGTGTGGGCCGCTGATGGACCCGGCGGGGGTCCAGGAACCCTATTGGGTAGTGCGCACAACCTTCTGGCGCTACCCGTCCCGCGCGCATACTGCTTTGACGACGTGTCCCCTTTCTTTCGTTTCCAGTTCGCCGGTGGGATCGTGGTTCCCACAGACACGGTGTACATCGGAGCAACGTGGGGCGTGGGGACGCTCTATGATCACGACCTCGCAACGACAGAGCTCTGCGGGTACACGGATGGAACTGGTAACCAACCGGGCTATGTTGGCCCAAGCCGGCCACCCGCTCAGAAGCTTGGCGTTGTCGGTTCAGTTCCTTTCTATCGATCGCTATCAATCAGGGCCGAGGTCGAGGCGGTCGAGGCCGATCCGCCGCCGCCTTCTGTTCCACCACTTCTTTCCTCGCAGTACACGAACTTCCGGTTCTGGGTGAGGATCAGCGATACGCGCGTCGGTACCGCCGTGCCGGGCTGCCTGCCCGAAACAGTCTGTGTCGCGGGCGCCATACCCACTCGCGCTGAGGTATTTGTTCGTATTGTCGGTCCCAAGAGCAATGGCTTCCTATGGACCAATGTAGTTAAATTTAACGTCACGAAAACGGAGGTGTGGATCCAGCAGATCAGCACTGGAGACACCAAGTACTATCTGCTACCTGCGCTCCCGACCGACTCTGCGACACTTCCCGGCCTAGTAGACAAATCTGGCTTTCACCCATAAGGAAATGCTGCGAGTCTAGCGGCAGCTGGGCCGAGCGTCTTGGTCTTGCCGCTGCTGCGCGGCTCTCGGCAATTACAGTGAGGACGGGTCGAGGTGCTGGCGGGCGGGCGGCTCGGCCTATGGGAACGGTGATCCGCGAGTACATCCGGTGGCCTCCTACGCGGGGTTGCGGAATCGCTGTGATCGCTCGGTCTCGAGAGCATTGACCACCACCTGCCCTGTAGTTACGCTGTAGGTTCGATGCCGACCCTCTGCTTGCTCAATCGATGAGAAAGACCTACGACTTCTCCCAAGCGCAGCCCAATCCGTACGCCAGGCGGCTCAAGAAGCAGGTCACGATCCGGCTGGACCCAGGAGTGCTCGCTTATTTCCAGGGTTTGGCCGAAGAGCTGGGGATTCCCTACCAGACGCTAATCAACCTGTTCCTCAAAGAATGCGCGGCGGCCAACAAGCGACCGACGATGACCTGGCGGCTGGCTGCGAAGACGCCGTAGGCCGATCTAGCCGTTCAAAACGGTTCTCGTCAACGAGGAAGCGCAAGGCGAGGAGCGCCCCGTCAGGCGGAGCGCCGGGCGAGGAGCCGCTCGCGCAGGGAGCCGCGGCCGACACTTCGGGCCGGTTGACGGCGGATCAGAGCCGAGTGCGCCTCGGCGCGCTCGCGGGGGGAGTCTGTTCCGGACTTCGTGCCAGTTTTCGAACTCATGGCGCTCCTTCCTTCAGGCGGGCGAAACTCTACCGCAGAGCCGCCACCGCGTCGCCGGGCCACAGAGCCGGTCGAACGAGCCCGCCGAGCGGTGTTGCCCCCGCGCTCACCCCCGGCGCGGCAGCGGCCACCGCCGTTACGGTTCCGGCCACTGGTTCTCCGGCTCGCCGCACCGGTCGGCCCGCTCCCACCACTGGTGTGCTGGCCCGTACCACCAGTGTCCTGGCCCGGCGCAGTGGTGTGCTGGCCCGTACCAGCAGTGCCCTGGCCCGGCGCAGTGGTGTGCTGGCCCGTACCAGCAGTGCCCTGGCCCAGCGCAGTGGTGTGCTGGCCCGAACCACCAGTGCTCTGGCCCAGCGCACTGGTGTGCCGGCCCGTACCACCAGTGCCCTGGCCCAGCGCAGTGGTGTGCTGGCCCGTACCACCAGTGCCCTGGCCTGGCGCAGTGGTGTGCCGGCGCGCACCACTGGTGTCACGGTTCGGCTCACTGGTGCCGTGGCCCGGCGCACAAGTGTTGTGGGTCGGCTCATCGGTGAGCTGGCCCATGGCACCGGCGTCCGGCACCGGGCAACCCGCGCTCCGGGCAGACGCTCCGGCGTTTTCCTCCGGAACACTACTTTGGGCTTTCCGCTGATCGATCTTCGGACTCCGCCACGAAGTTGCTGAAGCGCGAACAGCGGTTTGCGGCGTACGCTTTCCCCCTACCGGTACTCGGTTTGGCCGGGGAGAGCCATGGCGCCCCCATGATAGCTCGAACCCTGGGGCCGCCGACTAGAGAGCTAGGCGCCGACGGCGGCCGATCCAGCCGTTCAAACGGGTTGTCTGACACTTCCGGCCGGTCGAGCACGTAGTAAAGATCGTCATGACGGCGAATCAGAGCCGAGTGCGCCTCGGCGCGCCCGCGGACCTGTGACCGTTCTGGCGACGCAGCGGGTTTCGTGAGGTAATCTTAAGCACCTCCTATGAGCCAACGCGGAATGGACGATTCGGAGTCCGGGGTCTACGAGGACGATGCGCGGGCGCTCGAACGCGAGCTGGCGGCCGTCGTGCGCCGGGTCATGTCCGAGGAGCTGGAGAAACCGGAGTTTCGCCGCAAGCTGGAGAGCGCGGTCGCCAAGGCGGTCCGCGAACAGGTGGGGGCACAGAAGCGGGCGCTTAAGGAAGAGGGAGAGGGTCCGCGACGGACGCTCGGATCGGGCGCCCGTGCCGGACAGGATGAGGACCTCCTTAGGGGTGAACGCGGCCCGAAGCCGGTGGCGAGCGGGAAAACCGCGGGTTGGGGCGAGCGGCGCGAAGAAGGCAGCTGGCTGCCGCGCCGGTTCCGCGAGCAGGTTTGGATCCCTTGGCTGCTCGGCGGCTGCTTGCTTCTGGTCGTGGCTTCGGCCGTTTGGTTCGCGGTGGATAGATACCACCCGCGCTCCGGGGAACGGTCGGCTTCGCGGCGAGGCGACGAATTGGGCGATTCCGCCGGACAGGCGGCGGGTACGGCGTTCGAAGGGGAGAGGTCGGACGATCCCGCCGCGACCGACGACGCCTCTCCCGCGGCCGGCGTGCTCGACGCGATCTGGCTGCGCGAGATCCGTTCCGCCCAAAATAGTCTCGCCGCCGCTTCGCCGCTGGCCGCGTCGTCGGCGCAGGCGCAGCTCGACTGCTTTTTCCCCCAGGCGACGCGCGAAAAACTGGAACAGCGGGCTGGACGGTTCGACGGCGATCTGGCGGGCGATTTCGATGCCTGCGTCCGCCGGGAGTATCCGCTCGCCTCGAAGGCGCCGCTCACTCCGAACGCCGCCGTATTCGCCGCGCAGACGCTTGCTAAAAACCTCCTGCTCCGGAAGGGAAGCTCGGGGCTCACCTGGTGCGCCAACGCCGATCTTGGCGCGGTCCAGCTCTCCCGCTTCAAACCGGACGGGTTGACCGGCCCGACGACCTTCACCGTGCTGCGGGCCGTTTCCTCCTGCCTGGGGGCGAAGGGTCTGGCCTTTGAAGCTGCAAGTCCGGTCGAGGCCTATCTCGCCCTTTCTTACGCGGCGCTGGGCGAGATCGCCCGCCTGGCGCCCGAGGGCTAGCGCGAACGGTGAGCACTTCCGCCGACTTCCGCCTCGAACAGGCGATCTACGGTTCCCGTTCCGGCGACCGCGACTACCGCATCCTGGCGGTCTCGCCCGGGGTCGCCCGCGCCGATCGCGACCTGATCGAACAGCACGCGAACCTGGGAGGCACCGCGCTCACCGGAGAGCAGGTCGAGCCGTTCTATTCGGCCTTCCCGCTCGACCCGCGGGGCGGCCGGCACGCTTTCGCGCGGGCGGTCGTCCTCGGACGGGGCGGACGGGGCAACGACTATCTGGTTCACGCGTTGATCCTGTCGCCGGCCCTGCTCCAGACCCTGCGTGGCGATCTTTTCCTGCTCGCCGACGCGGGGCTGTTCGCAGAAAGCAAACCCGACGGAGAGGAGCTACCGGCCCCGGATCTCGACCTGAGGCGTTGGGAGCTCGCGTCGCGTCGGGTCTGCGGTGCGGACGTCTCGGGAGAGATTGCGCTCGAAAACCTGGCGCCGCTGCTCGCCGCGCTCACCCTGGGCCCGCTCGCCGTGCAAGTGGCGGAGGGCTCGCTCGCCCTTTCTCTCTGCCGTGCCTTGCTCTCCACCCTGCCGCCGGACGACCGGACGAGCTTCGCCTTCTGCAGCCGCTTTTGCCAACCGCGGGCTTTGCCGTACCGATTCTCCGCTTTCGTTCCGGAAGATCGGCCGCTTGCCGAGCGCTATCTACGCGGCGCGGTCCGTCCGCTTCCTGTGGCGGGCGACGGACCGATCGCGGTGTGGCTCGCGGCGGCGAGAGGACGGGTCGAGCCGGTGTCCGGCTTGTCGCTTTTGCGCGATCCGGACCGCGCCGTCGTTCAAGTTCGCCTGTTGGAGACGCTTCCCGAGCCCGGGCCGCGCCGTGCGCGCGCCCGAAACGGCGCTTCGAAACAGGCGACCGAGCAGGTTCTGGAGATCGCGCGCCATCCGGCCAACGCCGGCCTGCCCCGCCTGGGGGGCCAACTGCTCGGAGTCTTGGCCCAAGGCCTCGAACAGAGCGCGGCGGCGGCGCTTCTCGCGGGCGATCCGGCGGCGCTGTTGGTGGAATGCGGCAGGACTTTGGCGCAGGCGCCGGCCGCGGAATTGATCGATGAGCTGCGCTCCGGTGGAGGGCTGCCCGCGGTCACGGCCGAGATCTCGGTGGCGCTTTCGGCGGACGACACGGCGCCGCTTCGCGCGATCTTCGGTCCGGCCGATCGCGATCTCGCGTCTTGGCTTGAGGAGCTTCTCGTGCAAGCGCCCGGTTTCGCCCTGCCGTTCCTGGCGCTCGCGTTCTCCCGCTGGCGGGAGCTGGACGGCGGCGCCCTCTCGGCCATCATGGCTCTTCTCGCCCACCTGCCGAACGACGTGCCGCTCAACCCGGCGCTCGCGGCGATCGAGCGTGCGGCGCCCTCGGAGGCGCCCGCCGAGCGCCGCGCTTGGTTCCGCTCCTATCTGAAGTGGCTGCTGCCGTGGCTCGACACGCGGGTTCCCGCCGCGCTCGCCGCCCGGCTCGCCGGGCAGGAGGGACTGCTCGAAGAGATGCCCCCGGGAGAGCTTCTGCCTCTGGTGCGGGAGCTGGCGGCGAGCTTTCCCCAACTGCTCGATCGCGAAAGGCTCGCGGGCCTGCCCGATCCGGCGCTCGAATCGTTTCTGGCCAATGCCGCGCGCGGGCTCCGCTTCGCGTTCGAAGGGGGCGACGGCTGGGATCTGGAGCGCAACCCCGAGCGGGCGCGGCTTGCGGAGCGGTTGGCTTCCCGTTCGGCCGAGAAGCTGGGAGAAAGCGTTGCCGGGGGGCCAAGCCCGGAGCTGGCCCGCGGCGCGCTCGCTTTGGTTCGCGCGGCGGCCGGCCGGCCGGAGGTGAACGGCGCTCCTTTCCGCTCCGCCCTGATGGAGCTTCTGCGCGCCCACCCGGCGGGGCTTACGGCTCCGGCGGCCCGCGCGGCGGCGCGGCTGCCCGGGAGATTCGGCCCGCTTCCTTCTTTCGAACCGCGCGAGCTGGCGGCGATTCGTGCGCAGGCGTGCCGGGATGCGAGAGAATCCGCGCCGCGCGGAGCGGGCTGGCCGGTGTTGATCTGGCTGGAGGCTCTTGCACCGCGCGCGGCGCAGGGGGGACGGTTCGCTTGAGTTTGCGGTTTCGTTTGATGGGATCGAATCGGAGGGATCGATGATCACTTGTCCGCAGTGCGGCACGCTGAACTCCGCGGGGACCGAGGTCTGCCAGCACTGCGGTGCGGCCTTGGGCCTCGCCCGGCCGGCGCCCATGCCCGGCCCGAGCGTGGCGGCGGCGACGCGGGCGGTCGTCGTTCCTCCTCTTCCGCCGCGGTCGGCGCCCTCCCCCGCGCCGGAACCGGCGGGCGAGGCCGACGGGGAGGACGAAGCCCTCGACCCCAATCACCTGGAGACCTTCACCGCCTACGGCGAGAGCCGCCGGATCGTCACCGTGATCGGTTTCGGCGCGAGCGGCAAGACCTTTCTGATCAATCGGCTGCGCGAGGCACTGCCGCGGGCCGGGCGGTGGACGACGCATCCGAGGAAACAGGAGACGATCGAGATCACCCCGGAAGGCCTGTGGCTCACCGAGGCGAACCCGGCGCGGCGTGGCACGGGAAGCCCCTACGTGCTGGTGGACTGCTCGGGGGAGAGTTTCCAGCGTGCGTTCGACGAGCAGTCGACCCGGGCGAGCCTGTCCGGGATCGGCGTGCGCTCCTATCTCACCGCGCTGGCTTGCGCGAGCGCCTACGTGTTCGTGATCGAAGCGGAGCACCTGGCACGAGCGGCGGGCGGCACCGCCGCCGAGCGGGCGAAGGTGGCCGCCCTCTCCGAGTCGTTCTACGACATCATCGACGCCATCCGCATCGCCAAGGCCGGGCTCGCGCGGCTCGGTCCCAAGGGGTTTCTCGCCGAAGGGATCTCGAAGGACGAGCTGCGAAAGATTCGCGCCCTGCCCGGGACGAAAATGTCCGAGCCGCTGTTCGTGGCGCTCTCCCAGGCCGATCGATTGGAGACCCTCGAACCGCTGGACGATCCGCTCTCGTTCGGACTTGCCGGTGCGCCGGTGCTGGGCTCGGCGATCGAGAACCGCTTCGCCCGCTACCGTTTCGATTTCATCAGCTCGTTCTTCGGCCACGAGGGGCTCGACGGCCGGGTGGACTATGGGCTGCCGCATTACGGCGTGGTCGAGATGTTCGATTGGCTCGACCGCCAGCTCGATGCGCGGCGCGGCGTTTGGAGCGCCCGGCTGGCCGGCGATCTCGATACCTCGTGGCCGCTCTGGCTGCGGCGCCGGGTGGACGCCGCGGTCTCTCCGGCGAGGGGAGCACAGGGTTGAGCGACGACCGTTTCGCCAAGGTGCAGGCGCGCGCCGCGACGTACGCCTGGACGGTCGCCCTGATCGTAATGGCGCTCTCTGCGGCCGGCTTCTTCGGGCTCCGCGCCTTCCTTTCCGGCCGGGCGCTCCGGCTCGACGGCAACCCGTCGCCGCTGGCGACCAGCCTCGCCTGGCCTTGGTCCGATTTTCCGGGCACGACCCCCACCGAACGCGGGCGGATCGAGCGCGAGTTTCGGATCAAGGAGCCGGTGCTCGCCGCGCGCGTCCTGCCGTGGAGCGAAATCCCGGAAGCTCCGGCGCTCCGGCCGCCGAGCGGCGAGGCGCGAACCGCGCTCGAAACCGCTCTCGCCGAGGTTCGTTCGCTTCCCGATCCGGCGGAGGACGGCGCGGCCGAAGATCCGGATGCCCTGGAGCAGCGGATCGATCGCGGCATCGACGCGCTTGGGCTGGCGCGCCGGAGTCAGCCCGACTCGTGGCTGATCGATTACGACCGGGGCGTCCTCTACCTGCGGCGCGGCAACGCGCGGGCCGCCGTGCGCGAGTTGGAGAGTGCCAGAAAGAGGGTCGACCGGGCGATCCGCGCGGCCTCCGGGGGCTGCGGCCGGACGACGCTCTACGAAGCGAGCCTCCACACCCGCTACGCGCTGGGCCACGCCCAGCTTCGGGTTGCGGCAGCCGCGGGCGAAGGAGATCCGGCGGGAGCGGGTATCAAAGATGCGGCTGGCGCCGCCGGGGCGCGCGATGCCGCGATTAAGGCCCTCTCCTGGGCGCTGGTCGATCTTTACAACGCGACCGACGAGTGCCCGGCGGCGTTTCCTCAGGTCGCTGGGGCGCTCCAGGTCTTCCCGCTCGCGCCCACCGGCCTGTCGTCCGGAGCGCTCGCGAGCGACCTGATCGGCGGGTACCTCGCGAGCCCCGGGTTTCACCGTAGCGAGGACCGGCCGACGGCGATCTCGTGCAATCCCTTTCCCAAGAGCAGTCGCGACGAGAAGAGCTACCGCGACCGCGGTTTCTGCCGCAGCTTGACACGGTCGGCCGCGCCGTTCGATCGGCTGTTCCGCGACCGTTTCGACCGGTTCTACCGCGGGGACGCCAAGGCCTGGGACGAGGAGAACCTGCTCTGGGCGCTCTCGAACGCTATCGATTGGACGGCAGAAAACCCGACCGCGAGCCTCGACGATCCCTACCTTCTCTATAACCTCGGTGCCCTGCTCGCGCAGCTCGGCGAATTCCAGCAGGCGGCGAGCTTCCTGCGCCAGGCCCAGGAAAACGCCGCGGCCCTGCCGCCCGCGGACGGCGACCGGCTCGACCGGCTCGCCGCGGCTTGCGCCGTGCTCGCCGGCTCCAGCCCGCGCGGCGGAGCCCCCGCGCGGGGCGAGCCGAGCCTGCCGCGCGCCTTGTTCCGCAAGCTCTACCCGCCCGAACGGGAGATCGAGCTGCCCGGCGGCGTGCGACCGGTCGAGTTCAAGCCGGTCGGAGCGGGTTTTACGCCGACCGCCGAATCGGCTCTCGACGACTGGCTGTTCCTTCACCTCTGGCGGAGCCTGCTGCGGAAAGGGGAGCTTTCCGCGTTCGAGCAGGAATACGCCCGGGCGCTCTCGCTCAAAGGGATCTCGCGCGACTTCTTCGTCGCGTGGCGCGCCGACATGATGGCCGCATTGGGCGGCCGGGCGCTTGCCCGTGCCGCTCTTCTCGCCTCTGCCGAACCGCAGAAAGCGCGAGCGATCCGACGCTTTGTCTCGGACGATCGGGCGTTCCCCTCCGGGGTGAGACACCTGGCGCGCGGTGGCCTGTTGGGCGAGATCGGCTGGTTTTTGCGCACCGTCTGGTCCTGGGGGTTGGAGCTGGCCCTCGTTTTGACGTTCCTCGCGGCGCCGCTCTTCGCGCGGAGCCTGGTCGCCGCCCATCGGCGAGCGTTTGAGAGCGCCTACGCAGCGGGACGGTCGCGCGACGCTCGGCGCGGCCGTCCGGCGAGATAGGCTCCCTTCCTCGCCATGCTCTCCTCGGTCGTCTTCGCCGTTTCGATTGCGCTGCTGCTGACCCTTTGGGTGCTGGCGGCTCGCCTCGCGCGCCAGGGCGAGCCGATCGGCCCGGTGCTTCAGGCGCTCGCCGCCGCGGTGCCCCCGATCCTGCTCGCGGGGGTGTTGCTCGCGGCGCAGGCCCATTTCGGCGACCTTCGGGTGTCGCTCGAAGGGTTGCGCTTCCGGTTCGATCCGACCACGCCGCGGACCGTACGGGTGGGCGGGGACAAAGAGCAGGACGCCCTGGTGGTCCCCGGGCTGCCGCCGGGATTCCTCACGTTCGCTTCGCAGGGCGGCGAGATCCGGATCGATCTCCATCCCGACGCCGGCCCGCCCGCCGATGAGGACGGCGGTCCACCGCGGCTCGCGTTCGGTGCATTGCGGGCGCAAGGGACTCGGGCCTGGATCTGCCGACTCTGGCCCTGCGCAACCGAGCCGTTCTGGAACTCCGTCCAGCTTCATGACGGAGACACCGTCGAGGTCCCGGGTGTCGAGCCGCTGGTCTTCGAAGCGGGCCGGCCGGGTCTCGCTGCTCCCGGAAGCCCCGGAGGCCCTGGAGGACCCGAAGGCCCCGGAAGACAACGGCCGAGCCTCCCCACCCGCCAGGGACCGCTCGGATTCGGAATCGGCCGCGAGCTGTCGCCGGAGCTGGCGATCTTCCCGCTGCGCGACTACGCCGCGGCCGATCCCTCCCGGCCGGTGATTGGGGCGGGCGGCCGGCCGCTCGGCGGCTTCGCCTACCGCGGCGGCGGCTACTTTCGGCGCGACGTGTTCTTGGCGCTCTCCGAGCCGGGAGTCCGGGTGGTGCCGAAAGAGGGTCCGCCGAAGGAGTTCCGCTCGACGGTTGCGACGCTACGCCGGGGGGAGACCCTTCGCCTCGCGCTCTACCGGATCGATTTCGAGGAAGCCGCCCCTCCCGAAGCGGAACCGAAAGGGTTTCTGGCTCATCTTCTCGCGGGTTTAAGCGGCGGCGAGCGGCTCCATCCGGCGAGCCGCGTGCAGGAGCGCCGAAGCTTTCGCGCCACCTACGAGCGCGGCGGATTTCTGCGGCTCGATTTCGACACGCCGACCTTTGTACAGATCGAGCAGAGCGATCTGGCCGAGTTGCGCCGCCGCGCCCGGGCGGACGGCGGCAAGGCGCTCTTGTCGCTCGCGCCCGAACGTTTCGCGCTCTACGCCGGAGCGGGCGAGATGCTGCTGTCGTTCGCGGCCTTAGGCGATCCGCTCGGCGCCGAGCTGTTTAGCCGAATCGAGCCGCCCGCGGGCTCGGGAGCCGCGGAGCCGCTCAAAGTAACCACCCACTCCGGGGCGCGAACCTATCCGCTCGGCTCGGCGTTTCCGCTCGGCGAGGATTCGGCGGCGATCGTGCGCGTCGCCCGGCTCGGCGTTCCGTGGGGTGCCCTGCCGCTCGCGGCCGCCCTGGCGCTCGCTTCCGCACTGGCCGGAGCGCCGCTGCGCCGCCGGTTATTGCCGTTCGTCGTCCTTACCGGCATGGAGACGCTGCTGGCGTTCCGCGCCCTGATTGCCTACGAAGGGGCGTACCTCGATCCCGCCTCCTCGGCGTCGGCGTGGGCGGCGCTCGCCACCCTCGCGCTCGCCCCGTTCGCGGTCCAGACCGCGCTCCGACTCGCCGCGCGGCGAGAGGGCGACGGGACCGCCGACCGCATCGGCCGGTTGGGAGGCGCCGCTGGAATCGCCTACGCCGTCGTGGCCCTCTCGGCCGCGACGATTGCCCTAGCCCGCGCCGGGGTCGATCCGCTGTCGATCGGTCTGGTCCTGAGTCTCGCGCTCGCCCTGCCCACCGCGTGCGGTCTCTGGCTGCTGCCGCGACTCGCGCGGCCGATCGCCGCCGCGGCGTGGGAGGGAGGAAAAGCGTTCCGGGCTCTCCTCTGGGTCGGCGGTAGCCTGCTGGCCTGGCGGCTCTTGACCCTGTATGGCCTAGGCTGGAAGGAGCGGATCGATCTCGGCCCCCGGTTTGCGGTGAGCATTCTCTACGTGCCATGGGCGCTGCTCGCGATGGCGTTCGCCTGGCGCGAGCGGGAGCGCTGGCGCGGCGTCGCGAGCTTCTGGGTGCTGCTCGGCGTGTTCTTTGCCGCGGTGCCGTTTCTCGCCCGCGATCTGGGCTCGATCTTGATCTTCTCGCTGCCGCCGATTCTCCTGTTCGCGCTGCCGTTCTTCGAGCGGCCGAGCGTGCGCACCAGCCTTTTGTTTCTGCCGCTCGCGCTCGCCGTGCTGTTTTATGTCCTGCTGCCGGCGATTCCGAACTGGCGTCCGCTGCCGACCTATGCCGAGGCGCGCGAAGACCCGGCGAAGGCAGAGGAGCTGATCGAAAAGAAGGTGGCGGTCAAAAGAAACGACCTGCGTTTCTGGAGCCGGCTCGCGCCGGAGGAACTGAAACGCGTCGGCACGACCGAGGCCGAAGGATTCTTGACCGTGATGGAAAACCTACGCGCCTACGCCGCGCGCGGTCCGTTCGGGCGCGGCTATCTGGCGGTGCCGCTCTCTGCGCCGCTTACCGCCACCCATTTGAACGACAACCTCTCCGCGGTGCATCTGCTGGGGCCGTTCGGCTGGGTCGGTGCGCTCGCTCTGCTGCTGCTGTTCTGCGGCTGGCTCGCCGCTTCGGTCGCCGGAGCGCCCGCGGCGCCCGATCTTTCCGCGCTCGCGCCGCGCGCCGCTTGGGGGCTGATGCTGCTCTGGACCCTCTCGCTCGCCGCCCTCTACATGCTGTCGGCCAACGTCGAGCTGCTGCTGTTCACCGGCAAGAACATCTACTTCCTTGCCGCCTCCTCACTTTCGGATGCGGTCGAAGGGTCGCTGCTCGTCCTGCTCGCCCTCTGGGCGCTCGGAGACGAGCCCGAAGCACCGACGACGGCACCGGTCTTGTCGGCCGAAGCCGCGGAGGAGCCGCTATGACCGCGTCGGGCCGTCGCGCCGCAAGGGCCGTGCTCGGCTTGATCGGTCTTTGGCTGATCGCCTGGTGCGGCCGGGTGATCTACCTCGGGGCGACGCGCGGCACTTCGCTGCCGGCCTACCACGATCCGGAAGGGTATCGGGAGACGGCGGAGCTTTATACCCATCACGGCTGGCTGCGCTACGAGCCGACGACGCGCACGATCGAGCTCGATTCGAAGTACCGCGGAACGCCGATCGAAGAGCTGTATCTGCGCTCGCACCTGGCTGGCGACGTGGCGGATTTCAACGCCGGGGATCGGGCGATCTTTTCGGTTGAAAACGACCAGATCTTCGGCCTCGACCCGTCGCGCCACCGGATCGCCCTGCCGTTTTCCGAGTCGCGGACGTGGACCGGCGCGCTCAGCTACCGGCCGACGAAAACTCGGATAGCCGAGCTGCGCGGCGGCGGCGCGGCGATCGAGCTGGTCGGCCCGACCACGCCCCTGCGCGGGATGGAAAACCCGCCCGAGATCACTTTGCGCTCCGGGAGCGACGACGGTGCCAAAGGGACTCCCGGTGGGGGAGCGGCCCATGCCGCGCGCGCGGTGCGGGCCGAGAAGGTGAAGCTTACCGGCCGGGGCGGCGCGTTTCTCGGCACGGTCAACCGGATCGGCGATGCGCTCCTGTTCAACCACCGGAGCCAGGCGGCGGGGGTGGAGATCTCAGTCTCCGGCGACGAGATCCGCCAGGGGAGCCACGCGCGGCTCGATTCGGGCGACCTGCTCAAACTGCGCTGGCGCATCGGGAACGGCGCCTCGCAATACGCGCTGCTCTGGAGCTCGGTCCTCGGGGAGGCGCCGCCGATCTCGATCTATCGGCCGATCAACGGCCGGTTCCGGCGGATTCCCGAGCGCCCCGATCCGCCTCTCGCGAGCGACGTGCTGGCGGCGATCGATACCGCCCTCCATCGCCCGCCGGCCGAGGCGCCCGCTCCGAGTACCGAGCGATTCGATCTCGCGCTCACGCTCGATTCGAAAATCGAGGCCGAGGTGCAGCGCCAGCTCGAAACCTACGCGCAAGGTTTGCGCGGCCGGACCGAGCCGCCGTTTCGCGCCGCGGTCACGGTAATGGATGCGACCAACGGCGAGCTGCTCGCGCTCGCAAGCTATCCGACCGCCGATCAGTTGGGTAGCTACGGCGACGGCGACCGCTCCCGCCAGCGCTGGCTGCGCAACCACAATTTCTCGCGGCTGCCGATCGGCTCGGTCGCAAAGATCCCGTTCGCCGCGGCGATCCTCGATCGCGCGCCGTTCTTGGCCGATCTGCGCATCCGCGGCTACGCCGAGGGGAAGTTCACTCAGCTGCTCGGGATCGCGCTCGATCCGCCGCTCGAAGACCACGCGATCGGCGGCGGCGGAGACGGCTGGATCGATTTCGAAGAGTTCATCCAGCACTCGTCGAACAAATACGGCGCGACGCTTTTGACCCTCGCCACGGGCGTCGACGAAGCGCAGACCGGCCTCTTGCCGCCGGTGGGCGATCCGGAGGTCCCCGAGCAGCTCGACAGGGAAGAGCGCTTCGCGATCGGCGGCCAGGAGTACGACCGGCGCCCGCGGCTCAACCTGCCGATCGTCTCGAACCGGGGGGCGAAGGACCCCGAGCTGGCGCGCCTGGCCGCCTGCGGCCGGATCATCACGCTCGAACACCGCGATTTCGCGGCTTCGCTTCGCCGGCTGTTCGGGGTGCCGTTCACCACCAAGCACTCGGCGACCCGCTGGCCCGCCGGCGAAGGCGATGACCTGATCGACACGGGGATCTGGCGCCCGGTTCTCACCCAGCTCTACGGCGAACAGCTGCCGCGCGAGACGACGTTTCGCGGCGCCAGCCCTGAGCGCGAAAACCTGGCGCTCAACCTGATCGACGACTATCGCCGCGAATACCTGTCGCTGGTCTTGGGCGGCGGCGAATCGACCTGGACGATGCCGCGGATCGCGAGCGTCTTCTCGCGCCTGGTGACCGGCAAGAAGATCGAGCCGCGCCTGGTCGCCCAAGTTCACCCCGAAGGGGAAGAGCCCGCGGCGGCCGGGGAGGGCAGGCCCAAGGCTCCGGAAAAGCTCGCCGATCTCGACCTCGCTCCCGCCACCCGCCAGCGCCTGGTCGATGCGATGACCCGGGTCGCAGGTCCTGGCGGCACGGCTAGCGCTCTCGCGCCCCAGCTGCGGGCGCTCGACCGCCGGCTCGCCGCCCGTGGCGAGGTGCTCGGTTTCTTCTCGAAGACCGGGTCGCCCGACAACACCAGCTACGTCTCGACCTCGCTCGCCCGAGCGCTCGATTCGCTGATCGCCCGCCGCGCGCTGACGCTCGACACGGCAGATCGGATTGTCTACCGGGATTCCGGACCGGTCGACGCCGATCGGACGGAAGAGGGGCGAGCCACCCGGTCGCTCACGGCGCTTCAGGCGAACCCGGACGATCTCAAGATCCTCCGCCGCTATGGCGTCGGGCCGCGCTCGGTCATTCAAGCCTGCGACAGCTGGAACGACAGCCGCCCGGAAGATCGCGTCCAGTTCGAGCGGCGCGGCGGCCGGCTGGTGCGCGCGCTGCGCCGCCGCGAAATCGAATCGGTGGGCGCCGTCTACGTGTTTACGATCGGTGTTTGGGATGCGGCGGCGCGTCGCGGCGGGGGAGGGGAGGAGCTGGCGAAAATCGATGTCGTCGCTCACCCGCCGAAGCGGGCGCTGACGGTGGCGATCATCATCGAGGGGCAGGGCAAAGGGCCGACGATCGCGGTTCCGTTCGCCGGCAAGCTGATCCAGGAGGTTCTGATCGATGCGCTCGACGCCGGTTGGTGATCCCGAGTCGGTGTTCGAGGAAGCCGGTTCCGCCCGGCGCGCCGATTCCCGCGGCGTGGTTCTGGCGGTGGTGGTGCTCGGGCTCCTCGCCGCTGCGGTCTGGCTCGATCTCGGTTATTACGCTCCGCGGGGAGCCCTCTCGGGCGGCACCGCGGTCGTGGCGGAGCGAGACTCACAAATGGGGCGCAATCGGGCGGTGGTGAAGATCGTTCCGGAGATGGCGCTGCATCCCGGAGTCCGGCCGACGTTGGCCGACGCGATTCGCTTCTTCGGCCTGGAAGAGGAAACCCTCGGTTGTTCCGCCCAGGCGACCGCGGGCGAAGAGGAGGTCGACGAGCGTCGGCTGGAGTCCATGGAGCGGCAGCCCCGGGCGCTCGGGGATTCGGTCACTCTCTGCCTGGACTGATTACGCCGGCACGTAGAACGTCAACGTCTGCCCGGTGCGTAGCGGCTCGCCTTCGTCCATGCCGTTGGCCATCCTCAGGCTCTGGATCGAGACGCCGAACTTGCGGGCGATGTTGGCGATCTTGTCGCCGTGGCGGACCTGGTAGGTGCGGGTGCGGTAACTGCGCTGCGGGTGGAGGGTGAGCTTCTGGCCCACGGTGAGGTCGGAGCCGGAGAGGTCGTTCCAGCGCATCACGTCGTGGGTTCCCACCGCGAACAGGCCGGCGATCTCGGAGAGGGTGTGACCGCGGCGGACGGTGAAGACGATCGTGTGCTTGGCACTCCCGCTCGTGCCGCTTTCGGCCATTCGGGGGCTGCCCGCTTTCCCTTCGCCGACCACCAGGGTCTGGCCGACCTGCAATCGATAGGGCTTGCGGAGCTTGTTCTTTCGGGCGAGCACTTCCGGGCTCGAATCGAATTTGTCCGCAATCTTCGACAGCGTGTCGCCGCGCCGGATCTTGTAGCGGGTGGGCTTGGCGGCCGGCCGCTCCACCGCGAAACGGATCTCTTCCGGCCCGGAAGAAGTCGGCAGGTCGACGGGCAATGCGGCGAGCGCGAGGCTAAGCTTCTCGCCGGTACCGCGCGGAACGTAAAGCGGGAAGTTCTTGCCCGGCGTCCAGTCCGAAGCCGAGGAGATGTCGGTGTTGGCGGCGCGCAGCTCTTCGACCGCCACGCCCGCCAGCTCCGCCAGCCGGGCGAGCGGTTGGAGGGTGGCGACCTGAACGATGTCGAACCGGTTGTCGATCTCCGCGTCGCTCGGCAGGGCGAAGCCGAACCGCGCGGGGTTCGAGCCGATCACGGCGGCGGCCAGAATCCGCGGGATGTACTCCCGGGTCTCGGTCGCCAGGCAGCCGCGGATCTCCCAGAACGTCCGCTTCTCGAACGGATCGTCGATCTTCCGCAGGCAGGACACGATCTTGCCTTCCCCGGCGTTGTACGACGCGGTGGCGAGCAGAAACGAGGGCGAGCCGAAGATGCTCAGCAGATCGATCAGATACTCGGCCGCGGCGGCGGTCGATTTGCGCACGTCGGAGAAATCGGAGAGATCGTTGAGGCCGTACCGGCGCCCGGTCTCAGGGATGAATTGCCACAGTCCGAAGGCGTTGGCGTGGCTCGCGGCGCGCGGGTTGAACCCGCTCTCGACCAGGGCGATGTAGCCGAGCTCGACGGGCAGGCTGCGGGCGGCGAAGACCTCGCTGATGATCGGCCAATACTTCCGCTTGCGCTGGTACGACCGCTCGTAGAACTCGCGCCCGCGGCCGCGATAGAAATCGACGTAGCTGTGGGTCTCAGCGACCAGCTGGGGGAGCGTCTGGTCCCCCGGCTCGCTCTCGCCGAAGCGGCGAAGGATCCGCCGCACCTCGGTGTCGATGTAAGTGGCCTCGGCTTTTTCGGTCGGCTCCTTGGCGCGCAGGCCCTCAAGCTCCCGGAGCACGGAGGGGAGGTCGTAGCGGCGCAACTCCTTGGGCAGCCCCGCCTGTAGCACGGCAAGCCCCTGCTCCTTCCAATATTCGGGCATGTCGGCCCCGAGCAAGAGGATGCGCGCGCCGTTCAAGCTCTCGTACGCCGCCGGGTAGTTGCTGCGGGCGTAGGAGCCAAGGCCCTCGACCGACCACTTCATGGAGCGATCGATGATCTCGCGGGTCGACAGCGCCGCAGGCGTCGCCACCAGACTCGAATCGGCGCTCGAAGGAAGGCCGGCCGGCGCTGCGGGCGCAGGGGCCGGAGGTCCAACGGGTTGCGAAGCGGAGCTCGCGACGGGGATATCGCTATAGGCGACGCGAACGGGTTGGATTTTGGGGTTGGAGCTACAGGCGACGGCGAGCGCAGGAAGTAGAAGTATGAAATGGGCTCGAACCGTCAACGTCATCTTCGGCTTCCTCCCCGAGAGTGGTGTCCGGATGTGGCCTCAGTCCAGACTACCCCTAAGGTAAGCCAGCGGGCCGAAGCTTTGCAAGCGGAAGGGGTTGACCGCCACGCGCAATTCCCGCTTTATCGCCGTCTCAGCCCTCCGCCGCTTCGTCCCGCGCCATCGGGCCGCTGCCGTCGCGGTTAGCTTCCCTCGGCCGGCGGACAGTACATATCCCGCCGCCGCTCCAGATCGGCGATGACCGCGGCTTTGAATCCTTCGGGGGTGCCACCGCCGCGCTCCATTATGGCGCGACGATATTCGCTGATCTCGACCACTTCGAGGCGCATCCGGATGGTTTGGAACAGGCGGGGAAAACGCTGCCCGGGGATCTGGACGTGATGGAGGCCGCCGCTGTAGGCGAGGAGCATCCGTCCCTCGCCGAGTGAGTCGAGGATGTCGGCGATTCCGCCGCGGACGCTCATCGCGCGTCCTTCGGAGTCGAGGCCGGTCGCTCGTTTCATCCTTCCTTCGGGCGCGATGCCCACCATCGCGTCGGGATCGATCCGCGAGAGCACCTGCTTCCAGCTCTCGTCGCGCGCCCGGGTGACCGGGATGACGTTCTTCGCGATCAGGCTGAAGAATTTCCCCACCACCGCCCGGTCGGTCGTCTTCTTGGCGACCGGCAGCACGCCGTGTCGGGCAAGCCGCCAGAGGAAATGGTTGGGCGCCCCGCCGGCAAACAGCGGCTCGAACAGGCTGGTGTGGTTGAGGATCGTGACCAGCCGAAGACGACGCCAGCGATCGGGCGGCGGATCGTTGATCCACTCCATGCGGATCCGGTAGAACGTGCGCGCGAACGCCTTGAGCGTAAGAAGCAGGATGAAGACGAAGAGGTCTCTGAACATATCGGGGCGGCGGCCTCGAAGTCGGCGGTGCCGAGTGGATGATAAGGGAGAACGCCGGGCGGATGATACGCTTGGGGAGCGGCCCGCCGCACCGTTTGGAGGAGAACCCGAAGATGCCCGAGGAGACGACGAATCGCGCCGTTGCCGCTGCCGCACCGAATCGGGCCAAGGTGTCGGCCATCGTCACGACCTTCAACGAAGAGCAAAACATCGCCGGCTGCATCGAGTCGCTCCTCTGGTGCGACGAGATCTTCGTCGTCGATTCGTTCTCGACCGACCGGACGCCGGAGATCTGCGCCGCCTATCCAAAGGTGCGGTTCCTCCAGCGCACCTATTATGGGTCGGCCTCCCAGAAGAACTGGGCGATGGACCAGGTGGAAAACGATTGGATCTTGATCTTCGACGCCGACGAACGCTGCCCCCCGGTGCTCCAACGCGAGATCGAGAACCTGCTCGCCGTGGGGGCCACGGCCGATGCCTACACGATCCGGCGCCGGGTTTACTTTCTCGGCAAGCTCATCCGCTTCTCCGGCTGGCAGCACGACCAGGTGGTGCGTCTGGTCCGCCAGGGAACCGCCCGTTACCCGAACCGCAGGGTTCACGCCGACATGGTGACCCGCGGACCGGCGCCGCTGCTCAAGAACCCGATGGAGCACTACATGACCGATGCGCTCGACGAGTACGTCCGGCGGATCGAGAAGTACAGCTTCTGGGGCGCCTCCCAGCAGTGGCGGGACGGCAAACGCTCGGGGATCTTGGAGATCTGGGGCCGCTCGGCGTGGCGTTTCTTCCGCACCTACGTCCTCCAGTTCGGCCTCTTCGACGGCATGCACGGCTTGGTCTTCTGCATGCTCCAGAGCTACGGCACCTACCTCAAGTGGTCGCTGCTGTGGAGCTGGCACGTCAACGCGGCGCGCGGCATCCAGCCGAACCTGCCGATTTTCGACGACGCCGAGACGACCTGGCGCGGCCTGGAACAGGCGACCGGCACGGGATCTGAGTGATCGCGGCGCCGCCGCTTCCTGAGCTTGCGGCGCGGATCTTCGACCGGCTCGCCTATCGCGGCGACGAGCTGGTCGATCTCGTCTCTCGCCTCGCCGCGATCGAATCCCCGTCGCACGAACCCTCGACCCAGGCTCCGGTCTTCGCACTGATCGAAGAGGCGCTCGCGCCTTCCGGCCTCGCCATCCGCCGGCTCGCGGGCGCCACGAGCGGCGGTCAGTTGCTTGGGCGCTCGACCCGCCGTCCGCGAAGCGGCTATCAGCTGCTGCTCGGTCACGTCGATACGGTCTGGCCGATAGGCGCTCTGGCTACCATGCCGGTGCGCGAAGAGGCAGGCCGCCTCTACGGACCCGGGGTGTTCGACATGAAGGGGGGAGTCGCGATCGCGGTGTTCGCGCTCCTCGCGCTCGCCGATCTCGAACGGGAGAGTGGCGTGACCCCTGCCCTCGCCCCCGTGCTGTTCTTGAATTCCGACGAAGAGCTGGGGAGCCCCGATTCGGCGCGGCGCATCCATCACCTGGCGCGGCGGGCTAAGCGGGCGTTCGTGCTCGAACCGGCGTTCGGGCCGGAGGGGCGGGCGAAGACCGAGCGCAAAGGAGTCGCCCGCTTCGGCCTGCGTTTCCTCGGCCGCGCCGCCCATGCCGGCCTTCATCCGGAGCAGGGGGCGAGCGCGATCCGCGAGCTGGGGCGGGCGATCGAGCGGCTCGCCGCTCTGAGCGATCCGGACTCGGGAACGACCGTCAACGTCGGCGTGGTGTCGGGCGGAACCCGGGGCAACGTCGTCGCCGCCGAGGCGCATGCGGAGGTGGACGTCCGTTTTACCTCGATCGGCGCCGGGGTCGAGATCGAGCGGGCGATCCGCGCCTTGGCCCCCACTCTGCCGGGCGTGAGGATCGAAGTCGAGGGTGAGATCGAGCGGCTGCCGCTCGAACGGACCGATCGGAATCGGGCGCTTTTCTCTCAGGCCCAAAAGTGCGCAGCGGCGTTGGGGCAGACGCTCGGAGAGGCCTCCGTCGGCGGCGGCTCGGACGGCAGCCTGGCGAGCCTTCACACCGCGACGCTCGATGGCCTCGGCGCGGTGGGAGCCGGGGCGCATGCCGAGGACGAGCATCTGGTCGTCGAGCGGCTCGCCGGGCGGGCGGCGCTTCTGGCGCTGCTGCTTCTTTCTCCGGCCCTGTAACTTTTAACCCTCCGCGAGCGTAGAGCGGTTCGAACGGCTGATCCGTTGGAGACCGCCATGAGCCACTTGTTCCGAGATTTCCGCTACGGCCTGCGCATGTTGTCGAAGACCCCGGGGCAGACGGTCGCCGCCGTCGTCGCCCTAGGACTCGGCATCGGCTTGACCGCCGCTATGTTTTCGATCGTCTACGGCATCGTGCTGCGCGGCTTGCCGCTGCCCGATTCCGGCCGCCTGATCCACCTCGAAACCCAGAACCTGTCGCACGATCAGAAGAGCCTCGAAGTGGGGCTCCACGACTTCCTCGATTGGCGCGCGCAGCAGACCTCGTTCACCGGTCTCGCCGCGTTTGAGCCCACCACGTTTTCGTTGAGCGGCAGCGCGAGCGGCAATGCGCGGCCGGAGCGGATCGACGGCGCGTTCATCACCGCGAACCTGTTCGACCTGATCGGCGCCAAGCCCGCCCGCGGCCGATCGTTTCTCCCGGGAGAGGATCTCCCCGGGGCTCCTCACGTCGCCATCCTCTCCTGGCAGACCTGGAAGGATCGCTACGGCGCCGATCCGCAGATTCTCGGCCGGACCGTAAGGGTGAACGCCGAGCCGGCGACGGTCGTAGGCATCATGCCGGAGAAGTTCGAATTTCCGTTCAACCAGAAAGTCTGGTCGCCGCTCTTGATCGATCCGACCAAGAAGAAGCGGGGCGAGGGCGACACCTACGAAGTGGTCGGCCGCCTGAAGGCGGGCGCGACGCTAGAGACCGCGCGGGCCGAGATCCAAGGCATCTCGAAGCGGCTCGCGGCGCAGTATCCGGACACCAACGCCGGAGTGGATGCGGTGGCCAAGCCCTTGATGCAAGAGTTCATTCCCAAGGAAATCTCAAGCCTCCTCTTCCTGATGCTCGCGGGGGTCTTCTGCGTCCTGTTGATCGCCTGCCTGAACGTGGCGAATCTGATGCTCGCCCGCGCTTCGACCCGCACCCGGGAGCTGGCGATCCGCTCGGCGCTCGGCGCCGGCCGCCGCCGCGTCCTGGTGCAGATCCTCGCCGAGAGCTTCATGATCGCGGCACTCGGCGCCGGCCTCGGATTGGGCCTCGCTTATCTTGGCGTAGCGGGCTTCAACCGGGCGATCGTGCCCACCGATCCTCCCTACTGGCTGCACATCGAGCTCGACCGGCTCGCGGTCGTGTTCACGCTCGGCCTGGCGCTGATCGCCGGTTTCGCGAGCGGCCTGTTCCCGGCGTTTCAAGCGTCGCGGGCGGACGTCAACGAGGTGCTCAAAGACGAAGGGCGCGGCTCGTCGAGCCTCCGGCTCGGTTGGTTCAGCCGCTCGATCGTGATCGCCGAGATCGCGTTCTCCTGCCTGCTGCTGGTGATGGCCGGCCTGATGGTGAAAAGCGTCGTCCAGGCCCGCGGCGCGGACGCGCAATACAACACCAAAAACCTCCTGACCTTTCGGGTGCCGCTGTTCGAAGCGGCCTATCCGACTCAGGCCCAGCGCATCCAGACCTACGAGCAGATCCTCGACCGGCTCGACGGCAAACCGGGCGTGATGGCGGTCGCCGCAACTTCGGCGCTCCCCTATAACGGCGCCGGCACCAGCCAATACGCGGTCGAAGGGCGCGCCTATGCCAAGGCAAACGACCTGCCGCAGGCGCGGTTGCAGACCGTCTCGCCGGGATTCTTCTCGATGTTTTCCGCGCGGCTTCTGGACGGGCGCGATTTCACCCGGCTCGACCGGGAAGGCGCCGAGCCGGTGGCGATCGTCAACGCGAGCTTCGCCTCGAAAGCTTTTCCGGGCAAGAACGCGATGGGACAAAGGATTCGCATCGGTCACGGCACCGAAGGCGCCTGGCGGCGGATCGTCGCGGTGGTGCCGGATCTCGGCATGAACGGTTTCCAGAAAGAAGACCCGCAGGGAATCTATCTGCCGCTCGGCCAAAGCCAGGACGACCAGCGGATGTCATACCTCGTGCGCACGCCGCAAAACCCGCTCGCCTTGACCGGCCTGGCGCGCGCCCAGGTGGTCGCGGTGGACAAGGACCTGCCGATCTACTTCGTCCAGACGATGGAACGGGCGATCGAAAAGTCCCGCTTCTTCTACGACCTGTTCTCGACCCTGTTCGCGATCTTCGGCGCCGCGGCGCTGCTGCTCGCCTCGGTCGGCATCTACGCCGTGGTCTCCTTCTCGGTCGGCCAACGGACCCAGGAAATTGGCGTCCGCCTGGCGCTCGGCGCCGCCCCGTCGCGAGTGATGCGCTTGCTCCTCGGCCAAGGGGCACGGCAATTGCTGATCGGCCTCGCGTTCGGTCTGCCGGTCTCCTTCTTCGCCTCGAAGGTGCTCACCCAGTTCCTCTTCGAGGTCCAACCGACCGACCCGACGGTCTTCTCCGCCGTACCGATCGCCCTCGGCCTGGTCACCCTGTTCGCCTGTCTGATGCCCGCCCAGCGGGCGCTCAAGACCGATCCGATGGTGGCGTTCCGGAAGGGGTAGGGACGATTGAACCGGCCGCGGTCGAAGAGCCGAGGCCGGTTTGCTACACTGATCGTCCGGAATAGGAGCGAGGCGATGAACGCCGTATCCTTGAAGGACGCGAAGCGCAATCTCGAACAGCTCGTCGCCGACGTGATAGCGAATGCCGACGATACGATCATCGTGACCGAAAACGGTGAGCAGGTCGTGCTCTTTCCGCTCGATGAATACAACTCCTGGCGGGAGACCCACTACCTTCTGAAGAATCCTGCCAACGCCGAACATCTACGGCGCTCGATCGCCGAGGCACAGGCGGGGTTGGCACAGGAGCGCGAGCTTCTCGACGTATGAAGCTCAGTTTCACTCCTTCAGGCTGGAATGACTATCTCTGGAACCTCGCCGGACACTGGTCCCGCCGAATCAACGACGAGCATCGCCTGTAGTAGCTGCAAGCACGGCCTCTACCCAGGGGGCGGAGGCCGGTTTCCGAGTCACGATCTCAGCAGCTGCCGCACCAGGACAGGCAGGTCGAATCGCTGGTCGTCTGGTAGAGGTAGAGGCCGCCCAGGCTCGGGCAATGGACCGAGCCGAAGCCATAGAAGTAGCAGGTTCCCGCGGCAATTACCCCGGCCCAGGACGAGCAGGAGACGCTGGTTCCCGTCAAGGTGCAGCTGTCCGAAGTTTCCATGGGATCGCTGCACGACGACTGCGCGTAGGCATAGCTGTGGACGGTGCATTGCTCCGGGCAGGCGGTCGGATTGCTGGTGGAGTAGGCGGCGTTGGCGTTGGCCTGCTTCCAGCAATGGGACGATCCGGTAGTGGCCCCGTAGCTGAAGGTCCGCGTACAGGAGGCCGCTGCAGCGGCCTGGTTCGCGTCGAACGGTGCGGCGACCGAATTTCCGACCGCGGCTTTCTCCTTGGCCGCCAAGTCCGCTTCGACCTCGCGCACCAGTGCGAGGTGGTTGTCGAGAATTTCCTTGCGCTTCTCGCTCGGGCTGGCCAGGAAGCCGTCAACCAGAGGGACGAGCTGCTTTTGGAGCTGGCCCAGGGCGAAGCGCAGGCCCTGGACGCCGGTCGCGTAGGTCTCGATGCCTCCTGGGGCCGGACGCTGCCATACGCCGTTCGCCACGGCCTTCCAGCCTTCGCTGGCGTTAAAGACCGGAGTCAAGTTCGATCCTTCCGCCGTCACCTGCGTTCCCGCCGAAGCGGCGAACGGAAACAGCGCGATCACCAACAAGACACAACTCCACCGCATCACCTGAACGCTTCTCATAGCAGTCTCCTTTGAAAGACGAGGTTCTGATATGGAGAGTGCGGCGGTTCAGGAAATGTGGACATTGCGGCCTCGTGCCTGGAGGGCGCGAATAGCGACGCGCCGCCCCCGGCTCGCCCCGTCCCGCCCCCCCGGATTGCCGCCTTCGGCCTCCGCACAGTACGATGTTCCGTCTCGGTTCCTGGGTCGGTTCCGCCGCTTCGCTCCCCTGTGGGCTTCGGGGTGGGCGCCTTGCTTGGCGGGAAACATGCAGGCTCCGATTTTGTTGGAGCGAGCCCAAGGGTGATCCGGGGACGAATTTTGAGGTATTTCTTCTTATGTCTGATGTCACTGTGACGCTAAGTCTGAGAGAGCGAATCAAGCGCCTGATCGTCGAGAGCTTGCATCTCGATGGGACGAATCCCGACTCGATCGAGGACGATGCGGCGTTGTTCGGCGAGGGGCTGGGGCTCGATTCGGTCGATGCCCTGGAGTTGGTGGTTGCACTCGAAAAAGAGTTCGGGATCAAGATCAAGAGCAACGAGATGGGGCGCGAGTCGTTCGCTTCGGTGGCGAGCCTCGCGAGCTTCGTCGAGGGCCGGCTCTAAGCTCTTTCCCTAGAGCCCTTAAAGAGGCTGATGACGGAGAGAGCGGAAGGCCCGTGGCGCGTCGCCGTGTCGGGCGTCGGGGCGGTGAGCGGGCTCGGCTGGGGTAGCGATGCCCTGTGGTCGGGTCTGTCGGCCGGCCGTGCGGCGATCGGCAATTTCATCCGTTTCGACCACGCGCACCACCGTACCCACGTGGCGGCCGAAGTGCCGGAGCCGGATGGCGCGCTCGCGAAGACACTCCTTGGGCGCCGTCTGTCGCTCGCCGACAAGTTTGCTCTCGCCGCTGCCGGCGAGGCGCTCGCCCAGGCGGATCTTCCGAGCCTTGGGGGCCTGTCCGTCGGCCTCTATTTCGGCAGCTCGACCGGCGGCATGTGGGAGGGCGAGGCGTTTTTCGCCGACCTTCTGGCCGGCGAGCCGCGGCTGCGCGCCTCTCTGCTCGCTTCGCAGCAGCCGAACGGCCCGGGCGACGCGGTCGCGCGGAAATTCGGCATTGAAGGGCCGGTCGAGACGGTCTCGTCCGCCTGCGCCTCGGGCGCCTTGGCGCTCGGCGCGGCGCTCGAAGCGATCCGCTCGGGCGAGGTGGAGATCGCGATCGCGGGGGGCGCCGATTCGCTCTGCCAGATCACCTACGCCGGGTTCAATTCGCTCCGCTCGGTGGACGAGCAGCCCTGTCGGCCGTTCCGCGCCGGGCGCGAAGGTCTCTCGATCGGCGAAGGGGGGGCCGTGCTGATCCTCGAATCGGAGGAGCGGGCGCTCGCGCGCGGGGTACGGCCGCTCGCGTATCTCGCCGGGGCGGGCGCCTCGTGCGACGCCCATCACATGACCGCGCCGGAGCCCCAAGGGTCGGGCGCCGCCGCCGCGATTTCCGCCGCGCTGCTCGATGCCGGCCTCGGACCCGAGGCGATCGTGTTCGTCAATGCCCACGGCACCGGCACGCCGTTGAACGACGCCGCGGAGTGGCGGGCGTTCGAGCGCGCGCTGGGAGACCGGGCGCGGGCGATTCCTGTGACCTCGACCAAGGGGCTGGTGGGGCACCTGCTCGGCTCGTCCGGCGCGATCGAAGCGGTCGCGACCGTCCTTTGCCTGGCGCACGGCGAGGTCCACCCCAGCTCGGCCGGCGGCGAGGTCGATCCCGATCTAGGCATCGATCTGGTGTTGGATTCGCCGCGCCGGCTGGGTGCTTTCGCCCCCCGGGGACCTTCGATGGCCGCCCTGTCGACCAGCTTGGCGTTCGGCGGCGCCAACGCCGCGCTGGTCTTCGAGCGGGCGGACCCCCGATGAGCGGCGCGCCTTCGAGGAGCCTGTCGCCGGTGGTGATCACCGGCTGCGGCGGGGTCTCGGCCTACGGGCTCGGTACCGAGGGGCTCGAAGCTGCGCTTCAAGAGGGCCGGCCGCGGCTTTCCGAGATCGACCGGTCGGCCGGCTACCACCACGCCGATCCGAGCGCCCGGCTGGCGTTGCGGGCCTCGACCCAGAGCTTGACCCCTTGGCTGCAACCGGGCGAGGCGCGGCGGATGAGCCCCCCTTCGAAGCTCGCGGTGACCGCCGCGCGCCAGGCGCTCGCGATGGCGGGGCTGGCGGATCCGGAGGGCCGTGTCGCGGCCGAGGCGGAAGGCGACTCGCCGGGTCCCGGGCAGGCGACCGCGGTGGTGCTCGCCAATTCGTTCGGGCCGTCTTCGTTCACCGAGCACCTGATGCGTCAGATCCTGCTGGAAAATCCAGAGGCGGCTTCGCCGTTTTATTTCACCGAGTGCGTCGCCAACGCGCCCGCGGCGCAGATCGCGATCGCGGCCCGGGCTCGCGGGGCAAACATCACGGTCGTCCAACGCGAGGCCGGGCCGCTGCTCGCGGTGGCCAAGGGGGCCGCCGAGGTGGCCTCGGGCCGCGCCCGGCGCGCGCTGGTCGGCGCGGCGGAAGAGATGACGCCGCTCCTTCATTCGTTTCTCGATCGATTCGGCGCATTGTCCAGAGGGCCGCGCGGATCGCGCGGGGCGGATGGCGAGGGCGAGTCGGCGCGGCCGTTCGATCGGCGCCGCGACGGGTTCCTGGCCGCCGAGGGCGCGGTGGTCTGGGTGCTCGAACGGGAGGACGATGCGCTCGAACGGGGAGCCCGGCCGATCGCCCGGGTCGCCGGGTGGGCGAGCGCGTTCGATCCGACCGCGCCGCCGACCGATTGGGGCCATGGCGGTCCGGCGCTCGCGCGCGGCCTGGTCCGCGGCCTGATCCGGTTCGGGCTCGCTCCCGCCGCGATCGACCGAATCGTCTCCGGCGCTAGCGGCGCGGTGGCGGGCGACCGGCTGGAAGCTTCGGTTCTCTCCTCGGCCTGGGAGGGAGAGACGTTGCCGCCGATCCTTGCGCCCAAAGGGGTGACGGGCGAATATGGAGGCGGGTTCCTGGCCTCGGCTCTGCTCGCCGCTTGCGGTGCGCCGTTCGGCCCTACGGCGGGTTTCGCCGAGGCCGATCCGGAGTTGGGGCTTATTCCCCACGATGGCCGGCCGCTGGCGACGCCGCGCCGGGTGCTCGCGACCGGCCTGGCAGCCGGGGGGGCCGCGACTTGGCTGGTTTTGGAGTCGATGCCGGAATCGATGGCAAACCCATGAGCCAAAATCTCAAAATCGGCGTTGCGATCCCCGCTTACCAGGCGGCGCCTTCGATCGGTGCGGTGGTCGAGGGAACGCTCGCGCTGCTCGCCGCGCCGGGAACGGCGCCCACGGCCGCCCGGCCGCTCTCCGAGCTGGTGGTGATCGACGACGGCTCGACCGACCGCACGGGAGACGCGGCGCGCGCCGCAGGGGCGCGGGTTTTGGTCCAGCCCAAGAACTTGGGGAAAGGCGCTGCGCTCCGGCGCGCCTTTGGCGATCTTCTGGCGCTCGGCTGCGACGGGGTGATCACCCTCGACGCCGACGGCCAGCATCTGTCGAGCGAGATCCCGAAGCTGTTGCCCCTGATCGAAGGAGGGGCCGACCTGGCCCTCGGCGTGCGCGACCACCTGTTTGCCGAGATGAGCCGGGTCCGACGGGCGAGCAATCGCCTCTCCTCGCGCGCGATCTCGTTTGCCGCGGGCCGGTCGGTGCCCGACATCCAGACCGGATTCCGCTGGTACTCGCGCCGGCTGATCGAGGCGGTCGGTTTTCCCGAAGACCGCTTCGAGGCGGAAAGCGCCGTCGTGGTCCGGTCGGCGCGGCGCGGGCTGATCATCGTCGCAACCCCCGTTCACCTGGGATTTGCCGACGGCCGCACGACCAGCCACTACCGGCCGTTGATCGACAGCCTGCGGATCGCCCGGGCGGTGATCGGCGCGCGGTTCGAAAGGCATCGGCCATGACGGCGGTTCTCGTGACAGGCGGCAGCCGGGGTCTTGGGCTTGCGATCGTCGAAGCGCTCGCGGGGAACTCGGAGACCGTGGCTTTCACTTTCAAGAGCGATGCTGCGGCGGCCCGAGAGGTGGCGGACCGACTGTCGGCCGACCGGGATACCCCGGTGCGGGCTTTCTCCTTCGACCTCGCCGATCGGGATCGGCCGGACGATCTGATCTCCGAAGTGGAAAGCGAGATCGGACCACTTGGCGCCTTGGTCAACAACGCCGGCATCCGCCGCGAATCGCTGCTCGCCTTGACCTCGGATGAAGATTGGGACGCCGTGGTCGACCAAAACCTTTCCGGCGCCTTCCGGCTCTCCCGCGCGGTGCTGCGCGGATTCGTCTCGCGCCGGAGCGGCGCGATCGTCAACGTCTCGTCGCTTTCTGCCCTCCACGGCGTCGCCGGTCAGTCGGCCTACGCCGCGACCAAGGCCGGGCTGCTGGCGATGACCCGCGTGCTCGCCCGCGAGGTGGGGAAGCGGAACGTCCGGGTGAACGCCGTCATCCCCGGTTTCGTCGCGACCGACCTCACCGCCGATCTCTCCCCCGAGCAGATCGACCGCCTGCGAGCGGGCGAATGCCTTCCCGGCGGGGTCCGCGCGGAATCGGTCGCCGCTGCGGTAGCGTTCCTGCTTTCCGCAGGTGCTGGTTCGATCACCGGTCAGACCTTGGTGGTCGATGCCGGCGCCTCGGCTTGAGAGTCCCTATGCCCCGATTGCTCGAACGCATCGCGAGCCGGATCGCGCAACGCCCCGGCCGGACGCTTAGCCTCGGACTCGCGATCACTGCCCTCTCGCTCTGGCCCGCGTCGCGGATCGCGATCGATACCGACTTGTCCGACCTGTTGCCGAATGACGCGCCCGCGGCCGAGGACTACCGGACGTTTCTGCGCACGTTCGGCGGGTTCGAGAAAGTGTTCGCGATCGTCGAGATCGCGGGAGCCCCAAAGGCCGCGGTCGATGGGGAAGGCGACGACGGCGTGCTACCAGACGCGGCGCGCCGGATCGCCGAGATCTTGAAGTCGAGCCCCGAGGTGCGCGCGGCGCGGGCGGGATTGGAAGATGCCGACGAACGATTTTTCTTCGGCCGCATCGCGCCGCGCCTGCCGCTGCTGGTGAACGCCCCCGGCTGGCGGCAGGATCTCGAACAGCGGTTGGAGCCGGCGGCGATTCACGCCCGGGTGGCGACCATGCGCCAGGGGCTGCGCAGCCCCATGGGGGGGTTCGCCCGCGGGCTCTACGCCGCCGATCCGCTCGGTTTGTCCGAAGGGTTGCTCGGCGCGGCGCCCGCCGGTCTGCCGATCGATCCGCTCTCCGGCGCGTTCATCGCCCGCGACGGCAGCGCCGCCCTGGTGGTGATCACCCCGGCGCGCGCCGAGCTCGATCCGGCGGCCGGCCGCGCGATCCTCGCGGCGATCGAAGCGGCGCGGAAGACGACCGAGGCCGAGACCGGCACGAAGCTCAACGTGCGCGCGATCGGCGGGCCGATCTACGCCGCGCACGACGAGGCGATCCTGCGCACCGACCTCGCCTCGACGATCTCGGGCTCGACTCTGGGCGTAGCCGCCGTGCTGCTCGCCGGGTTCGAAGGGGTGTTGATCCCCGTCGCGATCACGTTGGCGGTGATTGCCGGGGTCGCCTGGACCGTGGGGGCCGGAGCGCTCGCGCTCGGCAGCATCACGGTGGTGGGGGTGGGCTTCGCGGCGGCGCTGCTGGGCCTGGGGGTCGAATACGGCATTCACGGCGGCTCGCGTTTCCGCCTCGCCCGCGCCGGAGGGGCTTCGCGCCCCGAAGCTCTCCAGCTCGCCTTCGTCGAGGCGGGGCCGGGAATCGTCTCCTCGGCGCTCACCTCGGCGGTCGCGGTGGGGGCTCTGGCGATCGCCCACTTCCGGCCGCTGCGCGAGCTGGGTCTGCTACTCATGTTCGGTGTGCTCGCAACTCTCGCGACCACGGTGTTGATCGCCGCGCCGCTCTTGGTGTTCGGCAAGAAGGAACGGCGCCCGCGGGCGATGCTCTGGCGGGCGTTCTGGCAGCCGATGCTGCTGCGGACCTCCGGCTTCGCCTCGCGGCGTCCGCTGCCGGTGCTCGTCGTCGCCGGAGTGGCCACCCTCGCCTCGCTCTGGGGGCTCTCCGGTCTCGCAGTGAGCGTCGATCCGCGGGCGCTGCGGCCGGCCGATACGCCGCTTCAGGCCCTGGAGACGATCGCGTTCACCAAATTCGGCCTCGGCCTCGACACCTCGACAGTCGTGGTCCGCCGGCCGGATCTTGGGAGCGCGCTCGACGCTGCGGCCCGGGTGCGCGAGATCCTCGGCCGACGACTGGCGAAGGATTCGGCGATCGACAGCCCGTCGGATTGGATCGTGCTCGGCAGCCGCCGCGCCGAACGGCTGGCCGAGCTTCGCGCGCTGCCGCTCGGGCGGGCCGCCGACGACTTCGAGCGCGAGATGCTCGCCGCCGGTTTTCGCGTCGAGCCGTTCCGGCCGGCGCTTGAAACGTTGCGCGGCTTTGCCCGCGGCGAGGACGCGGGCGCTCCGGCCTCGGCCGATTGGCCGGACTGGATGTCCGAGCTGGTGCGGACGAGTGTTCCCGCCGCCCCGGGGGTTCCCGCCGGAGCGGCGGTCGCCGTCCACCTGCGGGTGCCGATCGGCGCGTTGGAAGAAAACGCGGCCGAGTCGCTCGCCGCGGAGATCGAGCGCGATGTGCCGGGGGCGGCGTTCGCCTCCGCGCCGCGGGTCGGGCGCGAGCTGCGCCGGGTCGCCTCGCGCGATCTGCTCCGGTCGAGCGGGTTCGCCGCGATCCTGGTCGCGATCGTGGTGCTGATCTCGCTCGGCGGCCGGATCGGCTCTTCGCTGCTCGCGAGCATGCCGTTGCTGCTCGGCTGCCTCTGGACCTTCGGCCTGTGGGGAGCGCTCGGCCGGCCGCTCGATCTCGTCTGCGTGGCGGCGCTGCCGGTGCTGCTCGGCACTGGAATCGACCTCGGCGTCCATGCGGTGGTGGGCGCCCGCCATGCCGCCGGAGGGATGCGCGAAGTGCTGCTCGAATCGGGGCCGGCGATGACCCTGGTAATGCTCACCGCCTCGATCGGCTTCGGCAGCTTGACGGCATCGCGCGTGCCGGGCCTGCGCAACGCCGGACTGATCGTTGCGATCGGCGGCCTCGCCTGTCTCGCGGCGACGCTGCTCGTGCTGCCCGCGCTCGACGCGGTGCTCGGCCAGTCGCGCGGTGCCGCAACTGCATCGATCGCGGAGGAGGCTCCTTGAGCGTTGCCGAGGCCGCCCCTCACGCCCCCAAGTCTCCTCAGGCGCCGCAGACGCCGCCCCACGCTCCCGAAGCGGGGATCTGGCGGCGGATCCTGGGGCCGTTCTATGTCACCGGGGTGTTCTGGTTTCGCTTTCACCTCTTCGGCATCCGCAACCTGCCCAGCTGGCTGATCGGGCCGGCGATCGGGGTCTTCACCGTCTTCTTCGGGACGACCTTGTTGAACATCCGCCGTGCGATCGCGAGCAACCTCGAAGCCGTCCTCGGTCCTTGCGGCTGGTTCGAGCGCCAGAAACGGATCTTCCGCCTGATCCACGTCTACTCCTGGTGCCTGACCGAGCGCTACGAAAACCTCGCCGGCAAGCGCCAACCGCACACCGTGATCTCCGGCATGGATTCCTGGCGCGAGGTGACCGAGGCGCCGGGCGGGTTCATCCTGCTCACCGCCCACTACGGCAGCTGGGAGGCAGGGTCGTTCGTCCCTTCGACGGTGACCGGCCGAACGGTCCACGTCGTCCGCGAAGGGGAGACCGACCCGCGGGCGCAAGAGTTCATCCGTGGATTGATCGAGAAGCAGTCGGATGGTCGCCGCTACTTCACCCATTTTGCGGATCACGACCCCAGTCTCTCGATGCTGTTGCTCGATGCGCTGCGCGACGGCGACATAGTGGCCCTGCAAGGCGATCGGCCGCGCAGCTGGGGCAAGCCGACCGGAGGAACGCTGTTCGGCCGGCCCTTCCCGCTGCCCATCGGCCCGGCGAGCCTCGCCCGCGCGGCGGGCGTTCCCCTTTTGCCGGTGTTTATTCGCCGGGTCGGCCGTCTGCAATACAAGAGCGAGGTCCGTCCGCCGATCCACGTCCCCCGGACGAACGACCGGGACGCCGACGTCCGCTACGCCATCGGCCGGTTCCTGACAGAGCTGGAATCGACGATCCGCGAAGATCCCTACCAATGGTTCTGTTTCCGAAAACTTTGGTAGGTCGCGGGAATGCCGATCGAAATCCAGACCCACGATTCGCCGCTCGGCCGTTGGACGATGACCGGTTCGAAGCCGGCTCACCTCGCGGGAATCGTCGACGCACTCTGGTACTTCGAAGGCTTCGTCGCTCTACCGCGTGAGCGCGTCTTTCCCGATGGGCGGGTGGATCTGATCGTTCATTTAGGGCCGCGTTACGCCCAGGTGGACGGAATGCGGGTGGAGCGCTTCTCGACGGTTTGCATTTCGGGACTCCTGCTGCGCTCGAATCTGATCGAGGCCCCGCCGGGGGAGTGCGCGGTGCTCGGGATCCGACTCCATCCGGCGGGAGCCTACGCCCTGCTCGGCCGCCCGCTCCCCAACCTTGCGGGAATCACCGTCGATCTTGCCGATCTGATCCCGTCCGCCTCGGCCGAGCTGGCCGAACGCTGCGCCGAAGCGGCGAGCCCTGAGGCCCGTCTGCGCGCCGCCGAACGTTGGATCACCGAGCGGATGGCGCGCGCCCTGGCCCCCGACCCTGCGGTCGCCTGGACCGCCGCGGAGATCGAACGGCAGGGGGGCGCGGTCTCGATCGCGGCATTGCGAGAGCGGACCGGCTGGTCGAAGAGCCGGCTTACCGAGCGATTCAAGGAGCAGGTTGGGGTGCCGCCGAAAGTGCTCGCCCGGATCGTCCGTTTTCGCCGCACGCTGGCGCGCTTGCACGCCCTCAATCCTAAGGAGAACCTGGCGGATCTCGCCTGTTCTTCCGGCTACTACGACCAGCCGCACCTGAACGCCGAGTTCCGCGAGATCGCGGGCTTCTCGCCCGGTGACTACCTGGCGAGAAGCCATTACCCCGAAAGCGTGAGCCTGGCCGAGCCGGCAGGCTGAGAGGTTGGATCGGCGGACTTTTTTCCAAGACGGAGCCGCCGACGCCACGGCAAAATGCGCCTCGGGACGTCGATGCCGGCTCCCTCAAACTCCTGGAGGCACGCCATGAACCCCGCTTCTTCCGTCAAACCGATCCCCGAGGGGTACCACACGGTCACCCCCTATCTCGTGGTCGATGACCCAGCCCGCATGCTCGAATTCCTCGAAGCGGCGTTCGACGCCAAGGTCCTGTTCCGTTCGCTGCGCGAGAACGGCGAGATCGGCCACGCCGAGATCCAAATCGGCGATTCGCGCGTGATGCTCTCGGGAACCCAGCCGCAATGGCCGGCGCTGCCCTGCGCGATCTATCTCTACGTCGAGGATTGCGACGCGCTGTACGCGAAAGCGATCGCCGCCGGGGCGAAATCGCAGGCCGAACCGGAAGACATGTTCTACGGCGACCGCCACGGCGGCGTGATCGACCCGTCCGGCAACCAGTGGTGGATCGCCACCCACATCGAGGACGTCTCCCCCGACGAGATCGCCCGGCGCGACGCGGAGCGGCGGAAGGCGAGTTAGCTACACCAGGTTGTGGAACACCCGCTGCACGTCGTCGTCCTGCTCCAGGCGATCGACCAGCGCCAGCACCTCGGTCGCCTTGTCCTCGGGCAGCTCCGTCGGGGTCGTCGGGATGAATTCCGCCTCGGCCGAGATCGGCGTGATGCCGCGGTCTTCGAGCGCCTTCTGAAGGTTGCCGAAGTCGTTCCAAGCACCACGGATCAACAGCTGGGGCTCGTCTTTTTCGCCGGTCGTCTCGCCCATTTCTTCGAGGCCATGGTCGATCAGGTCGAGTTCCAGCTCTTCGGCGTCGATCCCTTTGGGATTCAGCCGGAACACGCCCATCTTCTTGAACAGAAAGGCGACGCTGCCCGAGCTGCCCAGGTTGCCGTTCCCCTTGTTGAAATGGGTGCGCAGGTTGGCCACCGTGCGGGTCGGGTTGTCGGTCGCGGTCTCGACCAGAATCGCGATGCCGTTCGGCGCGTACCCCTCGTAGACGATCTCTTCGTAGACCGCCGCATCCTGGCCCGAAGCGCGCTTGATCGCCGAATCGACCTTCTCCTTCGGCATGTTGATCGCCCGCGCGTTCTGAATCACCCGCCGCAGCATCGGGTTCATCGTCGGATCGCCGCCGCCGGCCTTCACCGCGATCGTAATCTCTTTGCCGATCCGGTTGAACTGCTTGGACATCCGGTCCCAGCGCGCGAACATCGTGTGTTTTCGAGTTTCGAAGATGCGGCCCATAATTCGAGTTCCGGAGGAGAAAAGAGAATCTAATCGGGGGAGCCCGGGCGAACCGGGCGGCTGGCTAGGGGCGCAATCTAGCCCGATCGAGGGCGAAGAGTAAAGGCAGATCCCCGGCCGTCCGCCCCCGCGGCAAGCGCTTCACCGGCCGGCCCGGCGACTTCCCGGCGCCGCAAGAGACTTCCGCGACCGACCGGCGGCTCCCCGGCGCCGCAAGCGGCTTGCCGGACCGGCCGGCGGTTCCCCGGAGCGGCAAGCGGACTGCCGGAGCGGCAAGCGGCTTGCCAGCGGACCCAGGGGCTCTCCGGTCCAGGAAGTCACTTCCCGGCCCAGGAAGTGACTTCCCACGCCAGGAAGTGACTTCCCAGCCCAGGAAGCGACTTCCCACGCCAGGAAGTGACTTCCTGGGGCTGGAGGGCGGTTTTGGCCGTGGATGGCGACGATACGGCCCGCATCGCCACGCTCCAGAGCGTAAAGCCGCTTTCTCTCACCGCACCGCGCTTGCGCCGGTGGAGCTGGCGCAGGCGCGCCCGTCGAGCGGTCGGGATGCCCAAATTTCACTTGTCGGTGCGTCATACTATCGCCCTGAACCGCCGAGCCCGCCGGCTCTCGAATTCGACGAGAAGAGATCCATGCCTGAGCTGGACACCATTACCGTCAAAGGCTTCAAGAGCATCGCTTCGATCGAGAAGCTGAAGCTCGCGCCGATCAACGTGTTGATTGGCCCGAACGGCTCGGGGAAGTCGAACTTCATCGGGGTGTTCTCTTTTCTCCACGCCATCCGTGAAGGCCACCTGGAAGACTACGTTCTCCGGGCGGGTGGTGCCGACAAAGTACTGCACTTCGGCTCGAAGGAAACGAAGAGCCTCCACGTTCATGTCTCGTTCCAGGGCGGTACGAACCATTACAGGATCGAGCTTCAGCCGACCGATGCCGACGAGCTGGTGCCGAAGTCCGAACAGGTCGGGTTTAGGCGCTTCGGCTATAAGCACCCCATGTGGGAAGGAGTCTCGCGCAGAGGCAAAGAGGCCGGCATTAGCTCACCCAGTGCCGAAGGGATAGTCTCATACGTTCGCGCGGACCTCGACCGTTGGCGGCTCTACCACTTCCACGATACCAGCTCGTCCTCGCCGATGAAGAAGACGGCGGACCTAAACGACAACCGCTATCTGCGTCCGGATGGCTCGAACCTGGCGTCATTCCTCTACCTCTTGAGGAACAAGTACGAGGACTGCTATAGCCTCATCCGGCGTACCGTCGCCCTTGCTGCCCCGTTCTTCGATGACTTTCAGTTGGAGCCTCAAGAGAAGAACCCGGAGACCATCCGTCTGGAATGGCGGCACAAGGGGTCGGAGTCCTATTTCAACGCCTCGTCCCTCTCGGATGGCACACTCCGGTTCATCGCCTTGGCTACGCTATTCCTTCAGCCGAACCGGTATCGGCCTTCGGTCATCTTGGTGGACGAGCCCGAATTGGGGCTCCACCCGTATGCCATCACTCTGTTGGGCTCGCTGATCAAGCAGGTCTCGACCGGTACCCAAGTGATCGTCTCGACCCAATCGCCGTTCCTGCTCGACCAGTTCCAGCCGGAAGACGTGCTGGTGGCCGATCGCGTGGACGGAGGTACTCAGTTCACCCGGTTGGACCCCGCGAAGCTGGAATCCTGGCTGGAGGATTACAGCCTGGGCCAGCTTTGGGAGAAGAACGAGCTGGGCGGCCGGCCCGGGGTCGAGTGAACCCATGTCCCGCCTGCTGATCCACGTTGAAGGCGAGACCGAGGAAACCTTCGTCAACGAAGCGCTGGCCCCGCATCTTTACGCCCACGGCTACACGAGCGTCGGTGCCCGGCTGGTCGGCAACTCCCGACAGCGCGACCGCCGCGGGGGAATCAAGGCGTGGAGCGCTGTGCGCAAGGACATCCTCCGCCACTTGAAGGAGGACGCAGGCGCCCTCGCGACGACGATGGTGGATTTCTACGCGCTTCCCCAAACGGGAGAAAGGTCCTGGCCGGGCCGCTTCGCAGCGGCGCGGCTGGGATTTGAGAAAAAGGCGGCCACAGTGGAAAGCGCACTCCTGGCCGACATCCACGCCGAGCTCGGCGAGGGTCCAGGGCGCTCCCGTTTCATTCCGTACGTCATGATGCATGAGTTCGAAGGACTGCTGTTCAGCGACGCAACCCGCTTCGGCCAAGGCATCGGCCGGCCGGATCTGGCGCCCAAATTCCAAGAGATCCGTGACGAGTTTGCGACCCCCGAAGAGATCAATGACTCCCCCCACACCGCCCCCTCCAAGCGGATCCTGCAACTGGTGCCGAGCTACCAAAAGCCGCTGATGGGAAACTTGGCCGTCCTCGCGATCGGCCTGGACGCCATCCGGCGAGAGTGCCCCCTGTTTCGCGGCTGGATCGAGAGGCTGGAGGGGTGGTTGAAACAATGAAGCCTTCTCCCGCGCTACCGCCGCGAACCTGATAGATGCTCTTATTGCCGAGTTGACTACTAGCCACTGAGAAGGAGACTCGATGTCTTCCTCGCCGATCGTCGTTGGAGTCGATGTTGGAGGTGAGAAAAAAGGCTTCCATGCCGTGGCGCTTCAGGACAAAGAGGTGATCCGCCGGAAGCAGCATAAGGAATCCGAGGAGATCGCCACCTGGTGCTTGGAGGTCGGCGCGCGCTATGTCGGGATCGATGCCCCTTGCGGCTGGAGCGTCGAATGCGGCGGACGCCGAGCCGAAAAGCGCCTCCGGGCCGAAGACATCAAGAGTTTCTATGCGCCAACCGAGCACGAGGCGAGCACCCATCGGACGGACTTCTACGGCTGGATGAAAAACGGTGCTGCCCTGTTTAAGGCGCTCGAACCGTCCTACCCATTGTACAAGGGAGACGTGTCGGCCATTCCGGAGCAGGCATCCTTTGAGACCTTCCCGCACGCTGCCGCTTGGAAATTGGCCACTCCGGAGGAGGTGAAGCAAGGAAAGGTTGCTGCGAAGAACAAGCGTGCCTTTCGGTCAGAACTTCTACAGCGGCACGGAATAGCGAACCGCCACCTGCTCACCAGCATCGATTGGATCGACGCCGCCCTCTGTGCGCTCACGGCGGATTTCTTCTCTCGTGGAGAGATCGAATCCTTCGGCGAGCCAGAGACCGGCCTCATCGTTGTGCCTGAGAAACAGAAATAACGCCGGGCGACCGATCGGCCCCTCGAAGCGCCCCCATCCTGGCCCTTTGAGTGGGCGGTTGATTCCCCAGGCGGCGGCACAGCCCGGCCTTAGGATGTCTGAAAGCTCCCTTTTCGGCCCCGCCATGCGACCGCGCTCAGAATCGGACCAGCGGTTGGCGAGAGGCACCATCTGCCTCTAACAAGGCCATGCACCCTCTCCCGTGCTATAGGCTGCCTATCATATGGGGCGAGATTCAGCCCATATTCAAGGGAGCGTTAACTATGGAGGGCACAGGTGATGCCTCGACGAGAGCCGGGCGCTACCTCTGCCAGCCGACCGGTCGCCACCCTGATCGTCGACCACCTGACCGGACCACGGCTCCTCCGGCGCCAACCGCCGCCCTCCCCGCGGGAAGGGGCGCTACGTTCGGCGGGAGAGGTGAATTGTTGGTTTGGGGCGTTGGGAAGGAAGGGAGTGCGGTTGCTCACCCGCGGTGGGCTAATCGCACTGGTGCCAGGAGTGGTAGATCCAGATATCTGTCGCCGGGCCTTTGCCGTCCAGCCAGATGAAGCCTCTTCGATGGCGGCTGACGTGGAGAGCTTCTGCGCCCTGCTCTGCCGCCGTTTCGACCCGCTGGGTTGGGCGCGGAAGTTCGACTGTCTTCAGCGTTTCGAGGCGTTTTGGTTCCTGCATCGCGGGGATCAGGTGTTTGGCGATGGTCCGGCTCGCCCGGGCATAGCCGAGCATCATCGCCTCCTCCATTGCCCAAGCGTAGTCGCCATCGACAAATCGGCAGAGGCCCTTGTCACAGTACTCCCCGCCTGCGGCGTGGGTCGTGTCCACGGGCTTGCACTCTACGAAGAGGGCGTCATGCACGGAGAGGACGGGGCGTGGCTCTTCTTCGTCGTTGCGTAATCGGAAGCACAAGTCCGGTGACTTCCCCCGCTTGGAGCAATCGAAATTCTCTACCTGAGCCGGACGAGATACAAAGTCGAAGGTATGCCGATTGAAACCTGGGACTCGGCCTTTATGGCGGAGGTCGTTCTCGATAACGTTCCGTAACGCCAGAGTGACGCCGTCCTCGTCCAGCGTCGCCAAGGAGCCTCCCTCTTTCGACAAGATCTCGAAAGCTCGAACGAGAACGCGGCGGACCAGAAGGATCACCGGCAACCCGAGCCGCGGGTGCGGCAGCCGATAGTCCTCCGGCAGGATGCCATGGGTGAAGAAACCGTCCAACTGCGCTCAATTCATACCGTCTCGGGCAGGCCGAAGGCGTCGAGGTGCTGCCGAAGAATCGCCTGCCCACAAAGTCGCGCCCGCGTGATCGTCCACCAGCGACGCTCGTTGAGCAGCCCCAGCAGCAGGCCACGCTTGCCGGGCAGCCTGACGAAGATCCGGCTCGCCGAACGCTCGTTGGCTTCCTGCATGGCTTTGCGCAGCAGGGAAGGGCTCACAGCCACCGATTCCGGCGCCCGCGAGAGGGCGAGAAAGAACCAAGGCTGCTCCCACTGGTCAGGTTGATCGCGCGTTTCTTCGACGAAGACCTGTTCGCCACAGACATGGAAATATGGTGCCAGAAGGTCGCACAGCTCCTGGCGGAACGGTTCGCGATCCGGTTGGGTGGTGCGGTCCAGAGCCGCGCTACCCTGCCGGCGATAAGACATGGCAGAAAACAGAGTGTCGCGAACGGTCTGTGCGGCTTCGTCATCGAGGCCGTACAGGCGAAACAGGAACGAATCGATCGCTTCCCAACTGAGTACCCGGTTGCTCTCCAACTCGCGCGCGAGCCTTTGAATCGCAGACTTCTCAGGCGCCGCAAGCAGGAGGGGATCGGGGAACGGAATCGCGTCGAACTCCTCCTTGTTGAACGTCTGCCGGTCGAAGCCGGCTCGCCGGCTGGACATCAGGCAGAAGTAGGAGAATAGCGTCGAGTGAGATAGCAGATAGAGCAGCGCTGCCAGCGTCTCCGCCTCAGGGTGACCGGCGCACGAGTAGCCGTAGTTACTCTGGGAAAACGCGACTGCTTCCCAGAAAAGGTAGGCGCGGATGCTTTTTTGATCGGCGCCGGGCGACTGAGGAACTATGAGCAGAGGAGGCTGAAAGAGATTCTTGGTCCGGGGCCTGTGGGCAGTTCTCTGTCCATATTGCTCAAGGAAAGTTTCCAAATCCCGAACCTCGAGGGAAATGCCGTCGCCGGGTTGTGCGAAGACCTTAAGGTCGGCCAAGAAATCTGCAGACTCCTGGGCCAAGCCCGGCGACAGGTTGAATCCCTGCCCGGTCTTATCCTCTTCCGGGTTCCACTCCTTCCAAAACGCCGCCAAGCTCTGAGGAAAAGCCCGCAGAAGCTTCTCCATCACCGCCACGTCTCTCCATGTGCCAAGAGACAGCGTCTTGAGAACCCAAGGTTGACGCTCGATCCGCTCGACGCTGACCGGCTTGGCCGTCTCGTAGTCGAGGCGAAAGCGGCTCTGCTGATTCAACCCCGGCTCGCGGAGAGGAGCCGCGAACATGAATCGGTGGTCAGGCGGCGGCGCGGTATTGCGCGCGAAGAGCAGGCAGAAGGGTATGTCCATCGATTCCCAGACGGAGGTCTTCCTCAGGTCGGCACCGTTGATCAGGCCCGTCACCGAGAGGCTCTTCAGGATGGCCATCCAGGCCGCGTGACCTTTTCCGCTGGTGCGCCCAATGAGCCTTGCGGGCAGGGCAAGAGAGATGACGCCGGTCGGCTTCTTGGCCCACTCGGCGGCCCGCCAGAGAAAAGGAAGGTCGGGATTCTTGTCCGGGTTCTTGTAACGTTTCGCCAGTTCGCCGAATCCTCGTTCCCGTAGCACGCGCTGCCCGATCCGGGTGAACTCGGCGTTGAGCGCGGCCGTCTTGGGCGCCTTACCAGGCTCACTCTTGTGACCGGTGCTCTCCAACTCCTCCTCACGTAAACGCGTCCAGGGCGGGTTGCCGATCACAAGGTCGAAGGCGCCATCGAACTCTGGCGGGACGCGCGGTCCCAGGCTTCCGAAAGAGAATACCGCCTCGTCCGGCGAATCGTCCCTGAAGTGGAAGAGCACGCCCTTTCGTAGGTCCTTGGGGAATTTCAGTGCGTCCGGCGGTCGCTGCGTTCCGTTCAGCTCGATGGCGGTGATGTAAAGCGCGAGGGCCGCCAGGCGCAGGGCCGACTCGCTGACGTCGAAGCCGCGCAGCTGCCTATAGAGGATGCTCTGAATGATCCGGGTGTTGGGCCGCTTTTGGTCGAGTTGCCAGCGCTCGCTGACGAGACGGCGCAAGGCCAGAACCAGGAAAATCCCCGCGCCGCAGGCAGGATCCAAGACCATCGCCTGTGCGGGATCCGGGACCGCCGCAAACGCTTGGTCCACCATCAGCCTTGCGATCGTGCGCGGCGTGTAATGAACGCTCGTCTCGCGGGCCGTAACGGGATCGGCCCGGTGGCTGAAGCTCTCGTAGACTTGGCTCAAGACCCCCACGGGGATGTGGGCGAAGTCGAGATCTCCCCAGTCCACCTCGTGCTGGAATACACCTCCGGTTCCCCGCCAACCGTTCAAAATGGCGTGGAGGTGATGGAAGAATCTCTTGCCAGCGCGGCGTTCAATTCGCAGGTAGAAATGCCGGTAGGCCTCTTGTCGCGCGGCCCGATCGGCGGCCGGGATCGACTCGTCGATCAGGCGAAGGAAGTCGCCGTTGAATGTCTCGTCGAGCCAGGCGGAGGTCTGCGCGGCCTTCTCGGCGTTGGCGAAGGCGTCCTTCAGTCCATCGCTGGCCGGGCAGATCTCCTCTCGTTCCGAAGCGAGCACGATCTTTCGATCGATGAGAAAGCGAAAGAAGAGCGCGCGTCCGGCCATCGAAAGAACGTCGAGGGGTTGAAGCTCGTGCCCTTTGGCGCCCTCTCCAACGTATTCGTCGATAGTTTGCGTCAAGAGGTCAAAGATCTTTTTGAAGACGTAGTCCGAGCCCTGGACTCTCTCGCCTTCTGAGAATGTGCCGTGGACCAGGCTCTGGAAGAAGAGGGGGGCCGTCCCATCCTTCTCGTAGATCACCTGTAGGGGCGCAGTGGTTGCCGTCTCGTGAAAGCCGATGGGGAAAAGTTCGAGAGAACCGAAGCGCGCCACTCCAAGCCAGGCGGGGTCGCTGCGATTAGCGAGCTGGCGTTGGATCTCTGCGATTTTAGCGGCGCTTGGACCCTCGCCACAGGCGTCCAAGACGTAGAGCAAGGCCGTTCCCTGGTGCTCGGCGACGCCGGTCACGAGAGGAGCAGAGGAGGTGCCCTTCTTAGGAAGGAGATCCAGGTATTCGATCTGCAGGGGGCTGGAGAGCGGTTGGTCGAGCGGGATGAGATCCGGACAGCCGAAGGACCTCATCTGCTTGGATAGCGGGTGGTCCTCCGCTCCGATGAGGGGTTCAGGGCTCATTGATCTCCAGCGCTCGACGAGAATGGATCGGCAACTGCCGTTGCCTTAGCCTAGCATCGCTTCCAGCTCAAAAAGGAGAGTGTGGCCGCTTAAGCCCGCGCCGGTCGAGGTTACCACCGTGGACGTTTTGGATCGCCACGCGGTCGCTCACCCACCGTGCGAGAATACGTGTCTCTCTTCCTACCGGACTATGCGAGATTCCTGGGGCTGGGCTCGGCCCACTGCCCGGCCTTTGAGGTTCGCTCGTGCCGGTTCGCGACTTGAGGTCAGGAGGGTCGATGGATAAGCAAACGTCGGGTTCGGAGATCGGGAGTTGCCCCACCCCGGGATGCGGCAAGCTCGTCCCGTTGGACCATCCCTATTCGTGGTGCATCCACTGTGGCGAGCGCTTGCCCGAGGAGATCTTGGCGCGGATTCGGCGTCCGAAGATCGAGGAAAAGCCGGATCGCTGGGCCTTGCCGAATAGAGCGAGGATCAGCAGGAGGAACTGGTATTCCATCCTAGGAATTCTGGGATTGCTCACCGTCGGCGTCAGTTCCAAGGAGTACCTGAAGGAGGGTCAGAAATGGCCCGGTGAAATGACGCTCGGTGTGTTGGCCATCGTCATCGCGATGCAAGAGCTCACGGGCGCTCCCAGGGCCGAGATCCAGTGCTCTTGGCGCATTTTTGTGACCTTCTGCGGTGTATCGATAATGTTCAGCCCCCTGGGGGAGCCTGAATCTGTCTGGAACACGGTCTTCAACGGAGCTAAGCTCCTCGCCTCGATCTATTTCTGGTACCAAATATGGCGCAGGCCACCCGTTGAAACGTAAGCCGGTGGTCCCCCACCGCCCAGGAGGTCGATTCGTTTCAAGCGCAAACTCTGGCGGGAGACAGCCCCCGGGTCTACTGCAGCCCCAGCCGCAAAATCACCGGCCGCTTAAGCCCGCGCCGGTCGAGGTTGCCGACGTCGTCGTAATTTCCGACCTGGCTGTTGGCGATCAGGTACAACGCTCCGTTCAAGAGCGCGCCGGTGGTGGGGATCTCGTAGAGCGGCTGGCCGACTTCCAGGGTTTCGATCTGCGCGATGGCGAGGCCGGTGGCGTTCAGGGTGACGCGGAGGACGCGCTCGGCGCCGTGGCCGTTTTGGATCGCTACCAGTCGGTCCGGGGCTTCTAGGTAAAGCCCGTCGCAGCCGCCGAGACCGCCGGAGGGAAAGCCCGCTGGGGTCGCGAGAACGCGGAGGGTTCCGGCTTTTGGATCGACTACCGCCAGGCCGGTCGCCACTGCGACGTAAAGGCGGTTTCTTTGCGCCGCGCAGGCGATGCCGTTGGCGAAGCGGAGGGCTTTCTTGGCTTCCGGATCGAGCGATAGGGCGGAGAGCTTTTTCTCTCCCGACTTGGCGTAGAAGAGCGAGCCGGGATTGCTGTCCGTGACGTAGATCGTTCCATCGGCATCGATGCAGAGGTCGTTCAGCGCATGCACCGTGCCGAACGAGCGCGGCAGCTGGATTCTCGCCGCGAGGGAGCCGTCGGAGAGGGTGAAGGCGTAGAGGCCGCGAAACGTTCCGGGATCGCTCTTCGGCCGGCCGGTCGGTTCGGAGACCGCCCACAGCCATCCGCGGGCCGGATCGACCCGCAGGCCGATCACGGGACCCAGGCCCGCCGCTCCGCTGGGGACGAAGCTCGTCTCCTTGCCGTCGGCGGAGAGGGCGACGATCTTTCGCTTCTCGACGCTGCCGACGAAAAGCCGGCCGGTTTTCGGATCGGCTGCGATCCCTTCGGGAATCAGGTCCTTCTCTTGGAGGGTAAAAGCGATGGTGCTGCGAACGAGCTTCGGTTCGGCCGAGATCCCGGGCACATCCGCGATCTTCGCCGGCTCGGAGCGGCCGCAGGCCGAAGCGAGCAGGAGCGCTGCCTGAAGGACGAGCGGGCCGGGCCGAAACATGGCGGCAAGACTACCGCGGTTCGGCCCGGCCCCTGGCTTTATCGAATCAACCGCCTCACCATCCGCACTTCTGGCCCTTGTTCTGGTCCTTCAACCAGACCAGCAGCGGCTGGAAATAATCGACGATCGCCGTGGCGTCCATCTGCCGGCTGCCGGTGAGCGCTTCCAGAGCGTCGGGCCAGGGCCGGCTCGCGCCCATCGCGAGCATCTTTTCGAGCTTGGCGCCCGCCACTTTGTTGCCGTAGATCGAGCAGCGGTTCAACGGGCCTTCGACCCCCGCGGCCTGGCAGAGCGCGCGGTGGAACTGGAACTGGAGGATCGCGGCGAGGAAATAACGGGTGTAGGGGACGCTCGCTGCCACGTGGTACTTCGCGGCGGCGTCGAAGTCGGCCTCGGTGCGCGGCACCGGCGGCTGGACGCCCTGGTATTTCCGGCGCAGTTGCCACCAGCTCTCGTTGTAGTGGTCGGGCGTGATCTCGCCCGAGAAGACCTTCCAGCGCCATTGGTCGACCATCAGGCCGAACGGCAGGAAGGAGATCTTGTCGAGCGCGCGGTCGAGCAGCAGGCCGATGTCTTTCGACGGATCGGGGACGGTGTCGATCAAGCCGATCTTCTTTAAGTACTCCGGCGTGATCGACAGGGCGATCGTGTCGCCTACCGCCTCATGGAAACCGTCGTTCGCGCTGTCGCGGAAGAAGTTCGGCTGCTTGTTGTAGGCGCGCTGGTAGAAGTTGTGGCCCAGCTCGTGGTGGATGGTCTGGAAATCCTCGGCGTTGACCTGGGTGCACATCTTGATCCGCAGGTCTTCCTCGTTGTCGATGTCCCAGGCGCTCGCGTGGCAGACCACGTCGCGGTCCTTCGGCTGGACGATCAGAGAACGCTCCCAAAACGTCGCCGGCAGAGGGGCAAAGCCGAGCGAGGTGAAGAACGCCTCGCCGTACTTGACCATGCCCATTTCGGTGGTGCCTTTCGCCTTCAGCCGGTCGGTGAGGACGTAGCCGGGATCGGCGGTCGGCGGGGCGACCAGCGGGTAGACGTTGCTCCAGTCCTGTGCCCACATGTTGCCCAGCAGGTGCGCGGGAATCGGCTCGCCCGGCTTCACCACGTCGGCGCCGTATTTGGCCGTAAGCTTGGCGCGCACGTAGCAATGGAGCTGGTCGTAAAGCGGTTTGACCTGATTCCACAGCCGGTCGACCTCTTTGGCGAAGTCGTCCGCCGGCATGTCGTACTTCGAGCGCCAGAGCGCTCCCATGTCCTTGTAGCCCAGCTCGCGCGCCCCTTCGTTGCCCAGCTCGACGTAGCGCTTATAGCGCTCCTTCATCGGCGGGGCGATCGCGTGCCATCCCTTCCAGGCGTCGAGCAGCTCGGCGGGGTTCTGGCTCGAATCCATGATGTCGGAGAGCTTCTCGATGTCCATGCACTCTTTGCCCGGCGGGCAGTACTTGCCGCGGCCGTAGTCGGCATCGAGCGAGGCGGTGATCTGCGACAGCTCAGTGGTCTTTTTCGGATCGCTCGGAGCGGGCACGACCAGCGACAGCTTCAAGAATTCGAGCTTCCGCCGCACGTCGGCCGGGACCGCGAGGCCATCGTAGCGCGGCGCCTTCTTGGCGTATTCGACCGCCGCGGTCACCGCCCGCTCGCCGGCCTTGGCCGAGAGGACTTCGGTGTCCGAGGTGATGAAGTTCTGCTTCACCCAGTCGGTGCGCTGGGCTTCGAGGCCGAGGTCGGTCAGGCGCTGTTCGGCTTCGGCGACGAATTGGGTCGCTTCCTCGACGGTGGGCGCCGGGGCGTCGGTCGCGGGGGCCGCACTGGCCGCGTGGGCCGCACCGGGCGCGAACGCCAGGAGGCCGGTACCGAGGCTGAGCGCGAGCACCCGGGAGTTGAAATTGAATCGCAGGGTCATCGGTGTCCTCCAAAGCGGGAACGTTTAAGAGCGGGGCGGCCGCGGGGCGGCCCTGGAGATCAGGAGAGCGCCGCCGCGATCCGCTCGACGCCGCGGCCCAGCTCTTCGAGCGAGGTCGCAAACGACAGCCGGATGTGGTCGTCGGCGCCGAACGCCGACCCGGGCACGACGGCGACGCGCGCCTCTTCGAGCAGAAACTCGGCGAGCTCGACCGAATTCGACCGTCCGGGCGCAAACGCCCCGGTCGCCCGGGGAAAAGCATAGAACGCGCCGCCCGGCGGGGCGCAGGTAAGGCCGGGAATCGCGTTCAGCCGGGGGATCAGGAAATCGCGCCGCTCCTGGTAGATCGCAATCATCCGCTCGACCTCCGGCTCGGCGGATTCGAGCGCCGCGAGCGCGCCGACCATGGCGAACGAGGTCGGGTTCGAGGTCATGTGGCTCTGCACCCCCTCGACTGCCGCAATCAGCTCCGGCGGGCCGAGCACGTAGCCCACGCGCCAGCCGGTCATCGCGTAGGTCTTGGAAAACGAGCCGGCGAGCACCACGGTGTCGGGAAACTCGGCGGCGAGCGAGGCGACGGTCGCGATCGGCGCGCCGTCGTACACCAGCCGGGCGTAGGTCTCGTCGGCGATCACCAGAATCCCCCGGGCGGCGGCGCCTTCGACCAGGGCGCGCAGCTCGGAAGGCGAGATCAGCCCGCCGGTCGGGTTCGAAGGCGAGTTGATCAGGATCGCCCGGGTCCGCTCCGTCGCCGCGGCGAGCAGCGCCTCGGCGTGGAGTGCGAAACCGTCTTCGGGACAGGTCGGAACCATCACCGGCGTGCCGCCCGCCAGCTCGATCTGCGCCGGCAGGCTCACCCAGCAGGGCGAGGAGAGGACGATCTCCACCCCCGGTTCGGCGATCGACATCGCGATCTCGAACAGCCCGGCCTTGCCGCCGACCGAGATCACCGTCTGGTCTGCCGCCCAGGGGGAGCCGAAGCGGGCGCGATAGTGCTCCGCCACGGCGGAGCGCAGCTCGGGCGTGCCGCTGCCTGCGGTGTATTTGGTAAATCCATCGCGAAGCGCCGCGCAGGCGGCTTCGACGGCGACCTGGGGAGTGGGAAAATCGGGCTCCCCGGCGCCGAGGTCGACCAGGTCGACCCCCTGGCGCTTGAGCGCCAACGCGCGGCGAGCCACTTTCAGCGTGGCGGATTCGCCGACGCGGGACATCCTGGATGCGAGTTTCACGCGCGGAATGGTATCAGAGGCGCCGGACGGGATCGGGCGCTACAATGGCGAATCTTCTTCGTTCACGGACTCCTACGGCCATGATCTCCCTCCGCCGCTTTCGCCTCGACGACGCCGAGAACCTGACCGAGGCCGTGCGCGAGTCTTTCGAGCAGATTCGCCCTTGGATGCCCTGGTGCCACCCCCGCTATTCGGCCGACGACGCGCGGACCTTCATCGCGAGCGCCGAGGGGGCCTGGGACGCCAAGGCGGCCTACGAGATGGCGATCGTCCGGACCGACACCTCGGGCCAGCGAATCGTCGGGGTCTGCGGATTGAACGCGATCCGGCCGGGAGGGCGGATCGCCAATCTCGGCTTTTGGGTCCGCACCTCCGAGACGCGCGCCGGGGTGGCGACCGAAGCGGTGCGGCAGCTCGCCGACTTCGCGTTCGCCAAGACCGGCCTGGTGCGTCTGGAGATCGTCGTCGCGGTGGGCAACCGCCCAAGCGCCCGGGTGGCCGAGAAGGTGGGCGCGCTGCCCGAAGGAATCGCCCACGACCGGCTCCTCTTCCACGGCCGGAACCTGGACGCCTGGATGTTCGCGCTGCTGCGGTCGCGGTTCAGATCCTAGATCGTCGGGGCCGTCCCCACGGGGGTCCGAGATTTGGTATTCTAGTTTTTGCCGGGGCGAACCGCGGCCTCCGGCTCGTTAACGCGGGCGGACCCGGAATATCCCTGCCTGCCGCGCCCGTGAGCGAGCCCCTGGCACCCGCCCCGGCGCTCCTCTGCGCTTTCCGGGCGCCCCCCTCCGAGGACACCCAATGACTTCGAGACGCCGTCCCGCCTTCCTTCTGCTCCTCGCGCTCGCCCTTTCCGGTCCGCTCGCGGCGCAGTCGGACGAATTCGATCCGCACAAGGCGAAACTGGTGCTCGAAGCCGACCGCACCTCCTACGCGCCGGGCGGCGCCGCGCGGCTGGCCGCCACGATCACCATCGAGGACGGCTGGCACGTCAACAGCGACAAGCCGACGCTCGAATACCTGATCCCGACGAAGCTCGAACTGACCCTGCCGGACGGCTGGGCGCCCGCCGTGATCACCTACCCGGCGGCCAAGATGAAGAAGTTCTCCTTCCAGGAGGAGCCGCTGTCGGTGTTCGACGGCTCGGCGATCGCCCAGGTGCGCTTCGCCGTGCCGGCGAAATCGATTGAAAGCCACTCGGCGGTCAAGGCCGTCCTTTCCTACCAGTCGTGCAACGACCGCCAGTGCCTGCCGCCGACCACCGCCGAAGCGACGCTCGACTTGACCGTCGGAGCGGAAGGCGAGCCGACCGCCGCGGCGGCGCAGCTCGCCCCGGCGGGCACGAAGCCGGCGGCCGGGAGCGCGGCGAAACCGCCGGTTTCGGCCCGCGGGCTGCTCGGCATCCTGGCGCTCGCCTTTCTCGGCGGGCTGATCTTGAACGCCATGCCCTGCGTGCTGCCGATCCTCTCGCTCAAGATCTTCGGCCTGGTGCAGAGCGCAGCGGGCGGCCGGCGCGAGATCGCGCGGGGAATGCTCGCCACGGCGGCCGGCATGCTGGTCTCGTTCTGGGCGCTCGGGGCGGCGGCGATCGCCGCCCGTTCCGCGGGCAACGCGGTCGGCTGGGGCGTGCAATTCCAGCAGCCGGGCTTCGTCGCCTTCCTGGCCGCGATCGTCGTGCTCTTCTCGCTCAACCTGTGGGGGGTATTCGAGATCCCGCTGCCCGGACGCCTGGCGGCGATCGGCGGCGCCCAAGGGCGGGAAGGTACCGCGGGGCACTTCGTCTCGGGGCTGTTCGCGACGTTGATGGCGACCCCCTGCTCCGCGCCGTTCCTCGGTTCGGCGCTCGGCTTCGCTCTCGCCCAAAGCGCCGGGACGATCCTCGCCACGTTCACCGCCGTCGGGCTCGGCATGGCGCTGCCTTATCTCGCGGTCGCCGCGTTCCCCGCGGTCGCCCGATTCCTCCCCCGGCCGGGCGTCTGGATGGAGACGCTCAAAGGGGTCATGGGCTTCCTGCTCGCCGCCGCCGCGGTCTGGCTGTTCTTCATCCTCTCCTCCCAGGTATCGCCGCAGACGCTCGCCCTTCTTCAGCTCGCCCTGCTCGGCCTCGCGTTGATCGCCTGGCTCGGCAGCCGGGGCCGCTACGGCCAGCTCCGGCCGATCGCAAGCCTGGCGCTGGTCGTCGCGGTCGCCGGGACCGTCTGGCTTGCCAGCTCCTCAGGTCCGATCGGGGCGACGGTCCACACGGGCGAGCCCGCCCAGAAGCTGATCGCCTGGGTGCCGTTCGATCGCACCCAGGCCGAAACGCTCGCCCAGGGGGGCCAGACGGTGTTCGTGGACGTAACGGCCGACTGGTGCTTTACCTGCAAGGTGAACGAGCGCCTGGTGCTCGAAACCGCCGAGGTCGCCGGAGCGTTCAAGGATCACAACATCGTCGCGATGAAAGCCGACTGGACCAACCGCAATGACGAGATCGGCGCTTACCTGGCCGAGCATGGCCGCTACGGCATCCCCTTCTACGTCCTCTACCGCCCGGGCGCTGAGCCCCACGTGTTCAGCGAGCTGCTGACCCAAGAGGCGGTGCTCGCCGCGCTCCGCGCGGCGAACGGGTAGCGTTCGCCCCGATGCCGACCTATGTGATCGGCGACGTACACGGCCACCTTCCGACCCTCGACCGGCTCCTCGCCGAGATTCGGTTCGACCCCAAGGCCGACCGCCTCTGGTTCTGCGGCGACCTGGTGAACCGCGGCCCCGACTCGCTCGGCGTCCTCCGCCGGGTGATCGGCCTGGGAGACCGGGCGCTGGTGGTCCTGGGCAATCACGACATCCACCTCCTCGCCCGAGCCGAAGGGCTCGCCGAGCCGAAGCGCCGCGACACATTGGACGAAGTCCTGGCCGCCCCCGACCGAGCCGAACTGCTCGACTGGCTCCGCCGGCAGCCGCTGGTCCACCGGGAAGGGGAGTGGCTGCTGGTCCACGCCGGACTCCACCCCGGATGGACCCCGAACCAAGCCGCCGCCCTTGCCGCCGAGGTGGAGGTGGGGCTAAGGAACGAGCGCTTCCAGCGCACCATCGACCCCAGCCGCGACACCCCCGGCACCTGGGCCACGACCCTCCGAGGCACCGAACGCCGCCGCTACGTCCTCTCCATCCTCACGCGAGTCCGGACCTTCGAACGAAGCGCCCGCCTCTCCCCCTACAGCGGCCCCCCCGACAGCGCCCCACCGGGCCTCACCCCCTGGTACCAGCTCCCCAACCGCCGCCCCGACGGCGTCACGATCCTCTTCGGCCACTGGGCCGCCCTCGGCTACCACCGAGCCGACGGGGTGATCTGTTTAGACTCCGGCTGCGCCTGGGGACGGTCTCTCACCGCCCTGCGGCTCGAAGACGGGCAGGTCACCCACATGCCGGTTGTGATCTGACAACGTCCCAAAGCTTTAGATTCTGCGGCCGCCGACCCGCAGCAGGGTAGAGACGCTCCAGTACCCAACCACGATCCTGTCCGGGTGCTGGCCGTCGGGGCGTCTCCGCGAAAAGACGTGCGACAGCGGCCAGGATCGCCCATCGGACGCGCCATCGCGGATCGGTAGGGCTATTTGGGGTTTGTGATGAACCGCATCGATCGTTGCTGCGGCGGAGACGCCCCGACGGCCAGCACCCGGTCCTGTCGGGATGGCGTCCTGGGGCGTCTCTACGCGTGCTGCAAGGAGACCTCGTCGCAGGCGACGACTAGACCTCAGCCGAAGGAAGGCCGATCCCTGGAACCGCCGCCGTCACGGCGGCGTTTTCGGTCGAGCGGACACGGTGGCCGAATCAGGGGGGCCGGTGCTCGGCGCGCAAGAATGTCACCGCCCTTGAGGGCCGAAGGCCCGCCCCAAAATAGCCTGGGGCGAGGTTCCAGGTTCCCCCGACATCCCCAAGGGCTGAGAGCCCGCTCTATAGGGGTCTCGATTTTCGGCCGTGCGCACCCCCCGCCTCGGGCGGTAGAATGTCCTCGATCCGTCACCTGCCGGACGCCTACCCGATCGAGGAGCCCGATGAAGCCAGCCGATACGTTTCGCTCAACGCCCGGCAAGAGGGTGCTGTTCCTGACCAAGGATCCGGACCTGATCCGCCGCCAGTTGGCCGGCGAGCTCGATTTGCGGATGGCGGATTTGAGGGTAGAGGACCTGCTCGACGACATCAACACCGACGCGATGACCCCGGCGTGGGTCTGCTTCTCCCACCGGCCGGAGGACATCGCGCGCGATGCCTACGCCGGGCTGATCGTCGACGGGAAAAGGCTGTTCGAGAAGGACGCCCTGATCCACGGCAACTTCGAGGTGATCGTCTCGGGCCACCGCAAAGGGGTCGGCAGCTCGCGCGAAACCGCCGTCCAGGCCGAAAAATGGAGCGGCATCCGCTTGGCGGTGGCCGCCTCGTTCGCGCCGATCCACGCGGGCAACAACATCAACCAGGGCGTGATGATGGGCGATCACGCGATGCTCCTAAGGCTCCAAGCGGGGGAGGGGATTCCGCTCGACGAGTTCTGCCAGGGGCATGACCCGATCACCCAGCGGGTGATCCGCCACGGCGGCCTGTTCCCGTTTTCCAAGGCGCTCGCCGCGGGCGAGATCGACCTGCCGAAGCCCGACACCGGGCCGCGGCCAATGACGATGGCCGAGAAGATCCTCGCCGCAAAGATTTTGGGCGAGGGCGAGAAGTATGTGAAGCCGGGCGACGCCGTGGTCGTGCGGGTGGATGGTGGGTATAGCCACGAGTTCACGACCGCCCAGGTCCATTACTTCCTGGAGCAGGAATACGGCGCCGGCTACCAGGTGCAGAACCCGGAGCGCTTCGCGGTTTTCGAGGACCATCTGATCTACGCCGACGAAGTGCCGAAGATGCGCGTTTTTTCGGCCAAGATCGAGACCCTGCGCGAGCTGCAGCGCGAGTTCCAGCGCCATACCGGGGTGCGCGACTTTTCGGCGAAGGACGGCGTCTCGCCGGGGATCTGCCACGAGGTGGCGCGCGAAGAGCTGATCGAGCCGGGCGATTTCATCCAGGCGACCGACAGTCACACCTGCATGGGTGGCGTGAACAACGCGCTCGCCTGGGGGGTGGGAACCACCGAGTACTCGGACCTTGCCCACGCCGGGTTCACCCAGGTGGAAGTGCCGGAGTCGATCCGCTTCGAGCTGTCGGGCCAGCTCGCGCCCGGCGTCACGGCCAAAGACGTGATGCTCTACATCCTGCTCCATTACGCCAAGCCCGAGGCGACGCTCAACCGGGTGATGGAGTTCACCGGCCCCGGAGTGGCGGCGCTGTCGATGGACGAGCGGGCGACGCTCACCAACATGGCGACCGAGTGCGCCGCGCGCACCGCGATCGTGATCGCCGACGAAGAGACCTTCCGCTGGATCGCCGAATGGCGGCCGGGCACCGACGTGGTACGCCTGCGCGAAAAGGCGGTGGCGCCCGATCCGGGGGCCGAATACGCGGGCGGCATCCACACGATCGACCTGTCGACGATCCGGCCGATGGTGGCACACCCCGGCGATCCCGATCGCGGCATCCCCTCCGACCCGACCAACGGCGAGCTGGTGGAAGCCCTCGGCCAGGTGCCGATCGAGATCGCCTACGGCGGCAGCTGCACGGCGGGAAAGATCGACGACCTGGTCTTCTACCATCAGGTGGTGAAAGAAGCCGTGGACGCGGGTCTCAAAGTGGCGCCGGGGGTGAAGTTCCTGATCCAGTGCGGCTCGATGGCGGTGGAAAGGTTCGTCCACGAGAACGGTCTCGACAAAGCCTTCGAGCAGGCCGGGGTGACACTGATCCGGCCTGGCTGCGGCGCCTGCATCGGCTGCGGCCCGGGAGTCTCGGACACCGCCGACCAGGTGACCCTCTCGGCGATCAACCGCAACTACAAAGGCCGCTCCGGCCCCGGCAAGCTCTGGCTCGCCTCGCCTCTCACGGTGGCGGCTTCGGCTTTCACCGGCCGGATCACCGCCTATCGCCCGGGAATGTTCAGCGAAGCGGCGGTTCCCGCTTGAGCCCCCGCCAGCGCACCGGCGCAATCGTCTGCCCCTCCTGCGGCCGGCTGGTCGACGTCGCTGAGCCCAAGTGCCCCTATTGCGGGCGGGCTCGGCCGGGGTTGTTCGGCTTCGTCGGCGTATTGAAGCGCCTGGGCGACGACATGGGATTTTCGGCGCTGATCATCGGGCTGTGCATCGTGACCTACGGGCTGATGCTCTGGTTCGATCCGCAGGGCATCCGGAACCAGTCCTGGTTCAATTTTCTCTCGCCGGGCGTACGGGCGATGCTTGCCTTCGGGGCCAGCGGGGCGGCGCCGATCTTCGGCTATGGCCGCTGGTGGACGCCGCTCTCCGCCGGGCTTCTCCACGGCAGCCTCCTGCACCTGTTCTTCAACATGATGTCGATGCGCAACCTGGCCCCCGGCGTCGCGCACCTCTATGGCCCAGGCCGGATGGTGATCCTGTTCGTCGGCTCGTCGGTGTGCGGTTTCCTGGTCAGCTCCGGGATATTCCTGCTGCACATCCCGATCCCCGGACTCGGAGGGGGCGAGCTCACGCTGGGCGCCTCGGCCGGAATCTGCGGCCTGCTGGCGGCGCTGATCTATTACGGCCGGCGCACGGGCAACCGCTACATCAAGAGCCAGACCTGGAACTGGATTCTGCCGCTCCTGGCGCTCGGCTATTTCATGCGGGGCATCGTCGACAATTGGGCGCACATCGGCGGGTTTGCCGGCGGCTGGCTGCTTAGCGTGTGGATGGACCCCTTGCGTGAAGAGCGGCCCGACCACGTGCTGGGCGCGATCGTCTGCCTGGTCGCAAGCATCGCGGCGGTCGTCGCCTCCGTGCTCACCGTGATTCTTTAATCTCCGAGGGTTCGGTGCTTGGCGAACGGGTGTAGGCTTCTTCCTTCACCTTTTTCCGATTGTACCGACGGGCTCGGCGGCTTGAGGTCCGTTGCTCTTCCGTAAGGAGATTGATATGCGTGCCTTTCTTCCCCGCGCTTCTTGGATTCCAGCTGTTGCCCTCACCCTCTGCGCCGCGTTGCCCGCAGGCGCCCAGGCCACCCGCACCTGGGTTTCGGGGGTCGGCGACGACGCCAACCCGTGCAGCCGAACCGCTCCGTGTAAGACGTTTGCCGGATCGATCAGCAAGACGGCGGCGGGTGGCGAGATCAACGTCCTCGATCCGGGCGGCTTCGGCGGCGTCACGATCACCAAGTCGATCTCGATCATCTCCGACGGGTTCGAGGCGGGCGTCTTGGTCTCCGGCACCAACGGAATCATCGTCAACGCGGGGACCGGCGACGTCTACCTGCGCGGCCTTGATTTGGAAGGGCTCGGCACCGGCTTGAACGGCATCTTCTTCGTTTCCGGAGGGTCGCTGACGGTCGAGAAGTGCACGATCCAAAACTTCAGCCAGAGGGGGATCGATTTTCCGCCCTCGGCCAAAGCCAAGCTCACGGTGATCGACACGACGATCCGGGGTCAGAACAACGCGACCAACGGCGGGGCCATCTGGGTCCACCCGTCGGGCGGGCTGGCGTCCGTGGTGCTCGAACGGGTCCGGATGGATCGCAATCTGTTCGGCCTGCGGGTCGAGGAAACCGTCCGGGCCGTCGCGAATGACAGCATCGCGGTCAACAGCATCGCAGAAGGCTTCGGCGCGATCGGCACGGCAGCGGGGCCGACTCTCTTTTTGACCCGCACCGTTTCTTCCTTCAACGCGACGGGCCTGCGGTCGGAAGGGCTCGCCACGGCGCGGACCACCGACTCGGTTTTCTCCGGCAACACCAACGGGCTGGTGACGGCGAGCGGCGGGACCCTGATCTCCTACGGCACCAACGAGAACGACGGTTCCGGCGCGCCGACCATGACGGTGGCCCGTCAGTAGGCGAGCGGACCTTGCGAGGGGCGGGATGAAACGAAATTCAGATCCGCCGAGCCTAGAGTTCTGGTAGGTTGTTATCCAGGACTCTTCATGCGGTATTCGCGCGGTTATTCCCGCGCGTTTTCGAAAAAGGAGATTGTGATGAACCTTCGATCCTTCCGTCCCCTCCTCGCGCTCGCTGCTTTCCTTCTCGTCCCCTCGTTGGCTTTCGGACAGGCGACCCGCACCTGGGTTTCCGGCGTCGGCGACGACGCCAATCCGTGCAGCCGCACCGCGCCGTGCAAAACTTTCGCGGGCGCCATCTCGAAGACCGCGGCCAAGGGCGAAATCAACGTCCTCGATCCGGGCGGCTTTGGCGGAGTGACGATCACCAAGTCGATCTCGATCGTCTCCGATCACATCGAGGCGGGCGTGCTGGTCTCCGGCACGAACGCGATCATCGTCAACGCCGGAGCTACCGACACCGTGGTCCTGCGGGGTCTCGACATCGAGGGGCTCGGCACCGGCTTGAACGGCGTCCGCTTCATCGCGGGCGGCGCGCTGCACGTCGAACGCTGCTCGGTCAAGGGCTTCACCCAGCGCGGGATCGATTTCGAGCCCCCGGCCGCCGGCCAGCTGTACGTCCTGGATTCCGTGTTCATCGAGAACGCGGCCGGCGCGATCTTCGTCAAGCCGAGCGGCACCGGCTCGGCCAACGGCACGATCGATCACGTGCAGATGGAGCGCAACCTGTTCGGCCTGCACGTCGAAGGGCTCGTCAACATGTCGATCAGCAACAGTTACGCGGCGGCCAACTCGACGCAAGGTTTCGAGGCGCTCAACACCGGCGGCTCCGCGGGCCTGATGGTCTCGGGTTCGAGCTCGGTTTCCAACGGCATGGGCGGCGTTCGGGCGGATGGTCTCAACACGGTCCTTCGGGTCACCGACTCCACACTCTTTGCCAACGGCACCGCGGGCATGGTGACCGCCAACAGCGGCCAGATCATCTCGTCGGGCGACGTCCGCAACGTCGGTAACGGCGCTCTCAGCTCGCCGACCTCGACCGTCCCGCCGCAGTAGTCTCATAACCGCTCCGCCCCTATTTGCCCCGGGCGTGCCGGACGGTTGGTCGTCCGGCACGCCTTTCCCTTTTTGCACCCCCTCCTCCAGTTCGTCCGGTTGGCGTGGGCGCCCAGGTCCGATAACCTTGGCGCCACACGCCCGGCGAAGTCCTCGCCGTCGTTAAAGCCCGAATCGAAGGAGTCTGTATGGCCGTAACCCTCGCGCTCGACCTTTCCGCGCCGGACGTTGCCCAGGACGGGGTCGGGTCCCTGGCGTTTCATCTCGTCGGCTCGGAGATTTTGCGCATCGCCGGGGAAGTCCGGGCACTGCGCGAGAGCGGCGCGCCGATCTGCGACTTGACGGTCGGCGATTTCTCGCCCCAGCAGTTCCGCATCCCGCAGGCGCTCGAAGATGCGGTCTGCCGGGCGTACGCCGCGGGCGAGACCAACTATCCGCCGTCCGACGGCATTCCGGCGCTGCGCAAAGCGGTGGCGGCGTTTTACGAGCAGCGGCTCGGATTGCCGTATCCGATCGACGGGATCGGCATCGCCTCGGGCGCGCGGCCGGTCCTCTGGTCGAGCTACCAGACGGTGGTCGAACCGGGCGACAAGGTGGTCTATCCAATCCCGTCGTGGAACAACAACCACTACTGCCACCTGACCGGCGCCCAGGGCGTCGCCGTGCCGACGACGCCGGAAGCGGGTTTTCTGCCCACCGCCGAAGATCTCGAACCGCATCTCCGCGGCGCCCGCCTGCTGGTGCTCAACAGCCCGCTCAATCCCGCGGGCACCGGCTTCCATCGCGAGGCGCTGGGCGAGATCGCCGAGCGGGTGGTGGCCGAGAACCGGCGGCGCGGCGCCGCCGAGCGGCCGCTGTTTCTGCTTTTCGATCAGATCTACTGGCTGCTCGCCGCGGCTTCGGCGCCGCATTTCACGCCGGTCGACTTGGTGCCGGAGATCTCTCGCTACACGATCTTCGTCGACGGCATCAGCAAGGCGTTCGCCGCGACCGGCCTGCGCGTCGGCTGGGCGGTCGGACCGCCTTACCTGATGTCGCGCATGCGCGATCTGATCGGCCACATCGGCGCCTGGGCACCGCGGCCGGAGCAGGTGGCGACGGCCGAGATCTTCGCCGATCCGGCGGCGGTCGAGCCGCTGGTCGAGCCGATCCGGTTGGGCGCGCTCGCTCGTTTGGAGGCGCTCTACGCCGGGCTGTCGGCGCTCGGCCGGGACGGTTACCCGGTCGCGGCGCTGCCGCCGGCCGGTGCGATCTACCTGTCGGCGAAGTTCGACCTGCTCGATCGCTTCGGCACCGACGCGGGGATTCGCCGCTTTTTGCTCGAAAAGGCCGGCCTCGCGGTCGTGCCGTTCCGGGCGTTCGGCTATCCGCACGACTCCGGCTGGTTCCGCCTGTCGATCGGCGCGGTGTCGGTTGCCGCGATCGAAGAGGCGATGCCCCGACTCTCGGCGGCGTTTGCGGAGCTGGGATGAGGCTCGGATGAGGGGGGAGGAAGCGGCGCGCTCATGGTGACCCTGGCCTCGCCCCGGCCGCCGGCGTCGACCGAAGACGCGACTCGACGCTCGCTGGCGCTGCTCCGGTCGACCCTGGAGTCGACGGCGGACGGCCTCTTGGTGGTCGATCGGGAAGGGCGGATCGTCGCCCACAACCGTCGCTTCGGGCAGATGTGGGGGATCGCCGAAGAGATCCTGGAGGCGCGCGACGACGAGGTGGCGCTCGCGGCGGTGCTCGGCCAGCTGGTCGATCCGCAGGCGTTTTTATCCCGCGTGCGCGAGCTGTACGGCGCGCCGTTTTCCGAATCGTTCGACGTCCTGCGCTTCAAGGACGGCCGGGTCTTCGAGCGCTACTCGATGCCGCAGGTGGAGGACGGCGAGCCGATCGGCCGGGTCTGGAGCTTCCGCGACGCGACCGAGCGGGTCCGTGCCCAGGCGGCGCTCGCGGCGTCGGAAGAGCGCTACCGGAGCCTGTTCGAGCGCCACGTCGCGGGCCTGTTCCGCAACAGCGTCGCGGGCAAGATCCTCGATTGCAACGACGCTTATGCGCGGATCTTGGGCTACGACTCGCGCTGGGACCTGATCGGGCGCGACGTGAACGACCTGCACCGGGATGTCAGCGAGCGGGCGCGGACGATCGCCGAGCTTCGCGAGCGGGAGAGCCTGTCCGACCACGAGCTGTGCATGCGCAGGAAGGACGGCAGCCCGGTCTGGGTCTCGGCGACCACCAGCCTGCACGAGGGAATCGACGGCGAGCCCGAGTTCCTGGAAGGGACGATCGTCGACATCACCGCGCGCAAAGAAGCCGAGCGGCAGATCTACCATCTCGCTTACCACGACGGCCTCACCGGCCTGCCGAACCGCGCGCTGCTGCTCGAACGGTTGAACGCGGCGCTCGCGGATGCGGCGGAGACCGACGGCGACGTCGCCGTGCTGTTTCTCGACCTCGACCAGTTCAAGCGGATCAACGACACGCTCGGCCACAGCGCGGGCGACCGGATGTTGCAGCAGGTCGCTTCGCGCCTGCTGCGAGTGGCCGGACGCGACGAGACGGTTGCCCGGGTTGGCGGCGACGAGTTCATCCTCCTGGTGCCGCGGTTCGAGGATGCGCGCCGCGCCGAGGACCTCGCGCGGCGCATCCTGCGGGCGGTCGAGGAGCCGATGGAGATCAACGGCCGGCGCCTGTTCGTGACCACCAGCATCGGCATCAGCCTGTTTCCGACCGACGGCGCGGACGCCGAAGCGCTGCTCACCGGGGCCGACGTCGCGATGTACCGGGCCAAAGAGCGGGGCAGGAACGGCTACCAGCTCTGCTCGCCCGATCTTTCGGCGCAGGTGTTCGCCCAGATGACGCTCGAAAGCGAGCTGCGCTTAGGGCTCGAACAGAGCGAATTCGACCTTTTTTACCAGCCGCAGATCGAGATTTCTACCGGCCGGACGGTGGGTTTCGAAGCGCTCATGCGCTGGCGCCACCCGACCCGCGGGCTGGTGCCGCCTTCTGAGTTCATCGCCGCGGCGGAAAGCTCTTTCCTGATCGGCGCGCTCGGCCGCTGGGCGCTCGCCGCCGGCTGCCGCGAGGCGA
>JBDTZG010000098.1:0-15149 GCA_040005235.1 Acidobacteriota bacterium | reverse complement strand
CACGTCTCGGGCGGCAACGCCGCGGTGGCGATCCTGGTGATGCGCGGCGGCCAGGTGCTCGATCGGCGCGAGCTGTTCTGGGAAAACGTCGGCCAGATCACGCCGGAGGCGCTGCTCTCCGAGCTGCTGCCGCAGGTCTACGACCGGACGACGTTCGTGCCGAAGGAGATCCACCTGCCGGCGCCGATCGAAGGGGAAGAGGTGCTGCTCGACTGGCTCTCGGAGCGGAAGGGCGAGCGGGTCTACCTGCGCCTGCCCACCCGCGGACCAAAGGCGGAACGGATGGCGCTCGCCAGCCACAACGCCCAAGCAGCGCACCGCCGACGATTTCGCACCGGGGCGGTCGCTCCGGGCGCCATGGCGCTCGAAAAGCATCTGGAGCTGGCCGATCCGCCGCGGCGGATCGAGGGGTTCGACATCTCCCACTTCCAAGGGGGCGAGACGGTCGCCTCGATGGTCGTCTGGGAAGAGGGGAAGATGCGTAAGGGGGAGTATCGGATCTTCAACATCAAGAGCGTCACCGGTCCGGACGATTTCGCTTCGATGCGGGAAGTGGTCGAGCGGCGCTACCGCCGGGTCCTCGAAGAGGTGGGGGCGATGCCCGATCTGATCCTGATCGATGGCGGGCGCGGCCAGCTGAACTCGGCGCTCGAAGCGCTGGCGATCCTGGGGGTCGAGGACACGCCGATCTTGGGCCTCGCGAAGCGCGAGGAGGAGGTCTACCTTCCCGAGCTGCCCGAGCCGCTTCGCCTGCCGCGGGACGACGCGGGCCTTCAGCTGCTGCAACAGATCCGCGACGAGGCGCACCGCTTCGCCGTCTCGCGGCATCGTGCCCGCCGCTCGGCGAATCGCCTGAGGAGCCGGCTCGACGATCTCCCCGGCATCGGTCCGCGACGGCGGAAGCTGCTGCTCACGCGCTTCGGCAGCCTGGAAGGGGTGAAGCGCGCACCGTTCTCGGAGCTGGAGGCGGCGGTCGGGCCGGTCTTGGCGCGCCGGCTGGTCGAGATGCTGAGCCCGGGAGAGGCGAGGGAGCTCGCCGCGATAGAGCCCGACGCGATAGAACCCGGTTGAACTACCCCTGCCGAAGGGTGAACTGCGGCTCCAGCCCCATCGCCGGGGCGAGCGTCGCACCGAGCCAGGGGGCGCCGTCGCTGCGATGGCCCACCGCAATCCGTTCGGCTCCCAGCCCCGAAATGCGGGCGAAGACTTCGAGCAGGCCTGCCTCCCAAACCAGATTCGGCGCGGCTGGGCCGATTTTTCCTCCGGCGATCCGGCGGACGCCGTGGGCGACGGCGCGGAAGCGGAGCACGCCCGGGTCGTACACCTCCAGCGGAGACAGCGCCGCGATCCACAGTCCGCCGTCCGCTGCGGCGAGCAGATCCTCAAGCGCGAGTGCGGTGGCCGGGTCGCTGGCCGAGAGTGCGAGATGGTAAGGGGCGGCCTGGTCGAAATCGATCGCCAGCGCCAGCTCGCCGAGCCCGGGAGGCAGGCCGAGCTTGACCGCGAGCTCCCGACCCGCCGCCGCGCCGCGGAAGATGCCGGCGGCGATCAGCTCGATCCTTCGGGCGGAAACGCCGCAGGCGTCGAACGGCAGCGGCAGACCTTCGGGGTCGGTCGCGTCATTCAACAACGTGAGGCGGGTTGCCGCAATCTGCTCTCCGAAGTGACCGAATAGCGGCCAGCCTTCCAAGGCGCCGTCCGCAATCGCGTTTTCCATCGATCGCGAGTCGAGCGCGGCGCGGGCGAAAGCGGTCGCCAGTTGCGCCACGGCCCGCGGCGCGAGAACGAGCGGCACCGGCGAGGTTGGAGGCTCGACGAGGTTGGGATCGGCGCGGCGCTCGCGGGCGAGGTCGAGCAGCCGCCCGGGCGCCAAGGCCGAGAGCCGGCGCGCCACGCCCTCGGCGCTGCCCGTCGCCGGACCGCGTCCGATGCGCAGGGAAAGAGCGGCGCCGGTGAGCGAGGCGACGCGCGGCGCGGCGCCGGTTGCGGCAAAGCCGATCCGCCCTTCCGTCCAGGAAAAGTGCGCGGCCTCTTCGGCACCGAGCCCTTGGGAAAGCAATGCTTTGGCCTCTTCGGCCGAGAGGTCGGCGATCTCGGCATCCCAGAGCTGGGCGCTCGGGATCTCCGCTGCGGCGGCCGGAGTCACCGCCCCTTTGGCCGGACTTTCGGGGAGGGCCGCCGGGGCCGGTGCCAAACGCGCATCGGCGAGCGCCTGGCGGATCGCTGCGGCCAGCTCCGCCCGGTTGAATGCCGCGGCCCGGTGAACGCCGACCCGGCCGCGCTCGGTTGTGCGGACGATCAGGTTCAGCTCGCGGGTCGTCCCGGGTTCGGCGCGGGACGAAATCTTTCGGGAGGGGTCTTTGCGGTTCGACTCCTTGGCCGCTTCGGCGCGGCCCGATCGTTCGTGGCGATGGATCGCTTCGGTCCACGAAATTTCGGTCCGGTCGGCGGGGGATTCGGCGAGCGCGCGGGTCAAGATCTCGCGCGCAATGTCGAGGGATGGCAGCTCGGGAGTCGGCACGGCGGCGCAGCATATCGTGGCCTAGCCTTTGCACCCTAGGCGCTGGCAGAATGGCGAGCCTCGTGAAAAGACTAAAGCTCCTCTCCCACCGCGCACCGCTCGCCGCGATCCTCACCCTCTTGGCCGGCTTGGCGTCATTCGCTGTCCCGACTTCCGCTGCGCCGCCTCCGTCGCGGCGGCCGGGGGCTCCCGTTCCGCGGCTTCCCGGCGACCCGACTCCGCCTGCGGCCCCTTCCGAGGACGTCGCCGACCTCGTTTTGCAGCACGGCATGTTCTATCCCGTCGATGCCTTCGGGCCGATCGAAGGGACCTTGGCGATCAAGAAGGGTCGGATCGTCTACCTCGGACCCGAAGAGGCCGGGAAGGCGTTCATTGGGCCGAAGACGAAGAAGGTCGACCTGCTCGGCCGGGCGGTGACTCCCGGACTGATCGACGCCCACTCCCACCTGCTGGGCCTCGGCCGCGACTTGTCTCAGGTGGACCTGCGCGGCGCGGCCACGTTCGACGAGGTGGTCCGGCGCGTTCGCGCTGCCGCGGCGAAGACACCCGCGGGCGCCTGGGTGCGCGGCCGCGGCTGGGATCAAAACCTCTGGCCCGGCCAGGCCTTTCCGGAGCACGGAGCGCTCTCCGCGGCGGTGTCCGATTATCCCGTCTGGCTCACCCGGATCGACGGCCACGCCGCCCTGCTGAATGCCAATGCGCTCGCGCGGGTCGGATTGGCCGATGACTCGAAAGACCCGTCGGGCGGCCGCTATCTGCGCGACGCGGCCGGCCATCTCTCCGGCGTGCTGGTCGACAACGCGATGGACGTCCCGCCGAGCGATCCGGCACACCCCGGACGAAATCCCTTCGACGCCCGTCCGGAAGAGCTGCAGGCGGCGCTTGTCGCCGCGGGTAAGGAGTGCGTGGCGCTGGGCTTGACGACGGTCACCGACATGGGGGTGGACGGCGACGCCGTGGCCGCCTATCAGGCGCTGCGCGAGAAGAAAGCCTTGGCGCCTCGCGCCGCGCTGTTCCTCACCGACGAGCCGGCCCTGCTCCAAAAGTGGTTCCAGCGCGGACCGCTCCTCGACCCGGACGAAGCACGCCTCACGATCCGCGGGGTGAAGCTCTACGCCGACGGCGCGCTCGGCAGCCGGGGTGCGGCGCTGCTCGAACCCTACGCCGACGACCCCGGCAACATGGGCCTTCTCACCTCCAGCCAGGACCACATGTCCGACGTCATCCGCCGCGCGGTGGCCTCCGGCTTTCAGGTGGGTATTCACGCGATCGGCGATCGGGGCAACCTGGTGGCGCTCGACGCGTTCGAACAAGGGCTCGCCCGTCATTCCTCGAACCGGGCACAGGCGCCGAGCGACCCCCGTTGCCGGATCGAGCACGCTCAGGTGATGCGCGTCCAGGACATCCAGCGGATGGCGCGCCTCGGCATCATCGCCTCGATGCAGCCGACCCATGCGACCTCCGACATGCCCTGGGCGCCCGCCCGCCTGGGGGAGCGACGGCTCGCCGGAGCGTACGCCTGGCGGAAGGTGCTTGCGGCAGCCGGCCGGCTCGCGCTCGGCAGCGATTTTCCCGTCGAGTCGCCCGACCCGCGGCTCGGCCTCTACGCCGCGGTCACCCGGCAGGACCTGAAGGGCGATCCGGCGGGCGGCTGGCTGCCGGGAGAGAAGCTCACCCGCATCGAAGCGCTGCGCGGCTTCACGATCGACGCGGCCCGCTCGCTGTTCCTCGAAGATCAGGTCGGCTCGCTCACGGTCGGCAAGCGCGCCGACCTGGTGGTTTGGGGGCGCGACCCGATGTCCATTCCCGAGATCGAGATCCCGAAGGCTGAGATCGATTTCACCTACGTTGACGGCGAGCGGGTGTTCGCCCGCGCGGGAGTGCGGTGAACCGAAAACTTCAGACGATCGCCTTAGGGTTAGCGCTCGCCATCGCGGCGCGCGCGGCTTCGGGCGACGACATTTCGCTCCTTCGCCATCAAATGGTCGAGGAGCAGATCCGCCAGCGCGGGATCACGGATGCGCCGGTGCTCTCGGCGATGGACCGCGTGCCGCGCCATCTGTTCGTGCCCGGCGCGGTGCCGGCGGACGCCTACGCCGACCGGCCGCTACCGTTCGGGCCGAAGGGGAAGTGGGGGACCGTCTACCAGCCGTATGTGGTCGCGCTGATGACCGACCTGCTGGAGCTGACCCCGCGCGACAAGGTGTTGGAGATCGGCACCGGCTCGGGCTACCACGCGGCCGTCCTGTCCAGGCTCGCCCGCGAGGTTTATTCGGTCGAGATCTCGCAGGCGGTCGCGGACCAGGCGGCGCGCCGGCTCGCGCTGCTCGGTTTTAACAACGTCTCCGTGCGCGTGGGAGACGGCTACCAGGGCTGGCCGGAGCAGGGACCTTTCGACGCCATCCTGCTCTCCGCCGCGCCCCCGGCGGAGATCCCAAAGCCGCTGATCGCCCAGTTGAAGAATGGCGGCCGCTTGGTGGCGCCGATCGGCGACTTCTTCCAGGATCTCCAAGTGATCACCAAGCGGGCGGACGGCTCGATCGAAAAACGAACCGTGAGCCCCGTCCGCTTGGCGCCGATGACCGGTAGGGTCCGCGACGGGCAGAACCGCCGTTAGGGATTCCTAACCCTCGTCCGCGCTCGGACCGTAGATCGACGGCACGGGAACGCCCAGCTCGCGAAGATAGACGGTGAGCTGGCCGCGGTGATGGATGATGTGGTTGAACACCCAAGTCCGCAGCACAGCGACGCGTGGAATCTTGAACAAGTCCTGCCCGCCCATCTGAAGCGCCCAGGGAACGAACATGTCTTCGTCGGAAGCGGCGGCGAGAGCGGCGCGGCCTTCCGTCACCAGGGCGTCGAAAGACGCGAGCAACGCCTCGTTCGTGGCAAGAGTCGGCGAGGTGTATTTCGGGCCTTCGAGCGGCGCCAGGTCGAGCGCCTCGGTTTTCATCGTCATCGCCAACCAACCCGGCAACTCGGCCACGTGGTTCGCCAGGCGATTCAAGCTCATCGACTTCTCATGCGGCAGCCAATCGCCTTTCTCCGCAATCGGCACGCGCTCCAACACGCGCCGCGTGGTCGCCATCTCGTGATCGAGCTCGGGTAGCAGGGTCTCGCTGATGCTCATCGGGGACTTCTCCTTCGGGGTGGGGTAAGAGGTGGGACAAGCCCGCGCACTGTAGCGCGGGTTTGGGGGTGGGGTGAAGTGTCGGTTGGGACTCGCCGTCGGCGGCGTCGGTCGCGATCACGGCTTCGTACCACTTGATCGCCTCTTCTTCGCTCGCCGGGACGCCGCGTCCTTGCTGAGACATCCAGGCGAGTTGCCACTGGGCAAGATTTCCTCCAGCTCAGGCCGGAAGAAGCGGGACGGAGTAGGCCGCAACTTCCGGATCCACCGTCACTACCGTCAAGCCGTGTTGAAGCGCTTGAGCCACCAAGAGTCGGTCGAACGGATCTCGATGGAGCGGCGGCAGGCTGGCGAGGTGCGACATCGCTCCCTCATCGATGTCCAAACTGCTCATCCGATGGGCTTTCCGCTGCTGCGGCAGAAACTCTGCCGGCGGGGCCGGGAGAGGAAGTTTGCCGAGGTTGTACTTGATGACCGCTTCCCAGACCGATGCGACGCTCACGAACACTTCGTTGCTCGCGTTCTGGCTCGCAGAACGAAAGGTGGCCGGGAGTTTCGGGTCGGCGGTGAAGTACCAGAGGAAAACGTGGGTTTCGAGAAGCAGCCTCATCGCCCCTCGAACGACCGCAGGATGTCCTCGGGTAGCGGCGCATCGAAGTCGTCCGGGACCGTGAACGCGCCGGAACAGAGGCCAAACGGCCGCGGATCAGGCTGGTTGGCGGGGACAGGCCGCAACTCGGCAACGGGGTGCCCGCCTCGCACCACGACCAGGTGCTCGCCGGCTTCAACCCGATCCAACAGGTTGTCTGTGTCGTGTTGGAGCTCTCGGAGACTGACGGGGCTCATGACACCGCCATATTAGCAAATCGATCGCGATCGGCTCCAAGGCCCTTTGTCCTTGCCGCTCGCTAAAACTCCCCAACGAACGAAATCTCCGGCCGCAGCCGGTAGCCAGTTTCGCGCTCCACGACCTCTTGAACGTGGGCGATCAGGGACCGCACGTCCTCCGCCTTGGCAGCTCCGGTGTTGATGAAGATGTTCGCGTGGCGGGGGGAGACCTGGGCGTCGCCTATGTGAAAGCCTTTCAAGCCGCATTGGTCGATCAGGCGGCCGGCGCCGATGCCTTCTATCTTTTGGAAGATCGAGCCGGCGGAGGGTTCGGTGGCGAGCGGTGGATGCTTTTCGGCGCGCCAGGCGAGGTTCTCGGTGGCGATCCGGTGTAGGGTCGCTGGATCGGCGGGCGCGAGCGCGAAGGTGGCGGCGAGCACGATGTCCCGGCGGTGGTGAAGGATCGAAGTGTCGTAGCCGAACTCGAAATAGGCGGCGGGGACGGTTCGGCGCTCCCCTTCGGGGGTGAGGATTTCGGCTTCGTGGGTCACCTCGGCGATGAACATCGTCCTTTCGCGCGCCGGGGCGGGGGAGAGGAAGTGGAGGTTCTGCCAGAGCGCTCCGCCGACGGTCGATGGGATGCCGACGTAATGCTCAAGCCCCGAGAGGCCCGATTCGATCGCGGCTTCGATCAGGTCCGGGTAGACCAGCGCGCCGCTTTCGGCACGCACGAGGCCCGTGGTCTCGTCGATCCGGATGTCGCGAGCCTGATTACGAATGACCAGCCCGCGGAATCCCAGGTCGCCGATCAGGATGTTCGCGCCGCAGCCGAGCAGGAACCAGGGCACTTCCCGCTGTTCGGCCGCGAGGATGGCCCGGGCGAGCGCGTCCGCGCTTTTTGGCTCGTAGAACAGGTCGGCCGGGCCGCCGAGACGGAACGTCGTAAACGGCGCGAGCGGTTCGTCGAAACGCGCGCCCGCCCCTAGGAAATCCGCAAGCTCGGCGAGCCCCGCGCCGCGCTCACTCATCGAGCATCTGGATGCGCCGGAGGTGGCGTCCCCCCTCGAACGGCGTGTCGAGGAAGGTGCGCACGATGTCGAGCGCCAGCTCCAGGGGAATCATTCGCTCGCCGATCGAGAGGACGTTCGCGTCGTTGTGCTGGCGGCCGAGGCGCGCGGTTTCGAGCGACCAGCAGAGGGCGCAGCGGGCGCCTTTGACCCGGTTGGCCGACATCGCTTCGCCATTGCCCGAGCCGCCGAGGACGATGCCGCGATCGACCTCTCCGCCCGCCACCGCCTCCGCGACCGGACGGCAGAAGAGGGGATAGTCGACCGATTCGGTCGAATGGGTTCCAAAATCGACCACCTCGTGGCCAAGCGAGAGGAGCAGCGACTTGATCTCCTCCTTGTAGCGGAATCCGGCATGGTCCGAGCCCAGGGCGATTTTCATCGAAGGTGCCTCCTCGTGCCCCGGGCGTTCGCCAGGGTGCCGGGATTGTACAATCGGCGCGACATGACCCGCGGCCGGATCTCTCTCTTCCTCATCTCGCTGTTCGCCTTGGGCCTCGGGGGGAGCGCCGCCTGCCGGAAGCCCGCGTCCCGGCCGAACGTCATCTTCATCCTGCTCGATACGCTGCGTTCGGACCGGCTCTCCGCCTACGGCTACGGCAAACCGACGACGCCGAACCTCGACGCGTTCGCTAGAGGTGGCGTGCTGTTCGAGCAGGCCCGGAGCCAGGCGTCGTGCACGTTCCCTTCGGTCAACTCGATCCTCACCTCTCGATGGCCGCTCCATTTTCTCGGCCAGCCGGGCGATCGGATCGGCATCCCGAAGGAGTACCCCGCGCTTCAAGAGATCTTGAAGGCGTCCGGCTACCAAACGCTCGCGGTCACCGCGAGTCCGATCGTGCGGAAGAGCCCCTCGCACCACAATCTTTACGGCGGCTTCGATCGCGGCTTCGACGTCTTCGACGAGACCTGCCACATCCGGCGGGCGAACTGCGTCAACCGCCGCGCCGATCACCATTTGAACCGTCTGGGTAAGGGGCCGCTCTTCCTCTATCTCCATTACATGGACGTCCACAGCGCCTACATCCCGCCGTCGCCTTGGAAGGAGCGCTTCGTCGAGGCCTATCCGGAAGCGCGGCCGTGGATCTTGAAGGGAAACCCCCGACCGATCCGGCGAAGCTTGACCGGCGAAGGGCGGAAAGTCGAAATGTCGCCGCGCGACGTCGCTTACATGAGCGGCCTCTACGACGGCGAGCTGGCGTATCTCGACGATCAGCTGCGCGAGCTGTTCGCGGATCTCAAACACCGCGGCCTGCTCGACACCTCGATCGTGATCGTCGCCGCCGACCATGGCGAGGAGTTCATGGAGCACGGCCGGATGATCCATTGCGAGGTGCTCTACGACACCTCCGTCCACGTGCCGATGATCGTCCGCCTGCCGCCCGAGCTGCGTCCGACCGGCGAGAAGGCGGCGGGACGAATCGCGGCCCTGGTCGAGAATCTCGATCTCACGCCGACGATCCTCGACTACTTGGGGATCAAGGCGCCCGGACCGCTCGACGGCAAAAGCCTGCGCCCCTTGATCGAAGAGGGAACTCCTCTTCATGACACGTCCTTTGCGCTCCAGTACGCGCTGCGGAGCGCCACCGACGGCAAGTCGAAGCTGATCTTCGACCAAGGAACGGGGAAGTTCGAGCTGCACGATCTCGCCTCCGACCGGTTCGAGCAGAAGGACGTGCTGGCCGCCGACCGGCGGACCTATTTCGCGCTGCGCAAGAAGCTCGAAGTGCGGATGACGGCGCTCGAAGGCGGGTTCGCGACGAAGGGCAGTCTGGACGCCGCGCGGGAGGGGGAGCGCCAATTGAAGGCGCTCGGCTACCTCCAGTGACCGAAGCCCGGCGGAAACGCTCGGTCCGCCCGGTAGCCTGGGGCGCCGCCTTCGGCATGATCTGGATGCTTGGAGCGTGGGCTTGCGGCGCGCCGAAGGCGGAGGCACCGGCGGCCGCCCCTCGGAACGTCATCTTTATCCTGATCGACACGCTGCGCGCCGACCGGTTGTCGTCCTACGGCTATGCGCGGGCGACGACGCCGAATCTCGATACGTTCGCCAAGGAGAGTCTGCTGTTCGAGCAGGCGCGCAGCCAGGCGGCCTGCACCTTTCCGTCGGTCAACTCGATCCTCACCTCGCGCTGGCCCGCGCGCTTCTTCGGTCAGCCTCAGAAGCGGATCGGCATTCCCGACGGGTTTCCCGCCCTGCCGGAGATCCTCGGCGCCGCGGGGTATCGCTCGATTGCGGTGTCGGCGAGCCCGATCGTGCGCAAGTCCGAGTCGTCGTTCAATCTGCACGGGGGATTCGATCGCGGCTTCGAGATCTTCGACGAGAGCTGCTTTCACCGCCGCGCCGACTGCATCAACCGGCGCGCGAATCGCTATCTGAAGCAGACGGACCGGCCGCTTTTCCTCTACCTTCACTATCAGGACGTTCACAGCACCTACGCCGCCCCCTCTCCTTGGCGAGAGAAGTTCCTGCCGGCCTCTTCCGCCCGGCCGCCGCGCGATTGGGCTCTGGCGGGAAATCCGCAGCCGATCCTTTCGAGCCTGCTCGGCGAGGGGCCGAAAGTCGAGGCGACTCCGGAGGAGATCGAAACCTTGAGCGCGCTCTACGACGGCGAGCTCGCCTACCTGGACTCTCAGCTCGGCGAGCTGTTCGCGAACCTGCGGGCGCGTGGTCTGCTCGATTCCTCGATCGTGGTGATCGCCTCGGACCACGGCGAAGAGTTCATGGAGCATGGCCGGGTCCTGCATTGCGAGACGCAGTTCGAAACGTCCATCCACGTGCCGATGATCCTTCGCCTGCCGGAATCCAAACGCCGAGGCCGGATCGCGGCGCTGGTCGAGAATCTCGATCTGGTGCCGACGATCGTCGACTATCTCGACCTCAAGGTTGAAGTGCCGTTCGAGGGGACGAGCCTGCGCCCGCTGATCGAACGGGGAGCGCCGGTTCATCCAACCACCGAGACGCTCCAATACGCGCTGCGCAGCACGACCGACGGCAAGGCGAAGCTGATCTTCGATTCCGGCCGGGCGGCCGGCGCGGAGGGGCGTTTCGCGCTCTACGATCTGGTGGCCGATCCGATGGAGCAGAAAGACCGGCTGACCGCCGATCCGGAAACCTACCGGCGCCTCCGCGGCCATCTCGAAACACGGCTCAAGAAGGCCGAAGGCGATCTTGACGCCGCGAAGACCTTGGATGCCTCCCGGGAGAGCGAGAGCCGGCTCAAGTCGCTCGGCTATCTGCACTGAGAGCCCGTCAGTTCACCAACTCTTCGGGCTCCTCGGGCTCTTCCGGCATCTCTTCGTCCTTGAGGTCCTCTGAACCCTGGAGGTTCTTAAGGTCCTCCTGCGTTCGGGTCAGCTCCTCCTCCAACGCCCATTTTTCCCGCAGCTCCTGATCCCGTACCCGCCGCCGCTTGAATGCGACCAGCGCGAGCGCCGTGATCCCCAGCCAGAGGGCGGCGCCGCTGGTGAGGAACGGTACCCAGCGATTCCAGAACGTTCGCCGCCGCCAGTAGGAAGTTTCGACGCTCGCCAAGGTTTCGCCGGCCGCAGCCTGGAACGCGACGTCGAAGCTTTCGCCCCGGGCGATCCCGGCGAGGATTTCGGGCGCGGTGTCGGCGCCATGGCGCAGCAGCAGGTCGGCGACGAAATCGCCCGCGAGCGCGTAGGCCGCCTGGACCTCCGACTGGCCTCCGGCGAACCGGGAGTCTAGGTCGGAGAGCGTGGTACGCCCATCGATCAGGATCGCAAACGACGTCCGCGACCGGTCTTCGAGGCTTCTGCCGCGCCCGGCCGCCATCGCAAGCCCTTCGTGAAACCAGCGCGGCACCGGCCGGCCGCCGGCCGCCCGATCGATCAGTACGTGGGTCACCTCGTGCTGGACCAGTGCGTCGAGATCGGAATCCGGGTACGTCTTGGTCCGGGCGGGAAACAGCACGATCGCCCCCGCCGGGCCGACCGCGTAGCCGGAAACCCAGGGCGGCGCCGATTGGGCCTCCGGCGAGCGCTCGGGGGCGAGCAGAACTGCGATCGGCGAAAGGTCCGAAGCGCCGGTGAGCCGGATGGCCGGCGCGAGCAGTTGGGGATCGAAATCCTGGACCGTCTTACCGAGGGCGGCCAGCTCTTCGGGCGCCTGGACGATCAGGCGGGGGACCGCCGTCTGGGCCTGGGCCGAAAGCGCGGCGAGAAACATCAGACCGGCCGCGAGGCCCCGGCGAAAGGAGCGGAGGATGGGCGGAGCGAGGGGAGACATCACCGCCGCAGTGTAGCGCCGGGCCGTAGTGCCCCGCCCGCGTTCTTGCTAGGATAGGAGCGTAAATGAGGCGGCATCGTTGAACTCTACGACTTATCCGACGGCTCTCGATTTCGGCGCGCTGGTGGCCGACCTGGAGGCCGATCCACGGCTCGGCGCGCGGATCGTCCACGCGGCGGAGCTGCCGGCCGTTCCGGCTCGATACGGAAACCTCGATCCGCCTTTGGCTGCTCCGCTGTCGGCGGCGCTCGCGCGCGGCGGGGTCTCCCGGCTTTGGAGCCACCAGGCCGAGGCGATCGCGGCGGTCCGGCGGGGCGAGCACGTCCTGGTGACGACGCCGACCGCGTCGGGCAAGTCGCTGGTTTTCCAGGTGCCGCCGATCGAAGAGGCGCTTTCTGGAGGCCCCGGCCGGGCGCTGTTCCTTTTTCCGCTCAAGGCGCTCGGTCAGGATCAGCGGGGGAAATTCCGCGACCTCGCCGCCGCCTGCGGCCTCACCCCGGAAGAGGCCGGCTGCGAGATCTACGACGGCGACACGAGCCCGAACGACCGGGCGGCGATCCGGCGGCGCTTTCCGCGCGTCCTGATCACCAATCCCGACATGTTGCACCTCGGGATCCTGGCCCACTGGACCTCGTGGGGGCCGTTCCTCGCCGACCTGCGCTGGATCGTGCTCGACGAGCTGCACACCTATCGCGGCATCTTCGGTAGCCATTTCCACCACACGCTCTCCCGCCTGCTGCGCCTCGCCCGGGCGCTCGGTGCCGACCCTCAGGTGATCGCCTCGTCGGCGACCGCGGGGAATGCGGCGGAGTTCGCCCAGGCTCTCGCCGGCCGGCCGTTCCATTGGGTGGAAGAGGCAGGGGCGCCGCGCGAAGGGCGGCGCTTCCTGCTGCTCCAGCCGGAGGTGAGCCCCTATACCTCGGCGCTCAATTTGTTCGTCGAGCTGCAGAAGCGCGGCGCCAAGACGATCGTCTTCACCAAAGCGCGACGGATTACCGAGCTGCTCTACTCCTGGCTGAGAAAGCGCGAGCCCGATCTGGCGCGCAGAGTCTCGGCCTACCGGTCCGGATTCCTGCCGGAAGAGCGGCGGCGGATCGAAGGCGAGCTGTTCGCCGGTCGGCTCGACGGGGTGATCGCCACCTCGGCGTTGGAGATGGGGATCGACATCGGCGGCCTGGACGCCTGCGTGCTGGTGGGCTATCCCGGCAGCGTCATGTCCACCTGGCAGCGCTCGGGAAGAGCCGGCCGGTCGGGGCGCGAGTCGCTGACCGCGATGATCGCCCTGCCCGACGCGTTGGATCAATACCTTCTCGCCCATCCCGAACAGCTGCTCGGCCGGCCGTGCGAGCGGCTGGTGGTCGATCCGAGCAACGTTCCGGTGTCGCGCGCGCACCTGCTCTGCGCCGCCTCCGAGCTGCCGCTCGAACGCGGACCGGACGGGCCGGATGCCGCGTACCTCGCGCCCCACGCGGCCACGATCGAGTCGATGCTCGAACGCGGCGAGCTGTTCCAGGGCGAAGGAGGCGAGCTGTTCTCGCTCCGCCAACGGCCGCAACGGCTGGTCTCGCTGCGCGGTTCGGGCGAGAGCTACGCGATCGAGGACACCGAGGCGGGGCGGACGATCGGCACGATCGATGGAATCCGCGCGCTGCGCGAATGTCACCCGGGAGCGATCTACCTGCACGCCGGCCGGCAGTACCTGGTGAAGGAGATGAACGGCGAGGAGCGCAGGGTGCTCGCCGAGCCGGCGGACGTCGATTGGTTCACCACGGCTCTGATGTCGAAAGAGACCGAAATCCTGGAGGTGCTGGCGGAACGGACGGACGGCGCCACCGGTCAGTTGAAGGCTACGCTCGGCCGTTTGAAGGTGACCGAGCGGGTCGTGGGCTACGAGCGGCGCCGGGTCGGAACGCTCGAACGGCTCGACCGGCACGAGCTGGATTTTCCGCCGGTCCACTTCGAAACCGTCGGCCTCTGGTGGCGCGCGCCGCGGCCGTTCGAAGAGGCGCTGCGCCGGCAGGGAGAGGACTTCATGGGCGCGCTCCACGCCTCGGAGCACGCTGCAATCTCCCTATTTCCGCTGCTCGCGATCTGCGATCGCAACGACATGGGAGGGATTTCGACCCCGTTCCACCCGCAGGTCGGCTGCGGCGCGGTGTTCCTCTACGACGGCCACCCCGGCGGCGTGGGGATTACCGCGAAGGGCTTCGAGAACCTACCCGATCTGCTCTCGCGAGTGCTCGACCTGCTGACCGAATGCCCATGCGAATCGGGCTGCCCTAGTTGCGTGCAGTCGCCCAAATGCGGCAACGGCAACCGGCCGCTCGACAAGCCGGGCGCGGCGCGGGTGCTGCGGCTGCTGCTCGAACGGGAGGAGCTTGCGCCGGAGGATGTCGCGGCGGCCTCGGCGCGAGAAGCGGCGCGAGAAGCGGCGGACGAAGCGGCGGTGGTGCCGGTGGTGGGCGAGCCGGAGGGGTGGTGGGAGAAGAAGGAGACGAGCACGGCGAAGCGGCTGCGCGGGTTCTTGGCGCGGGTGGTGGAGGCCGTTAAAGATGGGCTTACACCGCGTTCTCGGGAGCTCAGCTCTCCTCGCCTCGAGCGGACGATCCTGTTCGACCTCGAAACGCTTCGCTCGGCGGCGGAGGTGGGGGGGTGGAACCGGGCGGATCGGATGGGTGTGGCGGTGGGCGTCCTCTATTTCCTCGAAGAGGACCGGTTCGAGTCGTATCGCGAGGATCGGGTGGGCGATCTGGTGGCGGCGCTTCGTAGCGCGACCCAGGTGGTCGGATTCAACAGCCGGCGGTTCGATTACAAAGTGCTCGAAGGGTACGCCGGCCGCGGGCTCTCCCGCGAGCTGCCGACGCTCGACCTGCTCGAAGAGGTACGCCGGGTCGCGGGTTTCCGCATGAAGCTCGACCACCTGGCCCAGGAGACGCTCGGCGCGGGGAAATCGGCCGATGGCCTGCAGTCGCTCGCCTGGGTGGCGGAAGGCCGGTTCGACGAGGTGGAGGAGTACTGCCGCCACGACGTCGAGATCCTGCGCGACCTGTTCCTGTTCGGCCGGCGCGAGGGGTACCTGATGTTCCGCGACAAGCGGCGCGACGTGCGGCTGCGCCTGCCGGTCTCCTGGTAAAGTCCGCGGCTTGTCGGCGGCCCTTCCGCCGTTCGATCCGAGGAGAGCGATTCAAGATGCGAACGTCGTCGTTGCGCGCGGTGATCTTCGGTGCGGCCCTGGCCCTGGTGTCGGTTGCGAGCGTCGCCTCTGGCGTCGAGGTGAAAAAGCTCACCCTCCAGGCGAAGAAATTCGAATGGATTCCCGCCTCGATCGAGGTCAAGGTCGGCCAGCCGGTCGAG
>JBDTZG010000014.1:0-106205 GCA_040005235.1 Acidobacteriota bacterium | reverse complement strand
CGGGGCCGTACCCATTTCCCAAGCACCCGTACCCATTTCCCACAGGGCCGTACCCGTTTCCCAAGCACCCGTACCCATTTCCCATCGGGCCGTACCCATTGCCCAACCCGTCATCTCCTGGGTTCGCAGACCGGGGCGTCTTCACGCTCAGGCGCTACCCGGGGGTCTCAACGTGCAACCCGATCGCGGCATCGATCCGCGATCCTTCTTGTAGGAGGTAGTCATGGCCACGCTCAACCTCTCCGAACGTCTCCGGATCTGGGAACAGTTGGCGACCCAGCTCGCCCTGCGGCTTGCGGAAGTCCCGCATCTGCAGGCCCAACATGAAGCATTGGTCGCGCGAACGACCGCGATCAAATTTCTGCAGGACGAGCGCCCACGGCATCAGAGCGCCCTCGCCCGAACGCAGGAGGACCTTCAGATGGAGGTCTTCCACGCTGGAGAGACCTACTCCGCGCTCTCCGAGTCGCTTCGCGCCTTCTACGGTCGCCGCAACAAAGAGCTGGTTGCGTTCGGCCTTCGCCCTCGCCGCCTCACCGCCAAAGCACGGGCGGCGATCATTGAGGCCACGGCTCCCAACGCCTCCGCGGCCAGCACTCCGCCGCCGGCTCCGGCACCCCCGGCGCCCTCAGCAATCACCCCGTAGGTTTTTCTCAGGGCGGCTCACTTCGAGCCGCCCCTTTTGGTTCGCGCCCGATTCGCGCAAAGGGGAGTCCATGAAACCCAATCCGAAAAATCCGGCAACGAACGGCTCGCGAGACTGGCGGCGGCTGAATGCCTTCGCCCGTAGCTTCCTCGCGTTCATCGACCTGCTCGACGAGAGCCCGCATGCCGACCAGGAGGTCGAATGGAGCGGGCCGTGGGAGGTTCGGTTCGCCGCCACCGCCCGGACGTGGGGGGTGGCTCGGCTCCAGGCGGAAGAGCCCGAGGAAGACCCTCGCTCCCCCAACGGCTCGCCGCTCGAATTCGACACCCGGGAGCGCGCGCTGCTCGCCGCCGCGATCCTGCCGATCCACGGCCGCGATCCGCTGTTCGTCGAACAGGAGCGCGCCGGGCCCGGGGTGGACCTGGCGGCGCAACGGCCGGACGGCACCTTCGGCGTCGTCGGCTGGTCGCGCCACTCCGACCCGGACCTCTTCCGCGCCCTGCACGTGGTCGAAGGGCTGACCCGCAGCCCGCGGTCGCTCGCGCTGGTACTCGAAGCCGCAGGACCCGGCGGTATTCGAGCGACCGGGCTTTACCTGGCGCGCCGCCTTGCGGCGCGAGTCCGCGAAAACTTGGGGCAGACCACGAACGGTTGACGGTGGACGCCACCGCTCGCTAGGATTTCAGCCATGATGAACGATCCCGAGAAGAGAGCCCTAGCACTCCTCGATTTCCTGATTTCCACCAACGGCCTGTCGCTGCGCGACGTCGATGCGAAATGCGACTTCGCCCGCGGCACCACCGGTAACCTTCTGAACCGGCGCACCCGCCTGCGGTTCAACCAGATCTTTCAGATCCTGGAGGCGTGCAACGTCGAGCCGAAAGCGTTCTTCCTCGGCCTCTTCCCGCCCGAGCCGCCCGTCCGCCAGCCCGGCCAGAAATCGCTCCATCAGGAGCTGATGGATGCGGCCGAACGGGCGGGCTACTCAAGAGAGGAGCGGGTTTCGCCGCTGGTGCCGATGATCCCGCCCGAGATCTCCCTACGCCCGGAAGACCTGGTGAAGATGGTCGAGGAACGGGTGTTGAAGGCGCTCGATCAGCAGCGAGAGCTGGACACGAAGAACCCAAAGAAAGCTCGCCGCCGCCCCGCCCCCCGCGGGCGCCGCAAAGTCACAGCGGGCTAGGTTGGAGATCCGGGCGGCAGGGGGCGCCGCCCGGCCAACTCCAGCGCAACCGCCGACGCGGGCGAGATCTTCTGGCTTCGAGGGGTAGACCCGACGCCAGCGACAGCCTCAAATCTCAGGAGGTCAGAGGTTCAAAGATCAGCATCCGCCGCTCCCAAAGCCCATGGACCTCCTCGGCAAGGGCTCGGAGCTTCTCGTGTTCCGTGATGCCGATCGATCCGGCCAGGGCCTCAAGCCGGGTGTGGCCATCGCCCGCACAGAGAAGTTGGAATAGCTCGGGAGAAATGGCCGCAGAGGCTTCGCCGAAGTGCTCGCTGGCGGTGCTCTCGATCGAGTAGACCCGACCCGCATCCGAGGCGGAGCTTTCGGCTCTCGTGCGACGAACCAGCTTTTTCGTCCGGTCCAGGCTCGCAACCAGGTTCAGAATCCGGAGGTCTTCCGCGGGCTTCTCGCGTTTGGCCACCAGAAAATCACCCACGACCATGTAGTCGAGGCCGGTGGTCAGGAAACAGACCAGGGCATCCGTGGGAGAGTCGACGATCGGCTCCGCGTTGTTGTTGAACGAGGTGTTCAAGAGCATCGGGATTCCCGTGAGCCGGCCAAACTCTCCCAAGAGCTGCCAGTAGAGCGGGTTGGCACCCTCAGAGACCGTATGCACGCGGGCCGTGCCGTCGAGATGGGTGATCGCACCCAGGTTGGCTCGCTGGGACTCCTGCACTTCGAGGACGAAGATCATAAAAGGGAAGGCGCTCTGGGACGGCGAAAGGACGAAGTAGTCCGCCGCTTTTTCCTCTTGCACGGAGGGCGCGAAGGGCCGGTAGCCCTCTCGCTTCTTGACCATCCGGTTGATCCTCTCCTTGTTCTCCGCGGGACGGGGGTCCGCGAGAATGCTGCGGTTGCCAAGGGCGCGCGGGCCGAACTCGGATCGCCCTTGAACCCAACCGATCACCGACCCCTCCGCGAGGAGCTTCGCCGTACGCTCGGCGATGCGATCGACCTTCTCGAAGGAGACGAACGCCTGCCATGCTTCCAAGGTTCGCCGGATCTCCGCCTCGCCGCCGATATCGGTGCCAAGATACAGATGCTCCATCCGACGCCGAGGGCGCTTCACGCCGGCCTCATGGAGCACCGACCAAGCGGCGCCCAGGGCGGTCCCCGCATCGTGGGCCGCGGGTTGCACGAAGACTTCCTTGAACAAACCGGAGTAGAGGATTCGCCCGTTCATGCTGCAGTTGTGGGCCACGCCGCCCGCGAGGCAGAGCCTTTCTTCGCGCGTCTCGCGCTGGAAGTGGCCAATCATGTGCAGGGCAAGATCTTCGAGGGCGGTCTGGAGGCCGGCCGCAAAATCCTTGTGGACCTGAGTAAAAGGCTCGCCCTTCTTGCGGAAGTGCGCCAAGAGGCCGGCCTGGCCGAGCAGAGAGAACTGGCGGGCCATCGGCAGCAGCTCGTAGTCCCCGCCGGGAAGGAGACGATAGAGGCTGCGAAAGAGGTCGCCGAAAACTTTCGGATCGCCGTAGGGGGCCAAGCCCATCACCTTGTACTCGTCGAATCGGTTGTAGCCGAGGACGCGGATCAGGGTCGTGTACCAATTGCCCAGCGATTTGTGCTCCGGGTACTCCCGCAGCTTGCGCAACTGCCCTCCCTCCCCCGCCAGGACCATGCCACAGAGGCCGTCGCCATCGCCGTCGAGGGTGACGACTAAGGAACGCTCGAAATTGGCGGCGAAGAAGGCGCTGTAGGCGTGGGCGAAGTGATGATTGCAGAAGCGCAGCTTGGGAGTCACATCGGTGCGAAACTCCTTCTCGAACAGACCCGCGAGCAGCCTGGCCCCGGACAGCTCCGTCTCCTGTCGCCCCTCCAGCACACGGGAGATGGCCAGCATGTCCACCGCCTCGCGGGAAAGGTTGACCGCTATGGCATCGACCTCGGCCAAGCCGATTCCAGCCTGCTCCAGGCAGAAACGCACGGCCCTGGCCGGGAAAGCGTTGGAATGCTTGACGCGATTCAGGCGCTCTTCTTCGATCGCCGCGACGATCTCATAATCCTTGACCAAGACAGCCGCGCCGTCGTGCCAGCGGAAATCCGTTCCCCCATCCTCGAAGTCTCGCTTCAAGCCGCCATGAATGCCTAGAACGTACATTAAGACTGAACCTCCTGTTGGTTGGGTGGCCTTGATGCAGCCGCAAGGCGGATCACGCGCCGCCCATGGCTGCGCCACCGTCCACTTCGATGATGCGACCGGAAAAGAACTCACACTCGATGATGAATTTGACGGCGAGCCAGACCTCGTCCGGCCGACCCAAACGCCCGAGAGGAATGGCCTCCTTCAAACGTGCCAGGGCCGCTTCGGAGATCCCTTCCAGGATCGGTGTGTCGATGACCCCGGGAGCAACCCCTCCCACGCGAATTCCGAAGGGAGCCAGCTCCAAGGCCCAGGTTCGAGTTGCCGCATCGAGCCCCCCCTTCGATGCCGAGTAGCTCGACTGCCCGGGGTTTCCGGCGCGCGCCAGGGAAGAGATGTTGACGATGACTCCAGCTTCGATCCGCTCGTTCAACAGACGCGCGACGAACTCACGGGCGACCCGGAAAGGCCCCGTAAGGTTCACCTCCAAGACCTTCGACCATTGCGAGGTCGGGAGCTTGCCGCCGCTTCCTTCCGCGTCCCTTCGCACCAGCAAGCCATCGCGCAGGATGCCGGCGTTGTTGATCAGGGTATTGAGCCCCCCGAGTCGGCTCCAAGCCTGATCGATGAACGACTGAACGGCGAGCTCGTCGACCACGTCGAGAGACGAGGCGAATAGGTTTCCCGGCAGTCCCTCGGCCGCGACTTTGAGCCTGCGAAGGCCGGGGATGTCGATGTCTCCCGCCGCCACCTGGGCTCCCGCCCGCAGCAGCTCCAGTGCGAAGTGCCAGCCCAACCCCCGGGCCGCGCCGGTCACCACGGCTCGAACGGAATCGAGTTGCATGGCTCAGACCTCCGCCGGGCGGTCGGCCGCGCCGGGTGCTAGACAGGTCCGAAAGTGCTCCGCCATGATGGCCACGTGGGGCGCTTGGAGGATGGTTTCGTGATGGCCCGGCAGCGGGAAAATCCTCATCGGCCGACTCGTCAACGCCTCCCAGCCGCGGGTCGGATCGTGGACATCGATCCCCAGCTCGATGAACACCCGGGCGGTTTCGGCGTCTACCTCGGTAGAGGTGAACAGCGTCACCTCGCCGTCATAGACCTGAGGCTCATATTGAGCGAGCGAATCCTCTCGGGACTTGATCCCGCTCAGGAATCGTTGGATCCAGTCGCGATCGGTCTCCGGCGGCAACAGGTCGGACGCCAGAAGGAGATCCAGGATATGACCGATCGCATCGTCCGGCGGCAGCGTTTCCACGCTCTCGTTGGTCAGGTTGAGATCCCGTCCGGAGCGACGCGCGACTTCGCGGGCCATGCTGGCGAGCATCATGACGTCGCTACGGCTGCGACCGCGTCGTGCCACGAGCGGCGAGAAGCCATCGATCAGGCCGAGCAGGGCGACCTGCTCCCCCGCTCGCCGCAGCTGTTGGGCCATCTCGAACGCCAACACGGCACCGTAAGAGTATCCGGCCAGTTGGTAGGGGCCTTGAGCCTGGAGGGTACGAATCTCCTCGATGTAAAGGCCGGCGGCCTTCTCCAAGGCGACCGTCTCGGCTCCCAGGTCGGCGGGAGGCGGCGCCTGGAGCCCATAGACCGGCTGGTCGCGGCCCAGGCATCGGGCGAGCTCAAGGTACGACAGCACCTCGCCGCCGATGCCATGCACGCAGAAGAGCGGCGGCCGGCGGCCCAAGGGCTGGATCGCCACCAAGGGCGAAAAGCTCGCTCCTTCGACCTGTTGGCGCAGCACGTGGCCCAGTTGGAGGATGGTGGAGGATTGAAACAGGGTGGCGAGCGGGAGGTCGCGCTGGAAGTCCAACCGGATGCGGGCCATCAGTTGAACCGCGACGAGCGAGTTGCCGCCGAGATCGAAAAAGTCGTCATCGATATGCACCGGATTGACCTTGAGGATCTCCTCCCAGAGCTGAACGAGCTTGAGCTCCACGGTGTCGCGAGGGAGCAGAAACCTTTCGTCCCGGGTCTCGATCCGGCCCGGCGCCGGCAGGGCGCGCCGATCGACCTTGCCATTGGGCGTCATCGGAAAAGCCGCGAGATGGACGAACGCGGACGGCACCATGTATTCCGGCAACTGGTCCTTGACGAAGCCGCGCAGGGCCGAGGAATCGGCACTCTGCCCTGGGTCGGGAAGTAGGTAGGCCACCAGGCGGCGGTCTCCCGCTGAGTCCTCGCGGACCACCACGAGGGCCTCTCCGACGCCCGGGTGGCGTCGCAGGGTGGCCTCGATCTCGCCCAGTTCGATGCGAAAGCCGCGCAGCTTGACCTGGTTGTCGGAGCGCCCCAAGAATTGGAGGTTGCCATCGCCGCGGAAACGCGCTCGGTCACCGGTGCGGTACATGCGTCCGCCGGCCCGATGGCCATTCGGATCGGGAATGAAGCGATCGGCGGTGAGCGCGGGATCGCCGGCGTAGACCGAGCAAAGACATTCGTCGCCGATATATAGATCGCCCGGCACGCCGATCGGGCAGGGCTGAAGTCCCGGCCCGAGCACGTAGTAGCGCGCGTTCTGAATCGGCCGTCCATAGGGAATGCTGACCCATTGAGGATCCACCGCGCCGACCGGGAAGTAATTCGACCAAACGGTCGCCTCCGTAGCGCCGCCGAGAGCCACGACCTGCCCGCGCGGAAAGACGCGGCGGACCCGATCGGGAAGGGTGACCGGAATCCAGTCGCCGCTCAGGAAGACCAGGCGCAAGGTATCTCCTCCCTCGCCCGGTCCCATTGCGTCCAAGTACGGCACCAGCTGCTGGAGGACGGCGGGAGCGGAGTCCCAGAACGTGATCCCACCCTCCAGCAGGATCTTGAGCAGGCGTTGCGGCTCCCGCACATCCTCTTCCCGACCCACGCGCAGCGAGCCGCCCGCCGCCAGGATGCCGAAGATGTCGTAGACGGAGAGATCGAAACAGAGCGAGGTGAGGAACAGCAACCGATCGTGCGGCCCTACGTTCATTTCGCGGTTGACCCAGTCGATCAGATTGATCACCGAGCGATGCCGTACCCACACCCCTTTCGGCGTTCCCGTGGACCCCGAGGTGAAGATGATGTAGGCCGTGTCCTCGGCGCCCGCTCCGCCCTCGATCCGGGTCGGCGACAGCGCGGACAGGTCGGCGGTGACCCGAAAGCCGTATTCTTGCGGCATTGCGGCAGAAGCGCCTTCCGGATCCAGGCACAGCACGTCGTGGAGCGCCTCCAAGCTCAGCGCTCCCACGCCGGGCAGCAGTGCGCTCTGGGTGATCATGAAACCGATGTCGAAGGTCGACAGAATCCATTCGACGCGTGCCGGCGGGTAGCTGGTTTCGAGCGGGACGTAGGCTCCGCCCGCTTTGAGAATGCCCAGCAGAGCCGGGATCATCTCAAGCGCCCGCTCCATGTACACCGCGACCAACGAGCCTTGCTGCACCCCGCAGGACCGCAGGTGGCGTGCGATGCGGTTCGCCTGGTCCTCCAGTCCGCCGTACGTAAGGTCACGGTCGGCGAAGACCACCGCCGTTGCCGTCGGCTGAGAGGCCGCTCTCTCCTCGAAGAGTTGCTGCAGCCCGCGCTCGTCGGAGACGACGCGGCTCGTGTCGTTCCAAGCCATGAGGGTCTGGTGCCGTTCCGCCGCCGAGAGGATCGACAGCTCGGCGATGCTGCGGTGAGGATCTTCGGCAAGCCCTTCCAGCAGCGCGCCGAAATGCTCCAACAGGCGCCCCGCGGTCGTGCCGTCGAATAAATCCACGTTGTATTCCAGCATGCCGGACAGACGCGCACCGTCCTCGTCCAGGAAGAGGGTCATGTCGAACTTCGCCGCGCCTTGCGAGCTGTCGACGACGTTGGCGTTGAGACTCGGAGCGGAGGCGCCGCCGCCCGTCTGATTCTGCCCTTCGAAGACCAGCATCACCTGGAACAGCGGTTGATGGGCGAGGTCGCGCTGAGGATGCAGCTCGTCCACCAGCTTTTCGAACGGCACGTCTTGGTGCGCGTAACCGCCGATGGCGACATCGCGTACCACGGCGATCAGATCGTGGAAACTGCGCCGGCCATCGACCCAGGAGCAGAGAACGAGCGTGTTGGCAAAGAGCCCGATGAGCGACTCCGTCTCGGAGCGCGTGCGGTTGGCGATCGGCGTCCCGACGGCGATCCGATCTTGTCCGGAATAGTGATGGAGCAGGGCGTAAAACGCGGCGAGCATCGTCATGAACGAGGTCGCCCCCTGCTCACGGCTCAACGCCTTGAGGCGCCGGGCGGCGAGGAAGGGCAGGTTCGCCGAGCGGTTCGCGCCGCGGAAAGTCTGCACACCGGGTCGCGGCCGGTCCAAGGGCATCTCGAGGACGGAGGGCGCCCCGGCGAGCTGTTGGCGCCAATAGGCGAGCTGCTGCTCCAAAACCTCGCCTGCGAGCCAATTTCGCAGCCATCCCGCATAATCCAAGTACTGGATCGGCAGCTCGTCCAGGGGCGAAGGGCGACCCGCGGCGAAGGCGCGATACAGAGTCTCGAGCTCGCGAAAAAAGATGCCCGCGGACCAGCCGTCGAAGACGATGTGATGCACGGTCATCAGCAGGACCTGTTCGCCGTCGCCGAGGTGCACGTAAACGACCCGCAACAGCGGCGCCTGGGAGAGCGAAAAGGACCGTTGCGCTTCCCAGCGGGCCATTTTTTGAACTTCGCCATGGCGTCTCGCCGCGGGCACCGCCAGGAAATCAACCACCGGGAGCGGCAGGTCCACGGACGGCTCGATCGCGAGGACCGGTCGGCCCTGCTCCGAGAAGAAACGGCTGCGCAAGACCTCGTGCCGACGAACGATCTCATTGAGGCTGCGGCGCAACGGAGCCACTTTCAGAACGCCTTCGAGCCAAATGGCGGTAGAGATGTTGTAAACATTTCCCTCGGGAAGCAGCTGGTCGAGAAACCAGAGACGCTGCTGCGAGAAGGAGAGGGGAAGCTCGCCGGTGCGCGGCACGGCCACCAGGTCCGGGGCCGCCTGGATCAGCCCTGTTCGCAGGTCGCTTTCCAGGTCCTGGGCGATGCCGGAAATCGTCGGAGATTCGAACATCCGGCGCACCGAGACGTCGACGTGAAAAGTCTCGCGCATGCGCGAGATCAAACGGGTGGCCAGCAGCGAATTGCCGCCGAGGTCGAAGAAGTCTTCGTGGACCCCGATCGATTCGACCCCCAGGGCCTGCCCCCAGAGGATCGCCAGCACCTCTTCGACAGGAGTCCGCGGTGCGACGAATCCATCCGCCTTCCCCTCGCGCCCCTCCGACGGCGAGGGTAGGGCGGCCCGATCCACCTTGCCGTTGGCATTGAGGGGTAGGGCGTCGAGGAGGATCAGCGCACTCGGCACCATGTACTCGGGCAGGCGCTGCTTGAGCAGCGCCTTGAGCTCGCGGACGTCGAATCCGGCCTGCTGCTTCGGCACCACGTAACCGACGAGGCTTTTTTCCCCCGGAACGTCCTCGCGCACCACGACGATCGCGCTTCCCACCGCGGGATGACTCAGCAACGCGGTCTCGATTTCGCCCAGCTCGACCCGGAACCCGCGAAGCTTGACCTGGTGATCGACACGGCTCAGGAATTCAATCGGTCCTTCCGGCTGCCGCCGGACGAGGTCGCCGGTGCGATAGAGCCGGGATCCCGAAGGGCCGAACGGATCGGGAACGAACCGCGCGGCGGTCAGCTCCGGGCGAAAGAGATAGCCGCGGGCAAGCCCGTCGGAGCCGATGAAAAGCTCCCCGGCAACGCCGACGGCCACCGGCTGGAAGCCGCGTTCCAGCACGTAGATCGAGGTGTTGGCGAGAGGCAGCCCGATCGGTATGGTGCGCGCGCCTTCGGCGACCTTCTCGATCAGGTGCCAGGAGGCGAAAGTCGTGCTCTCCGTCGGTCCGTAGACGTGCAGGAGGCGCTCCGGAGGCCGGCCGGCCAAGAGCTCTCGGGACCATCGAGGATCGACCGCTTCCCCGCCGAACAAAACCTCGCGAAGAGTTGCGAATGCGCTCGGCTCCTCGCGGACGATCTGCTGAAAAAGCGCGGTCGTGAGGAACGTCGTCGTGATCCTTTCGCGGCGCAAGACCTCCGCGAAGTCCCGTGGCGAGAGCGCGACGTCCTTCTCGATGATGACGAAGCCGGCGCCGTTGGCCAGCGCCCCCCAGATCTCGAAGGTCGCAGCGTCGAAAGAGGAATTCGAAACCTGCGCGATCCGGTCGGTCTCCGTGAGCGTTACGTAGTTCGTGTCGCGGACCAGGCGCACGATCGCGCGATGAGGCACCGCCACGCCCTTCGGAACACCGGTCGATCCGGAGGTATAGATGACGTAGGCGAGGCTCTCGGGGGTGGCGCCGGAAAAGATGGCGCCGCCTCGACCCTCGCCGGCATCCTGCTCCAACGACAAGGTTTTCCAATTTCCTTCCGGGACCTCCGCAAGCCGCGCCTGATGGGTGACCACCAAGGGTGATCCGGAATCCTCCAGCATCAGCATGAGGCGCTCGCGGGGGTAGGACGGATCGAGGGGCAGATAGGCGCCTCCCGCCTTGAGGATGCCGACCATCGCCACGACCATGTCGATCGACCGGTCCATCAGCAGTCCCACCAACACCTCGGGGCCGACCCCCAGTTTGCGGAGTCCCTGCGCCAGCCCGGTGGCGCGCTCGTCGAGCTCGCCGTAGGTCAGCGATCGGTCACCGAAGACGACCGCCTGCCGGCCAGGGGTCCGACGAGCCTGGGTCTCGAAAAGCTCGTGGATACAGGAACCGACGGGATACTTCGTCGCCGTGGCGTTCCAATCCCCCACCGCCTGCCGCAGCTCGCTTGGCGTGAGCATCGGCAGCTCCGAGATCGGCCGGGCGGGATCCGCGGCGACGGCTCGCAGAAGCACGTCGAGATGCCCGAGCATGCGCAAGGCGGTGGAGCTTTCGTAGAGATCGGATCTGTACTCGATCTCTAGCAGAACCTGATGTTCCTGTTCGAGGCAGCTCAGCGTCAAATCGAATTTGGAGATCGGCACCTCGATCTCGAACGCTCCGAGTTTGAGTCCGCTGAAGCCGACATCCACCCGCGGCCGGTTGACCAGGGTGAAGGCAACCCGGAAAAACGGCGTCTGCCCCGACCGTCGCTCCGGCTGAAGCTCTTCGACCAGGCGATCGAACGGCAGCTCGTCATGGGCATAGGCGTCGAGCGCCCGATCGCGCACCCGATCCAGGAGATCGATGAAGGTCGGCTCTCCCGTCAAGTCGTTGCGCAAGATCAGAGTGTTGACGAAAAACCCAATCAGACCTTCGACTTCCGGATGGTCCCGCCCCGCGATAGGGGTCCCGATCAGAATGTCCTCCTGGCCGGTATAGCGGTTGAGCAGAACGTTCCAAGCCGCGAGGAACAACATGAAAGACGTGGCGAGCTGACGTTGTCCCAGTTGCCGCAGATCGCCATAGACGCCGCCATCGAAAGCGATCGCCACAGTGCCGCCGCCCAAGCCGGGAAATTCCGGACGGGGCCGATCGGTCGGGAGCTCCAGCTGGGGCAGGGGCTCGGCGAGCCGGCGGCGCCAGAAATCGATGTGCCGATCGAGGACCTCCCCGGTCAGCCAGCGGTGCTGCCAGGCGGCGTAGTCGCCGTATTGGATCGGCAACTCCGGCAGCCGCGGCCCTTCTCCGGCGCGAAAGGCCTCGTACAGGGTGACGAGCTCGCGCACGAAAATCTCCATCGACCAACCATCGGAGATGATGTGGTGCATCGACAGGGCGACGATGTGTTCCTGCCGGGCGAGCCGAAGCGTAAGTATTCGCAGCAGCGGGCCGGTTTGGAGGTCGAAAGTCCGGTGCATCATTTCCCGGACTCGACGTCGGGCCTCGACCTCCCGATCCTCCTCGGAGAGGCAGCTGAGATCGAGACACGGGCACTGCACGGCCATCGGATCGGCCACGATCTGGACCAGCTCGCCGTCCAAGTTGCCGAAGGTCGTTCGTAACGACTCGTGACGCCCGCTCAGCCGGGTGATCGCCCACCTCAGGGATTCGAGGTCCAGGTCGCCGGCCAGCCGTAAGGCATAGGGTATGTGGTAAACCATTTCGCCTTGGTTCACCTGATGGAGTATCCAAAGCCGGCGCTGTTGCAGTGAGACCGGCAGCGGTTTGTCCCGCTCGGCTCGGGTGATCGCGCCGGCCCCCCTCTCAAGGTCTCGCCAGCGTTCGGCCTCTACGGCCCGAGCCAGGCTCGACACCGTGCGGGCGCTGAAAACGACGCCCAGCGAGAGGCGGGCTCCGAAGGCCGACCGGATGCGGGAGACGAGACGCATGGCGAGGAGTGAGTGCCCTCCGAGCTCGAAGAAGTCGTCGTCCACCCCCACGCGAGCCACGCCGAGCAAATCACCCCAGATCCCGGAGAGCAGCTCTTCGACCGGCGTCCGAGGCGCGATGAAATCCCTCCGGGCAGCCGTCTCCGCCTCTCGGGCCAACAAGAGACCGCGATCCACCTTGCCGTTTTCCGTCAAGGGAAGGGACGCGATCTGGCCGATCTGGGCGGGGATCATGTACGAAGGAAGATGAAGGGTTAAAAAAGCGGCCAGCGCTGTTTGATCCACCGCCTCGCCGGAAGGAACCACGAAGGCGAGGAGCCTGCTATCCAACCCCGAGCCCGCCACGACCACCGCCGCCTCACGGACGTGCGGATGGCGACGCAGGACGGCCTCGATCTCCTGGAGCTCGATCCGATAGCCGTGAATCTTGACTTGGTGATCGGTTCGTCCGAGATAGACGAGGTTTCCGTCCAGCCCAAGGCGGCCGAGATCGCCACTGACGTAGACCCGCTCTCCCGGTTCGTCCGAGAAGGGATCGGGGACGAAGCGCTCGGCCGTCAGATCCGGCCGGGCGAGATAGCCGCGACCGACCCCCGCGCCGCCGATCCAAATCTCGCCTTGGACGCCGCGAGGCACCGGATTCCACCACCCGTCGACCAGGTAGAGGCGGGTATTGGCGATCGGACGACCGATGGGAACCGCTCCGGCGGGCGGCGCTCCCTCCAGGGGGACCTCGTAGGTGCAGCAACCGACGACGGTCTCCGTCGGACCGTACTCATTGATGATGCGCGTGGCCGGCGCCTCGGCACGCAAGGCGGCGAAACTCTCGGCGAAAAGGGCTTCCCCCCCGACGACCAACGTGCGCACTTTTCCCTCGAATGGCACCCCTAGGCCCTGTTCCACCAGCGAAAGGTGGGCCGGCGTCAGCTTCACCAGGCCGAAGTCCATTCCCTGGCGCAGAACCTCAAGAAGGCCGTCGACGCCGGACGCCTCCTCCACCAAGACGACCGCGCCGCCGGCAACCAACGGGCTCAAAAGGCTGGTCACGGTAAGATCGAAACCGAGGGGCGAGTGAACCGGAGACCCCTGCCCTTCTCCGGCTCCATAGGCCCGGGTGGCCCAAAGCAGGTAATTGCGCAGTCCGCCGTGGGAGATCATCACCCCCTTGGGTCGGCCGGTAGACCCCGAGGTGTAGATCACGTAGGCCAGATTCTCCAAGGCCACCGCGGCAGCCACCGGTTCGGCGCTCTCGACGGCGATCCGCTCCCAATCGCGGTCGAGGCAGACCCGCCGCTCCGCGGCTACAGGCAGGCGCTCGAGGGACTCCATTGTGGTGAGAACCACCGCCGGACGCGCCTCCGTGAGGATCATTTCGAGTCGCTCCCGAGGGTGGCCGAGGTCCAGGGGGAGATACGCCCCTCCGGCCTTCAAGACCCCCAGGAGGCCGACGACCATCGCGACGGATCGCTCCACGGCGAGGCCGACGAGGACGTCGGGAGAAACGCCGGACCGGCGCAGAAAACGCGCAAGTTGATTGCTGCGTCGGTCCAGCTCCGAGTAGGTCAGGCGCACCCCTCCTGCCACCACGGCCGTGTTCTCGGCCGTAGTGCGCGCCTGCCGCTCGAACCACCGGTGGACCGGCCATTTCTCGACATCTTCGCTGCGGGTTTCGTTCCAGTCGCCAAGCAGCTGCAGCCGTTCTTTGGAGCCCACCATCGACAAGGAGCCGGTCGGTGCCTCGGGCGTAGCCATGAGGGAAGAGAGGAAGGTGGCGAAACGCTCGGCCAGCCGCTCCGCCTCTTCGCGGCTCAGGACCGCCTCGTTGTAGCCGACCTCGGCTTTGAGAGCACCCGCTGAATGTCGGCAAACGAGGGCCGCGGTAAAGCGTTCTCCGCCGCCGGAGACCTGTCCGAGGCTCCACACCGTACCGCCGATTCGCAACGGTACCGGCTCTTCCCAGAGCTCGAAAGCGAAGGGGAAATACCCCCGCCCTTCGCGCCCTCCGAGGAGCGGCTCCCAACTGAACGACTCCTCGATTCGTATCGCCTCGGCGATGGCGGCTTCGACCGCAGCGAGCAGGTCGAAAAATGGCATTGCCGGAGCGGGTCGGGAGCGGATCGGCAAGGCTTTGGAGAGGGGGCCGACGGCTTCCCGGAGCTCATCGTACCTTCGCCCGTCCGTCGACGATCCGACGACCATCTCGCGGGAGCCCGTGAGGCGGCCGAGCACCGCATGCCAGGCCGCTTGAAGGACTCCCGCAAGAGAGGCTCCGCGACGAGCGGCCAGGGCCTCCAGCCCGGCGAGCGCTCCGGGCGCCAACGGCACCGGAATTACGCCGGGCCTGAAGCTCGCCGTTGGGCTTTCGAACGGGAGAAGCAGAGCGTCCAGCTCCGCTGCGTCGCGGCTCGGCCAGGCCGCTTCTCGGGTCCAGGGCTCGCTCGATTCTTCGAGTTGATTCAGCCAATCGGCCATATCGGCATACTGAAGCACCTCGCCTTCGGGTTCCCCATCGGGCGGGTCGACCCCGCGGGCAATTTCCTCAACGATTCGGAGCAGGGTGGAGCGATCACCGCAGACGGCCGCCAGGGATATTTCCAAGATCGACAGCTCGGGCTCCAGAGTCAAAAAAGAGACCCGCATCAAGGGCCCGCGCTCCAGGTCGAAGGGCTCCCGGACCGCCTCGGAAACCGCGAGATCGACGGCGGCGGCGCGGGCCTCCTCGTCCAGAGAGCGCAAATCGAGATGTCGCAAATGCGGCGCCAGATACTCGCGAATCACCTGTTTGGCAGGGGCCGGCGTGGTCACGAAAACCGTCCGTAGGACTTCATAGCGAGCCACCACCCTACTCACGGCATGGCGCAGCGCTTTCAGCTCGATCGGGCCTTCGATCCGAAAGGTGCATTGAATCCAAAAAGCCGAGCCGGCCGTGCGCTCTTTCAACCAGAGCGCACGGCGCTGTTGCGGCGATAGGCTGAACCCCAGGATCTCTTCCGAGCCGGGCTCGCCTGGTCGATTCTCGATACCTGACTGATTCAAAGCTGCACCCCTTACGACGAGACTCTCCGCCTCGCAAACCTTAGATTCTGGACATTCCGCTGCTCCCGCAGCCGGTCGTCCTCTTCGTGCCACCGCCGCAGGCTGCCTTCCAGGCTGGTTTCCAGGGAGGAAAGCGTCGCGTCGGGCTGCGCCATGAAGGACGCCAGCAGAGTCGCGCACAACTTGAGCCGGAGCTCGATGCCCACCGCCCGAAACCGTGCTCGGTCATAGGCAAGCATCAAATTGAGCCGCGGTCCGGGATCGACCTCAAGTCCAAGCGGGAAGTTGTTGCGCCCGCCGCGATACCCGCGACTGCGCACCGCAAAGCCGCCCGCGGCCTGCTTCGGCTCCCCCTCGGGCAGCAAAGGCCGATTCTGGAATCCCACGAGACTCTCGAAAACCGGCAAACCGCGCGGCACCTGGCTCCAGCCTTGAATGGCGACCAGCGGGCTGAACTCATAGCTCCGCAACTCCGCGAAGTGATTTTGGACCTCGGTCAGCCAGGGCAGGAGGTTTTCCTCCGGCCGCCAACGCAAGCGCACCGGCAGAGTGTTGAGAAAAGGTCCGACGATCGACTCGACTCCCGAAAGGTCGGCGGGGCGTCCCGAAACCGTCGCCCCGAAGACCACGTCCCGCCGGCTGCTCGCGACTCCGAGCAACAGAGCCCAGGCACCCTGAACCAGGGTGTTGAGGGTAAGGCGGGAGTCTTGGGCGAACGACCGAAGAGCACCCGTCTCTTCCGCGCTCCAGAGAAGTTGCCGGACCTCGACGCCCGTCCCCTCGCCGGTTTCGATCACCCCATCGCCCGGCACTTCGAGAGGAGTCGAGCCACTGAAACCCTGCAACTCCTCCCGCCAGAATGCTTCCGCCGAGGCGAGGTCCCGTCGACGTAGCCATTCGATGTAAGCGTCGAATTGCGGCGCCGGATCGAGCTCGACCCCCGGACCCCGGCAGAAGTCCGAGTAGAGACGGTTGAGCTCGTCGAGAACCACTCGTTCCGACCAACCGTCCATGACCAGGTGATGGAAGGTCCAAACGAATTGATAGCTATTCTCGCCCAGATGAAAGAGCGCCAAACGAATCAAAGGGGCGACGCGGAAATCGAACCCGTCGGCGCGGTCGGCCTCCAGCCACTCGTCGATCGCGTGGTCTCGCACCGCCGGCTCGAGAGCGCCGAGATCCACATTGGCGAAAAGAGTTTCGACGCGCGCGAGAACCACCTGAACCGGCTCCTCCAGACCTTCCCAGAGAAAAGCGGTGCGGAAGATCGAGTGGCGGGCCACCAGGAGCTGCCAGGAAGAGCGCAAGGCGGCGACGTTCAGCTCCCCCGCAAGGAGTGAGCTGACCTGCAGGATGTACCGGTTGGGATCCTGGCGTTCAACGCTGTGAAACAGAATCCCCTGCTGAATGGGCGAAAGCGGATAGGCGCCGACGATCTCCGCCTTCGCACCCAACTGACCTGCCGCGGCCTCTAGAACGCGAGCGTCCTGGGCGACCGGGACCGCTACGGTTTCAGGGGTCTCTGGGGCCTCGGACTGCGCCGCCAGCGCGGCGATCGTTGGATGGCGGAACACCTGCATCGGCAATTGGCGAAGTCCCGCGCGGTTCGCCCTGGACGCGGCCTGAACCGCCAGGATGGAGTCGCCTCCAAGCTGGAAGAAGTCGTCGAAGACACCGATGTCGCTCACGCGCAAGAGGTCCGCCCAGATTCCCGCCAGCAATTTCTCGGCGGCGGTCCGCGGAGCGACGAAAGCGACTTCCAGATCCGGTCGTTCCGGTTCGGGAAGCGGCAAGGCTCGACGATTCACCTTGCCGCTGGGCGTGAGCGGCAACGCAGCCAATCGAACGATCTGGGAAGGGACCATGGCCTGGGGAAGCAGCCGCTCGAGATAGGAGCGCAACTCGCCGACGGTCGGAGCGGTCGTTTCGCGGGTCACCGCGTAGGCGATGAGCCGCCGGTCGCCCGGAGCGACATCTCGCGCCACCACCGCCGCGTCGAGCACGCCCTCGTGCCGGCGCAGGACGGACTCGATCTCGCCGAGCTCGATCCGGACCCCCCGAATCTTCACCTGATCGTCGAGGCGGCCAAGGTACTCGATGGCTCCGTCGCGCAGGTATCGCGCCACGTCGCCGGTACGATACAGACGGTCGCCCGGCTCGCGAGAGAACGGATCGGGCAGAAAACGCTCGGCTGTAAGGTCGGGACGTCCCAGGTAACCCCGCCCGACCTGGACTCCGCCGATGCAGATCTCGCCCGGCGCGCCGAAGGGCACCGGGCGCAAAGCCATTGCCGGCGGGTCGAGCAGGTAGATGCAGGTGTTGGCCACCGGCGTGCCGATCGGCGTCACTTCTTCTCCGGAAGCGCATCGCCACCAGGTCACATCGACCGCCGCCTCCGTAGGCCCGTAAAGATTGTGGAGCTCGGGTGCCTGCTCGCCACGGAAACAATCGAAGAAGCGATTCACCAAATCGGGTGGCAGCGCCTCGCCGCTACAGATGACCCGATGAAGCGACCCGCACGAGGCCACCGTCGGCTCTTCGAGAAAAATGCGCAGCAGCGAAGGGACGAAATGGACCGTGGTGATCCTCTCCTCGCGCAAGATGCGGATCAGATAGGAGCTGTCCTTGTGTCGATCCGGCTCTGCAACCACCAAGGTGGCACCGCAGATCAAAGGCCAAAAGAGCTCCCAAACCGAAACGTCGAAACTAAACGGCGTCTTTTGTAAGACGCGGTCCTGCGGGGAAAGACCGTAGACTTGCTGCATCCATAGCAGGCGGTTGACCACGCCGCGGTGCGAGTTCATCGCCCCTTTGGGACGGCCAGTGGAGCCCGAGGTGAAGATCGAATAGGCCAGATGCCCGGGATTCATCCGCACGGATGGATGCCGTTCTTGAGCCACGGGCTCTTCGGCCGAAAGGAGGAGTAGACCGGAGTCCGCTATGGGCCGCTCCGGGAGCGCCGCCAGGTGCGACTCCCGGGTGACAATCAAAGGAAGGCGGCCGGTCGCGGCAAGGTCCTCCAGCATCGCCTCCAGCCGCTCTTTCGGATAGGAGGGCTCGAGCGGGACGTAGGCCGCGCCCGCTTTGAGTATGCCGAGAAGTCCGATTACCAGCTCCAACGAACGTTCCATGCAAATCCCGACCAACACCTCGGGACCTGCACCTCGTTTCGCCAGGCGGGCGGCAAGATCCGACGATTTTGCATCGAGCTGGGCATAGGTCAGGGAAGTGCCGCCAAAGACCAGGGCGGGAGCGCCGGGGCGCCGGCGCACCTGCTCCTCGAACAGCTCATGGAGGCATCGATCGGCGTCCGGATAGACAACCCGCTCCGGATTCAAACCCCGGAGCAAGAACGCTCGCTCCCTCTCCCCCACGGCGTTCAGCTCGCGCAGGGTTTTCAACGGTTCGGCCAAAGCGCTGTCGAGAAGGGAGCGAAAGCGCTCTGCCAGTCGCTCGGCTTCGGTCCGGTCCATCCGCGAGGGATCGAAAAGCAGCTCGCAGTATCCCCTGGAATCGCCGTGACAGGAGAGTTGAAGGACGAAGCGATCCGTGATGACCGACTCGCGGTCGATCACGAAAGTCACCCCCGCCGCGACCGCCTGCGGCGGCTCCTCGACCCACTCGAATCGAAGGGGAAGGAAGGCGGGTTCGAGAAACTCCTGAATGGCGGCCGCCTCGTCCATGTCCTTCCGCACCCGCTGGGCGAACCGGTCGAAGGGAAGGGTGCCTTGCTCCGTGCCGAAGACGAGAGGCAGGGACTTGCTGAACGGCCCGAGAGCGTCGGCAAGATCGTCGAAGGTGCGCCCTTCCGCCACGAGACCCAGGGCGGTCGTTCCCGACTCCTCCAGGCGAGCCAGGAGCGCTGAGAACGTAGCGAGAAAAAGCGCCGACATGGGGATGCCGATTCGATCCGCGAGAGCGCGCAGGCCGGCCATCCGCCCCTCCCCCAGCTCAAAAGTCGTCAACTCGGGATGAGACTCCACTTCCGGCGAGCTTGGGTCTCCGAGGGGAAGTCGGAGGCTCTGGACCGCCTGACTTCTCTCCTGCCAGAGCCGCCTTTCGTTTTCGCCATCCGTCGATTCCAACAGCTCCGCCTGCCACTGCGCGATTTCGATGTACTGCATTGCGGCGGCTTGATCCCCGGTACCACCGTCGCCCATCGCGGCCTGATAGGAACGCGCGATCGCCAGGACCAGGTTACGAAGGCTTCGGCGGTCGGCGCACAGCGAGGGGAGGCGCAGCAACAGCTGGTGTCGATCCTCCGCCAGAATCACCAGCTGCACGTCGAGCATCGATCCGGCGCCGAGGTCCGGCGGCGTCTCCGCTTGGGTGGCGTACGCTCCGGCGATGCGATTCGTCCCGTCTTGCGGGTTGGCGGCGCGCAAATCGAGCTCGACCCAAGCTCTATCCTCGCTTTCCCCGGGCGCCTGCGCCGCCAGCGTGCCGCCGAAAAGGCCGAATCGGGTACGGAGGATTTCATGCCGCCGGACGACGTCGCGTACGGCCCTCGCGAGGACCGCGCGATCGAGCGGGCCCACGAGATTCACCGCGCACTGCGCTCGAAAGACCGACGAGGGGCCGAGGTGCCAAAGGCGCTCCTGTTGAGGAGAGAGACGGAAAGATTCGATCACCGGCATGAGCGGGTCACGAGCCCTGTGCCGAAACGAGCGGCTTGCGTTCCGTGCGTCGCAGCTTCGACAGGCTGGACGAGCGTCGGACTACCCGATCGCGTTCGAGCCTTTCCGCCGCTTGCCGGACCAGGATTTCGCCGAGGTCGCTCAATCGGATGTCCGGTTCCCGAACGACAATTCCCAACAACCGTTCGTAGATCTCGATCCAGCCGACGACCCGCTCCTCGACGAACAGGTCGGTGCTGTAGATGCAATGGACGGTCAGCGAACCGCTCATCTCGACGGTCATCCAGGAGAGATCGAGCTGTGCCGCCACGTTCGGGCTCGACACCTGCTCTACCCGCAAGCCGCCCGGAGCATGCCAAACCTCACCTCGCTCATGGTTGAACCCGACGGTAAAGATCGGGCTCCGGCTTCGGTCACCTCGCAATTCGAGTTTTTTGACTAGGCGGGCGATGTCGTAGGCCTGATTCTCCTGAGCCTCGGCGAGGCCGTGCCGGGTCCGCGCCAAGAGCTCGCGGAACGGGAGATCGACCTCTGCGGGAACCCGCAGCGGCAGCACGTTCAAGCAGTAGCCCATCAGCGTCTGGGAGTCGAGACTCGGTTGCTCGGCCAGGGTGATGCCGACGACCAGGTCGTCCGCACCGGTGAGATGCTGCATCAAGGCCTCGAAGGCGCTGAGCAGCAGCATGAAAAGGGTGCAGCGCTGATCTCGGCATAGCGTCCGCAGAGCCGGCAACAGCGCGTCGTCGCCGATTTGACGCGAAAGCCGGGCACCCCGGTAGCTCTTGAGCGACGGCCGCGGCAAGTCGCAAGGAAGGTTGAGCTCGGGTATCGCACCGCCGAACCGAGCGAGCCAATACGCTTCCACATGCTCGTGGCCGGCGCTCCCGAGGCGTTGATCCTGCAGCTCGACATACCACCTGAACGGCGTAGGGGCCGGCAGCTCGACCGCCGCGCCCTCCAGCTCGCCGACGTAAAGCTGGCGAATTTCGCTCAGCAGTAGACCCAGGGACCAGCCGTCCGTCACCAAGTGATGAACCGTCAGGTCGAGAAGATGACGGTCAGGCTCGAAATGGTAGAGCCGAGCTCGCAGCAACGGTCCGTGCTCGAGATCGAAAACTTCTCGCCCTTGGCCACCGCTCACGAGATCGGCTTCGCGCATCGTCCGTCTCTCCGACGGCAGTACCTGCAAGTCGATCAAGGGAATGCCGACCCCAATGCGCGAATGGACCACCTGATGCTCGCCATCGGAATCGAAGGTGACTCGCAGCACGTCGTGGCGATCGACGACCCTTTGCAGGGCGCGGCGCAGGCCCCCCAATTCGATCGGCCCGTCGAAGCGGCAGACGATGCTTTCGTTGAAGGCACCTGAAGCCGCGGGATCGAGCTGACAGAGCGACCAGATCCCACGCTGGGCGGCGGTGAGGGGCAGGCGCTCCACCAGGGCTTCCAACGGAACCGGAAGCGGCTCCGCCGGGATGAAAAATCCTCCGGCTCGAAGGTCGGCGACACTGCGCCGAACCGCATCGACCAGGATTTCCAGGTCCTTTTCGGTATGGGCGGTCGAGAGGAAGCAGGTCCGGCCTTCCCACGTATAGACGCCATGTTCGAGAAGGTGGAAAAAGAACAGATCGCCGAGATCCTGGTCGCGATTGAACTGGAAGCGAAACAGGGAGCCGAAGTGAACGACCTCGACCGGAAAACGCTCGGCGGAAAAGAACGCGTTCAGCTCGGCGGCGAGGGCCGCCGTACGATCGTTGATGCGCTCTTGGAGAGCCGGCCCCTCCTCCCGAAGATGGCGAAGGACCGCAAGCGCAGCGGCCATGCTCAGCGGGTGTTTGCAGAACGTTCCGGCGAAAAATGTCTTGTCGGCGCGCGGATAGGAGTCGTCGCCGAAACTCCAATAGCCGCCATCGATGGCATCCATCACCTTCGACGTGCCGGCCAGGACTCCAATCGGCAGGCCGCCACCCACCACCTTGCCATAAACCGCAAGGTCTGCACGGACGCCGAAGACGGCCTGGCTGCCCCCTGTGTGGCAGCGAAATCCCTGGATGACATCGTCGAAAATCAGAACGGTTCCGCTCTCCTCGGTGATCCGCCGCAATTCCAGAAGGAACTCTCGCGGCTGCAGATCCGGCCGTCGACTCTGCACCGGCTCGACCAAGACCGCGGCGAGATCCCGCCCCTGACGACGGATCTCCTCCAGGGATTCTGGACGATCGTAGTCGAGGACCAGGAGGTCCTCCACCATTCCCGGCGGTACGCCTGGCGCGCTCGGTACAGGCTGAGCCAGCCCATCGCGCATCACTCGGCGAACCTGGGTACCGTCGAAGGAACCATGGTAGGAGCCGTTGAATATTGCAATCCGATTTCGGCCGGTGACGGCACGCGCCACCCGCATCGCGGTCATCACGGCCTCGGTGCCCGAGTTGGCGAAGGTCGCTCGCTCCATGCCGGTCGCTTCGCAGAGGAGGGCGGCGACTTCGCCGGCCAGGTCCGATTGCGGCCCGAGCTGCAACCCACGCCGTATCTGGTGGTTCAGCGCTTCGACCACGAAAGCCGGCGAGTGGCCGAAAAGGTGAACTCCGAATCCCATCGCGATGTCGACGTATTCGTTGCCGTCCACATCCCACAACCGGCCGCCCTCCGAGCGTTCGGCGATCAAGGGGTAGACCATCTCCTTCCAGAGCATCCGGAACCCCACCGAAGCCCGATTTTCGGCCAGGTGGGGCCGATGCATCTGGGTCCGGCGCTTGGACTCCGCGGTGCGCCGGGTATGGCGCGAAATGAGGTCGTCCAAATGCCGGCGCTGGGGTTCCGTGAAGGTGCCGGGGGCCTCGGTAAGGATCGGTTTGGCGGCAAACGGGTGCCGCATTTCGGGAGCGGCAGCCTGAGAGATCGGGGAGGCGATGGGAGCCGGCTCCGACGGGCGAGATGCCGGGGCGGCGGCCCGTCCCGGCCCGCGCAGGAGCTCCAGCTGGCGCGCCATCAGCTCAAGCTGCCGGTTGATGATGCGGTCGAGATGCTCGGACGAAACAGTCCCGGCAGCGGGAAGGTCATCGTCTGACGGTGCCGGTCCTGCGGCGGCGGGAGGAAGGTCTGCCACGGCCAAGGGTTCGGCGACGGCCGGCGACGGCGGCATCTCGCGGTCGAGATACTCCGCCACCGCCTGCACCGTAACGTACTTCTCAAGCAGCTCGGCCAGGGAAATCTTGATCCCGAAACGCCGATGAATCGCCTGACTCGCTTGGATCAGGAGCAGGGAGTCCACTCCTACGTCCAGGAAAGGTATGGAAGGGTCGATCTGATCGGGGCGGGCACCGATCAGGTCGCCAACGACCGAGCTGAGACCGGCCAGGATCTCCGGCAACCTCGAAGCAGAGACGGGAACGGGTGAAATTAGGACTGGATTCTGCACTGAGGGCTCCAGAATCTTCATCGGGCCGGCGGCTGGGGGTTCAAGCCATGCCTTCTCGCGCTCGAAGGGGTAGGTGGGCAACAGAACCCGGCGCCGACGCGTGCCTTTGTGGAAAGCGTTCCATGAGATTCGGGCGCCGTGGCGCCACAGGTCGCCAAGGGTCTCCAGGAGCGCGGTCGGCTCGTCCGATCGCTCCTCGCGCCCCGGAGGCAGCGAGCGGAGGACCGGCACGGCCGATTTCCCCGCAGCCTGCTTGACCAGGTTGCCCAGAACGGCTCCCGGACCGACCTCCAGAAAGATTCGATCTTCTCCCAGCAGCTCGCGGACCCCGTCGCCGAAGCGGACCGTCTGGCGAAGATGGGCGCACCAATAGGCCGCATCCGAAGCCTCCGACTGCGTGATCCAGCCGCCGGTAAGGTTCGATAGCCAGGGGATTTGCACCTTGCCGAAACGAATCCCCTCCAGCCGTCTGCGAAAGGCGTCGAGGACCGGTTCCATCATGGCCGAGTGGAAAGCGTGGGAGGTCTCCAGCCGGCGGCAAGGGACTCCGTCGGAGGACCAATCGCCTTCCAGTGCAAGGATGGCGTCGAGGGGTCCCGAGACCACGCAGCGCTCGGCTCCGTTGACGGCCGCCAAGGCGAGGCCTTCGCCCAGGGGTTCGGCGAGCTTCTTTCGCACCGCTTCGGGAGTGAGGCGCACGGCCAGCATCGCGCCGGGCGAAACGGACTGCATGAGCTGACCGCGGAAAGCGACGAGGGCCAAAGCGTCGGCAAGCGAGAGGGCACCTCCCAAGCAGGCGGCGACGTACTCACCCAGGCTATGCCCGATCGTGGCCTGCGGAACGATGCCCCAGCTCATCCAAAGCTGAGCCAAAGCATGCTCGACGACGAACAGTGCGGGTTGCGCCACAGCTGTCTGGGTCAGCCGCAGCGCCATCTCCTCGGCGGCCGCCGGTGCGGGGTAGAGCACGTCGCGCAGATCGAATCCCAGGTGGGGCTTGAGCAGGTCGCAAGCGCGGTCCACTTCGGCTTGGAACACCGGCTCGGTCGCGTAGAGGCCGGCCCCCATTCCGATCCTTTGCTCCCCCTGCCCGGGGAAGAGAAAGACGACCGGGCGGTTGCGCGCCGAGTCCCGCAACGTCCGACCGATGCCGGCGGAAAGAGCCGCGACCGCCTCTTCGCGATCGCGACAGACCAGAGTGCGGCGGTACTCGAAGACCTTGCGGCCCGTCTGCAAGGTAAAAGCGATCTCCGGGAGCTCGGCCGGTATCGGGGAGGAGCCTGGGGAGGGGATTGCGGAGAGGACCGCGGAGGGGTCCGAACCCTGCCTCATGGACTCGGCGAGTCGGCCGGCCATCCGCTCCAGCGCCGTGGCGGTCCGTGCCGAAAGGACGAGGAGCTGGGGCGCGCGAACCGGCGGAGTGGTCGGCGCCGCAAGCGGTGCCTCCTCAAGGACCACATGGGCATTGGTTCCGCCGAGACCGAAGGAGCTCACCCCTGCCCGCAAAGGACCACGGTCCGTGGGCCACTCGGCGAGCCGATCGTTGACGAAGAACGGGCTCTCGGCCAGATCGATCGCCGGATTGGGCCGTTCGAAATGAAGGCTCGGAGGCAGCTTGCCGTAGCGCAGTGCCAAAACCGCTTTGATCAGCCCCGCGATACCTGAAGCGGCGTCTAAGTGACCGAGGTTCCCCTTGATCGAGCCTAAGGCACAGAACCCTTTTCGGTCGGTCTTCGCAGTGGCGGCGAAGGCTTGGCTCAGGGCGGCCACTTCGATGGGGTCCCCCACCGCAGTGCCGGTGCCGTGGCCTTCCACGAAGGAGATGCTCTCGGGCTCGACACCGGCGACCGCCATCGCCTCGGCGATGACCTTGGCCTGGCCATCCAGACTCGGTGCTGTGAATCCCGCTTTCTGAGAGCCGTCATTGTTGACCGCCGAGCCCTTGATCACGGCGAGCACGGTGTCTCCTGCCGCTAAAGCGTCGGCGAGGCGCCGCAGCACGACAACACCGGCTCCTGAACCGTTGACCGTTCCATTGGCAGCGGCATCGAACGGACGACAATGGCCATCGGGAGACAGGATGGACTCGGGCTGATACAGGTAACCGGCCTGGTGGGGAAACTTCACCGAGACACCCCCCGCCAGTGCCATGTCGCACTCGCCCATCAGCAAGCTCTGGCACGCAATATGGACCGCTACCAGACTGGTCGAGCAAGCGGTCTGGACGGTTACGCTCGGACCGCGAAGACCCAGCTTGTAGGAAACCTGCGTAGCCAAGAAGTCCTTATCGTTGACCAAGGTCGTCTGCAGCTCACCCAACGAGGCCACGAGTTGGAAGTTGGGTGCCACGCATTGGAAGAAATAGCTGTTCAGCCCGCATCCGGCAAACACGCCGACGGCTCCGGAGAACCTCTCCGCGTCGTAACCGGCGGATTCCAATGCCTCCCAAGAGCATTCGAGGAAAATTCGGTGCTGCGGGTCCATCACCTGGGCGATGCGGGCCCCGATGGCGAAAAATCCGTAATCGAAGAGATCGACGTCGACCAAGACGCCTTTCGCTCGAACGTAGTTGGGAAGGCGCAGCAGCTCGGCGGAAATGCCGGCAGCGTTCAGGTCGTCTTCGGAGAAAACGGAAATCGACTCGATCCCTGCGCATAGGTTGGACCACAGCTCATCCACCGAAGACGCACCGGGGAATCGGCCCGCCAACCCGATGACAGCGATCTCGTTTCCGCCCTCCTGGTTCAAGGCTCCACCTCCGCATCGCCGCTACGGGTCGCGGTGCGGCCTCGGCGCGCCATTGCCGCCCGGCGCTTTTCGGCCCGATCAAGCCCCTCCTCCACCCGTACCTCTTCCGGCCGCTGCCGAGTCATGAAGCCGGCCAGGGAAGCCACCGTCGAATGTCGAAACAGCTCGATCACCGGCACCTCGACCTGAAAAGCATCGACCAGGCTACCCTGCACCTGGACGATGAGCAGCGAATGACCGCCGAGGTCGAAAAAATTGTCGTGAACCCCGATCTGCTCGACCTGCAGTGCTTCCTGCCAAATCCCTACGATCGTCTGCTCCACCTCGTTCGACGGCGGAACATAGGCACTCGCCAGGTCGGGCCTGTCGCCGGCCGAATCGGGAAGCGCTTGGCGATCGACTTTTCCGTTCGGAGTCAGCGGCAAGGACTCAAGCCGGATAAAGGTGGCCGGCACCATTTGCTCCGGAAGGTGACTACGCACGTGGGCCAAAAGCTCGCTCACGGTGGCATCCAAACCCTCTCGGGGCACCCAATAGGCCACCAATCTGTGCGTGCCGCCGCCATCCTCCCGTGCCAGTACGACCGTGTCCCGCACGGCGGGGTGTTGGTGGAGGGCCGCTTCGATCTCGCCGAGCTCGATTCGATAGCCCCGCACCTTGACCTGAAAGTCGATGCGCCCCAAGAACTCGATGTCGCCGTGAGCCGATCGCCGGGAAAGGTCACCGGTCTTGTAGAGACGTGCTCCGGGGGCGGTTCCGTAAGGATCGGGGATGAAACGCTCGGCGGTGAGCGCGGGGCGTCCGAGATACCCGCGGGAAAGCCCCTCTCCGCCGATGTAAACCTCGCCGGCAACGTTGTAGGGAACCAGATCAAGATCTCGGTCCAGGCAATGGATCTGAGTGTTGGCGATCGGACGGCCGAGGGAGATCGTGCGATCCGCTACGCCAACGGATGACATCGCCGACCAGATCGTCGTCTCGGTCGGGCCATACATGTTCCAGAGCGATGCGCCACGGACGGCCAAGGATCGGGCGAGGTCTTGGGCGAGAGCTTCGCCGCCGCACAAGATCTTGAGACCGCTTCGTCCCTCCCATCCCGACTCGGTCAACATGCGCCAAGTGGAGGGCGTCGCCTGCATCAAAGTGATCTCTCGATCTGCAAGTAGACGTCTCAATCCGAGGGCATCCGATGCGGTTTCGCGATCGACGACCACCACCTCGGCTCCGGCGAGCAGTGGCAAGAAAAGCTCCAGACCGGCAATGTCGAAGGAGAGCGAAGTCACGGCCCCGAGCCGCTCACCCGAGGAGATCCCAGGCCGCTCCACCATGGAATCGAGGAAGTTGACCAGGGCCAGGTGCGAGATCTGTACGCCCTTCGGCTGCCCTGTGGAGCCCGAGGTGTAGATGACATACGCAAGGTTCTGCGGCGTGGCGATCCCGATCGGTCGACCGGCCCACCGATCGTCGGTTCTCTCCAACGTTTCGTCGAGGTCGACGACGATCGCCGATGAGGCAGGGAACGAGGAGGAGGCGCCGCCTCGCGTCAGGATGACCGAGACCCGGGCGTCCTCGATCATGTAGGCCAGGCGGGAAGCCGGATAGGAAGGGTCCATCGGTAGATAGGCACCGCCGGCTTTGAGCACCGCCAGCAAACCGATCAGCATTTCCAGGGAACGATCCACACAGATCCCGACATAGACCTCAGGGCCGACACCGAGGGAACGAAGGCGCCGCGCCCATTGGTCCGCCCTTTCATTGAGCTCTCGGTAGGTAAGACAACCCTCCTGGAAGGCGACGGCGGATGCGTCCGGCCGATACTGCACCTGCTCCTCGAAGAGCTCGTGGAGGCACGACGGGCGAATCCTGCTCCCGGTGTCGCTCGCCTCCTGGACGAGCTGAAGACGCTCGGAGGACGGGAGAATTCCGAGCTCGGGAAACGGGTGCTCGGGCAGCGCAACGGCGTTGCCCAACAGGGTCTCGAGATGGCCGACGAGCCGCTGTGCGGAGGCGGAATCGAAGAGGTCGCTATTGAACTCCAGCGATCCGCCGAACGTCCCCAGCCGCTCGGAGAGGGAGAGGGAGAGGTCGAACTTGGAGCTCCGCGACTCAAGGTCGATGAACTCCAAATCCAACCCCGGCAGGTTGCTCGCGCTTTCCGGCGTGTTCTGGAGATTGAACAGCACTTGGAAGAAGGGCGAACGGTCGAGGCTGCGCCGCGGTCGCAACTCTTCGACCAGTTTCTCGAAGGGCAGATCCTGGTAGGCCAGCGCCGCCAGCGACACATCGCGAACCCGCCTAACGACCTCCTGGAAGCTGGGGCGACCCGCCAGGTCCGTGCGCATCGCCAGGGTGTTGATGAACAGCCCGATCATCCCCTCGGTCTCGATCCGGTTGCGCCCGGCCACCGGCGCGCCGACCGTGAGATCGTTCTGACCCGAGTAGCGGGCCAGAAGCACCTTGAAGGCCGAGAGGAGGACCAGAAACGGAGTCGCTCCCTCTTGCCGGGCGAGCTGCTTCAATTGCAGGGTGAGGGCGGGCGAGAAAGCCAGGCTGAGGCTCTTCCCGTTGTTCGTCTGCGCCAACGGGCGCGGCCGGTCGGTGGGTAAATCTAGAGGAGGAGGATCGTCGCCAAGCTGTCGTCGCCAGTAAGCGAGATGGGACTCCAAGGAAGCGCCGGAAAGCCAGCGGCGCTGCCAGTCGGAGAAGTCCGCGAATTGCAAGGGCAGAGGCGTAAACGGCGATGGATCGCCGGAGGTAAACGACCGATAGAGAGCGATCGTCTCTCGAACGAAAATCCCCATGGACCAGCCGTCGCAGACGATGTGGTGAATCGCCAAGATCAGCAGGTTCCTCTCCTCAGCGACCTGCACCAGCGCAACCCGCAGCAACGGTCCCCGGCGCAGGTCGAAGGGACGCTCGACTTCTTGGCGGGCCAGCCGAACCGACAGAGCATTGCGTCCGTCGGCAGGCAGGGCGCGAAGGTCGATCCGCGGTAACCGACAAGGTGACGGCGGAGCGATGATCTGCACCGGCTGCCCATTGGCCAACTGGAACGTGGTGCGCAACGTCTCATGACGGGCCACCAGCTCAGTCAGGCAGCGGCCAAAGGTTTCGATGCCCAGGCCTCCATGGAAGCGAATCACCACCGGCATGTTGTAGGCGAAGCTGCCCGGCATGAGCTGATCGAGGAACCAGATCCTCTGCTGGGCAAAGGAAAGCAGCAGATCCCGGTCGCGTGGAACCGGCTCGATCGGCGGCGATGGGGGCGTTTCGCCCTCCTCCAACAACTGCCTCACATGCTCCGCGAGTCCCCCGACCGTGGGCGTTTCGAAGATGGTTCGCAAAGGGACGTCGACGTGAAAAATTCGGCCGATCCGCCCAATCGCCCGCGAGGCGAGCAGAGAATGCCCTCCCAGGTCGAAGAAGCTCTCTTCGACACCGACCCGCTCCCGGTTGAGCAGCTCGCCCCAAATCCCCGCGATCACCGCCTCCATCGGCGTACGCGGCGCGGTATGGACGGCTTCTTCCGTCACGACGCGCAAGGCTGCCAGAGCCTTTCGATCCGCCTTGCCGTTGGCGGTCAGGGGAATTTCGTCGAGGAGCACAAAGGCGGCAGGTACCATGTAGTCGGGAAGGTGCTGGCGTGCCAGGCTCCGTAGCTCCGCAATCAGCTCCGGCCCAAGGCCGTGCTCCCGAAATGGCACTACATAAGCCACGATCTGAGGACCGGTGATCAGGTCGGCGTGCACGTCGACGAGCACGTTTTCCACCCCAGGATGCTGAGCGAGCCGCGCGGCAATCTCCCCAAGCTCGATACGGAATCCGCGAATCTTGACCTGGTGGTCGATCCGGCCCAGATATTCAAGCTCACCGTTCACCAAGCGTCGCGCCAGATCGCCTGAGCGGTACACGCGCGCCCCGGGTGCGGCTTCGAACGGGTCGGGCAAAAAGCGCCCGGCTGTCAGCTCGGGTCTCGCAAGGTAGCCTCGGGCGACTCCGGATCCTCCGACAAGCATCTCTCCTGGAACCCCGAGGGGCACGAGCTGCAATGCACGGTCCACCAAGTGAACCCGGAGGTCCGCAATAGGCACGCCGATAGGGCTCCTGTCGCTACCGAGATCGACCGAGGACACCGGGCGGTAGGTGACGTGAACCGTGGTCTCCGTTATGCCGTACATGTTGACCAGGAGCGGCTTGCTCTCGCCGTGGCGCTCGATCCACGGTCGAAGGGCAGACAGATTGAGCGCTTCGCCGCCGAAAATGACCAGGCGAAGCCCGCCGGCGGCATCGACCCGTCCGAGATCCTCTTCGCTACGGATCAACTCCTGGAAGGCGGAGGGCGTCTGGTTGAGGACCGTGACGCCTTCTCCCGCGACCAACTTGTGGAAGGCCTCGGGCGAACGACTCGCCCAATACGGCACCACGACCAACCGGCCTCCATGGAGGAGCGCCCCCCACAACTCCCAAACCGAGAAGTCGAAGGCATAGGAATGGAACAGAGCCCAGGTATCCTTCTCGTCAAAACCGAACCATTTCCGGGTAGCGGTGAATAGGCGGCTCACCTGCCCATGAGTAACCATCACACCCTTCGGCTGGCCGGTGGAACCGGAGGTATAGATTACATAGGCAAGGTTTTCGGCGGTCGCGGACGGCGGCGGATTCTCCGTCGAACCCTTCCAGCTACCCGGATCGTCGATATCGACAAATGCCTTGACCAACCGCGGCAGCTCGCCGACGAGACTCCGCTGTGCCAAGAGGACCGAAATCCCGGCGTCATCCATCATGTAGGTCAGGCGGTCCCGCGGATTGGCCGGGTCGAGAGGGACGTAGGCACCGCCGGCTTTGAGCACACCGAGTAAGCCCACGATCAAGCCGACCGACCGCTCCGTCCACACGCCGACCAACGTCTCCGGCCCGACTCCCAGCCCTCGCAAGTGGTGAGCCAAGCGGTTTGCCGCAGCGTTAAGCTCGCCGTACGACATCTCATCGAGCTCGAAAAGCACTGCGGGCGCTTTGGGCCGAACCGCCGCCTGCGCCTCGAAGAGACCATGCAGAGTGTCGACGCCGGGCAAAGCGGCTTTCGGATCGTTCCATACGAGCAGGAGTTGCTCTCTCTCGGTCGCGGAAAGCAGCTCCAACTCGGAAAGCCGGACCGAAGAATCTCTCAGAAACGCCGTCACAAGGTTCTCGAAGTGGCCGAGCATCCGTTCCGCCGTCGCCTCCTCGAACAGATCGCTGCAATAGTCCAAATGAGTGAGCAGTCGACCTCCGACCTCGGAGGCGACCAACTCGAGGTCGAAGCGAACCACCGCGCCTTGCTGCTGAGGACGGGTCAGCGTCAGTCCCGGAAGTACGCTCTGGCCACCCGGGCTGTGCAGGAGTTGAAACGCCACTTGCACCAGTGGATTTCGACTCAGATCGCGCTCCGGCCGAAGGTGACTCACCAAGACCTCGAAAGGGATGTCCTGATGCATAAAGGCATCGAGCGCCGTGGCGCGAACCCGCGTGAGGAGATCGAGACAGGTCGGCTCCCCCGTGAGGTCCATTCGCAGGACCAGCAGGTTGACGAAGAACCCGATGAGCGGCTCCACCTCGGTCCGGCGCCGGTTCGCGATAGGAACACCGATCCCGGCGGACTCCTGGCCGGAATAACGCCCCATCAGCGCTTCGAAGACCGAGAGGAGCGCCATGAAAGGCGTCGTTCCCGAAGCTGAGCCTAAAGCCTGCAAGAGGCCCAGAGTGTCTGCGGGCAGTACGCGAGAACGGCGATCGCCACGGAATGACTGGAGCGGCGGCCGCGGCCGGTCGGTCGGCAGGTCCAGGTTGGGAAGGCCGGTAAGCCGCTCGCCGAGAAAAGACAGCTCGCGTTCCAAGACTTCGTCAGTCAGCCAGTCACGCTGCCAAGCGGCATAGTCGGCGTACTGAATCGGCAACTCCGGAAGCGCATCCTGCGCGCCGGAGCGGAGAGCGGCGTAATGTGCCGCGAGCTCCCGGCTGAAGATGTTCATGGACCAGGCATCGGAGACGATGTGGTGAACCGTGAAGAGGACCAGATTGTCGTAGCGGTCCAGACCCAAAAGGCGCACTCGCAGCAACGGGCCGCGCTCCAAATCGAACGGGCGTCGTGCCTCAGCCACTTGCAGATGGTGCGATTCGACGCTTCGTATCGGCTCGGCAAGACCGCCTAAATCGATGACGGGTATCGCCACGGCTGTCACCGGACCGACGCGCTGCATCGCTTCTCCCGCCACCTCGTGAAAGGTGGTTCGAAGCGCCTCGTGCCGTCTCACGATCGCGCTGAAAGAGGCCGCCAACGAAAGGACATCGAGATCCCCTGAGAGGCCGAGAATGGCTGAAATGTTGTAGACGGGGTTGTCGGTCACGAGCTGTTCGACGAACCAAACCCGCTCCTGGGCGAAGGAAAGCGGCACGACGCCCTGGCGTTTCATCGGTCGGAGGGGCGGCAGAGGTTGTTGCTGACCTCCGCGGGCCCGCTCTACCTCCACGGCAAGCTCGGCGATCGACGGTCCTTCGAAAAAGGTTCGCAACGGCAGTTCCACGCCGAGGTTGTCGCGCAATCGCGAGAGAACTTGGGTGGCCAACAGGGAATGGCCGCCGAGTTGGAAGAAGCTCTCGTTTCGCCCGACCCGCTGACGGCCCAGGAGTTGCTGCCAGAGGCCGGCGATGATCTCTTCAATAGGCGTTCGGGGCGTCGCGAAGTCGTCGCTTTCGCCGGGCTCCACGGCGCCTGGTACAGGAAGAGCACGGCGGTCTACCTTACCGTTGGCCGAAAGAGGAAAAGCCGGCACGAGCACGATCGCCGCGGGGATCATGTAGTCGGGGAGATTTGCCGCGAGATGCGTTCGCAGCTCGGCCTGAGTTGGCGCGCTCTCTTCCTCGGAAACTACATAAGCCACCAACCGAGGGTCACCGGCGATCGGTACGGCAACCGCCACCGCCTGCCGTACACCGGCGTGGCGCTCAAGGACCGACTCGATTTCGCCCAGCTCGATCCGGAAACCTCGAATTTTCACCTGAAAGTCGATGCGGCCCCGAAACTCGATGTCGCCGTCCGCAAGGAAGCAGGAAAGGTCGCCCGTTCGATAGAGCCGGCCCCCTGGATCCACACCGAAGGGATCAGGAACGAACCTTTCCGCGGTCTGCTCGGCTCGCCCGAGATATCCCCGGCCCAGTCCGGCGCCGCCGATCAAAAGCTCACCCGGAACCCCAACGGGAACCGGCATTCCTTCTAGGTCGACGACGTAAAGCCGCGTGTTCGCAATCGGCCGCCCGATCGGCGTTGTGGGCAGCCGCTCTGCCGGACGGCATTCCCAGAAACTGACGTCTACCGAGGCTTCCGTGGGCCCATAGAGGTTGTGAAGCTCGACACCCAACGGAGAGAAGCGGGAGAGGCAGCGGTTTGCCAACTCGACGGATAGAGCCTCGCCGCTACAGATGATCAGGCGCAGCGATTGGCACTCGGCCGCCTTCGGCTCTTCCAAGAACACCTGCAGCATGGACGGCACGAAGTGCAGCGTGGTGATTTTCTCGGCGGCGATCAGCGAGGCCAGGTAGGAGGCGTCCATATGCCCCTCGGGCCGGGCGATGACCAGAGTCGCGCCGACGAGCAGCGGCCAGAAGAACTCCCATACCGAGACGTCGAAAGTATAGGGAGTCTTCTGGAGGACGCGGTCTTCTGAGCTCAACCGATAGGCATTCTGCATCCAAAGCAACCGGTTGGCGATGGCAGCGTGCGAGATCATCACACCTTTCGGAAAACCGGTCGAGCCCGAGGTGTAAATGATATAGGCCAGATTGGCAAGGTCGACCACCGTCGGCGCGTTGATTCCGGTATCGGTCGGTACCTCGCCATCAAGACAGAGGTAGCGCCCTTCCCAATCCTTCGGCAGTCTACCCAGGAGTCGTTCCTGAGTCAGGACCAGCCGCAAGCCCGCATCTCGCATCATGAATGCCAGGCGTTTCGACGGTAGGCTGGGATCGAGCGGTAGGTAAGCACCGCCGGCTTTAAGAATCGCGAGCATCCCGATGACCATTTCCATCGAGCGCTCGGCGCAGATTCCCACCGGCATCTCCGGCCCTATGCCGAGGTTCCGCAGATGGCGCGCCCACAGCTCCGCCCGGCGATCCATCTCGGAATACGAAATCCGCTCGCCTTCGAAGACCAGTGCAGGAGCCTCTGGAGTGCGGGCCACCTGTTCCTCGATCAATTGATGCAACGTCAATAACCGGTAGGTCACACCGGTCTCGTTCCATCGTTCCAGGATCTGCCCCCGCTCCCCTTCGCTCAACATATCGAGCTCCGAGAAGGATCTGTCGGGGCTCTCCAAGCCCGACTCCAGGAGGGTCGTAAAGTGACGCGCCCAACGCTCGATCGTTGCAGGCTCGAACAGATCGGAGTTGTACTCGAAGGCGCCGACCAAGCCATTCGCCGTTTCCATCAAGTCGAGGGAGAGGTCAAGCTTGGCGGTTCCTGTCTTCACCGGCAGAGTCCGCAGTGCCAATCCCTCGATCTCGATCTCATTCTGCGGAAGATTTTGGAGAATGAGCATGACTTGGAAGAGGGGATTCTGACTGAGGTCACGCTCAAGCTGGAGAGATTCGACCAATTGCTCAAAGGGTAGATACTGGGATGCGGACGCACCGAGCACCGCCTCGCGGATTCTCTCGATGACCGCTCCGAGTCCAGGCTTCCCGCTGAAATCGGCTCGCAGTACCAAGGTGTTGACGAAGAGGCCGATGAGCCCTTCGACCTCCGGACGGCTGCGGCCGGCAATCGGTACGCCGATAGCGATGTCGCGTGACCCGCTGAGCCGGGCGAGAAGACAGCTGAAAGCCGCGACGAGAACCATGAATAGGCTGGCGCCGTTCCGGCGGCCGATGAGCGCTAGGCTCTCTACCACCCGCGCGGGCAGGACCAAAGCCTGAGCCGCCCCCCGAAAGCTCTGGAGAGGCGGCCGTGGACGATCGGTCGGTAGCTGAAGCACCGACAGGGCTTCGAGCCGGCTGCGCCAATAAGCGAGCTGGGCATTCAACTCCTCGCCCTGCAACCACTGACGCTGCCAGTACGCAAAATCGGCGTATTGGATCGGCAGATCGGGAAGGTCCATCGGACTCCGCTGCAATTTCATCCGGTAGAACGCGGCCAGCTCACGCAACAAGATCCTCGTCGACCATCCGTCGGTCACAATGTGATGGAGGGCGACGACCGCGGTGTGATCGACAGCGCCGCCACGCACCACCAAAGCGCGCACGAGCGGTCCGCGGACCAGATCAAAAGAAAGACCCGCCACCGCGGAGGCCAATCGCGCGACGATCCGCTCGCGTCTGCCCGTCTCGAGACCGGCCAGATCTACCAAGGGCAGCGTCAGCTTGAGCTCTGGCGCGATCGTCTGCATCGGCTCGCCGTCGACCCGCGCAAACGTCGTTCGCAACACCTCGTGGCGCCGCAGCACGGCGTTCAGCGCTTCGATCAGAATCGGCAGGCTGAGGCGACCGGCGAGGGAAAAGGCAAGGCCGACGTTATAGGCGGCATTGCCCGGCTGGAGCTGATCGAGGAACCAGAGTCTGCGTTGGGCGAACGACAGGGGTAGCGGCAAGTTTCGGGGCTGCATCACCATCGGCGGCAGGCTTCGCGCCCGGCTCTCGCTGCGCAAACCTTCGATCGCTTCTGCAATCTCGACGATCGTAGGGTGATCGAAAACAGCACGAAGCGTCAGGTCAACCCCGAATGCGGCTCGAACGCGTGCCGCCATCTGAGTCGCCGAGATCGAGTGGCCGCCGAGATCGAAAAAGCTGTCCCGAATACCGATGCCGTCGACACCGAGGACATCGCTCCAGATCCCGCACAGAACCTCCTGAGTCAGACTCTGCGGTGCTTCTCTGCTCTTTTCACCCTCGGTCTCCGAGAGCTCTTGAAGCGCATTGCGATCCAACTTGCCGTTGGGAAGAAGCGGCAAAGCGGGCAACAAAACCACCGCCGCCGGTATCATGTAGTCGGGTAAGGATTCGGCCAGAAAGGTACGCAGCTCGGCTGCATCAGGCGCCTCGGCGCGCGGCACCACATAGGCGATCAAACGATCTCCCTTTTCGTTGGAGCGCAACTCCACCGCCGCCTGTGCGACACCCTGATGCCGCTCCAACGAGACCTCGATCTCGCCCAGCTCGACTCGGTAACCGCGAATCTTGATCTGTAGATCGATTCGTCCGAGAAACTCCAAGACGCCGCTTGCACGAAAGCGAACCCGGTCACCGGTGCGATAGAGGCGTTCGCCCCAAGAACCGCTCTGGCCATCAGGCACAAAACGTTCCGCCGTAAGATCCGGTCTACCGAGGTAGCCGCGGGCCAAGCCTCGACCGCCGATGCACAGCTCGCCGGGCACGCCGCGCAAAGCGGGCTCAGCGACCCGAGGATCCAGAACATAGATCCGGACTCCCGACAGCGGTCGGCCCAACGGGAGATATGTCGGGGCATCCCCGGGTTGGCAGGCCCAGTGCGCGGCATCGATCGCGGCCTCGGTAGGTCCATAGAGATTGTGCAGCGACGCGGTATGACAAGCCGCAAAACGGCGCTGAAGCTCGCCGGGGAAAGCCTCGCCGCCGCAGAACAGGCGAAGCAGCGACGTGCATTCCGGTAGCTCGGGTTCCTCGACCACGATTCGCAACATCGAGGGGACGAGTTGGAGCACTGTCGCCCGATGCTCGAGGACGAGGCGTACCAGGTAGCGGCTGTCCTGTTGCCCACCCGGCCGAGCGACGATCACGCGGGCCCCCGCCAGCAAAGGAACGAACAACTCCCAAATCGAGGCGTCGAATGTAAACGCGGTTTTGAACACGACAGCGTCATCCTCGCCGATCGGGAAGCGGCGCTGCATCCAGAGCAACCGATTGCCAATCGCCGAGTGCGAGACTGCGACTCCCTTAGGACGCCCCGTCGAGCCCGAGGTGTAGATCACGTAGGCCAGCGTACCGGCCGTTCCCAAGCTATGTTCCGGTGATTGCTCGCGGAAGGGTTCGGCTCGCCACTCCTCGTCCAGCGACAAGATCGGAACGTCGGCGGGCTCCAAGTTTGGCCGGAGGCGACGTTGGGTCACGATCAATCGGGGCCGCGCATCGGCGATCATGAAAGCCAGCCGGTCCTGTGGATAGTCCGGAGCGAGCGGCAGGTACGCGGCCCCCGCCTTGAGCACTCCGAGGATTGAAACCACCATCTCCAGCGATCGCTCTAGGAAGACACCCACGACCTCATCCGTCTCGATCCCGCGCCGGAGCAGCTCGCCGGCGATCCGTCCGGCTTGGGTGTCGAGAGCGGCGAAAGTCAAGAAGCGACCGCCTTCGACGACGGCGATGCGATTCGGAGTCCTGCGGCATTGGTCAAGGACAAGCTTATCCAGTCGCTGCTCGGCAGTGAGCAAGACATCCGTGTCATTGAACTCAAACAACAGTTGATGACGTTCGACCGGGGAGAGGGAAGGGAGGTCGATCAGGCGCCGCTGCGGATTAGCAATGGCATTCTCAAGCAGCGTGGTGAGCTGACCCAATAGCCGCTGAGCCTCGGCAGGTGGACAAACTTCTGAAGATGCTCGAACTCGGAGCTCGAGACGCTCCGAGGTCACCGTGCCGATCAGCTCCAATCGGGGGGAGTCGAACATCGAGTCCAGTCGTTCGATGACGAAGCTTAGGTCGCCATAACGCTTGGTCGATCGCGCTTCGAGAAACGAGAAGCCAAAGAACGATGTCGGAGCGATACCATCGAGCGCCCGGCTCTCCTCTAAAAGTTTCCAGGTGAAACTACCCTGCCATTGAGTCGCCTTGGTGATCTCGCCTTCGAGCGATACCATCAGATCGGCGAACGACTGTTCCGGCGCCAAACGACAGGAGAGCGGCAGCGAACGGGCGAACAGTCCAAGCGCCACGTCCAGGCCTTCGTAGGCACGACCCTCGCTGGCAACTGAAATAGCGAGATCGGACCGACCGGTCAGCCGCCAGAGCACCGTCGCCCAGGCGCTCAGCAGCAGGGTGGAAAGCGAAGCATCGGCGATCCTGACATCATCGCCAGAGTGCACCGTCAGCGCACCGCCCATCGCGACGGCGGCGCTCCGCACCTCAGGGGCGTCGAGCGGGCTGTTCGTACGATCAAAAGGTAAATCGCGGTCCTGAGCTCCGGAGCGTTCTCTTTCCAGCCAATACTTCCGGCCCGGCGCCATCTCCTCCGACTCTAGCAATTCGTTGAAGAACTCCGCCAAGTCGGCATACTGAAGCGGCTCCTCGTCATCCGCCGCCGAGGAATGCGTACGGCCCATTTGGTCTACGAGATTAAGGACGGTCGGCCCGTCGCCGCAAAGAGAGTGCAGAGTTACGTAGAGCACGCTATCGGCAGGAGCCAGCCGGGCGAGGATGCAGCGCAAGAGAGGCCCATGCTCCAGGTCGAAAGGCGCGTTCGCCTCCTCCTCGAGCTGCTGGAGCCAGATCCTCTGCTCACCTGCCTCCCGCCCGCTCATATCGACCGATCGGAAAGCCAGGGTAGGTTCGTCGAGGATCACCTGCACCGGATGGGAAGCTCCGAAAGGTTTCCGAAAAACCGTCCGCAGAATCTCGTGCCGCTCCACAGAACGGCGGGCTGCAGCGGCGATCGCTTCAGGATCGAGGTTCCCAGCGATGCGCACCCGGCAGGTGGCGCGGAAATGATCCTCGCTTTCTCCTTTACTTAGGGACCAAACCCTTTCCTGCTGTGGTGAAAGTCGATATCCATTCACGGCCGCTGGGCCCATGCGTTCTTCTCCAGTAAGACTCGAAGTAGCCATGCTTCACCCGCCCACCGACGTCGAGCGACGCCGAACATTCTTAAACTTCTTCATTTCACTCTCACGATAGGTTTTTTCCCGAGCCGCTTGCTCCTGCCGATCCAACTCATCGAGCAGCTCGTCCAGGTCTCCCAGCGTTTCGTCCTCCAGGCCGGCGAATGCGACCAACAGCCGTTGCAGATAGCCGTGCCAACGATCGACCTGCTCGATATTGAACCGCTGACTGTCGTAGCGAATCTGGAGGGTCAGGAGCGCGCCATGCATCAAAGCAAGGCTCAATGGAAAGGTCGCCTTTTCCAGGAAGCGGAGATCCTTTACTGCCAGATCCGTCGCGTTCTCCCGCAGCGACGGGTCGACGGGATAGTTCTGAACCGTAACGACGCTCTCGAAGAACGGTACTCCCCGGGGAACTCCCACCCATTGCTGGACGTCCACCAAGGGGCTGTGCTCATGCTGGCGCAGCTCCACCTGCAGCGCCTGGATGCCACGCAGCCAGCTCGCCGCTTTCTCCTCGGCAGAACAAGCGATTCGAACCGGAAGTGTATTGAGCAGTACTCCCACCATGGACTCCACTCCGGCAATCTCTGCCGGACGGACCGATAGGGTGAGACCGAATACCACGTCGTCGCGCCCGCTGAGCCGGCGGAGCAGAAGAGCCCAGGCACTCAGAACGAGGGTGCCCAAAGTAAGCCGGCTCCGACGCGCCAAGGTGCGAACAGCCTGGCTCTTTTCTTCTGAGAGCTGGGCGACCCGCTCCAGAATCTCACCCTCCCCCTCCGGCCGACCGAGCCCGGGCAAGGGAGTCGGCACCTCGCAGCCGGCGAATGTGGAGCGCCAAAACGCCTCCGCCGACGCCAGATCCCGCCCTTGCAGCCATTCGATGTAGGCCCGATAGGGTCGTGCAGGCGGGAGCTCAGGCAACCGACCTTCGCGCAGGGCCATGTAGAACTGAAAGACCTCCGCCAGCAGGATCGGTAGCGACCAACCGTCCAAGAGGAGGTGATGATGGCTCCAGACCAGCCGATAGGTTCGCCCTGGCAGCTCGATCAGTGCCAAGCGCATCAGCGGCGCCAAGGCAAGGTTGAATCCTCGCCGACGGTCGGCCTCGATCAGCGCAATGGACTGCTCCTCCACCTCGCTTGGGTCGAAATGCGTCCAGTCGAAGCGTTCGAGGCGCAAGTCGGTATCGCGCCGCACAACCTGCAGGGGTTCGCGCAGGCCTTCCCAGACGAAAGCCGTACGCAGGATCGAATGACGACGCACGATTTCCTGCCAGGCACGTTCGAAGACACCGACATCGAGCCGCCCCTCCAAAGTGGCGACCAACTGTTGGACGTAGGCTCCGGATTCCGGAGCATGCAGAGCGTGAAAAAGGAAACCAAGCTGTAACGGCGAGAGCGGTAGTAGATCTTCGAGGTCGCGGCCCGCCAAACGATCGATTGCGGCTTGGTCGAGGCGTGCCAGCGGAAAGTCGGAAGGAACGCATCCGCTTCCCTCGCCTACCAAGGCGTGGCGGATGAAAGCCAGCAGCCGATCCCGGAAGCGTCGGGCAAGCGCCTCGATCGTCTCGCGCCGGTGCAGTTCCTCACTGTACGTCCAATTCACTTGGAGACAACCACCGATGACCAGGCCATCGACCTCGAGAAGGTAGCGCCGTGGTTGACGAGGGCTGCGAGCCGGTCCCGCCGATTCGGCGGCAAGCGCAAAGGGCGAAGACTCCGCCAAAGTCTGATCGACTTGACCAAGGTAGTTGAAGCTCACTTCGGCCTGAGGTTGCAAGCGCAAATCCAGAGCCTCCGGCGCGTTGCTCAAGTAGCGCAGCAGACCGTAACCGATGCCGTGGCGGGGAATGCGGCGCATCTGCTCTTTCACCGCCTTGAGGGTCTCCTCGATATCGTCTTCTGCGCCCATCTCCAGGACTACGGGGAAGACCGAGGTAAACCAACCCACCGTTCGTGAGGTGTCCAGATTCTCGGAGATATTTTCACGGCCGTGCCCCTCGAGATCGATGCGCAGCAACGGAAAGCTCGTCCACTCCGCCAGTGTGCTCGCCACGGCCGCCAGCAGCAGCTCGGGACTTTGGATGCGGTAGTGGGAAGGCACCTGCTGGAGTAGCTCGCGAGTCGTCTCGCGATCGAGAGAGACCGACACGATGCGTGCCAATCCGGAACGATTCCGCCCGCTCGGGAGGTCTACCGGCAGGGGTTTCCCGATCCGCTTCCGATCCAACCAGTAGCCGATCTCGGACATCGCCTCAGGAGACTGAGCGTGCTCGGCGAGGTGTACCGCCCACTCCTTGAAGGACGAGGTCTTGGGCGGCAACTGGGGCTCAACATCCCGAGCGAACGAGCGATAGGACTCCTCCAGATCCTGCAAGAGAATGCGCCATGAGACGCCGTCCACCACCAGGTGGTGAGCGGCGATCAGCAAACGGTCCGGCGGTTCGCTCAGCGTGAAATGAACCACTCGGAACAACGATCCGGTGCTCAGATCGAACCCGGCCTGGAGCGCGGTCGACGCGGCGAGCATCGCTTGACTTCGAGCCTCGGTCGAAAGTCCGCCAAGATCGATGACGGCAAGAGCCTGGTTCAGGTCTCGATGGCGCTGGCTCCAGCCAAAGGTTTCTTTCGTGAAACCGAGGCGCAGAGCATCGTGATGTCGAAGGAGTGCCGCCACCGCCGCTTGGAGGGCTCTGATATCCAGCCGCTCGCGGACCGCAAACAGCAGCGACTGGTTGTAGTGGTGGAGGTCGACCAAATCCGCATCCAGGATAAAGCGCTGGATGGGCGTCAAAGGTGCCTCACCGAGGACCAACCCCTGCTCGGCCTGTACGCCGGAACCGCTCTGAGTCACGGCAGCCAACTCGGCCACCGTCTGATGCTTGAAAAGCATTTGCGGTGAGAAGTTGAAACCCGCCTGCGTCGCCCGCGAAGCGATAAGGATGCTCAGGATCGAGTCGCCGCCGAGGCTGAAAAAGTTGTCATGTACTCCGAGAGTCTCGAGGCCGAGCACCTGTGCCCAGATCTCCACCAGCTTGCGCTCCGCCGCCGTCCGCGGTGGCACCGCGCCCGCCATGCGCGGCAGATTCGGCTCCGGGAGCGCGGAGCGGTCGAGCTTGCCGCTCGCGTTGAGGGGCAGCGCCGCCAGAGCAACAAAAGCTGCCGGCACCATCCAATCGGGCAATTTCCTTCGCAATCCGCCACGCAGCTCTTCTTCGTCGACAGACTCTCCTGCCGCCGCCACGAAGTAGGCGACCAGCCGCTTGCCGCCACCGCCATCCCGTGCCACGACCGCCGCCTCGCGCACACCCGGTTCCTGGCGTAGCGCCTCTTCGATCTCAAACAGCTCGATGCGGAAGCCGCGAATCTTTACCTGGTGGTCGGAACGGCCCAGGAAGCGCAACCCTCCATCGACGCCCGCCTTCGCCAAGTCGCCGGTCTTGTAGAGGCGCCCTCCAGGCACCTCCGCGAAGGGATCGGGCAAGAACCGCTCGGCCGTCAGGTCGGGCCGGTCCAGATAGCCGCGCGCGAGACCGATGCCCCCCACCAGAAGATCCCCTGGCGAGCCCAATGGGACCGGCTCCGCCACCTGCCCGAGGATTCGCAAGTGCAGGTTGGAGATCGGTCGACCGATCGGAGCAATGACCTCTCCGGACCCCGGTCGATAGGGCCAGTAGCTCGCATCGATCGCCGTCTCGGTCGGCCCATAGAGATTGATGACGCGCGCCCCCAGCCTCGCTTCGAATTCGGCGCAAGATTCGACGGGAAGCGCCTCGCCGCCACAGAACAGTCGCCGCAGCGAGCGACAATCATCGAGCCCCTTCTCCTCCACGAGCAGCGGCAACATTGAGGGCACGAGCTGAAGAACCGTGATGCGGTCTCGAGCCATGGTCTCGACGAGGTAGGCCGGCTCTTGATGGCCGCCCGGCCGCGCCATGACCAGCTCGGCTCCGGCCAACAGGGGCACGAAAAGCTCCCAGACCGACGCATCAAAACTGTACGGAGTCTTCTGCAGTACCCGGTCCGACGGGCTTAAGGGAAATCGCTCTTGCATCCAAAGAAGTCGGTTCGCGATCGCTGCGTGGGGAATCATCACGCCTTTAGGCAGGCCCGTCGATCCCGAGGTGTAGATCACGTAAGCCAAGTTCTCCGGCACCGCACCGCCGACCAATGGATCGTCGCTAAACTCCGGCCCATCGGAATCGATGGCAATCCAGTCGATCGGTCTTGGCGTCTCCGGGGGGAGGGTGGCCATGAATCGCGCAGCGGTCAGCCCGAGCTCGACGCCACCGTCGCTCAGCATCTGGGCCAGGCGCGGACCCGGAATCGTCGGGTCCAACGGCAGATAGGCACCACCCGCTTTGAGGATTGCCAACAGGGCCACCGGCATTTCGAACGAGCGATCGATGAATACGCCGATCCGCGACTCGACCCCGACGCCTCGCGCGCGCAGGTGCCGGGCAAGCCGGTTGGTACGCAGATCGAGCTCACGATAGCTGAGCGCCGCGTCGCCAACCCGGACAGCCACCGCCTCGGGAGTGCGCTGCGTTTGGGCGGCAAAGAGTTGATGGATGCAGGACGCTGCTTCCGGCCGCGCCACCTGCGAGTCGTTCCACTCGCAGAAAAGTTGATGCGTCTCGGCAGCGGACATCAAGCTCAATTCGGATAGGCGTTGGAGGGGATCCGCGGCAGCGCCCTTGAGCAGGATCATGAGGTGCGACAGCAGGCGGGCGATGGTCGTGCGGTCGAACAGTCCTGAGTTGTACTCGAACACGACCGCGAGTTTGTCGCCGCGCTCTTCGGCGAGGAGAGTCAGATCGTATTTCGCGGTTGGCGCTCCGGAGCTCACTTGGCTGAGGGTCAACCCGGGAAGGTCAAGGCTCGACCAGGCGGTGTTTTGAATCACAAGGGCGACCTGAAAAATCGGCGAATGGCTCAGCGAGCGCTCGGGCTGGAGCTCGTCGACGAGTTTCTCGAAGGGCAGCTCTTGATTCGCAATAGCGCCCAGGGCCGTCTCTCTCGCCTGGCGCAGGAGGACGGAAAACTCAGGATCGCCTGAAACATCCAAGGGCAAGGCCAGGGTGTTCACGAAGAAACCGATGAGGCTCTCGATCTCCACCTGAGCTCGTCCTGCGATGGCCGTACCGATCACAAAGTTTTCAGATCGGGTCGTGCGGCGGAGCAAGGTACCGAACAGCGCGAGGAACGCCATGAACAAGGTCGCCGATTCGGAGCGAATGACGGCTCGCAACTCCGCCACGACCCCTGTCGGCACCAGAACCGACATTAGGTTTCCATCGTATGTCTGCACCTCCGGTCGAGGCCGATCCATGGGCAGATCGAGAACGGCCGGCGCACCCTCCAGCCGCTGCCGCCAGTAGTCGAGGAGAGTCGAGAGGCGGGCTCCGCGCACCCTCTGACGCTGCCAGTGAGCGTAGTCCGCATATTGGACCGGTAGCGGCGGCAGCGGCGATGGCCGGCCGGCGATCGCCGCCTCGTAAAGAGCTGCCAGCTCGCGAATGAGGAGCCCCACCGACCAACCATCACCCACGATGTGATGCAGGTTGGCGAGCGCCCAGTGTTCGCGTTCGCTGAAACGTAGCAGGCAGACTCGTAGCAGCGGGCCTACCTCCAGGTCGAAGGGACGGGCGGCATGCCAGGCTTTGAGTCCGCCGGCGCAGGTATCCAAGTGTTCGGCGGGCAGTGCGCTCAGATCGATGATGGGAAGAGGCAAGGGTCGCGCCGACGCGATGACCTGCACCGGTTCATCGCCATCGAGGAAAAAGGTCGTCCGCAATGTCTCATGGCGACGAACGATCTCGCTCAAACTCGCGGCGAGGATCGCCGGCGCAAGACTTCCGACCATCCGAAGCGCGGTCGGAATGCTGTAGGCGACATTGCCCGGAGCCAAACGGTCCAGCAGCCAGAGGCGGAGTTGGGAGTACGAGAGTGCGAGAGGCCGAACGCGGGAAATCGGTTCGATCCGTGGAAGTGTCGCCACACCCGCCGCACTCTGCCAACGCCCGAAGCTCGCCGCAAGGCCGGCGACCGTTGGGTTTTCGAACAAGGAGCGGAGGGGAACCTCCTCACCTACCGCTTGGGCTACTCGAGCCATCACCTGCGTGGCAAGCAGGGAATGGCCTCCAAGCTCGAAGAAATTGTCAAACACACCCACTTGCTCGACACCCAGCACTTCGGCCCAAATCTCAGCCAGCTTTTGCTCCAAGGGATTGCGAGGTACGCCGATCGCTCCCCCGGACCGTCGTGTCGGAATCGGCAGCGAATTTCGATCGAGCTTACCGTTAGGTGTCAGCGGCACGGATTGCAACAGCACGAAATCTGACGGCATCATGTAGGGCGGAAGGTGCTGTTGCAGCCAGGCACGGAGAGCGGACGCCAGTCGCTGCTGTACCCGCGCCTGAAGGGGATCGTTGGCAAGGACCTGCGGCTCTTCCGTCGTCTGATCCCGATCCGGAGGACACACCGGAAGGATCGCAAGTCTGGAGTCGCGGAAGACCACGTCGAAGTACTCTTTGCCCGCCGACGACCAGGAGACTTCGACGGAAAATCCCAAGACCTCACCCGAGGACCAGAGCTCCGAGGGGTCCACTCCAACCTCCGGCCTCGCCGCGATGGCGATTCGAAGTTGGCCGACCGTCTCCGGTCCGGCCGGATCGGAGAGGAGCCTCTCCAGCTCCGCGTCTCCGGCCAGGCGCGCGTTCGGCACGCCGAAAAAACCGATCACGCTTGGGGTTGTCTCTTTCAAAAACTGCGCGATGCCGGGAAGCGTCCAGGCCTCCTCCTTCCAAGCCAACCAATGACACGGCTCCGGAGCCTGAGCTTCACCGTGGTCCGCAGCGCAGATGACATCATAGCGATAGCGATTAAGCTCGTTGTCGATGGCGCCGCGCTTGAGCAGGATACGGGTTGAACCTAAGCCGGGTACCCGCTGTTCGATCTCGGTAAAGAAGGCCGGGGCAACGACCAATTCCTCTTCCTGGGTAAGACCCTCTCGCACGTTTTGGCGCAGAGTCTCCGTGGAAAGATCCGGGGGCGCCTGAGAGAGTTGCACCGAGGTATGGAACGTCGAGAGAAGCGGAAGGCTCCGCACGTCGCCCACGAAAAGATGTCCCCCGGGTGAAAGGAGGGACGCGGCCCCGGACACCACCTTGCTGAGATAATCCAGGCTCGGGAAGTACTGGATCACCGAGTTGATGAGCACCAGATCGAACGAACCCGCCTGAAGGCCCTCGAAATCGTCGGCCAAGCGCTCGAATAGGCGGACCTGAGGCAGTTCCAGTCCCGGACTGCCGAGGGTTCGACGGATCGCCTGCAGCGCGGTGCGTGAGAAGTCGGTGGCCCAATAAGAGCGGCAGTGCGGCGCCACGCGGAAGAGAAGCAGTCCGGTGCCGCAACCGATCTCGAGCACCCGCCGTGGCCGCAGCGCGAGGATGCGGGAGACCGTATCGTCCACCCACTCCAGCATCTCCTCGGCAGGAAGCGGTCGCCCGGTGTAGCTGCTTCGCCACCCGGAAATGTTAAAAGTAGGATCGAGCACGGCGGAAGAATCGCCGTAGATGTTGTCGTAGATCGTCTGCCACTCGGCGACGCGTAGCTGCCAGTCTTCCTCCGAGGTCGCGTACACCGCTTCCCCCTGTCGCGGAACGGCATAGGCCACCAAGCGCTGATCGCCGGGCTCGTCCTCGCGCACCACGACTACGGCGTCCGCAACCACCGGATGCCGTGCCAACAAACTTTCGATCTCCCCCAGCTCAATCCGGAATCCGCGCACCTTGACCTGCTGATCGGCGCGGCCGAGGAACTCCAGGTTTCCGTCGGGCCGGTAACGTACCAGGTCGCCCGTCTTGTAGATGCGTTCCCCGGGCTGCCCGGAGAAAGGGTCCGGCAGATATTTCTCGGCGCTGAGTGCGGCGTCCTCATAGCCCGAGCTGAGACAGTCGCCCGCAATGTAAAGATCGCCCGGAACGCCGATAGGCGCCGGCTCGAAATCGGAGTCCAGGGCGTGGTAGCGGGCGTTCTGCATCGGACGACCGTAGGGAATGCTCACCCAATGCGCCTCGACCTCTCCTATGGGAAAAGAGTTGGACCACACCGTCGCCTCCGTAGCACCGCCAAGGCTGATCACCTGAGTGCCGGGGAAGCTCGCGCGCACGTCGTCCGGAAGCCCAACGGGAATCCAATCTCCGCTCAAAAAGACCAGACGCAGATCGATCTCGTGTGGCGTGACCGGAAAGTAAGGGACCAACTGCTGCAAGGTGGCCGGAGCCGAATCCCAAAAGGTGATGGGCTCGGTCATCAGAATCTGTAGCAGGCGTTGCGGATCTCGCACGTCCGCCGCAGAGACCACGCGAATCGATCCACCCGCCGCCAGGAGACCAAAGACGTCGTAGACCGAAAGGTCGAAGCAAAGGGATGTGACGAAAAGCACCCGATCCCGCGAACCGATCCGGTGTTCGCGGCCAATCCAGTCGATTAGATTGACAACGGCACGATGGCGCACCATGACGCCCTTGGGTGTACCGGTGGAACCTGAAGTGAAGATGACGTAGGCCATGCCATTTTCAATGAGCGGTAGAACCGGACGGTTCCGCGGGTGCGTGGCGAGCACCAAGGCGTCATCAATGCATACCGTCTTTAAGGAACCCGCTCCAAGGTTGCCGATGGCCGCCGACAGACTCGCCTGGGTGACCGCGAAGCGGATGTCCAGTCGATCCAGGATCCATTCGATCCGCGCCTCCGGGTAGGTCACTTCCAAGGGAACATAGGCTCCGCCTGCCTTGAGGATACCGAGCAGGGCCGGGATCATTGCCGCCGATCGTTCCAAATAGACCGCTATGTAGCTTCCTGGGCCCGCGCCGAGAGCTGTCAGCCGCCAAGCCAACTGGTTGGCCAGTTCGTCGAGCTGTCGGTACGTGAGCACGACGTCTTCGAACACCACTGCCACGGCATTCGGCTGGCGAGCCGCCGCGCGTTCGAATAGCTCTTCGATACGTTCCGCCGTCGCGTATCGATGTTCCGTGTCGTTCCATTCGGTCAGAACCTGATGCCTCTCCACGTCGTCGATCATCGGCAGATCGGTGATCGACCGCTCCGGAGTCGCCATCGCCGAACGCAACAGGATCTCAAATTGCCCGAGCGCCCGCCGCGCCGTCGTCCGGTCGAAAAGATCGGTGTTGAACTCCAGCTTTACCTGCAAGCCCTGCTCCACATCGTCTACGAACAGGACGAGATCAAACTTGGCTGTACCGCTATCGACCTTCATGAGCCTCAGGGAATCGCCCTCGAGCCCGCGCTCTTCTACGGGGTAGTTCTGGTACATCAGTAGAACTTGACAGAGCGGGTTCCGGCTCGGATCGCGTTCCGGCTGCAACTCGTCCACCAAAATTTCGAAAGGCAGGTCCTGATGAGAGTAGGCGTCCAAGGTGACCTGGCGAACCCGCCGCACCGCCGCCTCGAAGCTGGGTTTGCCGGACAGGTCGGTGCGCAGGACCAGCATATTGAGGAAGAATCCGATCAACCCTTCGAGCTCAGGGCGATTGCGCGCGGCAGCCGCCGAGCCCGCGACAATTTCCCACTGCCGTGAGTATCGCGCCAAGAAGACCTTAAACCCGGCGAGGATCGTCATGAACAACGTGGCCTCGCAGCGCTGGCTCATCGCCTTTAGAGAGCTCACGAGGGTACGATCGAGCAGGGCCGACACCATGGAGCCGCGGAAGCTCTCGAAACGTGGTCTTGGGCGGTCGGTGGGAAGCTCCAATAACGGCAAGCCGCCGAGCTGCTCGCGCCAGAAAGACAGGTGAGCCTCGCGCAGCTCCCCTTGCAGAGCTTGATTCTGCCAGTAGGCGAAATCGGCGTACTGGATGGGCAGAGGGGCCAGAGGAGAAGGCCGACCCGCGGAAAATGCCGAGTAGAGAGCCTGAAGCTCGCGATAGAAGACGCCCATCGACCAGCCGTCGGAAACGATGTGATGCAACGTGAGAAGGAGGACGAAGTCGTTCTCCGCCCGCCAGAGGGTGAAGGCGCGCAGCATGGGTCCGGCCGCGAGGTCGAACGGGCGTTTTGCCTCCTCGTTCATCAGGCGCACGATCTCCGCCTCTCCTGCTGCATCGGACAGATTCCGCAGATCGACGTGAGGCACCGCCACGTGAATCCCCGGTGCGATCACCTGGAAGGGTTCGCCATCCGCTTCGGCAAACGTCGTTCGCAGGGTTTCATGGCGGCGGACGATCTCGTTGATCGCCGCGGCGAGAGACCGTAGGTCCGCTTTTCCTTTCATTCGAACGCCCGCTGGAATGTTGTAGAAAGCATTCCCCGGAACTAAGCGATCGAGAAACCAAAGCCGCTTTTGTGAGAAGGAAAGCGGCAGTCGTTGATCGCGCGATACAGGCTGGAGACGCGCGCCGTCTTCCGGAATCGATCGCTGCAGGAGAACGTCGATCTCTCTCGACAGACCGGCGACCGTTGCGGACTCGAAAAGGGTTTGAACCGGAACTTCGACTTTCAGTTGCTGACGCAGTCGAGAAAGCACCTGGATCGCGAGGAGCGAATGGCCTCCCAGGTCGAAGAAGTTGTCCTCGACACCCACCCGCTCCGCGCGCAGCACCTGAGACCAGATTTCCGCCACCGCTTGCTCGGTGGGCGTTCGCGGAGCGACGTGGAGTCCGGGCGCAGCCTCGGGATCGATGCCGGGCGCGGGCAAGGCGCTGCGGTCAACCTTGCCATTGGCGGTGAGCGGTAAACCGTCGAGGATCACGAAAACGCCCGGCACCATGTAGTCGGGCAACTTTTCGCGCAGGAAGGCGGTCAGCTTTGGAACCAAGGTATGTGCCAGCTGCGGCCTCGATGGATCGTTGGCCCAGAACTTCCACCTCGGCTCTCCGAAATGCGGTTCGGCCGGGAGCCAAAAAGGCGTCGACGAGTCCAATGCTGTGAGGGGCCAAAGGACGAGATCGAGAGCACCGGGGCGGTCCGCGCCGCAAACGGTCAAGGTCGTACCGCAACGGAGCTCCTGGCCAAGATGGAACAAATCTTCCGGATCGACAGCTTCGACGGCCCCGGCCGATGATCCGTCCGGTCCTCGTGCGGGATCGGCCCACCGGGCGAGATCCCCGGTGAGCCGTGAGCTCGGTATGCCGCGAACGCCTATCGGCTCGCCTTCTGAGGCGCGCCACCGGTCGCACAGAGCGGCAAGGGTTCCGCCGACGTCCTGCCAGTCCTGCCAGCGGACTTGGCGAGGCGCGGCCGGAGGGTCGATCAAGAGCGTCACGTCGTACCGATAGTTGACCAACTCATTGCGGTCGCGCCCGCGCTTCGGCTCCATCACCGCACCCTGAACCGCCGGCAGCCGGTCTGCAAGTGCCCTGAAGAAATCGGGGCTGACCACCAATTCCTCTTCCTTCGCCGTACGCTGCTCGATCCTTCGCCGCAGCTCTTCCTGTCCGAGGTCGACCAGTGACAGCGCCTGCTCGATGGAGGCGTAAAAGGCGGGAAGCGTCGTCAAGTCACGTACATCGCCCACGAAGATATGGCCGCCGGGTGAGACAACTCCTGCCGCTCCCTCGACCACCCGAAGCAGATATCCAACATCCGGGAAATACTGAATGACCGAGTTGATGATCACCAAATCAAATTCGCCGGACGCGACGCCGGTGAAGTCGTCCGCAGCGGATTGAGCAAGCTGTATTTGGGGCAGCTTGATACCCGCTGCCGCGATCTGGCGATGGATCGACGCCAGGGCCTCCGCCGAAAGATCGGTGCCTCGGTAATGCTCGCAGAAAGGGGCGATCCGAAACAGAAGCAGGCCCGTACCGCAGCCGATCTCCAGTACGCGCCGGGGCCGCAGGGCCAGAATGCGCTCCACGGTGGAAGAAACCCAGCGCTGCATCTCCTCCGGCGGTATATCGCCGCCATAGCTACTTTTCCACCCGGCGATGTCGAAGGTGGCCTCTCTACCGGTTGACGCACCGTACGTGGCGTCGAACAGCGCCTGCCACTGCGCCACCTGTGCCGACTCGGTCTTCGCGCTCTTCACAGCGACAGGGTCGGAGCCTGGAACCACGTAGGCCACCAAACGGCGGGCACCTTGTGGTGAGCCCGGCGCGGCGACCACGCATTCGCGCACCGCCGGGTGTTGAGAAAGAGTGGCCTCGATCTCTCCAAGCTCGATGCGATAGCCATGGATCTTGACCTGGAAGTCCTCGCGCCCCAGGAACTCGATCGTTGCATCGGGCAGGTATCGACCGAGATCGCCGGTGCGGTACAGGCGTTCGCCGGTGCGTGGATGACGGATGAAGCTGGCTCTCGTCCTTTCCTCGTCGCGCCAGTAGCCGAGCGCCAGACCGATACCGCCGATGTACAGTTGCCCCGGAACCCACACCGGCCGCGCCTCGAGCTGGCCGTCGAGGACAGAAAAGGACTGATTGAGCATCGGCCGGCCGTACGGGATGCTTTTCCAATCGCCCGCAACTTCGGCGACGGGATAGAGAATGGACCAGATCGACGCTTCCGTGGCACCTCCCAGGCTGACCACCTCGATACCCGGAAGAGCCTGACGGGCGCGATCGGGAAGCGACAGAGGAATCCAGTCGCCGGAGAGCAACGCAAACCGAAGGGGCGGCGGTAGGAGATCCGGCCGACCCGACACGTGCTCCACCAGCATCTCAAAGAGCGCAGGCACCGTATTCCACAGCGTCACGCCTTCGCGGTGCAGAAGCTCCACCCATCGTTCGGCATCCCGGCTGGTCCCGGGCTCCGGCACGATCACCTTGCCTCCTGCGGCGAGGAGACCAAAGATGTCAAAGACCGAAAGATCGAAGCTCAAGGATGACACGGCGAGAACTGCGTCGTTGGGGCCCAGCGCAAAGCGGCGATTGACGTCGAGAATAGTGTTCACGGCGCCGCGGTGGTCGATCATTACGCCCTTGGGCAAGCCGGTCGATCCGGAGGTGTAGAGAACGTAGGCCAAGTCGCCGGGTGCCTGGGAAATCTCCAGCGGTTCGAGTCCCTCTTTCGCGGGCTCACGGTCGACGCAGATGCGCACGATTCCGGGTGGCCAGTCGAGACGATGTTCCAGCCAGGACTGCGTGAGGGCGATTCGAACCTCACCATGGGCGAGCAGATATCCCAGCCGGTCGGAGGGCAGCGACGGATCGACCGGCAGATAGGCGGCACCGGCCTCGAGCACGCCGAGCACCGCAGCCACCTGTTCCCAACCCTTTTCCATCGCCACCGCAATCAGCGTGTTGGGCCGTGCTCCCAAATCTCGCAGCCGACGGCCTAGCCAGCCGGCACGTGCGGCGAGCTCGCCATAGGTCAATCGGCGATCTCCGGCGACTACCGCCGTCGCCTCGGGCCGACGGGCTGCCTGCGCGCGGAACAAGGTGTGAAGGAGATCGTCGGTGACGGGTGCCTCGGTGGCATTTACCGCAGCACGCTGTTCGAGCTGGGCGGTTGACACCAAGGGCAACGGGACAACCCCCCAAGCTTCATCGGCCTGGGCGAGCGTCTCCAAAAGCGCACGATAGGCCTCGAACATCGCGTCGATCAGCCCCGGTGGGAAAAGGCCCTCCACGACATCCCAATTGAAAACGAGCTCCCCTTGACGCTCCGAGACCTGATGGTCGATCCAGACCTGCGGTCCCTGGTTGAGGCTGTAGACCACCTGGACAGGGTCGGCAACGCTCGCCTCCGTCTCAGCCGCGGAAGTGCCGGTGGTCATGCTCAAAGTGCTGGTAAAGACGACCGGCATCGATCCTCGCGCCAGCTCGCCGCGTTCTCGGGAAAGGTCGCGTAACACCTGAACGGCGCTCACCGATTGGTGGTCAAGGTCCCGCCACAGTTGCCGCTGTAAGGCGCGGGCTCGTGACAGGAATCCGCCGCCTGGTTCGCTCTCCACCGCCAACAAGGTGAGAGAGGTAAAATCGCCGACCAACTCCCCAACTTGGGCATGCACCGGCCGACGATTGAACAGCGTCAGATTGATGGTGAAACGAGGACTCTTGCTCCAACCGGTGAGAATCTCTGCAAATACCGCCGCCAGCGCTGCGGAAGGCGCGAGGTCCGCCTGTGCGAAGCGGCGCTTGAGCTCCCCCCAATGGAAGGCCGGCAGGGCGGCGCGCCGACGCTCGAAGCGCGGCTTCAGCAGGGTGGTTGGACTCACCGCGAGAGGTAGATCCGGTGCCGGAGGAAGATTTTCCAGCCGTCCCTGCCAGTAGGCGAGGGCTCGTCGATGCTCTTCGGTTTCGCGCAGGGATTCCAGCCAAAGGACATAATCTCGGAACGAGACCTCGAGGTTCGGCAGGAAAATCGTCGGATCGGCGTAGAAAGCTCCGACATCGCGTGCCAAAGTCCGAGCGCTCCAAGCGTCGGCGATCAGGTAATCGAGTCGGATGTGCAGGCGAGTTGCGCCCGAATCCAGGAGCGAGGCGCGCACGGCGAAAAGCGGCCAGCGGTCGGTCGGTACGACCTCTTGCGCCAGGCGAGCTCGCGTCTCCTTGAGGACCGCTTCCGCAGCCTCTGGGGCCATACCCCGAAGATCATCGACTTCAATGCGATAAGTCGGAACCTCAGCCAAAATTCGCTGCTGACCATCGCGTGTTACGACCGCCCGCAACATTTCGTGGCGGTTTACGAGCCGATCGAGCGCCGCCTCAAGCCGCGAGAGATCGAGATTCCGAGTCTCCGCCTCAAGGTAGCTGTGCGCTGCCACATTCCCCAGCTCAAATCCGGCGCTACGCCCGATCCAGTAAGCTTGCTGCACCTCGGTAAGGGGAAACGGATCATAACGATCCGCCGGGGCGGCAATCGCGTGAAAAGCCGGACTCTGCGCAGCAGACGACGGCTCACCCAGAGATTCTCGGCGCGCACCGATTTCGACGGCCAGCGCGGCCAAGTGGGGGCTCTCGAAGAGGCTGCTGAGCGGCAGTTCGACCCCGAAGACCTCGCGCATCCGCGCAGTCACGCGCGTCGCCAGCAAGGAGTGTCCGCCGAGCTCGAGAAAACTGTCGAAAACGCCCACGGCAGCGATCCCCAGGAAGTGCTCCCAGATCGCAGCCAAATCGCGTTCTACCGCGTTGCGCGGCGCCACATACCCGCCCTTGCCTGTTGGCTTAAGCTCTGCCGCGAACGAGAGCGGTTCGGCGACGGGTACCGCAACCGAAGGGTCGACGGGCGCCACGACGAGGTGAGCCTCTCCCTGCCACGTGATGAGCCTCAGGAAGGCTTCCGCGGCCTCCCCCGGGGTCAGCCCCTGGTCATCACCCGATCTCGAGGTGATCCGCCAGGAGGCGATCCGCCAGCGGACACCACCGGCTTGGGCACGGACGCGAACCGCTGCGGCAAGCCGCCGTTCGGCGACGGTTTCGCCAATTTCGATCTCCTGCCCAGCAGCGAATGGGGCGAGGACGAGCCGGAAATCCAGCGCGCGACCGCCGAGGGCGACGTCGAGCGCCGCGAGAGTGTCTGCAGGAGTCTCCCAACCGCCCGTGACGACGATTCCGTGCAGATTGGATGCAAACGCCGGAGATGCGAGGATTACGGCCGGATCGGCCGGGATGAGCTGCGCCTGTGCGCCCGCCTCCGCGAACGCGGCGAGCACGGACTGGCTTGCCACCCCTATCTGGCCCACCACCAGATAACCACCGCCGGGCCGAATGGCTCCCGCGCGATGCTCCAAGTGAACCACCTCGTAAGCCGGCAGCCATCGATAGCCGTTTCGAAGGGCCACCACAGACCCCACGCCGGCCGGTCCCGGCGCGAGCAACTCGTCGACGAGCTTGTCGCTCCGCGGGCTTTCTCCTTCGACATCAACGTCCACGCAGCGCCAGCGGAGACCGGGCATCCGAGCGGCCTCTGCCATCAAGGTGGCGAGGGTGTCGTTAGGGACCGCGTTCGTCACTTCGCTGCCAACCACCTCTTCGGCGCATTCGGTGACCAGGATCAGCTCCGGCGAATCATCGCGACCTTCCGGACGAGAGGCCAGGGAGGAGAGTAGGAGGGCGAGCGCCCCGGCTGCTTCCGGCCCCGGCGTACAACGCTCCACCAACAGAGCGATACGTCGTGGGGCGACCTCTTCCGCAAGGCTGGCGGTTAAGGAACTAGGCTCCAGACTGCCCGAAAGCTCGGCGAGCACCACCGCAACGCCGCGCGAGGTGAGCTCACGGTGGATTTCACCGCCCAAACCGCCGGGCGCGGCCCACAGTAGGAGGGCGCCCGGTTCGGTCGCGGCTGAGCCCTGTCCTGCCGATCGCCGCCAAGTCCGGGCATGGAACCAGCCCGCGGGGTCCGCGCTCCTTGCCGGAATTGCGGAGAGAGGTCCGGACGGTCGGAGAGGACGCGCCTCGATCCAATGCAGTTGCCGTTCGAACGGATAACCAGGCATCGCCACCCGCAAGCGGCGATGGCGGTGGTGGAAACCGCGCCAATCGATCGCCACCCCCGCGAGCCAGGCGCGACCCAGGGCCTCCAGCGCCCAAGCCAAGTCCGACCCTTCCCGAGACTGCGGGCGCATGGTGGGGATTGTCATCCCGGCCTGCGCGCCAGGATTCTGCCGGACGATCGTGGTCAGCGCTCGGCCTGGCCCGATCTCAAGGAAGACCCGCCCTGGATCGCGGAATATCTCGTCGACACCGTCGGAGAAACGTACTTCGTCGCGCAAGTGGCGGACCCAATAGTTGGGGTCCGTAACTTCGGAGGCGGTCGCCGGTCGTCCGGTCAGATTTGAAATGAAGGTCCGCTGCGGTTCGTGCAACGCGATCGAGGCCACCACGCGGGCGAAGGGCTCCAAGATCGGCTCCATCATCGCGGAGTGGAAAGCGTGAGAGGTCTTGAGCCGTCGATGCTCGACACCGTCCTCAGCCAGCTTTTCTTCAAAAGCCGCCACGGCGGTAAGGGTTCCCGCCACCACGACTAGCGTCGGCCCATTGACCGCCGCGATCTCCAAATCCGCAGGTAGAAGATGTCTAACCTGGGCTTCAGAAAGGTGAACCGCGGTCATCCCGCCGGGTGGTAACTCCCCCATGAGGCGACCCCGGGCCGCCACCAGACGTAGGGCGTCAGGAAGGCTCATGACCCCGGAAAGACAGGCGGCGACGTACTCCCCGATCGAATGCCCGATCATCGCCTCCGGCTCGATGCCCCACTCGGCAAACAGGCGGGCAAGGCAGTATTCGACGACAAACAGAGCCGGTTGCGCTACCGCGGTTTCCTGAAGCCGCTCCTCCGCTGCCCGCGACTCCTCGGTTGAGCTCTCGAAGAGCGTTCGAATGTCGAATCCCAAGTGCGGCAAAAGATGAGAGGCGCAGAGATCAACCTGCTCTCTAAAGAGAGGCTCGAGCTCGAAGAGCTCGCGTCCCATGCCGACGTACTGTGAACCTTGCCCCGGGAAGAGGAAAACCACCGGCCGCTCCCGAGCCGCTTCGTGCAGCCGCACGGCCCGCGAGTCCTCGCCGGCCGTCAGCTCGCGGATCGCTTCCGCGGCATCGCGGCAGACCAAGATCTGGCGATGCTCCATGCGGTTGCGTCCGACTTGCAACGTGAAGGCAGCGTCCGCGAGCTTCAAGTCAGGGTGCCGGCCGAGGTGCTCCGCCAAGTTCTGGGCCGCCGCTTCAAGGGCGGACTCGGTTTTGGCCGAGATCACCAACAATTGCCAGCGCCGCGCGTCATCGGACACCTCCGGCACCGGAGCTTCCTCAAGAACGACGTGGGCGTTGGTTCCGCCAATGCCGAACGAACTGACACCCGCGCGGAGCGGCGCGCCGTCGGCCGACCATTCCGTCAAACGCGTGTTGACGAAGAAGGGGCTGTCGTCAAAATGGATCCGTGGATTGGGCCGCTCGAAGTGCAAACTCGGTGGGATCGCCTTGTGCTCGAGGGCAAGGACCGCTTTGATCAAGCCGGCGACACCTGCCGCCGTGTTGAGGTGCCCGATATTGGTCTTGAGCGAACCGATAGAACAGGAACCGATACGGTCCGTGCTCATTCGGAAGGCGCGAGTCAGGGCCGAAATCTCCACCGGATCGCCCAAAGGGGTGCCGGTGCCGTGCGTCTCCACATAGCTGATCGTTCCTGCGTCGATCCCCGCCACCGCATGGGCCGCCGCGATGACCTCCGCCTGACCCTCCAAACCCGGAGCGGTGTAGCCAACCTTTCCTCCGCCGTCATTGTTGATTGCCGAACCGAGGATCACCCCGCGAATACGGTCGCCGTCCGCCATTGCCTCATCGAGACGCTTGAGCACCACGATGCCGACGCCATCGCCCATCACCGTGCCATGGGCAGCGGCGTCGAAAGCGCGACAGTGCCCGTCCGGCGACAAGATTCCCCCCTCTTCGAACAGATAGCCTGCCTTTTGCGGCACCGCGATGCTGACGCCTCCCGCCAGCGCCATGTCGCACTCGTAGTTGAGCAAGGCAAGGCAGGCCATGTGTACGGCCACCAAGGACGTCGAGCAGGCCGTCTGCACCGCAACGCTCGGACCGGTGAGATTCAAAAGGTAGGAAACTCGGGTCGGCAGGTGGTCCTTGCCGTTCAAAATGCCGAGCTGGAGGGCTCCCAGCGATGCCAGGAGCTCCGGGTCCGAGCCCAGGTTGTTCCAGGCGTAGGAGCTGAGCGCGGAGCCTGCGTAAACGCCGACAAGGCCTCCGCAGTTGCCCGGGTCGTAGCCGGCGTCCTCCAACGCGGTCCAGGCGCATTCGATGAAGACACGCTGCTGCGGATCGGTCGCGGCCGCCTCGCGTGGACTTATCCCGAAAAAGCCGGCGTCGAAAAGCTCGACCTCGGAAAGAACACCGCGAACAGGTACCAACCGCGGATCCTCCAGGCGCGTCCCGTCAGGGCTCGACGCGCGCAGCTCTTCCTGTGAGAACCGGGAGAGCGATTCGACACCTTCGCAGAGGTTCTGCCACAACTCTTCTGCGTTTCGAGCACCCGGGAAGCGGCCATCTAGGCCGATGATCGCAATTCCCTTCTCGACCGCCGTTTCAGCCACGAACGAGCTCCTTCTTCATCTTTGCCGCCTTAGCCCTTTCTTGCGTTCTTCGATCCCTTGCCACCTGCGGGTGGCTCGATCGCGTCGATCGAGTTGCGTTTCGTCCGGAGGACCCGGGTCCTGGGTCAAGGCCTTGGCCAGCGCGTTGACCGTGGGGTACCTGAAAAGGTCAACCACCGCGATCTGAAGTCTCAGCCGCTTCTCCAGCTCGCTATGGGCCTGGAGAAGCAACAACGAGTGACCACCAAGGTCGAAGAAATTGTCGAAAGCGCTGATCTTGTCCACCTCGAGTACCTTGCGCCAGATGTCGGCGATCGTCATCTCGACTTGGGTCCTCGGTTGGACATACTCCTGCTCACCACGTCGTGCGGTGAGAGGATCGGGAAGCGAGCGCCGGTCGAGCTTGCCATTGGGGGTCATCGGCAGGCGGTCGAGAATCAGGAAGACCGAGGGGACCATGTACGCCGCCAAGCGGTCCTGGAGAAAGCTCCGCAGCTCGCCGGTATCGAGATCGACACCCGGGTTCGGCACCGCGTAGGCTGCCAATCTTGTCGCCCCTGTTCCGTCCTTCCACGGCAGCACCACTACGTCGCGGACTCCGGAGTGACGCCCAAGGACCGCCTGGATCTCGCCGAGCTCGACCCGGAAACCTCGAACCTTGACCTGCTGATCGGCCCGACCGAGGAACCCAACTTCTCCGTCCGCCAGATAGCGGCCGTGATCGCCGGTGCGGTAGAGGCGGTCTTCGGACGCACCGGTGAAAGGGTTGGGGACGAACTTGCGCGAAGTCAGCTCGGAATCGCCCAGGTAGCCGCGTGCCAGATGCGGACTTCGCACACAGATCTCGCCGACTTCGCTGATTCCCGCGAGTTGGTCGTTGGCGTTCAACACGAGGAGTTGAACGTCCCGGATACCTCTCCCAAGAGGCAGTACCTCTTGGCTCACTTCCCCCGCAAGGCTCGCTTCCACCACGTTTGGAACGACGTGAAAGCCCACCGCACGCTGGGTCTCGGTCGAGCCAAAGTAGTTGACACAGGTCATCCGGGGGGCCAGGTGCTGCAACCGTGCGGCGTCTCGGCGGGTCAACACGTCACCCACCAGAAACGAGTACCGCAAGGAAACCAAAACGGTCCCCGCCTTTGCCTGGACAATCACCTGCCCCATGGCCGGGGTGAGATGGGCGACGGTTACTCCTTCGCGCTGCAGCCACTCCGCAAGCCGGCCGGAAGCAAGCATTTCGCCGGGATCCGGAATGACGATCGAAGCTCCGATTTGCAGCGGCGTGAAAATGTCCCGCTGTAGAGGATCGTGAGCGATCCCCGAAAGCATGCAGAACCGATCGGAAGCGTCCAGGCCGAAGTGGCTTTGCTGCCAAGGCACGAAGTGAGACAAAGAACCATGGCGTCCCTGCACACCCTTGGGGATTCCGGTAGAACCCGAGGTGAAGGCGACATAGGCAACGTCGTCTTTTCCCACCTCGATCCGTAGCGGCTCGGACGATGCTTGCTCCCATGCGAGCGTCGTATCCCGCACCGGGGGAAGCCGCACCCTCGGACACCAGGATCTCGCGGAGACATATTCCTCGAGCTCCGGCGCCAAGTTGCCGGCGGCCGTCATTTCCATCCAAGCGCGCGGTTGGGCCACTTCGATGAGCTCGATGATGCGCTGCGCCGGGTAAGCCGGATCCAGAATTACGAACGCTCCACCGGCCTTCATGATGGCCAGGACCGCGCACACGATCGGCGAGCTACGATGGGCGTAGACGGCCACCGCGTCGCCGGTCCGGAGGCCGCCCTCGACCAGGGAACGTGCCAAACGGTTGCTGCGCCGATCGAGCTCGCCGTAGCTCATCGTGCCCTGCGGATCGAGGATCGCCGCGGCATCCGGAACGTCTGCGGCCCGGCGGCTGAAGACCTGGTGTACCGGACCGTACCAGGTGGCGTCCAGAGTGGCCCGGGGATCCGGCAGAATCGCCGCTGCGTCCTGGCTAACCAGCGAAAACCGATCGATCCGCATCTGCGGGTCGGCGACGATGCCGCAAAGGAGGAGCCGGAACTGCCGCAGAGCCTCGGTCATCCGGGGGCCGTCGAAGAGGTCCGCGTTGTAGACCAGGGTGAGCAGAATCCCTTCCGGTCGCTCCGCGGCGTAAACCGTAAGATCGAATTTCGAAGGCAGCTCCGGCGTCGCGAGAAGGCGCAACTCCAAATCGGGCAGGCGAACCTCCGCCACCTCAAAATTGAGCATGTTGAACAAGATTTGGAAGATCGGAGTGCGGCTCAGATCGCGCTCCGGCCGCAGCTCCGCAAGGACCTTCTCAAAGGGAACGTCCTCGTTGGCGTAAGCACCCAGAGCCGTCTCGCGCACCCGATCCAAAAGCTCGCTGAATGAAGGGTTGCCCGACAGGTCGGTGCGCAGAGCGAGCGAGTTGAGGAACAGGCCGATCAGCCCTTCCAGATCGACGCTGACGCGGCCGGCAAAAGGAGTCCCGACAACCAGGTCGGTCTGACCGCTGAAACGAAAAAGGAGTACCTTCCACGCCGCGAGCAGGGTCATGAACAAGGTCGCATGGCGCGCCTGACCGACCGCAATGAGCCCCTCGGCGAGCTCGCGCTCCAAGACCAGAGTGCAACGCGCGCCGCGATAGGTCTGGACCGAAGGCCGCAAACGGTCCGTCGGAAGGTCGACGCTCGGGGGTGCCCCGCCAAGGCGTTCTCGCCAATAAGCGAGCTGTCGGCCAAAAAGCTCGGCGGATTCCTCGGAGCGCTGCCACTCGGCAAAGCTCGCGTACTGCACCGCCAACTCGGGGAGCTGCAGGGCGCGGCCCGATGAAAACGCCTGGTAGAGCTCCGACATCTCGTGCACCAGCGTGCCGATGGACCATCCGTCGGCGACGATATGGTGAAGCGTGAGTCCCAAGACTTGCAGCCGACCGCCGAGTGAAACGAGCAGGGCGCGCAACGGCGGACCCTTTTCCAGATTGAAGGGCCGTAGCGCCTCGCCGGAGACCAGACGGGAGCACTCGTCCTGGCGAAAGTCCGGCGCCAATCCCTTCAGGTCGACCCGGGGCAACAGCAGAGGCGCCGGAGCCATGACTCTCTGACACCCGCTCCCCTCGACATTCAGGAACACCGATCGCAGCACTTCATGGCGACGCACCACTTCCGACAAGCTCCGCTTCAAGGCGACGAAATGGAGCGAACCGCGGATCTCCAGGTCCACCGGCAGGTTCAAAGCGGAGCGCCCCTGATCGAATCGTTCGAGGAACCAAAGCCGCTCTTGGGCAAAAGTGAGAGGGGCCGTCCCCTCCCGATCTCGCTGCCGCAGGCGAACGGCCGGCCCCTTCCCACCTTGCCCGCGCAGCGCTTCGACCTGCACGACGAGGTCGGCGAGCACCGGGGCTTCGAACACCGCCCGCAGGGGGAGGGCCACGCCGAAGGCGTCGCGAATCCTATGGACCAGACGCGCCGCGAGAAGCGAGTGGCCTCCCAGATCGAAAAAGTCGGCCTCGGTTCCCACCGGCGAAATCTTGAGCAAGTCAGCCCACAGCCGCGTCATGCTCTCTTCAGCCGCCGAAGCGGGCTTCGTGAATGCGCGGGCGGCCGAGCCTCGCTCGGGCATGGGAAGTGCCGAGCGATTCACCTTTCCGTTCGGGGTGCGCGGCAACTGTGGCAGGCTGACGAAGGCAGAAGGCACCATGTGAGCCGGCAGGAAACGTTCGATCGAATGGCGAAGCCGGTCCATCGCGGCTGTGCCTCTGGTCTCATCCTCCGGGTTCAGGACGACATACGCCACCAGTTGCTTGCCGCCGGCCGGGTGCTCGCGGGCCACTACTACGGAATCGTGAACGCCCCTCTGGGCCAGCAGTACCGATTCGATCTCGCCGAGCTCGATCCGGAAACCACGAATTTTGGTCTGATGATCGGTACGCCCCCGGAACTCAAGTTTGCCGTTGGCACGGTAGGCACAGAGGTCTCCGGTACGGTAGAGCCGACCGCCGGCCGTCGATCCGAAAGGATCCGGCAGGAAGCGGGCAGCCGTAAGGTCCGGCCGCCCGAGATATCCCCGGGCAAGCCCCGCTCCACCGAGGAACAATTCGCCCAGAACCCCCAGCGGAGCCGGCTGCAGGCCGGAATCCAGCAGGTAGCTCTGCGTGCCGATGATCGGTCGCCCGATTGCGGGTGCTTGGGAGGAGCCCGGGGTCATCCCGGCGAAGGTGGAGTAGGTCGTATCCTCGGAAGGCCCGTACAAGTTATAGACCCGCTCGACGCCGGCGGCGAAAAGGCGGTCGACCAAAGGCAGAGGCAGCTCCTCTCCCGCGAGATTGACCGTGCGAACCGACTTCGGCAGGCCACCGCCGGCAAGCAGCTCGGAAATGGCGGAAGGAACGGTATTGATCAGGCGAACCTCGGCGGCGGCCGGTAGAAGCGGCAGGTCCAAGACGTTGCCCGCCAAGACCACCTTGCCTCCCCAGGAAAGGGTGGCGAAGATTTCGAACACCGAAAGGTCAAAAGAAATCGAGGTCGAAGCCAGAACACCCTCGAGCTCACCGGCGGAGAAAACGCCGCGCGCCCAATGCACCATCGCCACCGCGCTGCGGTGCTCGATGGCCACCCCCTTCGGACGGCCGGTAGAGCCGGAGGTGAAGATCACGTAAGCCAGATTCCGCGGCACGACGGTGGAGATGCGATTCCGCCCCGATTCACGGTCGATCTCCTCACGGTCGGCATCGATTCGGGCGACGGGAAGATCGGCGACCGACCTCGGGAGCCGCGTCACCAGAGAGCTTTGGGTGACCACCGCAGTAAACCCGGAATCCTCCGCCATCATTGCCAACCGCTCATCCGGATAGCTCGGATCGAGAGGCACGTAAGCGCCGCCGGCTTTCAAGATCGCCAGGAGAGCTGCGACCATCTCCACCGTTCGCTCGAGGAGAACAGCAACTCGGGTCTCGGGGCCGACGGCGTGGCGCCGCAGCCAGGACGCTAGACGATCGGCTCGTCCGTCGAGGTCGGAATAGGTGAGCCGTTCCTGCCCGGATACAAGAGCTACGGCCTCCGGTGTCCGCGCAACCTGATCTTCAAACAGGGCATGCAGTAGACCGTCCGCTCCGGCCGGCGCGCCGGTGTTGTTCCACTCGTCGACGAGCTGCGATCGTTCCGCCGGAGCGAGCAAGGGAAGATCGGACACCGACCTGCCCGCATCCAAACCAACCGCCTGATACAGCGTGCGCAGATGCCCGGCCAATCGTTCGATTCGCACGCGGTCGAAGAGGTCGGTGCTGTATTCCACCCAACCCACGATCTCACCGCGCCGTTCGGCAAGCACCAAACTCAAATCGAACTTGGTGGATTCGCGAGGTATTTCGACGAGCTCCACGCTCAGGCCGGGAAGCGCCAATTCGGGGAGAGGGGCGTTCTGCAGCGCGAACAGAACCTGGAACAACGGCGTACTGCCCAGGTTCCTCTCGGGCTGGAGCGCGCTGACAAGTTTTTCGAACGGCAGGTGCTGGTGCGCCCACGCCTCCAGGGCTTCGTTCCGGACCCGTTGGAGGAGCTCGCTGAACGTGGGGGCTTCGTCGAGGTTGCCGCAGTGGACGAGGGTATTGACGAAGAGCCCGATCAGCTCTTCGGTCTCGACTTGATGGCGACCGGCCACCGGTACGCCTACCGGAATCCGGGTCTCCCCGGTGTAGCGGGCAAGCAGCGTCTGAAAGCCGGCCAGGAGCGCCATGAACAGCGTCGCTCCTTCCCGTCGCCCGAGGCCGGCAAGGCTCGCGCCGACCTTGGCGTCCAATACGAACGGGAGCGCCGCTCCTCGGGAGCCGGCCGCAATGCCACGAAGGCGATCCGCAGGTAGCTCCAGTACCGCGGGAGCGCCGCTCAGGCGGCTTCGCCAAACGGCGATCTCGCGCTCCAGCACCTCCCCGCGCAGCCATTCCCGCTGCCAAGCCGCATAGTCCCGATAGCTCAGCGGCAGAGCCGTCAACGGCGATCCTTTTCCGCGGCAAAAGGCGGCGTAGAGCGCCCCGATCTCGCGGACCATCAATCCCATGGACCAGCCATCGCCGACGATGTGGTGGAAACCGAAGAGAGCCAGCAAGGCTTCGGCCTCGAGACGCAGCAAGATGGCTCGGACCAGCGGTCCGCTGCCGAGGTCGAATCCGCGCAGCGCCTCGCGACGCGCCAACGCGCCGGCCTCCTCCTGCCGGATCGTCGACGGCAGCCGGGAAAGATCCACCTCCGAAAGCGCGAACCGCGAATCCGGAACGAGGACCGAGACCGGCTCGCCGTCCAGGAAGGAAAATCGGCTGCGCAGGGTCTCGTGCCGGCGAACCACCTCCGCCAGACTCCGCTCCAGCAGAGAAGGATAAAGCTTGCCAACCATTTGGATCGCCTGCGTGATGTTGTAGGCCGGGTCGCCCGGCGCCAGCTGATCGAGAAACCAGAGACGTTCCTGGGCAAAGGACAGGGGAGCCGGTAGGTCCGGCGCCGCCATTCCCCGCACGATCGGCGGAACTTCGACGCCGTTTTCTTCCCTTAGCCCTCGCTCAATCGCCGTCGCCAGCCCAGCCACCGTCGGACTTTCGAAAAGCGCTCGTACTGGGAGCTCCACGCCGAACGTCACGCGGACTCGCGCCACCACCTGTGCCGCCAGCAGCGAGTGGCCGCCGATCTCGAAAAAGCTCTCCTCCCTCCCGGCCAACCGACCGCCGAGCACCTCCGCCCACAGCGTCGCGACAACCTCTTCGATCGGCGACCTGTGGAGCCCCGCGGACTCATTCGCCACTCCCTCCTCCGCCGGATTCGGGAGGGCCTGCCGGTCCACCTTGCCATTGGGCGTCCGCGGCAGCGCTTTGAGCTCGACGAAGACCGAGGGAACCATATGGGGCGGTAGTTTCTCGCCCAGGATTAGACGCAGCGATGGGGCGAGCGGAGCGTCCTGGGAATCGGCGGCGACCCAGGCGACCAGAGTGCTGTTCTCTCCGACCCTGACGACCGCTTCGCGTACACCGTGGCAGGCGAGGAGCGCCGCTTCGACCTCCCCGGGCTCGATGCGGAAACCGCGTACCTTGACCTGGTGATCGAGGCGGCCGAGGTATTCCAACTCCCCGTCGGCGCGCAGCCGGCAGAAATCACCGGTCCGGTAAAGGCGTGCTCCCGGCACTGCGGCGAAGGGATCCGGCCCGAAACGCTCGGCCGTCAGCTCCGGCCGTCCCAAGTAACCCCGGGCGAGTCCACCACCGCCAAGGTAGAGCTCGCCGGGCACCCCCTTCGGGAGGAGTCCGAGGTGGGCGTCCAACACCCAGGCCTGCGTCTCAGGGACGGGACGCCCGACGTTCGGCGCCCGCACGTCGTCCGCCGCGACCAACGACCAGGTGGAATAGGTGGTGTCCTCGGAAGGGCCGTACAGGTTGAGCACCCTCACGACGTGTCCGGTTCCGTAGAGGCGGTCAGCCAGCGACCGAGGCAGCGACTCTCCGGCGAGGTTTACCGTCCGAGCTCCGGAGGGCACTGCCGCCAGGCGAAGCAATTCGGTCATCGCGGAAGGCACCGTGTTGACCAACTTGACCTCGGCGGCGGCCGGAAGGTGAGGGAGAGACAGGGCGCTGTCCGCCAGCACCACTTTGCCGCCCCAGGAAAGCGGGGCGAAAAGCTCGAAGACCGATAGATCGAACGAGATGGAAGTGGCCCCCAAAACCCCCGACAATTCCTCCGCGGTGAAGACTTCCCGTGCCCAACGCATCAGCACCACGGCGCTACGGTGCTCGATCGCCACGGCTTTCGGGCGCCCGGTAGAGCCTGAGGTATAGATCAAGTAGGCCAAATTTCCGGGACCGGCCGTACTGGCCTCCGAGTGAAATCCGTTCCTCGCCGCCGACGCCGGCGGCAGACCGAGCAGAGGCATGGAGGGTGAGAAAATCGCCGCCAACCGCTCGGAGCGAGCCGGTGAACCGGCGTCCTGGGCACCGAGATCGACAAGCGCCGCGACGATTCCTGCGTCGTTCGCCGTCCACGCCAGACGTTCGGTCGGGTATGCCGGATCGAGCGGGACGTAGGCAGCTCCCGCCTTCAAGATGCCGAGAAGTCCGACCACCAACTTCGAGGTCCGCTCGAGCAGGACCCCTACTCGCGCTTCTGGGCCTACCCCCAAACGTCGAAGCTCCCAGGCCACCTGATCGGCCCGCCGGTCGAGCTCGCGATAGGTCGTCCGCTCGTGCCCCCAGATAAGCGCCTCGGCGTCGGGCGTTCGCCCGGCTTGGGCCTCGAAAAGCTGGTGGAGGCAGAGGCCCGACGGATACGTGCGGCCTGTGCGGTTCCAAGCTGTCAGCTCGGCGACTTCCGCCGCGGTCAGCAACGGCAACGCAACGAGCGCCAACTCCGGGCGCTCCAGCGCGGCGTCGGCGAGGCGCCCGAAATGCCCAATCATTCGAACGACAGTGGCCGCGTCCAAGAGGTCTCGGTCGTACTCCAGGGTCGCGCGGCGCTCGCCTTCCGTGCCGGTGAAGGCAAGGGCGAGGTCAAACTTCGCCGAACCATTGTGCAGGTCGAGAGGTTGCCAAACGAGGCCGGCAAAATCGAGGCTCGCGATCGGCTCGGTTTGATACAGAAAGGCCACCGATGCGAGAGGCGGCCGATGAAGGTCTCGCTCTCCGATCATCGCCTCCACGAGCTTCTCGAACGGCAGATCCTGATGGTCGTAAGCGCCGAGAGAGGTCTCCCGCATTTGCGCCACGAGCCCCTCGAAAGAAAGAGCAACTCCGAAACGGACAGGCAGCGCCAGAGTGTTGACGAAGCAACCGATCAGCCCCTCGATCTCGGTCCGGTTTCGGTTCGCGATGGGAGCGCCCACTACGATCCGGTCGCTTCCCGTGTAGCGATGGAGCTGTGTGGCGTAGATCGAGAGAAGAACCATGAACGGCGTGGCTCCCAGCCGTTTTGCCAACTCCTCCACCCGCCCTTCAAACCCGCGGGGCAGAGGCGCCGACTGCACACAGCCCTGCCCGCTCCGCACCTTGTGCCGGGGCCGATCCAACGGCAGTTGAAGCGGCGGAATACCGTCGAGTCGGGCGCACCACCAAGCGACCTCGGAATCTAGATTTTCGCCATCCAGCCACTTGCGCTGCCAGTGGGCGAAATCAGAGTACCGAAGCGGCAGGGAAGCGAGCGACGGTGGCTCGGCCTGCAACACCGCAACGTAGAGCGTGGCCATCTCTCGCGTCAGCACACCGCGCGACCAAGCGTCCGAAACAATGTGGTGCAAAGACAGGGCGAAAACCTGGTCTCCGTCGCCGAGCCGTATCAGCGAGGCGCGAACGAGCGGACCGGTTGCCAGGTTCCACGGGCGCATCGCCGCCGCCCTCAACAGGTGCTCAAGTTTCTCTTCCCGGACGACCGAGGGCAGTCCGGCAAGATCCACTTGCGGCAGAGGGAGAGACGACTCCGGCACGATCTGCTGAAACGGCCGCCCGGCGATCGCGGGAAAGCGGGTGCGCAAGCTCTCATGGCGTCGAGTCAAGAAGCGGAGGACGCCCGCGAGAATCGCCGGGGAAACCGAACCGCGGATCCGGGCAAAATACGGCAAAGAATAGGCGGGGCTTCCCGGCTCCAATTGATCGAGGAACCAGAGGCGCTCCTGAGCGAACGACAGCGGCACCTCGCCGCCGGCGTTCCAACGAACGATCGGCGGCGGAGGAGCCGGCCCGCCAACCCTCCGAAGTTCGTCGATCCTCGTGGCCAGTGCGGCGATGGTAGGAGCCTCGAAAAGGCTGCGCAACGGTAAGTCGAGCCCGAAGGTTTGGCGTGCGCGAGCCACCAGCCGGGTGGCCAGGAGAGAGTGACCGCCCAGGCGAAAGAAATCTTCGAAGACCCCGACCCGATCGCGACTCAACACCTGAGCCCAGAGGACGGCGAGCAGCTCCTCGGTGGGAGTTCGCGGCGCGGAGGTCTGCGGTTCGGGCGCCGCCGGGTTGGGTGGCGGAAGCGCCGTCCGGTCCACCTTTCCATTGGGCGTCAAGGGGATCGCGGCGATTCGTACGAATGCCGTGGGGAGCATGTAGTCCGGTAGGCTGGCCGCGAGATACGCGCGCAACGTATCCGCATCCAACTCCTCGATGCTCACGAAATAGGCCACCAGTTGCGCCCCGGCATCACCGCTCTGAGCGATCACCAGGGCCTCGCGCACCTCCGGGTGACGTGCGAGGTGAGCGGCGACTTCTTGGGGCTCGACGCGAAAGCCGCGGATCTTTACCTGAAGATCGACACGACCTAAGAATTCGAGATCGCCTCCGGGCAGACGCCGGGTCAAGTCGCCGGTGCGATAGATCCTCGCCCCCGAAGCACCGCTCCAAACGTCAGGGAAAAATCGCTCGGCGGTGAGATCAGGTCTTCCCACATAGCCGCGGGCCACGCCGACGCCGCCGATCCAAAGCTCTCCCGGGACCCCAACCGGCACCAATTGATGTTGCCGATCCAGAACAAAGACTCGGGATCCGGGCAAGGGGCGACCCAGGGGCACGCGCAGGAATCCGCGCTCCACTTCCCGGGGACCCGCCGAAGCGGTAAAAGCCACGGCACCCACGGTCGTTTCGGTTGGGCCGTAATGGTTGTAGACCCGGCAGCCGGGAGCGAGAAGGTGGATGCGGTCGATCTCCGCCCAAGTCGAGGCTTCGCCTCCCAGGATCAACTTGCGTCGTGGGAGCGCCCGCTGAGGACGGGAGCCGGCCAGGAGCGCGGCGAGATGGGAAGGAACAATCTTGAGACAGTCGATCGAGTGCTGTTCGAAATAGTCGCCGAAAGCGTCGGCGTCCCCCGACCGCTCTTGGGAGACGACATACAGGCAGGCGCCTGCGACGAGCGCAGGGAAAACGACGGTATGCCCGAGATCGGCCGCAAACGTCGAGACCAAAGCAAAGCTCGCACATTCCGCAAGTCCGAAGCGCAACTCGACACCTCGAACGTACGCGGCGAGCTGCCGGTGCTCCACAGCCACTCCCTTTGGCCTCCCGGTCGAACCGGAAGTGAAGATCACATAGGCAAGGCTCTCCCGAAGGATCCGCACCGAGGGCTCGCCGGTGCTCTCGGCGGCGATCGGGGAGGCGTCCGAGTCGAGCTGGACGCGCTGAATACCTTCGAGGCCGGTGGACGGCAGGCGGTGCGAGAGCCTCGACGTGCTCACCAGAGCTCGTGCTCCGCTATCGACCAGAATGGCGCCGAGACGCTCAGGCGGAAGCGAAGGATCGAGAGGGATATACGGAGCGCCGGATTTCAATATCCCAAGCATTCCGATCACGACTTGTTCCGAACGCTCCAAGAGAAGGGCGACCGGCTTCTCCGATCCCGCACCCCGCCGCAATAGAAAATGCGCGAGCTGGTTGGCCCGAAGGTTCAATTCCCCAAAGGTCAAAGACCGCCCCTCGAACACCACCGCCGGCGCGTCCGGAGTCCATGCGGCACGGGCTGCGATCTGAAGCGGCAAAGCCTCCGGCGGTGCAAAGAGTGCTTCGCCGGACTCGTTCCAGTCCACCACCAGTTGTAAGCGCTCGCCCTCGCTCAATAACGGCAAGTCCGCCACCTGGCGCTCAGGATGTCTCAACGCAGCGACGAGAAGCACCTGATACTGACGTAGAAAGCGGATCGTCGTGGCCGGCAGGAACAACTCGGCGTCGTAGCCGAGGCGCCCCTCGATCGTCGTCGACGAGGTGAGCAAGGAAAGCGAAAGGTCGAATTTGGCGGATCCCGTCTCAACCTCGCGTCCCTCGAGCCTCAGACCCGGCATGGAGGGAGGCGCCGGGGGCAAATGCTGTAGAGCAAACATCACCTGTGCCAAAGGCGGCTGCTCCAGACTCCTTTCCGGCTGCAGCTCCTCGACCAGACGCTCGAAGGGCAGATCCTGATGTGCGTCCGCTTCGAGCACCACCCTTCGAATCCGGCCTATGGCATCGAGGAACATCGGCCCCTCGGAGAAGTCCATTCGGAGCACCAGGGTGTTGACGAAGTACCCGATGAGCGGCTCGGTCTCGATCCGGCGGCGTCCCGCCACCGGAACGGCGACGCACAGATCCTCGTGCCCGGAAAGGCGCGAGAGGAGCGCCGCGAAGGCGGTCAACAACACGACGAACGGCGTCGCTCCGAGCGAGCGGCCCTGGGTTTGAACGGCCTGCACGAGGTCGGAAGGCAGAGCGACCGACTGCGCTCCACCGCGCAATCCGGTCGCTCCGGTCCGCGGCCGATCCGTCTGCAGATCGAGCGTCCGCGAACCTACCAAACGGGAGCGCCAGAAAAAAAGCTGCCGTTCGAGGGCTCCACCCGCCAGCCATTGGCGCTGCCAAAGGGAAAAATCGGCGTACTGGATCGTCAGGTCGGGCAGCGGCGACGGACGACCTTGGACGAAGGCTTCATAGAGTGCAGCGAGCTCGCCGATCAGCACGCCCAGTGACCAGCCATCCATCACGATGTGGTGAAAATTGAGGAGCAACAAATGCTCCTCCTTGGCCAAGCGCAACAAACAGAGACGCAGGAGCGGCCCACGAACGAGATCGAAGGGGCGGCGTGCCTCGGCCGTTGCCACCGTTTCCGCGCAGGCTCCCGCATCTTTCAAGAAGCTCAGATCCACCAGCGGCAGCGGCACGGGCAGGGGCGGTGAGATCCACTGTGCGGGCTCGCCGTTTTCGGTGGCGGCGAAGCGGGTGCGCAGCCCCTCGTGCCGGCGCGCGATCTCGGAAAAAGCCCGAGTCAACGCGGCGATGTCCAGGCGACCGACCGCCCGCAAAGCGTACGGCACATTGTAGGTTGCGCCACCGGGCCTGAGTTGGTCGATGAGCCATAGCCGCTGCTGCGCAAAGGACAATGGAACCATTTCCGGACGAGGCAGCGAGGCCAAGGGTGGGACCGGAGGCTCCGGTGAGTCGCCGCCGGCCAGAGCCACCGTCGCTTCAATGCGCGCCGCGAGCGCAGAGAGATCCCTCGCCTCGAAGATCGCCCGCACAGGGATGTCGATGCCGAGGACGCTACGCACTCGTGAAACCACTCGGGTGGCCAGCAGGGAATGCCCACCCAGATCGAAGAAGCGATCCTCTCGCCCAACCCGGTCCACGCCCAGAGCTTCACACCAGATGTCCGCCAACATCTGCTCGACGACCGAGCGGGGCGCGGCGGCACCGACGTTGACGGAGCCCCACTGCGGCTTCGGCAGCGCGCGGCGATCCACCTTGCCGTTCGCCGTGCGGGGGAGCGCCGCAATCTGTAGGAGGGACGCCGGCACCATGTAAGCGGGCAACCGCGCTTGTAACCGTTCGGGGAGGTCGTCGACTTCCGACCCGACCTGGCGCATCACATAGAAGCCGGCCAGCCGACGGTCTCCCCCCGCGGCCTCGAACACCTCGACCACCGCTTCGTCGATACCGGGGACCTCGAGAAGTGCCGCTTCGATCTCCCCCATCTCGATACGGAAACCGCGAATCTTGACCTGATGGTCGGCGCGGCCGAAGAACTCCAACTCGCCGTCGGCGCGCCAACGCACCAGGTCGCCGGTTCGGTACATTCTCTCGCCAGGAATCCCGGACAGCGAATCCGGCACGAATTTCTCCGCCGTCAGTTCGGGACGGCCCAGGTATCCTCGAGCGAGGCTCCGACTCGACAGCGCCAGCTCGCCGGGAATCCCAAGAGGCAACGGCCGAAGCAAGGCATCCAATACATAGGCCCGCGTCTCAGCAATGGGGCGGCCGATGGCCGGTATCCGGCCGTCCTCCCGTCGCATTACGGCCATCGTCGAATAGGTCGTGTCCTCGGACGGACCATAGAGGTTGAGCACGCGGCGTACGCCGGGCTGCGCGAAGAGCTGATCGACCAGACTCCGTGGCAGCGCTTCTCCCGCCAGATTCACCGTGCGCACTCCGGGCGGCAGGCCGCTGGCGACCAACTCCGCGACCGCCGAGGGCACGGAGCTCACCAAGGTGATCTCAGTCGAAGCCGGGAGCGCCAGCAGATTCAGCACGTTGTCCGCGAGGATTACGCTTCCGCCCCAGGCCAACGGCACGAACAGCTCGAAGACCGAAAGGTCGAAGCAGACGGAGGTCGAAGCAAGAACGCCGGCGATCTCCGAGCTGAGAAAGGCCCGCCGCGCCCAGGTGAGGAAGGTCGCTGCGTGGCGGTGCTCGATCCCCACTCCCTTGGGCCGCCCCGTCGAGCCTGAGGTATAGATCAAGTAGGCCAGGGACTCCGGCAGAGCCCGTGGGGTGTAGCCCGATATCTCCATCGGCTCTTCAGCCGTCCTCCAATCTCCCGCGGCTCGAATCAGGCAGACCGCCACGGCGCCGTCCGTCGGCAGGCACGCGACGCTCTCTTCGCTCGTCACCACGAGGGCGGCGCCGCTGTCGGCGAGAATGTAGGAGAGGCGCTCTCTGGGATAGGTAGGATCGAGAGGGACGTACGCCCCGCCCGCCTCCAGCACCGCAACCAGGGCGATCACCAGCTCGAAAGACCGCTCCAGGCATACGCCCACCCGTACCTCGGGCCCGACGCCTCGTTGCCTGAGCAGGCCCGCCAGCCGATGAGCCCGAGCGCGCAGCTCCCCGTAGGAGAATCGCTCCAAGCCGTGGATCACCGCCGTCGAATCGGGCGCCCGGGCCGCTTGCGCCGCCAGGAGATCCGGAACCGTTCTCGCTTCCGCGCTCCGCGAATTGTCATTCCACTCGGTCACGACCTGGTGGCGCTCGCCCGCGCCGAGCAGAGGCAAATCGAAAACCGGCACCGATGGAACTGTGGTCGCGGTTTCAAGAAGCAGAGCGAGCTGCGCCGCGATTCGTGCCACCGTCACCGGTTCGAAAAGGTCGGTGGGATATTCCAGGTGGCCCGAGAGCCCGTTTGCACCGAAGCGCAAAGTCAGCATCAGATCGAATTTCGCCGTCCGATTGTCGATCTCCTCCAAGCTCACTGAGAGCCCTGCGAAGGAAGAAATCGAGAGTCGATCCTCCAAGCTGAACATCACCTGCGCCAGGGGGGTGGTGCCGAGCACGCGGTCGGGCGCGAGCTCCTTGACCAGTAGGGCGAACGGCATGCTCTGGTTGGCGAAGGCCGCGGCAACGATCTCCCGGTTCAAATTCAGCAGCTCGCCGAAGGTCGGGTTGCCGCTCAGAGAGGTGCGCAGGACCAAGGTGTCGGCGAAGAAACCGATGAGGCTCTGAAGCTCCGGCCGGCTGCGCCCGACCACCGGCGTCGCGACACCAAAATCGTCCTGTCCGGCCAATCGAGCGAGGAGTACGGAAAAGACCGACCACAGCACCATGAACGGCGTGGCTTGAGCGCGCCGTCCGAGCTCGCTCACAGCCTCCGCGGTGCCCGGCTTGAATTCGAGGACATGGCGCTCTCCGTTCCCGTCCGAGATGGACGGACGTTGAAGGTCGGTGCGCAAGATGAGGGGAGGCAGCCCATTGAGCTGACCTTGCCAATAGGCGAGCTGCTCCGCCCAAGCGCCTTGAGTAACCTGCAGGCGCTGCCAAACCGCGAAATCGGCATACTGCACCGACAGCTCCGCGAGTGCGGCCTCTCGCCCCTCCACCCGACCCGCGTAGAGCAGAGCAAACTCACGGACCAGAATACCCGCCGACCAACCGTCGCAGACGATGTGATGAAGAACCAGGACGAGCAGATGCTCCTGCTCGGCCACCCGCAGCAGCGTCGCTCTGAGGAGCGGTCCACGAGTCAGGTCGAACGGCGTCCGGGCGCCGCCGAGCGAAAGAGCCTCGGCCTCGGCCCCGCTCCTCGCAGCCGAGAAGCCCGCGAGATCCACCAGTGGCACCGCCACCGGCTCCACCGGCCGGATCTCCTGCTGGGATTTACCGTCCACGGATCGGAAGCAGGTCCGCAGCGCCTCGTGCCGACCCGCGATCCGCGACAGGCTCTCTCGCAAAGCCGCGATGTCCAGCCGGCCGCGAAAACGCACCTTCACACCGACGTTATAGCTGATCGATCCAGGCTCAAGTTGGTCCAGGAACCACAGTCGTTCCTGGGCAAAAGAGAGTGGAAAACCACCCTGGTCGCGGGGCAACCGGGCAAGGCTATCCGTCCCTACGGCCCCCCCCTTTTCACGGAGTTGCCGAGCGATCCGTCGTAACTGATCAGCCGAGAGCCGGGAGACCAGATTTGTGTGAGATGCAACCATCGTCGTTACGGTTCGAGTTTCCCCAGGGTTTAACCGGTCCCCTACTTTGGAGCCTGCTGGGCGGGCAGGAGCTTGCGCACCTGGGCGACCAGCTTCTCACCGTTGAACTGATGGTCCAGAGGAAGGCTCTTGCCCTGCTGGTGTGCGTAGTCCGCGGGTTGCGGAGAGTTCGTCCAACGGGCACCCGAGCCGAAGAAAAAGAGGACGTCCCACGCCGGAGACTCTGCCTTGAGAGGCTCGCTGAACAACTTGGCAAGATCGGCGTTCGCCGTCCAGTAATGCACCGCCCGCCGATCCGTGAGGTGCGTCAGCATGGTCTTCGCCACCTCCTGGTTGTCACCTTCCAGCATCGGTCCCCAAACGACGTAGACCGCCAGGCGCGGATCGTCAACCTCCTCCAGAAGGTAGCGCTGGATCATCCGCGCCATCCGAATGCAGACCGAGCACGTTGGCGAGAGCAGGACGACCAATCGAACCTTTCCCGCATCCTTGTCGAACCGCTCCCTCAGCTCTCGGTTGTCGGCGGAGAGCACCTCCAGCGAGCCCTTGGCGGTCAGCTCCTCCTCACTCGTCCTCTTGAGGTAGATGGGATAGCTCTTATCTTTCTCCTGCATTTTTCCGCTCAAGCGCTTGCCATCAGCGGAAAGAGCGAGCGTCACCAGAGATGTTCCGGTATCATCTTTGTACACGAAAGAAATCTCATCGCGGTTCCATTTGATGTCGACGAGAGGCTTGTCGGTCACACCGTGAACCGGCAAAGAGCAAAGGCCGACGAGCTTTCCCCCGGGGTTGGCAATGAATTCGGCGACCATGTCTCCTTCGATGGCACCTTTTTCGAAGATGATCGCCCCTTTCCAGAAACCGACGAAACGCGCACCATCATCCGCAACGGCTGCCGAAGGCGACAAAAGCAAGGCCAAGAGACACACCGGCCGAACTTTGGCCCAAATCGTCCTTTTACTTTCCATTTTTCCTCTCCTCTATGGTCACTCTTCGTTGGCGGACACCAGCAGACCCTGCATCGCTTCCTCACCGACCGCAGCAACGAGCCGCGCGGCCACTTCCTCCGCGAGCTCGCCTAGAATTGGCCGACGAAAGATCGTCTCGAGCGGCAACTCGACTCCCAACTCCTCTTGAATTCGGGCCTGCAGACGGGCGACCTGAAGGGAGTGGCCGCCCAACTCGAAAAAATTGTCGTCGGTTCCTATTCTGACCCGGCCCAGGAGCTCGGACCACAGGCCGGACAGGATCTCCTCCAGCGGGGATTGCGAAGGTCCGCCCTCCGCTAAAGGACCGTCCTCTTCCGGCGGCGGAAGAGCCGCGAGGTCGACCTTGCCGTTGCTGGTTTGCGGTAGGCGTTCGAGCATCCTGAAAGCCGAAGGAACCATGTAATCCGGCAGCGTTTCCTTGAGCCATCCTCGGAGCTCGCCCGCTGATGGCCGGGCGTCGACGTCTCTAGGAACGATGAAGGCCGCAAGGCGCGATCCGAGTATTCGGTCTTCCCAAACGCCGACCACCGCTTGATGCACGCCGCTGTGTTTCAGCAGGCGACTCTCGATTTCCCCCGGTTCCACCCGGAATCCGCGAATCTTGACCTGGCGATCGGCGCGTCCCACGAATTCGAGGCGACCGTCGGGCAGATAGCGCACGAGGTCTCCGGTCCTATAGAGGCGCTCTCCCGGCTCCGACGCGAAAGCAGAAGGGATGAAACGTTCCGCCGTGGCGGAGGGCTGTCCCAGATACCCTCGAGCGAGTCCAAGGCCTGCGACATGAAGCTCCCCTGGAATGCCGATGGGAACCGGCCGGCCCCGCTCGTCGAGAACATGGGTGCGCAAGTTGTCGATCGGCCTGCCGATCGCCGGAGCGCTTTCTGAGCCTTCTTCCACCGGTACGGGCGCCCAACTGGTCACCACCGTCGCCTCGGTAGGGCCATAGTGATTCATCAGTCGCGTTTCAACGTCCGGATTGCCGCGCCTCAACCGATCCCCGCCCGTGAGCAGAGCCCGCAGAATAGGGCGCCGGATACCCGGTTCGGCAAGCAGCGACTCGGCCAGCGGAGTCGGCAGGAATACGAACGTTGTGCCCAGTCGCGCCAACTCGTCGGCGAGCACCGCCGGGGCGGCGACCTGCGCAAACGAAAGAGGGACCAGGCTCGCGCCCGCGCACAGGTAAGGCCAGGTCTCCCAAACCGAGGCGTCGAAGGCGGGGGCCGCGATGAGCGTGGCTCGGTCGGAGGCAACGACCCGATAGGTGCGCAAGTGCCAGCTGACAAGATTGGCGAGCCCGCGGTGGGAAATCGCGACGGCCTTGGGGCGACCCGTGGAACCTGAGGTGTAGACGACATACGCCAGGCTCTCCGGAGCCCGGGCGCCAAGCGGGGAGGGCAAAATCTCTCGGGACTCCTCAAGGCAGCGGTGAATGTCGAGCTCTGTACCGGCGAATCCCGAAGCACTTTGGTGAGAGCCGGCTGCGGTGAGCAATACCCTGGCCCTTGAATCCTCAAGCATGGATTGCACACGCTCTTGCGGATGCTGCAGATCCAAGGGCAAATAAGCTGCACCCGCCTTGGCGACGGCCAAAACCGCCAGCACCAGCTCGGGCGAGCGAGGAAGGAGAATCGCCACGACAGACTCCGGCCCGACTCCGAGCTTGCACAGAAGGCCCGCGAGCCGACCGGCCCGGCGATCGAGCTCGCCGTAGGTCAAAACGGCCTGGTCGGTGACGACCGCCGCTGCATCCGGAAAACTCCGCGCCCGCGCTTCGAAGAGATCGCAGGCCGTGATCTCGGCCGCATCCCCCAAAGGGAGAGTTCGAGTGTCGTTCCATTCGACCGCGATCTGTTGGCGTTCCCCGTCGCTCAGGAGGGAAATTTCCGCCAACGGGACCTCTGGCGCCGCTGCAAGACCCGTCAACAGGCGCTCGAAATGGCCCACCATCCGCTGCGCGGTGGTACGGTCGAAAAGGTCGGCGCTCATCTCCAAAGTGAGGGCCAAGCCGTCGGCCGACTCACAAGCGAAAAGGCTCAAATCAAATTTGGTGGTGCCGTTGTCGATGGCCGCAACGCGGGTTACCAAGGGACCGGCCGGCCGGTCCGAGGCGCGCTCGTAAGACAGGGTGGTCTGGATCAGGGGCGCACGACTCGTGCTGCGATGCGCCTGGATCTCTTCCACGATCAGCTCGATGGGAAGGTCGCGATGCTCCCAAGCCGTGAGCACCTCGTCGCGGACCTGGTGCAGCAGAGCCGAACCGGTCGCCCCCTCTTCGGGGTGCAACCGTAGCGGCAGGAGCTGAACGAAGAGTCCGATCAGCGGTTCGAGCTCCACTCTGTCACGTCCCTCGAACGGGGTTCCGACGACCACCGCCCCCCTTTGCCGCGCCCAACGCTGCAAGAGAAGGGCGAAGGCGGCGCTGAGGATCACGAACGGCGTCATCCCTTCCCGCCGAGCCAAGAGCGAAACCGGACCCGCCGCCTTTGACGGCAGAAGCGAGGTGGTGCGATGGCCCCGAAAGCTCTGAACGCCCCGGCGCTGATTATCGATGGGCATTTCCAACGGCTCGACCCCGATGAGCTTGGCCGCCCACTGTTTGAGGCGCAGATCCCGCGCGACGACGGAAAAAGTACTCCTCTGCCAATTCGCATAGTCGCGGTACCGCAACGGCAGCGGCGGCAGCGGCGAGGGCCTTCCGGCGCTGAACGCTGCGTAGAGGGTCTCCAACTCCGAGACGAACAGATCCAAAGAGGCGCCGTCGGCGACGATGTGATGCACATTGAGAAGCAGGGTGTAGATTGAGCCGGGCAGCCAAAGAAGGTGGTGGCGCAACACCGGACCGGCCGCGAGGTCGAACGGCCGAGCCGCCTCGCGGGCAGCGAGATGGGACGCCTCCGCCGTCGCCATCGCCGGCGACAAGGCGCTGAGGTCGACGGATTCCAGTCCGGGCGTCACCGCGGGATCGACGACGGGCACGGGCTCGCCGGACGTGGCCGGAAAGCAGGTGCGCAGAACCTCGTGCCGGCGCACGATCTCACCGACAGCGCCGACCAGGGCGTTGACGGAAAGGGAGCCGTGCAGCTCGCAAGAGAGCGGCATGTTGTAAACCGACAGCCCCGGGCGCAAGCGATCCATGAGCCAGAGCCGACGCTCTCCGAACGAAGCCACGGAGATCTCATCGTCCGATGCCGCCAAAGACTCTATGGGAACCCCCCCGGCGACGAGGTTTCGACGGGCCTCCTCAACCTGCCGGGCGAAGGTCTCCAATGTCGGCGATTCGAAGAGAGAGCGCAACGGCAGGTCGACGCCGAACACCTTGCGCGCCCGGGCGATTACCCGCGCCGCTTTGAGCGAGTGCCCGCCGAGCGCGAAAAAATTCTCCTTGGCCCCGACACGCCCGATGCCGAGCACGTCGGCCCAGATTTCCCCCACCCACTCCTCGACCGGCGAGCGCCGGGAAACCGCGTCCTCCCGGATGGGAATCGTGGGTTGAGGCCTGGGCAGAGACCGGTCGTCGACTTTTCCATTCGGCGTGAGAGGAAACGATTCCAGGGGCACGAAGAAGGCGGGCACCATGAACTCCGGCAGATCCTCGCGGAGAAATGCCGCGAGATCCCCCCCATCGATCGGCTGGTCCGTGACACCGATGAAATACGCCACCAAGCGTTTCTCCCCGGTTTCATCGGCCTGCGCCACCACCACGGCGTCTCGAACTTCAGGGTGGCTACGCAGGCGTTCCTGGATCTCGCCGAGCTCGATGCGATATCCCCGGATCTTGACCTGGCGATCGATGCGCCCGAGATACTCGATCTCACCGTCGTGCCGCCGGCGAGCCAGGTCGCCCGTCCGATACATCCGCTCACCAAGGCGAGGTGAGAACGGATCGGGCAGGAAGCGCTCCGCCGTTAGATCGGCCCGCCCCAAGTAACCCCTGGCGACACCCTCGCCGGCTATGCACAGCTCACCGGGCACCCCGATTGGCATCCGGTGCGACGCCGGGCTCAGCACTTGGCATCGGGTATTGGCAACGGGCCTGCCGATGGGTGGCGCGCCCACCCCTTTGGCCAAGTCGAAGATCACCGAGTACACCGCGGTCTCGGTGGGGCCGTACATGTTCCAAGCTCGTCCGGCCAACGTTCGCAGGCCATCAGCCAGCAAGTCTGTCATCGCCTCTCCGCCGCTGAAGGCCTTGAGTCCTTCGTCTCGCGGCGGCGGGCTTTCCAAAAGGAGCGACCAGGTCGCGGGCGTGGCCTGAACCAGCGTCGGCCGGTGCGCCGCAATCGCTCTCGCGAGAGCCGCACCGTCACGTCCGGTCTCAGTAGGCGCAAGGATTAGCCGCCCGCCGGTAACCAGCGGCAAAAGAAGCTCCAAAAGTCCGATGTCGAAGCTCGGCGTGGTGAAGGAAAGCACGCGGTCGGCCGGTCCCATCGCCGCTTCGCGGCCGATGGCCAGGAGCACGTTGGCCAGGCCCCGGTGAGTCACCATCACTCCCTTCGGTCGGCCGGTCGAACCCGAAGTGTAGAGGACATACGCGATGTTCGCGGGGTGCCCAAACGCGCTTTCGACGGGAGCCGCAACCGCTGAGGCGCTTTGCTCGAGGACCAAGACCTTCACGTCCAGGTCGGGAAAGAGGCCGACGGTGGAGGGGTCGACGATCAAAGCGGCGATTCCCGAGTCCCTAGCCATGAGCCGGATGCGCCGAACCGGGTAAACCGGATCGAGCGGTACCACGGCGCTCCCGGCTGCGAGGATGCCCAGGATACCCGCCAACAGATCCGGCGATCGGCCGACGAGGAGACCCACCAGGGACCCGGGCCCGATCCTCAGGTCGCGCAGACGCCGGGTCACCGCCGCGGCGGCGACGGCGAGCTCGCGGTACGTCAGCTCCTGCCCCTCCCACTCAACCGCCACCGCGGCCGGCATCTGCTTCGCCTGCCGCGCGAACAGGTCGTGGACCGCAAGCGTCGAGGGTTGCGAAACCTCGGTGCCGTTCCAGGAGGCGAGTTGCTCTTCTTCGGTCGGCGACAGCAACTGCAGGTCCGCAACCGGCTTCTCCGGGGCCTCGATCGCCGCCGCAAGCAGGCAACGCAGGTGGCCGAGCATCCGCTCCGCCGTCGCGTCGTCGAACAGGTCGCTGTCGAAGACCAGACGCAACGCCAGCTCGCTGCGGCTCTCCGCGACGGCCAAGGAGAGATCTAGCTGACTGCTGCGTACTTCGAGAGGCACAGAGGAAAGATGGAGACCCTCGGTTTCATCGCCGAGCACCCAGCTCACGCCGGGCTCACCGAGCGCGAGATCCGCCAACATGCTATCCGCCTCCGAGCGTCTGCGGTGCAGGACGAACATGGCCTGGAATAATGGAGCGCGAGACGAATTTCGGGCAGGCGCCAACCGCTCCGTCAGAAGCGGAAATGGAAATCCCTGGTGGCGTAGCGCGCCTACCATGCCGGCGTGTACCTGGGTCAAAAAGTCGCTGAAGGTATCGGCGGCGGTGAAGCGGCCCCGACTGACCAAAGGGTTGATCAAGAACCCCACCAGGTCGCCGGCCCTCGCCGCCTCGCGGCAGGAAGCTGGAATCCCCACCAATACGTCATCTTGACCCGAATGCCGGTGCAGGAGGATCTGGAACGCGGCGAGCAAGATACTGAACTGGGTCGATGACTTCCCCCGCGCCAGGGCGGCCACGCGGGACGAAAGATTGCCATCCAGGCGTAAAGAGCGAGATCCGCCCTTGAACCTCTGGTGGCGGGGACGCGGGCGATCGGTGGGCAGATCCAGCTCCGGCAGGGCGCCACCCAGGGTCTCACGCCAGTACTCCCACCCCTTGTCGCCAACGAGGCCGGTGGCCTGAAGCTCTTCCCATGCGACGTAGCGCCCGAGATCCCCGCCGACGCTCGGCAGAGTGGCGACTCCGGGCCGGCGCTCGCTCTCATAGAACCGCCCGAGATCGCGAGCGACGACCGCGAGAGACTGGAAGTCCACCACGATGTGATGGACGGAGAGCAGCAGAGTCGCCCCTTCGGCGCTTTCGAAGAGGGTCGCGCGCAGGAGCGGTCCCCGCTCCAGGTCGAAGGGGAGATGCGCTGCCGCCGACAGACGCTCGGCGAGCTCGGCGGGGCTCAAGGACGAGACATCCAGGCGTTCGACCCCCACCTCTTCCGCCACGATCCGGCAGACCGGCTCGTCATCCTCTACCGGAAACCGGGAGCGGAGCGAATCGTGCCGAGCGAGGAGCCTTCCGAGGGCACGCTCGAAGGCGGCCAGATCGAGGGGAGACAGCACTCGAAAGGCAGCTGAGAGATTGTATGCCGCGGACTGGGGCTCAAGACGCTGCATGAACCAGATCGCCCTCTGGCCACGCGAGATCGAGGCGGTTCCATCGGAACGCTCGCGGTCCGCTGGCCTCAACTCCCGCGTCCCCTCGACGATGGCTCGATCGTCGGCGTTTAATCGAGAGCCGTGGGCAGATAGAGTTCCGACGATCTCTTCCAGGCTCGCTCCGGCCAAGAGGTCCGCCGGGTCCACGGCGACTCCGAACGCCGCCTCTATGCGTCCCCCAACCTCGAATGCCGCCAGCGAATCCAGACCTTGGGCGGTCAACGGCCGGCCGGCGTCAAGGACCGCAGGATCGGTTCGTAAGGCTTGCGCCACAAACTCTCGCAATGCCGCAAGCGCTTCGGCCCTCGGAAGGTCGGCCGCAACCGTCGGCGATATCTTCCCGGTTGGCGACGCGGCTCCCCGCGGCGCTGCGCCGCGCCCGCCGCCGGCAAGCTCGCCTCGTAAAAAGAGATCCCGACAGCGCCGCCGCTGAACCTTGCCGCTGGTCGTCTTCGGCAAGGAGCCAAATCCGAGCAGCACCACCGCAAGCACCGAGATGTCGTGTTGATCCGCAACCGCCTGGCGTATCGCGTCCTCCAGTTCCTCCGACGATACGCGACTGCGTCGCTCGACTTCCTGGACCACCACCAGCCTTTCCTCGCCACCGCTCTCCACTGAAAAAGCGACGCCGTGGGCCGAGCGCAGCGAAGGGTGACTCCGCTCGACGGTCAACTCGATATCCTGTGGATAGTGGTTGCGCCCGCGGATGATGATGAGATCCTTGAGGCGTCCGGTCACGAAGAGCTCCGCACCCTCGACCTGAAAGCCTAGATCTCCGGTACGAAGGTAACGCCCCTTTCCAAAGTCTCCGAGCTGAGCGCCAAAGGTCTCTGCCGAAAGCTCGGGGCGTTGCCAGTAACCCTCCGTGACGCTGTCTCCCGCCACCCACAGTTCGCCGACGCGCCCCTCGGGACAAACAAGTCCGCTCTCCGGGTCGACGATCTTCACGTCCACCCCCGGCGGGGGGGTACCGCATCCCACCAGGCGACGGGAAGGCACCGTAAGATCTTTCGCGGGAATGGCGATCCCCTGCTCCAAATCGGCAGAGGAGAACGATGCCACTCGGGGTCCGCGATCCGGCCCGGCAACCGTGACCAGCAGAGTCGCTTCGGCGAGACCGAAGCAAGGCGCAAAAGCTTGGCGGCGAAAGCTGCAAGAGTCGAAAGCAGCGGCAAAGCGATCCAGGGTATCCGCCCGCACCGGCTCGGCGCCGTTGAACGCTACGCTCCAGCGGCTCAGGTCCAGACCGGCTTTTTGTTCATCCGTTATCTTTTCAGCGCACAGCTCGTAGGAGAAGCTCGGCCCGCCGCTCGTCGTCGCGCCGTAACGGGAGATCGCCTCCAGCCAACGGACCGGTTTCTGCAGAAAGGTCAGCGGCGACATCAGGATGCAGCGCGATCCCGACCACAGCGGCTGCAAGATGTTGCCGATCAGCCCCATATCGTGGTGGGCCGGCAACCAGCCGACCACTACCGAGCTCTCCGTCTGGCCGAAACCCGCGGTGATCAGCTGGAGGTTGGCCACCAGATTGCCGTGGCTGACCATTACCCCCTTAGGTACGGAAGTCGAGCCCGAGGTGTACTGGAGGAAAGCCAGTGCCGCCGGATCGAGATCCGGCTTTCGCCACTTCTCGGCCTCCCCTCGCGCGACGCTTTCGACATCGAGCCAAGCCCATTCGGACGCCCCGGGTAGATCCCAATTGCGAGCCCTCTCGAGCATGGACGTCCCGACCAGTACCGCCTTCGGTCGGGCGTCCCCCGCCACGTCGGCCAGCCTTTGCAGCCCTCGATCGCGGCGCGGCGGCGCAACCGGTACCGCCACCACCCCCGCGTACAAGCAGCCCAGGAAGGCCGAAATGAAGGCCAGGCCGGGAGGGAAGAGCAGAAGGGCACGCTCACCCTCCAAGCCCTGCTTCTGCAGACAGACGGCTATCGCCCGTGCCCGAGCGGAAAGGTCGGCTAGAGTCAGACTGCCGGCTTCCTCCCCGCTTTCGGCCAGAAAGAGGTAGATCTGATGCTCGGGCCTTACTTCCGAGAGCCGTTCGACCCGCTCGACGAGCGATCCTTCGCCCGCGCGGCCAGGATACAAGCAACTCCTCCCATCTGCATTGCAAGTATCTTGAACGATATCCTCCCCTGCGCTTGCTGAAGAGCGCTAACTTGAGGTAGTGCACTTTGGCTCAGAATCGGGACAACGAACCCCGAAGAAACAAGTATGCGTAGATCCGCTTGGCGTCCATGGCAGGTGATAGGATAAGATGGAATACGCGAGTCGAGCATCTGCGTTGCTTGCGTGGGTCCGCTTAGTCTCGATCGTTCTCCAGGAGGGAGCCCGTATGGACAGCCTGTTTCGAGACCTACGCCACGCCTGTCGTTCGCTCTTTTTGAAACCCGCCTACGCTCTGCTTGCGATCCTGGCTCTGGCTTTGGGCATCGGCGCCAACACCGCGATCTTCAGCATCGTCAACGCAGTTCTGCTGAAACCCCTCCCGGTCTCGAATCCCGACAAGGTGGTGATGGTCTACGACCACCAAAAGGGTGCCGCCGACGATCGCTCGATGGTTTCGCCGGGAAATTTTCTCGATTGGCGGGCTCAAAGCTCGGTCTTCGATGCGTTCAGTCCGGCCGGCTATCAGTACTACAGCATCACCGGCCAAGGAAAACCGACTAGCCAGCTCGGCGTCCGGGTCAGCAGCGATTTTTTCAAGATCATGGACATGAAGCCCATCCTCGGGCGCGGCATTCTGCCCGACGAAGACGAGCCGGCGAAGTCGAAAGTGGTGGTGCTCCGCCACTCTTTCTGGAAGGGGTATCTGGGCGGCGATCCGGACATTCTCGGCAAGACCCTGAAGCTGAACAACGAGGCCTACACGGTGATCGGGGTCATGCCTCCGGGTTACGTCTATCCGACTTCGGCCCAGCTCTGGGTACCGGTGGCGTTCAGCCCCGAGGAGAAGGTGATTCGTTGGCGCTATTTCTTCACCATCGGCCGCCTCAAGACCAACGCCTCCCTCGCCAGCGCCCAGGAAGCGCTCTCGACGATCGCCACTCGCCTCGAACAGCAATTCCCGGATACCAATACCGGCTGGGGCATCAACGTCGTGCCATTGCAGGAGGTGGTCGTCGGCAAGACGCGCACGGGCATTCTGGTTTTGATGGGTGCGGTCGGCTTGGTGCTCCTGATCGCTTGCGGCAACGTGGCCAGCCTCCTCCTCGCCAGAGCCAGCCAGCGCAGTCACGAAGTTTCGCTCCGCATGGCACTCGGCGCCCAACGTGGCGTTATCGTTCGGCAGTTTCTCACCGAAGGAGTGCTCCTAGCGCTTCTTGGTGGTGCTCTGGGTCTGGTCTTCGCCATTCTGTCGAAACAGTTCCTGCTCCGCCTGCTCACCACCCTGCCGCGCCAGGACGAAATCGTCCTCGATACCAAGGTGCTACTGGTCACCCTGGTCATCGCTTTGGTCGCCGGAGTGCTCGCCGGCATGGCTCCCGTGTTCCAGACCTTCCGTCTCGACCTCGCCTCCTCCTTCAAGGAGGCGCGTGGACGCTCCGGAACCGGGCGCAGCCGCCGTCCCGTCAAGATTCTGCTGGTCGCCGAAGTTGCTCTCACCATGGTGGTTCTGATCGTCGCGGCCCTTTTACTGCGCAGCTTGGCGAACCTTCGAGCCGTGGATCTCGGTTTCAACCCCAGCCACGTGGTCATGGCGCCCGTCGTCTTGGGCCTCGGCTCCAACACTCCCCGCTATGACACTCCTCAGAAGCAGACGGCGTTCCTCGAAGAGCTCGAAAGGCGCGCCGCCGCCTTGCCCGGCGTCGTGTCGGTGGGCGCCATCAATCAGCCTCCCTTGATGTGGCCCGCAACCGTCAGCACCATCGCCATTGAAGGGCGCCCGGAACCGCCGAAGGGGCAGGAACCCTCCGCCAACATCCGAATCGTCCTGGGTGACTATTTCAAGACGATGGAGACACCTCTCCTCAAAGGGCGGGCTTTTTCCAACTCGGACGTCGCCGACAGCCCGCCGGTAGCGATGATCAACAAGAAGATGGCCGACACTTATTGGCCGGGCCAGAACGCCTTGGGAAACCGCTTCACCTATAACGAAAAGCAATGGGCGGTTGTAGGCATCGTCGGTGACGCCCGCGAGCGTGGCATCACGGAAGACATCACACCGACCGTCTACACCCCCCTACGACAGAACCACATCGACGATCTGACGTACATGGTACGCACGACCACGGATCCAAAGCCTTATGTCGACAGCATGCGCAAGGTCATTTGGGCACTCGATCCGGACCTTCCTTTGGACGAGCTCAGAACTTGGGACGAGCACCTCGCCGATTCACTTGCCGAGCCGCGCTCGAAGACTCTCCTTCTCGGATTCTTCGCCCTCTTGGCTCTAGTCCTTGCCGCGCTCGGCATCTACGGAATATTTTCCTATTCGGTGGCGGAAAGGATGAACGAAATCGGCTTGCGGATCGCTCTCGGCGCACAGCGCAGCAGAATCTTCAGTCTCATCTCGGGCCAGGGTCTTTCCCTCGCCTTGCTGGGAATCGTCATTGGAGTCGCAGGCGCCCTGGCCGTTTCGCGCCTGATCACCAGCCTGCTGTTCGGCGTCTCGGCGGCAGACCCGCTTCTTTACCTCCTTGCCGCCGCCTTCCTGCTGCTTGTCGCGTTCCTCGCTACCTACCTCCCGACTCGGCGCGCCGCGCAGGTCGACCCTCTCATCGCCATCCGCTATGAATGAGGATCGAGCTCTTGGCCTTCAGACCTCGAGCATGATTCCCTCAGTGGCGGTCAGGCTTAGGTTGACTGGTCCTCCGGAGGCCTTCGGCTGCATCCGCAGAATTCCGCCACCGTAGGTCTCGCCAAGATAGAAGGGACCCCAGATCACATCGTGGGCAGCGCTCCCGTACTCCCCACACTGAAACAAATAGGGTAGCGATTCCATGAACTCCTGGACCACCCAGCCCCGTTCCTGAAGGGCGATCCGGGCCTGCTCTTCCCATTGCTCGGCCGAGGCATAGGTTCCGACGATGACGTCCTTGCCGCCAAACGAACGTACCTGCTTGAGCACGAGGTCGTTTTGCCGGTTCGCCAGCAAGTCTGGCAAGGCCACGCGGGTGCCAAGATAGTCGACCTCTCGGTCGGTCACTTCGCGGGTCCAAGGTATGTGATCGCGAATGAGCTGCTGTTCCTCGGCACCGAACACCGAAGAGTCCGCGTGCTCGGAGAGCAACGCGATGTTCTGCTTGCTGGACAGGATTGGCGATGCGGGGCCATTCAGTAGAGCGAGCTTCTTTGCCTTGAAACATCGGTAGACGCTCGAAGGAGTGACCTCGCCACTGAGTTCCACCAGGGCTTGGATCTTGAGACGGTTCAGGAATAGGGTGCCGCCGCTAGGTACCAGGGAGCCGTACTGACAGACCTCTACGGTGCCATGAACCCTCCCTTCCAGCTCCTTCTTTGCCAAGTCGTATTCGGAATTCAGATACCTCCTGGCGGTCTCTGTTCGATAGGCGGAGTTCTCGCGGGAAACGACCAGCGCAATGTTGAGCTCGCCGTCCGGGCAAAGTCCCAGGCGGGTGGCTTCGTCAATTATGTGAAAGAAGAATTTCCTCATCGTGTTGGTGTATCTCACTTCGATCCCGGATGAGCGGATGAATTCCGCGGTGGCGGGCACCTCCAGATGCATGCCCACGAGGACGGAGGTCTCCCACCCTCCCAGGTTCGGGGTAAAATTGAATTCGATGCACTTGAAGCCATCGCGGGTCTCGATGAAATCTCCCCTCGACAAGGCGGAGGAGACTCCGTTGGGTTCAGAGAGTACGATCTCCGCCAACATGGGTGAGCCCACTTCGTAAAAGTTACTGACTTTCTCCGGATCATTCCGGAAGATCCGAGTCGGGATCTGTCGAATCAGGCGGTTGATCCCGCCACTCACTCGCAGAAACTCGGCAAGCTTTTCACGGCCCACGAAAGTGGGCCAGGGTTGAATCGCGAATTTCAACAGGTCTCGATTCTGGTCAAGCACGGAGAACTTCATCCGCTCGAGGAACTCAGGACGAGTTCGGGCAAACTCGCGGAAACGAAAATCCACCTCCGAGATACTCCGGTGTACGGACTGCAGCTCTTCAGTCCAACTGCCATCAAAGGTGCTTGTCTCCTCAACCGAAATGGTTACCTCTGTCACAGTTGTGCCTTCCCCTTTCTATGGCCGTTCTCGCTGCAGCCGGCAAGAAAAGCCCCCCCGTACTCCACCTTGACGAGGCGGTCGGCTGTCGTAATGGTGATCGTCGAAAGGCAGCGGCGTAAGAAGATCGGGCCATCTCCCACACCATAGTAGGACACTCTGACGGCAAAGCGGATAAGCCATTTTAAGAGGTGCCGCATCGGATTCAGCCCGCGAGCGCAGCCTTGCCGAGCGCCGCGGCGATCGCTTCGACAGCCGGGCGGCGCACCATTCCCCAGTGATCGCCGGGCAGGCGGTGGAGCTCGACCCCGCCGGCAGCGAGGGCGGCCCAGCCGAGGGTCGAGTCTTCCGGGTCGTCGAAGTGGGAGCCGGCGGCGCGGAAGAGCCGTATGCGACCCGGGTAGGGGCGCGCCGCGTAATGCTCGATCAGGCGCAGGTTCGCCCGGAACAGGTCGAAGCGGCGGGCGGCCACGGTGAAGTCGAGATCGTTGGGGAGGATTCCCAGATCGCGCGCCCGGGCGAAGGCTTCGGACAGCGGTGCGTCGGCGGAGAGATCCGCCAGCTCGGCGGGGAGCGGCTTGCCGAGCAGCCCGGCGAGGTCGCGGGCGAACCAGGCGCGTAGGGTCGCCTCGTTGACGGCGCGGGCATTGTCAACAACGGGGCTTTCAGGACCGCCGGGTCTCCCGAAACCGCGGCCGGGGGCGAAGACGTCGAGCACCGCGAGCTGTTCGACCGCCTCGCCGCGGGCGACGAGCTGGCGCGCGATCTCGTAGGCCACAACTCCCCCCATCGACCAGCCGCCCAGGCGGTAGGGTCCCTCCGGCTGCACGGCGCGTAGGGCCGCGAGGTAGCGCGCAGCCATCTCCTCCAGGGTCGCCGTCGCCTCGTCGTCCCCTTCGGGCGACTGGAGGCCGTAGACCGGCTGGTCGGGACCGAGGGCGCGGGCGAGCTCGGTGTAGCAGAAGACGCCGCCGCCGACCGGATGGACGAAGAAGAACGGCCGGCGGGAGCCCCCGGTCGAGAGCCCGACCAGGGCGCCGTGAGCCATCGATCCGGGGCCGTCCGCTTCGCCCCCCTCTCCGAGAGCCGCCGCCAGCTGGGCGATGGTCGGGGCGCGGAAGATTGCCGCGAGCGGCAGGTCGCGACCGAGGCCCAAACGAATGCCGGCGAACAGGCGAACGGCGAGCAGCGAGTGCCCACCCAGCTCGAAGAAATTGTCGTGGACTCCGATCCGATCGACCTCCAGAACCTGCGACCAGATCGCCGCCAGCGCCTCCTCGGTCGAGTTGCGCGGCGCGGCGTAGGCTGCGCCGACCCGCGGCCGGGCGGTGTCGGGGGGCACCAGCGCCCGGCGATCGACCTTGCGATTGGGGGTGAGCGGCAGGGCGTCGAGCAGGGAGAAGACCGAAGGCACCATGTGATCGGGGAGCCGCTCGCCGAGGAACGCGCGCAGGTGCGGCACCAGCCGGCGCGCGAACTGCCCCTGAAGGGGATTGTTGGCGTAGGAGGACCACGGACGGTGGACGCTCCTCGACCGCTCCACGGGACGCTCGGGGCCGGCCGTCGCCCCGACCGCACTTGGCGCCTGCAAGTCGCGGAATCGGACCTCGTAGCTGCCGTCGGCCGCCGAGTCCGACCAGAGGACGTCCACCGCGTAGGCCAGCTCCCCGCCCAGGCGCTGGAAGTCCTCCGGCTCGATGCCGCGCGCCTCTCCTTCACGCGCCGCCGCGGCGATCTCGGCCGCGGTCGCGAGCCCGCCGGGTTCGGCCAGCCGTTCCGCGGCAACCACCGCCGCGATCACCCGGCCGTTCGGAACGCCGTACAGCGCAAGCTCCGGCGGCCGTTCCTCCGCCAGCTTCCGGCGCACGGCGTCGAGCGACAAGCTTCGCTCGGCCCAGCCGAGGCGGAGGGCGGGGCCTACCGCCGAATCCGCAACGCCACCCCCTGCGCGCAGCCGCAGCACCGCGTCGCAGCGGAAGCGGACCAGCTCATCGGCTCCGCGGTCGCGCTTCAAGCGCACTTCCGTCCGCGCGACCTCGGGGAGAGTCGCGGCAAGGGCGGCAAACAGCGCCGGATCGAGCACCAGCTCCTCCTCGGCTTGGACCCGTCGGCGCACCCGCTGCGCCAGCTCGGCCGCCGGCAGCGAGCCCGGCGCCTGATAGAGCTCGACCGAGGCGGCGAAGGCGCCGAGCAGAGGCAGGCTCCGCACGTCGCCGACGAACACCGCGCCTCCTGGCGCCGTGGCGGCGACCGCGCCTCCAAGCACCCGGCGCAGATACTCGACGTCGGGGAAGTACTGAACGACTGAGTTGAGAATCACCAGGTCGAAAGAGCCCGGCGCGATTGCGGAAAAATCGTCCGCCGTGTGCTGCGCGACCGTGGCCTCCGAAAGGGGTTTGCCGTCCTTCGCCATCGCGCTGAGCTGGGTCGCCACCTGCGCGACCGCGGCGGCGGAGAAATCCCGGCCCTGGTAGCACGCCGCGTGCGGTGCGAGGCGGAAGAGCAACAGGCCGGTGCCGCAGCCGATCTCCAGAATTCTCGGGCGACGCTCGCCGAAGAGCGCGAGGATTCGTTCGACGGTTGAGTCGACCCAGGCGGCCATCTCCGCGGCGGGGATCGGCTCGCCCGTGTAGCTGCTATTCCAGCCGGAGACGTCGAACGTGGCATCGGTGGCTCCCGTGGCTCCGCCGCCGGTCGCCCCGCCGTAGGTGTGCTCGTAAAGCGCCTGCCACTGGGCGACGTGCTCCGCGCGCCAGGCCGCGATCTCCTCGCTTTCTTCACCACCGCCCTCGGCGCCTTGGTCCTGGACGACGTAGGCCACCAGGCGCTGCTCGCCGCTCGGGCCGGCCCCCGCGGTGACCGCCGCCTCGCGAACGGCCGGATGGGCGCGCAGGGCGGTCTCGATCTCCCCCAGCTCGATACGGAAACCGCGGATCTTCACCTGGTGGTCGAGCCGGCCCAGATAGGCGAGGTTGCCGTCGGGCAGCCAGCGCGCCAGGTCGCCGGTGCGATAGAGGCGCCCCCCCCTTTCTCCACCAAGGTCGTGGTTTTGTTTGCCCCGCAGCGACTGGCTGCTGCCGAAGGCGCCCGAAGGAGCGAGGAGGCAAACAAAATCACGACCGCCGCCGAAGGGATCGGGAAGGAATCTCTCCGCGGTGAGAGCGGGACGACCCAGGTAGCCTCGCGCCAAGCCCTCGCCGGAGAGACACAGCTCGCCGGACGCCCCGAGCGGCACCGGATGAAGCTGCCGGTCGAGCAGGTAGACGCGGGTCCCCGGCAGGGGTAGGCCGATCGCGGGCTCTTGGCTGCTGCCCCGGACGACCAGGGCGTAGGTCGAATAGGTCGTATCTTCCGACGGTCCGTAGAGGTCGTAGATCCGGGCCACTCCCGGCTCGGCGTACACCCGGTCCGCGAGAGCGCGCGGGAGCGCCTCTCCGGCGAGGTTCACAGTCCGCACCGAGCGCGGCAATGGGCCCAGCCGGAGAAGCTCGGAGATCGCCGAGGGGACCGTGTTGATCAGCGTCAATTCGTCCGCCGCGGGCAGACCGGCGAGAGCGAGCGCGTCCTCGACCAGGACGATCCGGCCGCCCCACGAAAGCGGCGCGAACAACTCGAAGATCGACAGGTCGAAACAGATCGACGTCGAGAACAGAACTCCCGCCAGCTCCTCCGGCGAAAAGGCCTCGCGCGCCCAGTGCAGAAAGAGGAGGGCGCTCCGGTGCTCGATCGCGACCCCCTTCGGGCGGCCGGTCGAGCCGGAGGTGTAGATCGCGTAGGCGATCCCGGCGGGTTCGGCGAGCGCGGGTGGCGACGCCGGTAGCGCGGCGAGCGCCTCCTGCTCGGCGGCCGGGCAGATACGTCGCGCGCCGCTTCCCGCGTCGTTAGCGTCCATCGCGTCGACGATCAGCACCTTTGCGCGGGAGTCTTCGAGGATGAAGGCGAGGCGCTCGGCGGGATACTCGGGATCGAGCGGCACGTAGGCGCCTCCCGCCTTCAAGACCGCGAGGATCGTCACCACCAGCTCGGCCGAGCGGCGCATCGCGATCCCGACCGGGCTCTCCGCTCCGACCCCGAGGCCGCGCAGGCGATGGGCGAGCCGGTTGGCGCGGATGTCGAGATCCCGATAGCTCAGCCGCCGCCCGCCGGCCACTAGGGCGATCGCGTCGGGCGTCGCCGTTGCTTGGCGCTCGAAGGGATGGTGAAGACGGGTGAGTCCGGAATCTACACGGAAGCTAGGCGCCGTATCGCCGGCCTCGACGAGCAGGCGGTGCCGCTCCGCGGGGCTCAAGAGCGGCAGCTCCGAGACCCGGCACTGAGGATCGGCGAGAGCGCCGCCCACCAGGAGCGCGAAGCCGTCCGCCAAGCGGACGATCGTCGCCGGGTCGAACAGGTCGGTGTTGTACTCGAAGGTGCCGCCGAATTCGTTCTGCCCTTCCCAGAGGAAAAGCGTGAGGTCGAACTTCGACGTGCCGCTCCTTGCCGGCAGCGGCGCGAGTGTCAGCCCGGAGAGGTCGAGCGCCGGGGACGGGGCGTTCTGCAGCACGAACATCACCTGGAACAGCGGCGCATGCGCCAGCTCGCGTTCCGGCGCCAGCTCTTCGACCAGCATTTCGAACGGCAGATCCTGATGCCCATACGCGCCGGTCGCGAGCGTCTTGACTTGGCGCAGCAACGCGTCAAATCCGGGATCGCCGGAGAGATCGGCGCGCAGCACCAGGGTATTGACGAAGAAGCCGATCAAATCTTCTAGCTCCGCCCGGCCGCGGTTGGCGATCGGTGAGCCCACTGCTAGGTCGTCCTGACCGGAATGGCGATGGAGCAGCGCGAGGAACGCGGCCAGCAGGGTCATGAACGGGGTTGCGCCCGCGCGGCGGGAGAGCTCGTGGACCGAGGTCGCGGTCCCCGGCGGCAGCGCGAACGTCCAGGTGGCGCCGTGAAACGTCTGGACCGCCGGGCGCGGCCGGTCGGTGGCGAGAGCCACCAGCGGGGGCGCGCCATCGAGCTGGCGGCGCCAGTAGGCGAGAAGCTCCGCGAGAAACGGCCCGGCGAGCAGGCCACGTTGCCAGACCGCGAAATCCGCGTACTGAATCGGCAGCGAGGCGAGCGGCGACGGCAGGCGCCGCGAGAAAGCCTGATAGAGGACAGCCAGCTCCCGGACCAGGACGCCGAGCGACCAGCCGTCCGAAACGATGTGGTGCATGGAGAGCAGGAACGCGTGCTCGGACTCGGCGGTCGAGACCAAGAGGGCGCGCATCAGCGGCCCGCTCGCGAGGTCGAACGGCCGCCGGACCGGAGCAGCCAGCAAGCGCTTGAGCTCAAGCCCGCGCGCGGCGGGCGGCAGCGCCAAGAGGGCGACCGCGGGGAGCGGCAGGCCGGCCGGCGCGCCGACGCCCTGGACCGCGCTCCCCTCGCCGTCCAACGCGAACGTGGTGCGTAGCACCTCGTGGCGGCGCTCCACCTCGGCGAGCGAGGCCGCGAGCGCCGCGGCGTCCAGCGGTCCGGTCAGGCGCAGCGGCAGGGCCATGTTGTACCAGGGGCTGCCGGGCTCCAGGCGGTCGAGGAACCAGAGCCGCGCTTGAGCGGGTGAGAGCGGGAACCGGCGTCCGTCGCGCGGCTGCGTCGGGATCGAGCCGCTTGCCGGCTCCTCCTTGCGCTCGCGGGCCAGGCGCAGCTCCAGCAGCCGCCGCTGCTTCTCCGGCAGCGCGGCGAGGCGCCGGGCGAGATCGTCCGCGGCGCTCACCGAGAAAACTCCAGCAGATCCGGCAATTCGGTCTCCACTTTGCGCACCGACCGGATCCGGGCGATCACCGCGACCGACAGCAGGGTGAGCACCCCGAGCATCATGAACAGCAGGCCGATCCCTCGGCCCGGCCCGGTGCCAAGCAGGCGGCCGACGCTGTCGGCGAGCGGCCCGCCGGGCATCAGAAGCGGCCCGAAGACCCGGTCGGCGAGCGGCCCGGCCGCCGCCCCGGCGAGCGGAAACGCAACGCCCGCAATCATCCGGCGGATCGCGAAGACCCGGCCCTGGAGATCCTGGGGCACCTTGCTCTGCCAGATCGCCTCGCTCGAACCGCGGATCACCGGCGCCGCGAACAGCGCGATCGACGTGGCGGCGGCCACCAGCAGCGCGCTCGGGCGCAGGCCGCCGAGCAGCAGCATTGCGCCCTGAAGCACGGTGAAGCTCAAGATGATCGGAATTCGGCGTAGCGAGCGGCCACCGCCCCACACCCCCAGCGCGAGGCCGCCCGCGATGCCGCCGGCCGCGCCGGAGGTCAGCACCGCGGCGAGCGTCTGGGTCGAGGCGAACGACAGCACCAACGGCGTGAGTAGGATCTGCACCACCGAGAGGCAGAAGTTGGCGAAGGCGAAGAACAGCAACAGGCCCAGCAGGCCGGGCCGTTTGCGGATAAAGGTCCAGCCGTAGAACGACTCGAAGAGCAGCGATCCCCGCCCTTCTTGGCCGGCCGACGAGATCGCGGGGCGTTGGATTTTGATCGCGAGCAGGGTAACTGCGGCGAACAGGAACGAGCTGCAGTCGAGGAAGACGACCCCCCCAACCCCGATCACCCCCATCAGCGCCGCGGCGAGCAGAGGGGCGGCGATCTGTCCCGCCGCCGGCCCCAGCAGGGCCATGCCATTGGCGCGCACTAGCTGTCGCTTCGGCACCAGGAGCGCGGTGGTCGCGGAGAAGGCGGGAAGCTGAAAGACGTTGAAGCAGCGGCTCGCGAGCACCAGGGTATAGACGTGCCAAAGCTCCAGCCGGCCGGTCCAGTAGAGCAGCGCCATCGCGAGGGTGCACGCCCCGGAGCCGAAGTTGTTGATCAGCAGCACCGAGCGCCGCCCCCAGCGGTCGATCAGCGCGCCGGCGATCGGCGAGAGCAGGAAGTTCGGCAGGGTGGCGAACAGGGTGATCAGCGAAAGCGCCGTGGCCGAGCCGGTCTGCTTGAAGGTCCACACCCCGATCGCGAAGCCGGACAGCCCCGAGCCCAGGCTCGAAACGACCTGCCCGATCCAGAGCACCAGGAAGTCCCGCATGCCCCGCGGCCGGTCGGGTGCGCCGGAGGGCATCCCCTGCACCTCCGCCTCACCCACGCGCTCGGTCTCACTCATCCAGCTGCTCGCTTTCGACCAGGCTCTCCTCGGCGGCGAGCAGAGCGTCAAGCTCCGCTTCCGACAACCCTTCGATCTCTTCGAGCAGGCGGCCCACCCGCCCGGTGTCCATCCCCTCCGCCCGGTCGGCGCTCGCAAAGGTGGCGGCCAGCCCGGCGATCGTCGGCTCGGCAAAGAAGCGGGCGATCGAGAGCGCGGCGTCGAAGCGATCGCGCAGGCGCGAGGTGATCTGGGTCGCGAGCAGCGAATGCCCTCCCAGCTCGAAGAAATTGTCGTGCGCGCCGAGCCCACCGATGCCGAGAAACTCCTCCCAGACGGCGGCGACCCCCGGCTCGATCTCGCCCTGGGGCGCCACATAAGGAGTGGAGAGCGTCGGCCGGCCGTGCGAGGCCGTGACGCGTGGCACTTCGGCCGTCTCGCTCGCCGCGGCGGTGGGGCGCCGTTCGAGCAGACCCATGAGGTCGCGCGTCGAGACCACCACCCGCGGCAGGCCGCTCGCCAGAGCGCGGTCGAACACCTCGATCGCTTCGGCCGTCGCCATGCCGTGGGCGAGGCTCCGCCGCCGCGCCTCCTCCAAGTCCGGGGGCAGCTCGCCCTCCGCCACCACTCCGGTCTCGCTCCAGGTGTCCCAGTCGATCGCCAGCGTCAAGCCCTCCCGCACGCCCGAACGCTCCAGGGCGAAGGCGTCGAGGAAGGCGCTCGCGGCGCAGAAATCCACCCGCCCGAAGCCGCCGAGCACCGAGTTGACGGCGGAGCAGAGCACCAGGAAATCGAGCGGCTCCCCTTCCAAAGCCGCGGCGAGGACCCGCGTGCCTTGTACCTTGGGCGCGAGGACCGCCGCCGCGCTCTCCCGGGTCTTCAGCTGGATCATGCCGCCGCTCGCGACACCCGCGGCATGGATGGCGCCGTGGAGCGGACCGAAGCGCCGATGCGCCTCGTCGAGCACGGCGCGCAGGGCGACGAGATCGCAGACGTCGGCGCTCGCCGCCAAGACCTCCGCGCCCAGCTCCTTGAGGACCTGGAGGCGGCGAATCTCGCGCGGCGCCAAGGGGGAACGGCCCACGAGGACCAACTTGGCCTGCACCGTCCGCGCAAGGTGCTCGGCGAGCGCCATGCCTACGCCGCCCAGACCGCCCGTGATGAGGTAGACGCCGCCCGGCCGCAACGGGCCGGGCCCCGCCGACAGCGGGACCGGCTCGAAGCCCTGCACCCAGCGCTGCGCACCGCGGTAGGCCACGGCGTACTCAGTGGGCGGCGGCGGCGCGGCGAAGGCGGAGAGCAAGTCCGCGGCGAGCCGATCGACCTGCGCGCGCTCGCGCCGACTCCCCCGCTCCGGCAGGTCGACGTCGATGGCGCGGCAGGCGACGTTCGGGATCTCTTGCGGCACGACCCGGACCGGCCCGAGGACGAGAGCCTTCTCCGGATCGATTCGCTCCTCGCCGATGATCGCCTGCGCGCCGCAAGTGACGACCTCGAGGCGCACCGGCTTGCCCGCCCCGCGCTCGGCGAGAGCCCCGGCCAGGCCGAGCAGGCTGTAGAAGCCCGCCTCCTCGGCCGCATCCTCGGCACCGTCGTCCACGCACCCGAGGTGAACGATGACGTCCGGGAGCTCTCCGAGATCGCGCAGCACGGCGCCAGGGTCCCGCTCGCCCGGGCGCACCGCCGCCACCCGCTGTCCCATCTCCGTCAGCCGGGCGGAGAGAAGGTCCCCGAGCCCATGGCGATCGAGGAACAGCAGCCAAGAGGCGGCGGCGATCTCGCCGGCCGGACGTGGCGGCGGGGACTGACGCCAGGAGGGAGCGTAGAGCCAGTCGCCGACGTCCGACCGGCGGCGCAGGGCTGCTCGCCGCTGCAGGTCTTCGAACCCGCGGCGCTGCGGTTCGACAAAAAAGAGCCGGCGCTCGAACGGATAGGTCGGCAGGCGCAGCCGGCGGCGGCGCGCGCCGGAATGGAAACCCGTCCAATCGACGGCCGCGCCGGCCAGCCAGAGCTTGGCGAGAGCTTGGAGCAGGAATACAGCGTCCGATTGCCGGTCCTGCGGATGGCGCAGCGAATGGAGCACCGTCTGACCCGACGGCCGGCCGGGGTGCTGCATGACGAGCATGCTCAGGGTCTGGCCGGGACCGACCTCCAGGAAGATCCGTTCGCCGTCTTTGAGCAGCTCGCCGATGCCGTCGCCGAAGCGCACGGTCTGGCGCAAATGCCGCACCCAATATTGGGGATCTGCGGCGTCGTTGGCGGTCATCCAGGTGCCGGTGACGTTCGAGATGTAAGGGATGGCGGGGGGCGAGAGTGAAAGTGTTGCGACGAAATCGCCGAATTCGCGCAGGATGGGCTCCACCACCGTCGAATGAGCGGCGACCGCGATGTGCAGGCGGCGGGCGTCGATGCCGCGCGCGGCGAACGCCTCGCGAGCCTGCCCGATCGCCGCAGCCGGACCGGAGACGACGCAGAAGGCGGGGCCGTTGACCGCGGCGATCGAGAGCCCATCGCCGAGAGCGATCGAAAGTCGATTGCTCTCGGCGAAAAGCATCGACAAGAGGGCCAAGACCTCCGCCTCGGGCAGAGGCACGGACAGCATCCCGCCCTCGGGTAGGGTCTCGAACAGGCGGCCGCGTAGCGCCACGAGAGCCACCGCGTCTTCGAGCGCCAGGACTCCGGAAAGGTGAGCCACCGCGTACTCCCCCAGGCTGTGGCCGATCATCGCCTGCGGTGCAACGCCCCACGACATCCACAGGCGCGCGAGAGCCACCTCGACCGCGAACAGGATCGGCAGGGCGATCGACGTGCGCTCGATCTCGCGCGCGGTCTCTTCCACCTCTTCGGGCGCGGGGAAGAGATACCGCCGCAGATCGGCATCGACATGCGGCTCGAATAGACGCAGGCAGAGGTCCACCTGCTCGCGAAACACCGGTTCCGAACGGTAGAGGTCGAGGCCCATATTGGCGTACTGCGCGCCGCCCCCCGCGAACAGGAAGACGACCGGGCGGTCGCCGGCTTCCTGGACCTGGGAGAGCACCCGCTTGGGATCGCGCGATTCGAGCGCCGAGGCGGCGTCCTCTAACGTTTCGGCGACCACCGTGCGGCGGTGGGCGAAGACCTTGCGGCCGACCTGCAGGGTGAACGCCACGTCGGCGAGCGGTGGCTCCGGACACTCCGCCCCCTCTGATCGCTCGCGCAGATGCCGCGCGAGGTTGTCGGTCGCCTGATCGAGCGCCGCTTCGGTACGCGCTGACAGCACGAGCAGCTGATGGGCGCGAGCGGGACCGGTAGGAACGGCCGGCGGCGCCTGCTCCAGAATCACGTGGGCGTTGGTGCCGCCGATGCCGAACGCGCTCACCCCGGCGCGCCGGGGCGTTGCGTCGGCCGTCCAGGGCGTGAGCCGGTCGACGACGTAAAACGGTGTGTTCGGTAGATCGAGGGCAGGGTTCGGCCGCTCGAAATGGAGCGATGGTGGCAGCTCGCCGCGCTCGACCGCGAGCGTCGCCTTGATCAACCCGGCGACGCCGGCCGCGGTGTCGAGATGGCCGATGTTGCTTTTGACCGAGCCGATGCCGCAAAAGCCGAGCTTGGCCGTACCGAGTCGGAACGCCTGCGAAAGCGCGCGGACCTCGATCGGGTCGCCGAGGGCCGTGCCGGTGCCGTGGGCCTCGACGTAGCGGATCGTCTCGGGGGAAACGCCGGCAACAGAGTGCGCCTGGGAGATCACGGCGGCCTGCCCCTCGACGCTGGGCGCGGTGTAGCCTACCTTCACCGAGCCGTCGTTGTTGATCGCCGAGCCCTTGATCACGGCGTAGATCGAATCGCCGTCCGCCAGAGCGTCGTCCAGCCGCTTGAGCACCACCGCGGCGACGCCGTTGCCCACCACGGTCCCTTGCGATCGTTCGTCGAACGCCCGGCAATGGCCGTCGCGGGCGAGGATGCCCCCCTCGTGGTAGGTGGTCCCGGACTTGATCGGAAAATACAGGGTTGCGCCACCCGCGAGCGCCACGTCGCACTCGCCGTGCAGCAGGTGCTGGCAGGCGAGATGGACGGCGACCAGAGAAGTCGAGCAGGCGGTCTGAACGTTCAGGCTTGGCCCTTTGAGGTTCAGCTTGTACGACACCCGGGTGGGCAGAAAATCCTTGTCGTTGCTGATCGTCGCTTGGAAGCCGCCGACCGCCGCCATCAGCTCAGGGTTCGAGTAGAGGTTGATCAGGTAGGTGTTGAGCCCCGAGCCGGCGAACACCCCGATCGAACCGGGGTAGCGATCGGGATCGCAGGCGGCGTTTTCCAGCGCCTCCCAGGCGACCTCTAAAAACATCCGCTGCTGCGGGTCGATGATCTCGGCCTCGCGCGGCGTGTAGCCGAAGAAGCCGGCGTCGAACCAGCCGATCCCGTCGGGGATCCCCTTGGCATTGATGTAGTGGGGACCGCGGAACAGGTCGGGGTCGACGCCTGAGCCGAGCAGCTCCTCGTCGCTGAAGTTGGAGATCGACTCGACCCCGAGGCGGAGGTTGTGCCAGAACCGCTCGACGTCGGCGGCGCCCGGGAACCGGCCGCTCATGCCGACGATCGCGATCTCGCTCCCCCGCCGGGCGTGGGTGCCGAGCCGCAGCTCGGCGCGCAGCCGGCCGGGCTCGGCGAGCGTGAGCGAGGCCTCGGGGCGCAGGTGGCGGGCCAAAGCGGCGATCGTCGGATGCTGGAACAGCTCGACCATCGAGAGCCGCGCGCCGAGGTCGTCGGGCAAGCTCTCGCGCAGCCGCAGGTGGACCTGCGCGAGCAGCAGCGAATGGCCGCCGAGATCGAAAAAGTTGTCTTGGACGCTTACCCGATCGACGTTCAACACAGCGCGCCAGGCGTCCGCGATGATCGCTTCGAGGCGACTCTTCGGAGCGGAAGACGGCTTGCTCGGCTCGGTGTCCGGTGCGGCCGACACGGCCGGAGCAGGCAGAGAACGGCGGTCCACCTTGCCGTTCGGCAGCAGCGGCAGCGCCGAGAGGAGCACGAATGCCGAAGGCACCATGTACTCGGGGAGCTTGGCGCGCAGGTGGCGCCTCAAGACCGGCGGAAGCTCGCCGCCCTCGACCGTGGCTCCTCCTGCCACCGCATAGGCGGTCAGCCGCGGATCGCCGGGCGTGTCCTCCCGCACCACGACTACGGCGGCGCGAAGGGCCGGGTGCTGTTCGAGCGCCGCCTCGATCTCCCCCAGCTCGATGCGGTAGCCGCGAACCTTCACCTGATGGTCGATGCGGCCGAGGAACTCCAGCTCGCCGTCGCCAAGCCACCGGGCGAGATCGCCGGTCTGGTAGAGGCGCGCGCCGACTACTTTTGAGAACGGGTCGGGGATGAAGCGCTCGGCGGTGAGGTCGGGACGGCCGCGGTAGCCTCTGGCTACACCCGAGCCACCGATCCACAGCTCGCCGGGCACGCCGACCGGGGTGGGCTGAAACGCCGAATCGACGACGTAGATCGTCGTGTTGGAGATCGGCCGGCCGATCGAGACGGGCGTGGCGCTCTCCCCCATTCCCGGCTCGACGAGGCGGACGGCGGACCAGATCGTCGTCTCCGTCGGGCCATACATGTTCCACAGCGAGCCGGCGCGCGCGGCGATCTCGTGCGCGAGTTTCGGCGGCAAGGCTTCGCCGCCGCACAGCGCCTTGAGGCCCGCGCTCCCATGCCAGCCGGCATCGAGCAGCAGACGCCAGGTGGAAGGGGTCGCCTGAAGCACGGTCGCGGCGGCGAGGCGCGCGATCAGCCGGGGGCCGTCGGATGCGAGCGCCCGGCTCGCAATCTCGACCTCGGCTCCGGCAAGCAGCGGCAGGAACAGCTCCAGGCCCGCGATGTCGAACGACAGCGAAGTAACCGCGAGCAGGCGATCGGAGGCGACCAGGCCTGGGCGCACCTCCATCGATTCGAGGAAATTGATCAACGCGCCGTGCGGGATCTGCACGCCTTTGGGCCGCCCCGTCGAGCCGGAGGTGTAGAGGATGTAGGCGAGCGACTCGGGCGCCGTCGGGACGCCGGGATCGATCGCGCTCTCGTCGGAATCGAGATCGATACGTTCGATGCGGGCTCGGCTCGGCGGCACCGTCGCCAAGAGGCCTGCCTCCGTCAACACCAGCGGCGCGCCTGAGTCCTCCAGCATGTAGGAGAGGCGGTCTTTGGGGTACGCCGGATCGAGCGGCAGATAGGCTCCACCGGCTTTCCAGACCGCGAGGAGGGCGACCGGCAGGTTGAGCGATCGGTCGAGATAAATGCCGACCGGCACCTCCGGTCCTACACCCAGGGCACGCAGGTGGCGGGCAAGGCGGTTGGCGCGGGCTTCGAGCTGGGCGTAGGTGAGGGTCTCGCCATCGCAGGTGACGGCCAGGGCTTTCGGTGCCCGCGCCGCCTGCTCGGCGATTCGCACGTGAGTCGGCCGCCAAGATGCGCCGAGGTCGTTGTCGCGCGCCGTGTCGTTCCACTCGACCACCAGCTGCCGCTCCTCGTCGTCCGAGAGCAGGCGGAGCCGGGAGAGGCTCGTCGCGGGGGCGTCCGCCGCCGCTTCCAGCAGGCGGATCAGATGGCCGACAGCGCGGCACACCGTCGTCTCGTCGAACAGGTCGGTGTCGTATTCGAGAATCCCTCGGACGTCGTTCCCGTCGTCGGAGAGGAAGAAGGTCCATTCGTAGCGCGAAGCGCCGATGTCCGCCGGGAGGCGGCTCCAGGCTAGACCGGAGGCCCCGGAGGGTTCCGGAGGCGCTGCGGCCGCCGTCTCTAGACTGAGCATGACTTGGAAGATCGGGCTCCGCGCGAGGTCGCGGCGGGGTTTCAGCTCCTCGACCAACCGCTCGAAGGGGAGATCCTGGTGGCCATAGGCGCCGAGCGTGGTCTCCCGGACCTGCGCTAAAAGCTCAATGAAGGAGGGCGTATTCGAGAGGTTGGCGCGTAGCGGTAGATTGTTGAGGAACAGGCCGATCAGACCCTCGATCTCGCTACGGTTGCGCCCGGCGATGGGCGTGCCTACGACCAGGTCGGTTTGGCGCGTGTAGCGGTGGAGGAGGGTCTCGAATCCGGCTAGGAGGATCATGAACAGCGTGGCGCCATTCCTGTTGCCGAGACCGCGCAGGCTCTCCGTGAGCCCAGTTGGGAAAACCACCGGGAGCTTCGCGCCGTGGAATCTTTGGAACGGCGGGCGCGGGCGGTCGAGCGGCAGCTCCAGGACCGGCAGCTCGCCGCGCCCGCCGATCAGCAGGTCGCGCCACCAGGCGAGCCGCTCTTCCAGGGCCGGTCCGGAAAGCTCCGAGCGCTGCCAGGCGGCGAAGTCGGCGTATTGGATCGGCAGGGGGCGTAGCGGCGACGACTCGCCGCGCGAGAAGGCGTCGTAGAGCGCTCCCAGCTCGCGGACCAGGACACCCATCGACCAGCCGTCGGAGACGATGTGGTGCATTGCGAGCACCACTGCGTGGTCTTCGGGAGCCAGGCGCAGCAGGCACAGGCGCCAGAGCGGCCCGCGTTCGAGGTCGAACGACGCGCGGACTTGGCCGCGTAGCAGGCGCTTGGTTTCCTCCAACGCCCCGGGGACGCCTTCGAACGCGACCACCGGCAGGGCGAACGGACGCGCCGGCGCGATCTCCTGGACCGGTTGGCCGGCAGAGACCCGAAACGTGGTGCGCAGAATCTCGTGGCGACGGACGATTTCTTCGATCGCCCGTTCGAGCACCGCGGGTTTGAGCGGCCCGGCGACGCGGAGGGCGAGCGGCATGTTGTAGCCGGCATTGGCCGGATCGAGCTGGTAGAGGAACCAGAGCCGCGCTTGGGCGAACGAGAGCGGCAGAGGGCGGTCCCGCGGGGCACGAGGAATCGTCGCCGGGACGATCGCGAGCGGTCCGGATGCCGCCAGCAGCGGCGCCAGCTCGGCGATCGTCGGCCCGTCGAAGAAGGCAGCGAGCGGCAGCTCGACGCCGCAACGGTCGCGGACGCGGGAGACCAGTTGGGTGGCCATCAGCGAGTGGCCGCCCAGATCGAAGAAGCTGTCGTGAATGCCGACCGGTTCGAGGCCGAGCATCTGCTGCCAGATTTCGGCGAGCAGTTGCTCGGTCGGGTGGGTTGGCGCGGCGTAGGGGGTTTCGAGATCGGGGCGGGGGTGGAACAGGCCCAGGGGCTGGGCAGGGACCGAGAGAACGGCAGGTACGGCAAGAACGTCAGGAAGGGAGGAAACGGCGGGTGCCTGGGCAGCGCGCGGTGGATCGATCCAGTAGCGCTGGCGCTCGAACGGATGGCTCGGCAGCGGGACGCGCAGGCGCCTCTCGCGGGCATAGAAGCCGCGCCAGTCGATCCGCGCTCCGGCGAGCCAGAGGCGGCCCAGGGCGATGGGCAGGTAGGCCTGATCGGGCTCTTCGGCCGTCTCCGGCTGGCTCGCGCGCGGCGGGCGCTGGGACTGGATCGTGGCCCGCGATTTGGCGGCATCGGGATGCTGGCGAACCAGGGTGCTTAGCGCGCGTCCGGGGCCGACCTCCAGGAGCGCCAGGTCTTTGTTGCGCAGCAATTCGGAAAGACCCGCCGAGAATCGAACTGTTCCGCGCAGGTGACGTACCCAGTACTCGGGGTCCGTCGCCTCTTCCGCGGTGATCCAGGTGCCGGTGAGGTTGGAGAGATACGGGCGTTGCGGCGGGTTCAGACGGACCTTCCGCACCTCTCGACCGAACGCTTCGAGCGCCGGATCCATCATCGCCGAATGGAAAGCGTGCGAGGTGTGGAGGCGACGGGCGTCGATTCCGCGGGTCGCTAGATCCTCGCGGAGCGCCGCGACGGCGTCGATTGGCCCCGAGACGACAGAGAGTGAAGGGGCATTGACCGCGGCGAGCGACAGCTCGCTTCCCAGCATCGCCGTCACTTCGGCCTCGGGCAACGGCAGGCTCAGCATCGCCCCTTCGGGGAGGCCGTCCATCAGCCGCCCGCGGGCCGCCACCAGCGCGAGCGCGTCTTCGAGCGACAGCACGCCCGCCAGGCACGCCGCCACGTACTCGCCGATCGAATGGCCGAGCATCGCAGCGGGCTCGATCCCCCACTCCATCCAGAGCCGGGCGAGCGCGTACTCGACGACGAACAGCGCCGGCTGGGCGTTCGCGGTCCGCTCCAGGCGGACCGCGGCATCGTCCCCGTGGCCCAAGATCAACGAACGCAGATCGGCGCCGAGCACTTCGCAGCAGCGGTCGATCTCGGCCCGAAAGGTCGGCTCCGCTTCGTAGAGACCGCGCGCCATGCCTACGTGTTGCGTCCCCTGCCCGGGGAAAAGGAACGCCACCGGCCGATCCGCCCGTTCCTCGCGCCGGGAGAGCACGCGCTTCGGGTCGCGGCTCTTGAGTGTCTCCGCCGCATCGGCAAAGTCTCGCGCCACGACGATCCGGCGATGGGCGAAGGCGCGGCGGCCGATCTGCAAGGTGTAGGCGGCGTCGGCGAGATCCGACTGCTCGGGGCTCTTGCTGAGATGCTCCGCCAGCTCCGCGGTCGCGATTTCGAGCGCGGTCTCCGTCCGGGTCGAGAGCACCAGCAGCTGCCAGGGGCGCGAGGGACTGCCGGGAGCGCGCTCAGGCGCCTCTTCGAGCGCCAGATGGGCGTTGGTGCCGCCGACGCCGAACGAGCTGACTCCCGCGCGCCGCGGCGCCTCGCCCTTGGGCCAGGCGCGCGCCGCGGTGTTGACGAAGAAGGGCGAAGTCGCCCAGTCGATCTCCGGATTCGGTGTCTTGCAGTTAAGGCTCGGCGGGATCAGCTCGTTTTCGAGCGCCAGAACGGTCTTGATCACCCCCGCGACCCCGGCCGCCGCCTCCAGGTGGCCGAGGTTGGTCTTGAGCGAGCCGACGGCGCAGAAGCCCCTCCGCTCGGTGCCGCGGCGGAAGGCGTGGTTCAACGCGGCGATCTCGATCGGATCGCCCATCGGCGTCCCGGTGCCGTGCGCCTCGATGTACGAGATAGTTTCGGGCGAAAAACCCGCGAAGTCGTGGGCGGCGGCGATCGCCTCGGCCTGGGAATCGACGCTCGGCGCGGTGTAGCCGACTTTGTTCGAGCCGTCGTTGTTGACCGCGGAGCCTTGGATCACGGCGCGGATCGAGTCGCCGTCGGCCCGGGCGTCCTCCAGCCGTTTGAGCACCAGGGCACCGGCGCCGCTGCCCATCACCGTCCCCTGCGCCTCGGCATCGAAGGCCCGGCAGTGCCCGTCGGGCGAGAGGATGCCCCCCTTCTGGTAGAGGTAGCCCGCGCGGTGCGGGACGGTCAGGCAGACTCCCCCGACCAGCGCCATGTCGCACTCGTAGCCGAGGAGGCTCCGACAGGCGAGGTGCGCGGCTACAGCCGAGGTCGAGCAGGCGGTCTGCACCGCCATGCTCGGCCCGCGCAGGTTCAACAGGTAGGAGATGCGGGTCGCGAGGTAATCCTTATCGGAAAGCTGGCGCAGCCCGGCGATCTCGGCCGGGTGGAGCGACGCGACGTTCGGCAGGACGTTCCACAGCAGGTACTGGTTGAACTGGCAGCCGACGTAGACGCCGATCGCGCCGGCATAACCCTGCGGGTCGTAGCCCGCGTTGGCGAACGCCTCCCACGCGCACTCCAGGAACAGCCGGTGCTGCGGATCGAGGAGAGTGGCTTCGCGTGGGGAAAAGCCGAAGAACCGGGCGTCGAACCGGTCGATTCCGGGGAGCCAGGGCGAAGCGCGGACGTAGCGCGGGTCCTTCCAGGTCTCCGGCGGCAGACCCGACGCTTCGAGGTCCGCCTCGGAGATCGGGAAGATGCACTCAACACCATCGCGCAGGTTGCGCCACAGCTCGGGCAGCGTCGGGGAGCCCGGGAAGCGACCGGCGAGACCGACGATCGCGATGCCGTTTCCCGGCGCCGACTCTTCGTCGGTTTCGTCGAGGGGGCTCATCCGGCCTTCCTCGCTTTGGCGGCGCGCCGCTGGCGTTCGAGCGCGACCTTGGCTTTATCGACGCGTTGCTCGACCGCGGCGAACGACGGCGCTTCTTGCGGCCCGGACCGATCAAGGTAGGAGGCCAGCGCGCCGACGGTTGGGAAGCGGAACAGCTCGACCAGCGGCAGGTCCTGCGCGAGCCGGTGGTACAGATGGACGCGAACCTGCGCGATGGTGAGCGAGTTGCCGCCCAGATCGAAGAAGTTGTCGTACAGGCCTACCCGGTCGAGGCGCAGAACCTCGCGCCAGACCTCGGCGATCGTCCGTTCGAGGTCTGTCCCCGGCTCGACGAACGGCGCTTCGAGATCCGGCCGCTCGCCCCCCGGGAGCGGCATCGCCCGGCGGTCGAGCTTGCCGTTGGGGGTGCGCGGCAGGGCGTCCAAGGCGACGAACCAGGACGGCACCATCGGCTCCGGCAGCCGCTCACGCAAGAAGGCGCGCAGAGTCTCGGCCCCCAAGGGAGACCCGTCGGGCACGACATAGGCGGCGAGGCGCGTTTCGCCCTCTTCTTCGCACGCCAGGACCACCGTCTCACGGATTCCCGGGTGGCAACTGAGCGCCG
>JBDTZG010000097.1:0-15334 GCA_040005235.1 Acidobacteriota bacterium | reverse complement strand
ACCCGATGTGGCGCGCCCGCCAGCGCGCCAGGGCCGCGTCGGACAGGCCGCCGATGTCCGAGCCGGCGACCTCGACCCGGCCGGAGGTCGGCCGGTCGAGGCCGCCGATCAGGTTTAGGAGCGTCGACTTGCCCGAACCGGAAGGGCCCATCAAGGCCAGGAAGTCGCCCTGCGGGACTTCGAGGCTCAGATCGTCGAGCACGTCGATTCGCTCGTCGCCCCGGCGATACACCTTGTGGACCTTCTCCACCCTCACCAACGTATCGCTGCTATTCGCCATCTCGATCCCCTCCGGCCCGCGCCGCGCGCGTGTGCCCGCTTCGAATCCGTCGACTACCTATCTCTTGACCTTCGCCTCGACCACCTGGGCTCCCTCGACGAGGTCGGCCGGCCCGGCCACCACCACCCGCTCGCCGGACGCGAGCCCGGAAAGCACGTCGACCGGGTCGGCTTGATCGCTCGCCACCTTAATCGCGCGCCGCTCGATGCGCCCGGCGGAGACAACCCAAACCACGCGCGCTCCGCTCGTGCCGCGCAGGGCCGCTTTGGGCACCCGCACCGGGGGCTTTTCGACCACCGCGGCCGCGCCTTCGGCGTCGTCGCCCAGGAACGCCACCTTGACCCCCATGTCGGGAAGGATGCGCGGATCGAGCTGGTCGAAGCCCACGCGCACCCGCACGGTCGCCTTCTCACGGTCGGCGGCCGGGATCGTGGTGATCACCGTCGCCGGAATCTTCCAGTCCGGATAGGCGTCCAGCGCCGCCTCGGCCCTCTGACCTGGTTTGACCCGGTTGATGTAGCTTTCGTTGACGTCGATCTCGATTTCCAGCGACTTCATGTCGACCACCGTGCAAACGCCGGTCCGCGTGAACCCGCCGCCCGCCGAGACCGGCGAGATCATTTCGCCCGGCTGCGCGTCCTTGGAGATCGCGACGCCGGAAAACGGCGCCCGGATCACCGTGTCCTCGCGATCTTGGCGGCGGAGAGCGAGCTGGCGCTCGGCGACCTTTATGTCCTCCCGCTGGGAAGCAAGGCGCGCGGCGAGCGAATCCGCCGCCGCATCCGCCGCGTCCGCATCGGCTTGGCTGCCGACCGCCTGATCGCGCAGCTGGTGCGCCCGCCGCCGGTTGACCTCGGCCTCCTTCCGCCGGACCTCGGTCTCATCGAGCATTCTTCGCGAGGCGGCGAGCTGCGCTTCGCCGAGCGCGACCTCACGGTCGACCGTCGCGGGGTCCAGCCGAGCCAGCACCTGCCCCTCGGTCACCGCCATGCCCTCTTCGACCAGCACCTCGATTACTTTGCCGGTGATCTTCGACGAGACCGTCGCCTGGCGCCGGGCGGTGACGTAGCCGGAGGCGTTGAGCACCGCGGCGACGCTGCCCGAAGGCACCTCGACCGCGGCGGCCGTCTCGACCTCGATCGCCCGCGGCCGGGAAAACCAATAGTAGGCGCCCCCCGCTGCCGTCAAAACCAGAACGGCGAGCCCGATCCAGCGGCCTCGGCCGCCCGATCCGCGCTCCTCGCCCCGGTCGATGCGAAGACCTTCGAGGGATGGTTTCTCGGTGGACATGCAGTTCTCTTCTCTTCTCTCGCCCGCAGAGGCGCTTTCGTCGTGGGATTCCCGATCCGGGAACAAACCTGTCTACGCGTTTAGTCCCGTCCGGGTTCTCGCTCGGCCGCGCCGAGGACGCCCAAATCGGGGGTGAAGATCGCGCACGAGGTGTCGGTCTCCCAAACGTCCACCTGCGCCACCCGTACGCCCCGCCCCTCGGCGCCCGCGCCCGCCGCCAATCGCCGCGAGACCTCCTCGCAGACATACTGCGCGATCAGCTCGGCCGTCGTGTTACGGACATCGAACGGCGGGATTTCGTTGAGCACCCGGTGGTCGAACGGCCCGATCACCTCGGCCATGATCGCTTTCAAATCCGCGAAGTCGAGCACCATCCCCAAGCCGTCCAGCCGCTCCGCCGTCAAATGCACCCGCACCCGGTAGTTGTGCCCATGCAAATTCTGGCACCCCCGGGTATGACCCCGAATCGAATGCGCCGCCGAGAACGGGAAGTCTTTGAAGATCGTGAACATGGCGGTAGAAGGCCCCACAGACAACCGCGAGAAGCCGCGGCGGGCAGCCCGCTATGGTTTCGCGTGCCGGGCGGTGGCGTCAAGGGGTGGGGGAAGGGCAGTGGAAGAGCAGCGGTTCTCCTTGCCGAATGCCAGGGGCAACACCGGCTCGGGTCTATGGCATGCTTAGTGTCTCGGCGACGACCGGAGGACGACATGCCTACACTGCTCCATGAACTTGAGGCTCAAGTCCTCAGGCTTGCCCCCCAAGACCGCGCTCATCTCCTGGAGCGGCTGATCCAGAGTTTCGAGCCAGACACCGAGCTGGAGCGAGCGTGGGTTGCGGAAGCTCTTCGACGAGAAGCAGAAGTCACGGAGGGTCTCTCAAGAATGGTGGCGGGGCGGGAGGCGTTGGAGCGAGCGAGAGCGAGTATCGCGTGAGCTATTGGCTCCACGAAGAGGCGGACGCCGAACTGAGCGCGTTTCGACACGGTGAATGCGACGCTGCGCGAATGATTTTAGTTGTTCTTCGGTCCGATCGCTGCGTTATGGCGTGCTCGAACCTTTGATAGACCAAAAGCTCAAAGTCAGCCGCCTTATGTCCATTCAAAAGTCGCTAGTGCTTATCGTCGGGGCTGGGGCGAGCAAAGAAGCAGATCTTCCTGTGGGCTCAGAGTTGAAACGTCACATCTCGCGCGTTCTTAACTTTAAGATTGATCACCAGTCCCCCGCTTCCACCAGCGAAAGGGTCTTGTTCAGTGCTTTCAAGTTGGCTACGTCATTTAATCCGAGCAGGCCCGACATCAATCTGTACCTGAACGCTGCGAGGCGGGTCTCCGATGCGATGCCTCAAGCACTTTCGATCGACAACTTCATCGACTCACACCGATCTGATGAAGCGATCACTCTCAGTGGCAAGTTGGCAATTGCATGGTGTATTCTTGAGGCTGAGTCGAAAAGCATATTGACGGTTGATCGCCGAAACATCTACAACAAGCTTGATTTTTCCAAAGCGTCTCCCACGTGGTTCAATGCTTTTTTCCAAATCCTGACAGAGAACTGCCAGGAGAGCGATTTGCCGGACAGGCTTTCAAAGGTAGCAATCATTTGTTTTAATTACGATCGCTGCCTTGAGCATTACCTGCATTCTTCATTTCAAAACTATTACGGCATGAAGGTAGAAGATTCGATTGCCGCGTTGGCGAGAATTGAGATCTACCACCCCTATGGAACCGTTGGAAAGCTGCCATGGCAGCATAAGGATGGGGTTGACTTTGGCGTGACTCCAGAACCGATGCAGCTCTACGCCTTAGCGGGTGAGCTACGAACGTTCAGTGAGGGAGTCGATCCGAGCAAAAGTGACATTCTGGAGATACGGTCTCTAGTTGAGTCAGCTGAACGAATTGCATTTCTTGGCTTTGCATTTCATCGCCTAAACATGCAGCTACTTTTTTCTCCGCCCGCCGGACTCAGGGCAAAGAAATCTTGCAAAATTTATGCGACGGCGCACGGAATTTCCACGAGCGATGTTCGCGAGATCGAAGCCGAACTTTCGGACTTTGGACATCTGCAAGCCGCAAATATATTCTTGAGAAACGATCTTCGTTGTGCGGAGCTATTTCACGAGTTTTGGAGGAGCTTGTCTCTCTCGTAGGATCTTCCGAGTTGCCAGGACGTCGGATAGAATCCGCTGTCGAATCTGGGCGCCCCACTCAATCTGATCCACCTGCCGATCGTTGGTGACGAGAAGGACGAGAAGCTGGAAGTCATTTCTCCCGCCGCCTTAGAGAAGAGAACTATTCGGGGACCCGACGGAAGATCTCCCGTGGATCCCGACGACCGTGGAAGCAGGCGACAATCTCCAGCCGATCGGGATAGAGCCCGAAGAGGAGTCAATAGGGAAATCTGCCGACGCGGGCGCACCGAGCACCGCGATGAACCCTCGGGAAGATCAGAGGCGTTTACTATACTTTTGCGACGAAGCGGTCGACCTCGGCCTTGAATTCTGCGCCCAAATCCGGGCCGCTGCTGCTCGTACCAGGACTGTGCGGCGAGCAGATCGTCTTCGGCGAGAGGCCGGACTAGGACAGGAAGGCTCAAAGCGCCTTTTGCAGACGGGCTTTGACTTCTTCCCAGGGCCTAGACGTTCCGGGATTTTGTTCAAGGTCGTCGAGGCACCGGTCGAGCTCGCGGCGCTGAGCCTCGGTCAGTTGCGGCTCTTCCCTCTCGGAAATTGAGTCCCAAATCGCTTCGACCAGCTCGATCCGCTCCTCCACAGGGAGCTCGACGGCGGCGGCCAGGAGTCTCTCGTTCATGGCGGAAATCATATCGCTACTCGAGGCGGCGATCGAAATCCGGACGGTTTGGAGCGATATCCCGGCCGTTGCGATCCCGAACCGGACGACTCGGACCAAGTTCCCGGCCGTCGTGATCTCGGTCCGGACGGTCCAGACCAAGGTCCCGGTCGTTGCGTCCCGGTCCGGACGACTCGAACCGAGATCTCGGCTTTCGCGATCCGGATCCGGATGATCCGGACTAAGGTCTCGGCCCTTGCGATCCAGGTCCGGACGGTTCAGACCAAGATCCTGGTCGTTGCGATCCAGTCCGGACAACTCGGACCGAGGTCCCGGTTGCTGCGATCCCGGTCGGGACGGCCCGGACCAGGATCTCTGTCCTTGCCATCCTGGTCCTGGCGGTTCGGACTGAGGCCCGGCCATCACGATCCTGTTCCGAACGGTTCGGATTGAGGTCCGGCGAGCCCTCGTATTTGACGGAGGATGAACGACAACCTAGATTCAATCCCGTCAACCCTGGCTAAACGAGAGGCGACCATGATCATCGTCAGCATCCGCAGAGCCAAGGCTCAACTCTCGAAGTTAGTAGAGCGGGCCGCCAAAGATGAGCCCTTTGTGATCGCCAAGGCAGGCAAGCCTTTGGTGAAAGTGGCGGCGTTGGACGCGCCCGCGGCGCCCCTGCGGATCGGTTTCCTGGCGGGCGAGATCGTTGTGCCCGATGACTTTGACCGCTGGGGTGAAGCCGAGATCGCATCCCTCTTCGGAATCGCCGCCACGCGAAGTGACGATACCAAGGGTTAGGCGGAACTAGCCGGTCGGTTCGAGGGACGATGAGATGACTCCTCACAGCGGCAAGGCACTTTCACTTTTCTGCGGTACCTCGGCTCTTGCTGCGATGGTCGGCACCTGGTGTGTCCGGTATGGACGCTGCTCTCATCTTGACTCGCCAAAGGTAGCGCTCCTCCTCCTCCTCGGCATTTTCATTTCCGTATTCGGAATCGCCGGCTCATGGGTCCTTGCTCGCTGGAACCGCCCAGCTGCCTGGGCTCTGGCGGTGCTGAACGCGCTCGCTTTGGCCTTCGCCGGGTTTGTGCTCCAAGGCGTCTTCTGATTGGAGGAAGCCGTACGTGAGAGAAAAGACCGAAGAGCCCGGACGAGACCTCACTGACGATCCGTTCAGAGGTCGGCAGCCAACCAGTCACGAACGGATGACGGGACTGCCCTGGGATGCGTCCTACCACAGCGGCCCTGCGCCTTGGGACATTGGCCGGCCGCAGCCGGCAATCGTGCGTTTGGCATCCGAAGGCGGAATCGCGGGAGCGGTGCTCGATGCGGGTTGCGGGACCGGCGAAAATTCCCTTCACGTCGCCTCGCAGGGATTCTCGGTTCTGGGCGTTGACGTGGCGGAGACGGCATTGGCGATCGCTCGAAAGAAGGCCGACGAGCGCGGGATCGAAGCTGAATTCGCTGCGGCTGACGCGGTCCATCTGGAGCGTTTGGGGCGCAGGTTTGAGACGGTGCTGGACTGCGGACTGTTCCACACCTTCGACGGCTACGAGCGACCGGTATACGTGGCGAGTCTCGCGTCGGTGACCGAGCACGGCGGAACCCTGTATGTGTTGTGCTTCAGTGACGAGGGTCCCGATACCGGCCCGCACCCCATGGGTAAGGTAGAGCTGGGGGCGGCGTTCAACCCCGGCACCGGATGGAACGTCGCCGCAATCGAACGGGACCGGGTTCAGACGAGATTCCACGACGACGGCGCACCGGCCTGGTTCGCGACGATCAAGCGGATCTAGACTGCGGGTCGAAGTTCGCACAGGAGCAGGAAGCCATGTCCGAGAAGCGAAGTCCCTTCAGCCAAGGCCTGGTCGTCTTCGCGAAAAACAAGAAGCGCGTCTCCGCGTTCTACCGGCAGACTCTCGGCCTCCGGGTGATCGAAGAGCAGCCGTCGCACGACCTCCTTCACGGCGACGGGGTCGAAATCGTGATCCACGCCATCCCCAACAAGATCGCGGCGGAGATCCAGATCGCGAAGCCGCCGGTGGCACGGAAGGACATGCCGCTCAAGCCAACCTTCTACGTCCAAGACCTGGAAGCGGTGCGCGCCGCCGCCCAAGCGACGGGCGGCTTTCTCAAGCCCGCCGAAGGGGCATGGAGCATCCGCGGCGCGACGGTGCTGGACAGCTGGGACCCGGAGGGCAACGTCGTCCAGTTCAAGCAGAGAGACGCCTGACCCTCGACCGACCGCTCGGACGCGGAAACTCCAAACTCTCTTTCCCGTTATGTATTCTGGTGCCTGGCGGAGAGGGGCCTTCTAGGAGCATTCGCGATGAAAGACTTCACGACCGATCTACGTTTCGCCTGGCGGAGCTTGTGGAAGAACCCTGCGCTTACCTCGATCGCGGTCGCGGCGCTCGCCCTCGGCATTGGCGCGAACACGGCGATCTTTTCCGTCGTCTACGGCGTTCTGCTTCGGCCGCTGCCGTTCTCCGAGCCGGAACGGGTAATTCGTCTGATCGACACGAACCCCTCCGCAAACCTGCCGCGATTTTCGACGGCGCCGCCGGACTTCGCGGATTGGCGCGCGGAGAACAAGGTCTTCTCGCACCTTGCCGCGGTGACCCGCGACAACCTGAACCTGACCGGCGACGGTGAGCCCGAACGGTTGCAGGGCGCGCGGGTGAGCGGCGACTTCTTCGCCGTGCTCGGGACCAAGCCGCTGCTCGGCCGCCCGCTTCTGCCCGCCGAGGATCACCCCGGTGGCCCCAAGGTCGCGGTCCTCTCCTACCGGCTGTGGCAGCGCCGGTTCGGCGGCGACCCGGGCATCGTCAACCGGCGGTTGATCTTGAACGGCGAATCGACCCTGGTGGTGGGCGTGATGCCGGCGGCGTTCGACGTTCCGGGGCGCACCGAGATCTGGGTGCCGCTTCAGCTCGTGATCGACGAGACCCAGCGCGGCAGCCACTACCTGTCGGTGTTCGGTCGGCTGAAGCCGGGGGTCTCGTTCGAACGGGCGCAGACCGAGATGACCGGCATCACCCAGCGCATCGCGCGCGCCCACCCCCAGTCCAACGAAGGGTGGGGGGTGAACCTGATCAAGGCCCAGGATCTGATGGTCGAGGATGTGCGGCCCCGTCTTCTGCTGCTGCTCGGTGCCGTCGGCCTGGTACTCCTGATCGCTTGCGCGAACATCGCGAACCTCCTCCTCTCCCGCCTCGCCGCGCGCGAACGCGAGGTCGCCGTTCGCTCCGCCCTGGGCGCCGGGCGGGGGCGCCTGGTGCGCCAGTTCCTGACCGAAAGCACGATGCTCTCCCTCGTCGGCGGCCTCTTGGGCGTCGCCCTCGCCTGGCGCGGCACGCCGCTTCTGGTCGCTCTCTACGGCACCAAGATTCCGCGCGCGGGAGAGATCGGTGTCGATGCGACGGTGCTCGCCTTCACGCTCGGTCTGTCCCTTTTGACCGGTCTCCTCTTCGGCCTTTTGCCCGCCCTCCACTCGTCGAATCCGGACCTCCAATCGACCCTCCGCGACGGCGGCAAGGGGCAGGCCGGAGACCGCCGCGGTCGGCGCACGCGATCGGCTCTCGTCTTCGGCGAGGTCGCCCTGGCGATCGTGGTGCTGGTGGTTGCGACCCTCTTGGTGCGCAGCCTCCGCCAACTCCAGGACGTCTCGCCCGGCTTTCGCTCCGACCATGCCCTTTCGGTTCAGCTCCAACTGCCGGAAACGAGCTACAAAGAAGAGCCGAAACAGATTGCCTTCTACCGTTCCTTGGTGCCCAAGCTCGCGGCGCTGCCGGGGGTTACCCACGCGGCGATCGGCTACCCGCTGCCGTTTTCCGGCGGACGCTATCTGCTCGCCTTCCAGGCCGAGGGCCAGCCGCCGCCCAAATCCCTGTCCGACTCGCCGGCCGCCAACATGGGTTTTGTCTCCCCCGAGTACTTCTCCACTCTCGGCATCCCGATTCGCGAGGGTCGGGTCTTTTCAGACAGCGACGCGATCGACGGCGAAGGGGTGGTCGTGGTGAATCGGGCGCTCGCCGCGAAGATCTGGCCGGGCCGGCGCGCGCTGGGTCAGCGGCTCACTTTTGGCGACCCGACCCAGCCGGACGTGCAGTGGCTGCGCGTGGTCGGCGTGGTCGCCGACATCCGCCACGCGGATCTCAAGGAAGATCCGGGCCTCCAGGCCTACCTGCCTCTCTACCAATCGCCGAACGCCGAGGTCAGCTTGATCGTCCGGACGTCGAGCGAACCGGGCGGCTTGACCGCGGCGGTCGCGCGGGTCGTCCACGAAGCCGATCCGGGACTGCCGATCGCGAATCCCAAATCGCTCGACCAACTGCTCGCCGATTCGGTCGCCGAGCCGCGCGCCAACGCGATCCTCCTTTCGATGCTCGCGCTCCTCGCGCTGCTGCTCGCCGCGGTGGGGATCTACGGCGTCCTCTCCTACTCGGTCTCGCAACGAACGCGAGAGATCGGCCTGCGCATGGCGCTGGGCGCCGACGCGGGCGAAGTGCGAGGCCAGATGGTCCGCGAAGGGTTGGCAACGGTACTCGCCGGAATCGTCGCCGGCCTAGTCGGCGCCTTCTTTCTCGCCCGCACCCTCGAAAGCCTGCTCTACGGAGTCAAAGTGAACGACCCCCTGACTTTCCTCGGCGTTCCGATTCTGCTCTTGGCCGTCGCGGCCGTCGCGACCTGGCTCCCCGCGAGCAGGGCGACCCGGGTCGAGCCGGTAGTTGCGCTGCGCTACGAGTGAACGCTCGGAACAGACCGACGGACCCGAGGCTCGTCTGAAGGTACGCTAGAGTCATTCAATGAGCTTCTTCGATCGTTTTCGTAAGAATTTTTCGGCACCTCCGCCGGCCCGCGACGAAGCTCCGTCCGTCACCGCGGAGGCCCCGCCGGGAAGTTTCAACTGCGGTTCCGCGCCGGAGGGACACAAAGTCCTGGGTTATCCGCCCTCCTTGGAACCCGGCCTGGTCCGCACTTCGGGACAGGTGCTGATCGCCAACCTCGGCGTTGCAGGTGACGATTCGGATCGTGAGCTGGAGGATCTCTTCCTTGAGGTCGAAATCGCTCTGCGCGAGCCGAGGGAGCCGGCGCATCTGGTCAACTTCAACCGGGAAGTCCGGATTGACGAGCTGTTTGCGCCGGCCAATCCTCCGGTTCTGCCTTTCCAATCTCCGATCCACTGGATCTTTCATCAGGGGAGTGTGAGCTCGATTCTCGCATCGCCGCAGCGGCTGCAGACTTTCCTCCGGCGCCTTTACGAGATCAGCGCCTTTAAGGCGCCGCCGATCTCGCAGGCGGTCTATCTGGTGGACGCCCCGACGCCCGCCACGCTTGCTTTCGCGCGGTTGCTCCGCGGTCTCGACCTCGAAGTGCGGCAGCCGCAGGATGTGCCGAGCGCCCTCCTTTTCGAAGTACACCGCCCCGAAGGGCCGATTCTCACCTTGATGGCCGGAGCGCCGTTCCCGCTGGAAGGGGACCCTGCCGATACGTTCGCACTGAAGGTGAACCAAGAGAAAGATCAGGCGGAGGCCGAGGGCGATCAAGAGCGGCTCCGGGTTCTCGGCGAGCAAGAGCGAGAACAACTGATGAAGCGGACCGCCGAGTTTGTCGGCTCCGTGCAGCCGCTCCTGCGGGCGCCGCGTTTTGGCCGTCTGCTTCTTGAGATCGAGAGCACCCAAGGCGAAGGGACGCTTCCGAAGCTCTATGAGGAGCTGGCCCACCGAGAGTTTCCTTTCCTCTACATGATCGATCGAGAAACCTCGCAGAGCCAACTGCGCGCGTTCGGCCCGTTGCGCCGGGCGCTGCCGATCTTCGCCGACCTGCACTGCCTCAGGTGGGCCGCGGCGGACACCGGCAACACGTCGGCCAAAATCGTGGTAATTCCGCCCCGCGAGCTGTTCGCAATGGCCATCGACGGCGACCTCGGTTTGGCTTTCAACACCTTCCGGAACCGAGCCACGCCGGTGTACGTGGGTCTTTCTACGGACATCGTCCGTGACCTGGCCGACCGATGCCGGACCCTGAAGGAAGAGACGTAGGAGAACTTCGCGATGAGAGACTTCGCGACCGATCTGCGCTTCGCCTGGCGGAGCCTGTGGAAGAACCCCGGCTTGACCGGGACCGCAGTGGCCGCTCTCGCCCTCGGCATCGGGCGAATACGGCGATCTTTTCGGTCGTCCATGGCGTGTTGCTCTCTCCGTTGCCCTATCCGGAGCCGGAGCGGATTGTCCGGTTGATCGACACGAACCCGCAGGCGAACCTCCCGCGTTTTCCCAGCGCTCCACCCGATTTCGCCGATTAGCGGGCGCAGAACAAATTGTTTTCCCAGCTCACGGCGATCGGCCTCCGCATGGCGCTCGGAGCGGGAGCCGGCCAAGTCCACCGCCAAATCCTCCGCGAAGGGCTGGGGACCGTCCTCGCCGGAATCGCCGCCGGCCTGTTCGGCTCCTTCTTCGTCGTCCGAGCACTCGAAAGCCTGATGTTCGGAGTCAAGGCCCGAGACCCCCTCACCTTCGTCGGTGCGCCGCTCGTACTGCTCGCCGTCGCGGTAATCGCCACCTGGGTGCCCGCCCGGCGGGCGACCCGGGTGGAGCCAGTGGTGGCTTTGCGGTACGAGTGATCGCCGGAGTTAGGCGCGCGTCGCGCCGATCCCCTTTTGACCCCTTCCGCTTCGGACGGCGCTGTGTGCATCAGGGGCGCATTTTACGAGACCCCTTGCATTCACCCTAGGTGTTATGGTTAGGTATAACACCACATCGGCCTGAGCTACCCGCTCTGGCGTCGAAGTCGAGGGCGTATCGAGTCGAATAGACCTATGGACCGAGAGTGGAATGACAGCCAGCCGATTTACCGCCAGATCCGGGATCGGGTGGTCGCGATGATCCTCGACGGCGTGCTCAAGGAGGGCGATCCGTTGCCCTCGGTGCGCAATGTGGCGGCTGAATATCGGGTCAATCCGCTGACGGTTTTGAAGAGCTATCAGCAGCTGGTGGACGAAGAGCTGGTCGAGAGCAAGAGAGGTCGCGGAATGTTCATCAACGCCGGTGCGAGAAAGCGTCTGCTCAAGGGTGAGCGCCAGAAGTTTCTGGCCGAGGAGTGGCCTCGGATCGCCGCCACCATTCGGCGGCTCGGCTTGTTGCCGGAAGATCTCTTGAAGGCTGCTGCGACCGAGGAGGAGGGCTCTTAACCATGGCCTGTATCGAAGCTCGCGGCCTCCGCAAAACCTATGGCTCGACCGTCGCCCTGGACGGGGTGGACCTGCGCGTGGAAGAAGGGCGCATTCTCGGAATCGTCGGCCCCAACGGCGCGGGAAAGAGCACCGCGTTGAACGCGATTCTCGGCCTGACCCCTTATCAAGGAGAGCTGAAGGTGCTCGGCCGCGACCCCTGGACCGAGCGCGATCGGCTGGCTGCCGAGGTTTCCTTCATCGCCGACGTCGCCGTCCTGCCGCGCTGGATTCGGGTCTCCCAGGCGCTCGACTATGTGGCGGGCGTTCACCCGCGATTCGATCGGGCGAAGGCGGAGGGGTTTCTGGCGAAGACGGATATCAAGCGCTCGAGCAAGGTCCGGGAATTGTCGAAAGGCATGGTGACCCAGCTCCACCTCGCGCTGGTGATGGCGATCGACGCGAAATTGATGGTGCTGGACGAGCCGACGCTTGGGTTAGACATCCTCGTGCGCAAGCAGTTCTACGACTCGCTGCTGAATGACTATTTCGATCAGAGTCGCACCATCGTCGTCACCACCCATCAGATCGACGAGATCCAGGACGTGCTGACCGATTTCGTGTTCGTCCACCGCGGCCGCATCGTCCTCGAAAGCAGCATGGAGGCGTTCGAGTCGCGCTATCTGGAATCCATGGTGAATCCCGAAAACCTCGCCGCGGCGCGGGCGCTCGGACCGATTCACGAGCGCCAGGTTTTCGGTCGCAGCATTCTGCTGTTCGACGGCGCCGACCGCCGGCAGCTCGCCGCGCTGGGCGACGTGCGAAGCCCAAGCATCGCCGAGCTGTTCGTCGCCGTGATGGGCCGAGAGGCCGGAGAAACCCAGGGAGCCCCCGCATGAATCCCTCGACCACCGAGTCTCCCGCCTCTCCTCTCGACCCTCAGCCCCAAGCGACCGCGAGCCCGGTGGCGACCCGTCCTTTCTATTGGTCGGTTCGCCGAGAATTGTGGGAGAACCGTTCCCTCTACATCGCGCCGCTGATCGTCACCGCACTCGTTCTGTTCGCCACTTTGCTCGGCATGTTCCGCCTGCCGGGGAAAATGCGAGCCCTCCCGGCAGACCCGGCGGCGGCGCATGCTGTCGTGGTCCGTCCTTTCAGCTTGGCTCCCGCTCCGGTCATGCTCGCGACGTTCCTTGTCGGGCTGTTCTACTCGCTCGACGCGTTGTACGGCGAGCGCCGCGATCGGAGCATCCTGTTCTGGAAGTCGCTGCCGGTTTCGGATCGCACGACCGTGCTTTCCAAAGCGGCCATTCCGCTCGGGTTGCTGCCGCTGATCGCCTTTGCGCTGAGCGTCGCCACGTTCTTCGTCCTGCTGGCCTTAAGCACCGCCGTTCTTTGGGTCAGCGGCGTCGGCCCGGCCCTGCTGTGGACCGAGGTGCGGTTCGTTCAGGAGCCGCTGATCATGCTCTATGGCTTGACCGTGCACTCGCTCTGGTTTGCGCCGATTTACGCCTGGCTTCTGTGGGTCTCGGCCTGGGCGCGCCGGACGCCGGTGCTGTGGGCCGCGTTGCCTCTGGCGATCCCGCTGGTCGAAAAGCTCGCGTTTCAAACCTCGTATTTCGGCGCCCTCTTGAAGTACCGAGTGACCGGCGCCATGGCGGAGGCTTTCGCAGTCTCGCCGCAGCGTGGTGGCTCGGGAACTCTCGATGGGCTGTCGCAACTCACTCCGGTGAGATTCCTCACCGCACCCGGTCTGTGGCTCGGGCTGGCACTCGCCGCGCTATTCCTCGCGGCAGCGGTGCGGCTGCGCCGGAACCGCGAACCGATCTAAAGCGCCATGCGGGATACGGAGGATTGACCCATGCTGACGACCTTTTTGTTGACGCTGCATGTCTGCTCGGCCACCGTGGGATTGGTGTCGGGCTTCCTGGCCATGGTGCTGCGCAAGGGCTCGGGCTTTCATGGCGCGGCGGGAAACGTGTTCTTCGTCTCGATGCTCGCCGCGTCCGGAGCGGGTGGCATCCTCGCGGCCTTCATCCACCCGAACCATGGCAACGTCATGGGCAGCACCCTGACGTTCTATCTGGTCGCCACGGCTTGGGTGGCCGCCAGGCGCCGAGAAGGTAAACCGGGCCTGTTCGATCGGATGGCGCTGCTGTTCGCCCTGGCGATCACGGTGGCCGGCGCGACCTGGGGCTTCGCGGCGGCGGGTAGTCCGACCGGCTCGAAAGATGGTTATGGCGCCGGCTTCTACTTCGTCTTCGGCTCGATCGTCCTGCTGTTCGCCGCTTCGGACATCCGGATGGTCCTGCGGGGCGGGGTTTTCGGCCCGAAACGTATCGCTCGACACCTGTTGCGCATGTGCATGGCGCTGTTGTTCGCCCTGATGTCCTTCTACCCCGGCCAGGCGACGAGACTTGTCCCCGAGTGGTTGCGCGCCACCAACCTGCCTTATGTGCCGCATGTCCTGGTTGCTGGGGCGATGTTTTTCTGGCTGTATCGCGTGTCTGTCCGCAAGCGGGTTCCATCGATCGGCGGGATCGATTCCCGGCCTGGCGAAACCGTTGCCGCGACGGCCGGCGGCGTCCCCGAGACGGCCTAGCGCTCACCCGCCTCGGTACCTCCGCTGCGCGCGACCCCCTCCCTCTTCTTCGAGCGCCGGCCGCCTGTGGGACGGGGGCGGAAGCCGAATTGGATCAGCAGCTCGCTGGTGAAGCCGAGCTTGCTGCGGATTCCGGCGCCGATCTGGTTGCGGAGCTTGTCGGCGCGATCGGCGAGGCGGTTTAAGTTGGCGGTGTTTTCTTGCGCCTCTGCCCGTAAGGCGTCCTGCCGGGCGGACAAGGCTCGCGCCTCGGCGAGCATGGCTGCCAGCTCTTCTACCTCTTCGGTCAGGTGTGGCCAGTCGCCGATCGAGCGGCCGAGGTTGTTGACCAGCGTGTCGAACCGAACGAGGCGTTCAGCGAGGGTTTTTCCGGTCGCGGCCATGGTCGCTCTCCTTCGGGAGTTGAATGAAGCGACCGCGGAGCCGTTTCGATCGCCGAATGACTCCAATCGGCCGTCGCCGGCTTCGATTCGTCGCCGCAAAGATTGCTCTGGACCTTCCAGATCAAAGTTTGGGCGGCACAGTACATTGGATGGTCCCTCCAGATCAATGCCTGGATCATCCAGACCTATGTCGGAGTCAGTCAGATTAAAAGATGGGCTCCTCCGCTATTGATCTGAGCGATCCAGATCAATAGCGCGATGATCGAGATCAGTAGCGGCATTGCCCAGATCAGAAGCGGGAGCACCCAAATCAATAACTGGGCCGTCAAGATTAGAAGCGGAGCAGACCGGATCAAACGCTAGACAGCCCAGATCGATCCTTCGGAGGCCGAACGGACCGATTTGCCAGACGCTCTCTCCTCTCCGGACGACGGATCGACTCGTTGCGGCAACCCTTGGCAGGCCGGTTGCTTCCGGTGACATGGATGTGACGCGCCGACGCCTCTTCCGGGTACCATACGCGGCCGTGGCCGCCCTGTTCGATGTCGTCATCCCAGCTCGCAACGAGGCTTCGACGGTCGCCGGGGTGGTGCGGGCGGCGCTCGGGGCGGAAGGTGTGGGGACGGTGTTCGTGGTGGACGACGGCTCGACCGACGAGACGGCGGCGGTGGCCCGGAGGGCGGGAGCGGAGGTCGTTCCCGTTCTGGCGTCCGACGCACCGGGACACAAAGGCCGTGCACTCGCTGCCGGACTGACGGCATCGAGTGCCGAAGTGCTGGTCTTTTTCGACGCCGACCTGACCGGAGTGGTCCCCGAGCAC
>JBDTZG010000096.1:0-15407 GCA_040005235.1 Acidobacteriota bacterium | reverse complement strand
GTGGGCGCCTTCGATGAAATCGCGCAGCATCTCGGGCTCGACGTGCATGATCGACAGCAACAGCTCGGCCTGCCGTTCCATCCGCTGCTTGGATTCAGCGAGCTGTTGGGCCAGCTCCACTTTCGCCGTGACGTCCGAGACGGTCACCATCGCCTGACGCACCTCGTCTCGCTCGCGGATGCGTTCGAAGGAGAAGGCGAGAAACTTCGGCTGAAGCTGGCCGTGCTCGTCCGGGAATGCCGCTTCGATCTCCTTCAACGGGTTGATCTTGCCGACTACGCTGTCGGTCTTCGCCGGATTGAACAGAAGCTTCAAGAAGCGCACCGTGAGGTCGTGGGTCTTGGCCGGCGTGATGCGTTTGAGCAGCTCCAGGAAATCGCCGCCGCCGAGCTCGGATTCGCCCAGAATGCCGCGCAGCGCAGCCGAGTACTTGGGGGCGATCTTGAGGTCCGGATCGAGCAGGAACAGGCCCTCGGCGACGCTGCCCATGATCGTGTCGGTCATCTGGAGACTGCGGGCCAGCTCGGCGTTGGTCGCCGTGAGGCTCATCGCGTTGTCGCGCAGCCGCCCGACCATCTGGTTGAACGAATCGGCGAGCACGCCCAGCTCGTCGCGCCCGGAAACCGGCGCCCGGGCGAGGAGATCGCCGTCCCGGACCCTCGTAGCGGTGGCGGACAGGTCGGTGACCGGCCGGATCAACCGGCGGCGGAGGAACAGGTAGGCTAGGACGAGCACCGGCAGGATGATGCCGGCGAGAGCCAGGACGAGCAGTCGCGAAATGGTGGTGGCGACCCCTTCGGCCGCGGCGACCGGGGTGACGTAGACCAGTTTCCAGTAGGAGTCGGGCACGTGGAACAGAAACGCCAGGGCGCGCTGGCCGCCGACCGGATCTTCCGCCACTTCGACGGTCGAGTAGAGGTTGCCCCGGACCTGGCGCTGCCGGGCGAGCGGGTCCACTTGGATCGCCGCGATGGTTTCGGCTTCCGGCCGCTCGATCGCGTAGCTCCCCTGGTCGATCTTGGCGGCGGCCGACGGATCGAATCCCCGCGTGATCTTGGCGCGGTTGAGGATGTCTCGATCCATCGCGGCCAGGGCGTTCGCGATGGGCAGGAAGCCGGGGTTTTTCTCCGCCAGGGCCTCGCCGGTGATGAGGTTCTCCGGCCGGTTGCCCTTCTCGTCGATGCTGCGGGTGGTGACCATTTCGAGCTTCGGGAAGGTCAAAAATTTGCCGTTCCGGTCGAGCAGGAAGACGTAGCCGCCGCCCGACTGCTGCCAGGTCGCCACCAGGTTCGAGAGCCCCGAAAGCTCCAGATCGACCGTCGCCGCACCGACGAACCGGCCCCCTTCGAACACGCCCGACGAGCAGGTGACCTTGGGCGTCAAGGTGTAGGGGTCGGTGTAGGCGCCGCTCCAAAAGACGCTGCCCGGCGCCCGAAACTTGAGCGGTACGTACCATTCCTCGTTGTGGTACCCGGGGCCGAACGTCTCGTTGTAGCCGTTGCTGGGCTGAAGTTGCCCCCGTCCGTCGCGCCCCCAAAAGAAGCTCCGGCGATCGATCCCCGGGGTAAATGTCTGCGGTTCGGGCCAGTAGCCGCCCCCCGCAATGCCGCGGTCGCCACCCAGGTTGAGCAGCGGCGGCAGGCTCTGACCGAACGTCGCCTCGTCTTTGGGCAGCCCTTCGGCGACCTTGGCGATCGTCCGGACCAGGGTCGAAATCTCATGCGAGCGCCGCTCCAGCTCGGCCACCCGGCGGTTCCCCGCCTCTTCGATCCGGCGCTTCGTCTCCGCGATCACCAAGCGCCTGCCGTAGGTGTTCATGATCAGGACGATGCTGCCGAGCAGAAGCGCGAACAGGACGATCAGCCACAGGATCGACTCCAGCACCAAGCGGTCCCGAATGCGTCGCCGCGACGGGGCCGTCACAGGTGCCGGGGAGTTGGCGACCTCGGGCGGGGTGGGGCTGTCGCTCATTCCTCTCCTTCGAAATGGGGAACCGGCGTAGAAAACGCAAGAAGCTTGCCTGAAAGAATCAGTCCAAATCTTATCATTGAGCTTCCACGGCTTCTCTTTTGGGTGTCTCTGTACCAGAGGACCGGGTGGTTTTTACTTCCAGGGAGGCGGCTTCTCCGATGATTCAACACGACACGATGCGCGGAAATGAAGGACCGGAAACCGTTCGATCCGTCCGGCAGGTGCGCCCGGCGCGGCCGGAGGAGGCCGATGCTTTGATCGATTTTCAGCTCCGCATGGCGGAGGAGACCGAGGAGCTGGCACTCGAACCGGAGCGGATCTCCCGGGGAGTCCGCGCGGTGTTCGACGATCCGCTCCGCGGCGGCTACTGGGTAGCCGAAGAGGCCGGGCAGATCGTTGGAATGCTGCTCACCACGCCCGAGTGGAGCGACTGGCGCGCTGCTTGGGTGCTCTGGATTCAGTCGGTTTACGTGATTCCCGAGGCGCGCGGGACCGGCGTCTTCGCCGATCTGTACGCGCACCAGAAGGTGCGGGTGGAGGCCGATCCGGAGCTCTGCGGCCTGCGCCTCTACGTCGACCGCCGCAACCGGTCGGCAGCCGCGGTCTACGAGCGGGCCGGCATGAGCCGCGAGCACTATGAGATGTTCGAATGGTTGAAGGGGTAGACCGCGAGGTCGGGGGCGATCCTCCGTCGGGAGTGCCCTTTGCGGCGCGCCGCGGCGCCTTTCTGCCGCTTTGCGGCAAGATTCGACCCAATTCCCCTCTTGATCCCTGTCGCCGCTCTGGTAAACTCACGTCGCAGTGCGGCATTGCCGCCGCCGAGCCGCCCGGTTTCGTCGCCCCACGGGAGAACGCCATGTCGACCCAGGACCCCAAACACCCCCACGTCAGCGAGCAGGAATCCCGCAAGGTCGCCGAGGCGTCCCGCGAGCAGTGGGACCGGCCGAGCTTTATGAAAGAGATGTTCCTCGGCAACTTCCGCCTCGACCTGGTCCATCCTTATCCGCTGCCGGCGCCGGAGCGCCCGGAATTCGCGGCGTTTTACGGTGCGCTCGAAGAGCTGATCCGCACCGAGGTCGACTCGGTCCAGATCGACGCCACGGGGGAATATCCGGAGCACGTGGTCGATGGCCTCCGCAAGCTCGGCGCGTTCGGCATGAAGATCCCGAAGAAATACGGCGGCCTCGGCTTCTCGAACCTCGAATATCAGCGGGTGATGCAGCTGTTCGGCAGCGTCGACGGCAACCTCTCGGCGTTGCTCTCGGCCCACCAGTCGATCGGCGTGCCGCAGCCGCTCAAGACCTTCGGCACCGAAGCGCTCAAAGAGAAATACCTGCCGCGCTGCGCCGCGGGCGAAATCTCCGCTTTCGCGCTCACCGAGCCGAACGTCGGCTCCGACCCGGCCCGCGTGGGAACGACGGCGGTCAAATCCGCCGACGGCTCGCACTACGTGGTGAACGGCGAAAAGCTGTGGTGCACGAACGGCACGATCGCCAAACTCCTGGTGGTGATGGCGGTCGATCCGAAAACCAAGAAGATCAGCGCCTTCGTCGTCGAAGCCGATTGGCCGGGCGTGAAAGTCGAGCACCGCTGCCACTTCATGGGACTCCGGGCTCTCGCCAACGCGGTGATCTCGTTTACCGACGTCCAGGTCCCCGTCGAGAACCTGATCGGCGCCGAGGGCAAGGGATTGAAGATCGCCCTCACCACCTTGAACGACGGCCGTCTGTCGATCCCGAACGGCTCCGTCGGCACCGCGAAGGCGTGCCTCGAAATCGTCCGCAAGTGGGGCAACGAGCGCGTCCAGTGGGGCAAGCCGATCGGCAAGCACGAGGCGATCTCGCACAAGATCGCCGACATGGCGTCGGTAACCTTCGCGATGGAATCGATCGCCACCCTCGCCACCCAGATGACCGACCAGGGCGGCTACGACATCCGCCTCGAAGCGGCGGCCTGCAAGGAGTGGAACTCCTGCCGCACCTGGGAGATCGTCGACGAGACGATGCAGATCCGCGGCGGCCGGGGCTACGAGACCGAGCAGTCGCTCAGCGATCGCGGCGAGGAGCCGATCCCCGTCGAGCGCGTGATGCGCGACTACCGGATCAACAAGATCTTCGAAGGGTCGAGCGAGATCATGCACCTGTTCATGGCCCGCGAGGCGGTGGACAAGCACCTCGAAGTCGCGGGCGCGATGATCGATCCCGACAAAAAGCCGGCGGAAAAGCTCGCCGAGCTGCCGAAGATCGCCGGCTTCTACGCCGGCTGGTACCCGACCCGCTGGCTCGGCTGGGGCCTCTGGCCGCGCTTCGGCGAATTCGGCGAGCTGGCGACCCACGTCCGCTTCATCGAGCGCAACACCCGCCGCCTGTCGCGCCAGATCTTCCACGGCATGATGGTCCACCAGGGCAAGCTCCAGCATAAGCAAGGGTTCCTCTTCCGGATCGTCGACATCGCCAACGAAATGTTCGCCATGACCGCCTCGATCGCCCGGGCGCACGCGATGCGCGAAGCGAACCTCCCCCAGGGCGAGAGCGCGGTCGAGCTGGCCGATCTGTTCTGTCGCGGTGCCCGCCGCAAGGTGACCCGCCTGCTGCGCGACCTCTGGTCGAACGACGACGTGCGGAAGTACAAGCTCGCCCTCGCGATTCTCGACGGCCGTCACGCCTGGCTCGAAGAGGGGGGCATTGGAGTGTTCAAAACGCTCGAAGCGAAGCGCGTCCAGAAGGCCAATCAACCCACTCCAGCCGAAGCGCCGCGCCGGACGCCGCAACCGGTTGGGCGTTAGGACCAGCCACCACAGCATTCCGACATATGATCGGGGCGGCCATTCCGGTCGCCCCGATTTCGTTTCTGAGGTCCGCTCGGGAGGGAGCATGCTCGCGGTCGCCCCGTATCTTCCCGGTTCCGATGGTGTGCCCCGCCTTGTCGAGCTTGCCGATCCGGTTCCGGCGGCGGGCGAAGTGCTGGTGGCGGTCGCCGCCACCGCCCTCAATCACGCCGACCTGCATCAGCTCCACGGGACCTACCCGCCGCCGCCGGGCGAAAGCGAAGTGCCGGGGCTCGAATTGGCCGGCATGATTGCCGCCTTGGGCCCCGGAGTCGACCCGGAAGGTCCCTGGCGGGTGGGCGATCGGGTGATGGCGCTGGTCGCCGGAGGCGGGCACGGCGAGCGTGCCGCGGTGCCGGTCGGCCAGCTCATGCCGGTGCCGGAAAACCTAACTCTGCTCGAAGCGGCGGCAATCCCCGAAGCGGCGCTCACCGCCTGGACCAACCTGGTGGTCGAAGGCAAGCTCCATCCGGGCGAGACGGTGGTGGTGACCGGGGCGACCGGCGGCATGGGAAGCTTCGCCGCGCAACTCGCCCGCGAGCTGGGCGGCCGGGTGGTGGCGGTCGGCCGCGATCCCGAACGGCTGGCGCGGCTGCGCGCTTTGGAGCTGGGGATCGACACGGTCTCGATCGACGACGAGCTTGCCGCCGCGGTACGCGAGCTGTCGGGCGGCCAAGGCGCCGACTTGGTGGTCGATTTCGTCGCCGGACCGCGCTTCGCCGAGCGGGTGAACCTGCTGCGCCGGAGGGGCCGCCTGGTCTTGGTGGGCGTCACCGCGGGGCCGCGCGTCCAACTCGATTTGAGCGTCGTCCTCTCCCGCCGCCTGCGGCTGATCGGCTCCACCCTGCGTCCCCGCTCGCGAGAAGAGAAATCCCAACTGGTGGCGGGCTTCGCCGAGTTTTCCCTGCCGCGCCTCGCCGACGGCCGCCTGCGGCCGGTGGTCGATCGCGTCCTGCCGTTCGCCCAGGTGGCGGAAGGGTACGCCGTCCTCGCCGCCGGGGGAGTGCTGGGCAAGATCGTGCTCGAAATGCAGGCTGAAATGACCTGAACCTCGCGAGGGAGAGGAGACCGATCATGTTCAAAGGCTTCCGGGAGTTTCTACAGAGGGGCAACGTGCTCGATCTGGCGATCGGCCTAATGATCGCCAACGCCTTCGGTCCGATCGCCAAATCGCTTGTCGACGACGTGATCATGCCGCCGATCGGCCTGCTGCTCGGCGGGGTCGACTTCGCCAATCTGTTTGTGACTCTCAAGGAAGGAACGACAGCTCCGGGTCCCTACGCCACCCTCGCCGCGGCAAAAGCTGCCGGGGCCGTAACGATGAACCTCGGCCTGTTCGTCAACTCGGTCATCACCTTCGTCTTCATCGCCTTCGCCGCCTACCTGCTCGCGAAGTCGTTCCACCGGGTGGAGCAGAACAAGGCGGCTTAGGGGCGCTTAGCGGTCCCCTTGGAGTCCGCGCCTTTCTTTGCGGAAGCCGCCTTTTTCGCGGGCGCCGGCTCTTTTGCGGGAGCCGCCTTCTCGGAGGCGCCTTCCCGCCCGACCTTCCGGAAGGCGCTCTCTAATTTATCCAGCTCCTCTTCCGACATCTCGTCCAAATCCACCAGCCCCGAGCGGGCGTCCTGGACCGCGACCAGCAGCTCGTCGATCTTCAAATGCAAAGCCCGCGAGTCGTGGTTCTGGGTGTTTTGAATCAGAAAGACCATGAGAAACGTGATGATGGTCGTCCCGGTATTGATCACCAGCTGCCAAGTCTCCGAGTATTTGAACACCGGCCCCAAGACAGCCCACACCACGACGATCGCGAACGCGCTGAGGAAGGCCCAAGGCGATCCCAGGACCGTCGAGGCCTTGCGCGCCGCTTTGCGGAAAAAGTCGTTCATCGGTCCCTCCCTTTCGGGGGAGGCGGGGGCTGCATTTTGGGTGCCATGGGGGAGAGGGCGCTCAACGGGTCGGCGAGCCGCCCGAGTTCTGTTGCGTCGTCTGTAGGCACTCGATACTCTGCCGCTTGCTTGGAGTCAGGAGGGTGATCCGTGAAAAGGCTGAGAACAAGCGGCGCCAAGCGTAGTGCCAAGCTGGGCAGCTCGGCGGTTCGGGGATTTGCCACAGTGGCGGACATTTCTCGACGAGCCTCTTGTTGGTTCCTAGATCCGTAACACTGGAGTGAATAAGAGACTCAGCGGAAAAGGTGTCGTAATGATACGACGATGTGCCGGAAAGAGAAACTTCCGGTGGGTCACGACCCGCGCCAAGCCGGTGCGGGATCGAGCTACACTCCGCGCCATTCCCTCAACCCTGGGGCCGCAATGGCTCCGCTTTCCGGAGAAGGATTCATCATGAAGAAGAGAATCGCCCCGCTGACGCTCCACCGCGAGACCCTTCGTTCGCTCGTCGCGCCGCTCGCCGAGGGTGCCAAGGCCGTCCCGGGTACCCATTACGAAACGATCTGCGACGCGACCTGCGACACCCAGACCAACAACGCCCGCTAAGAGACCTGGCCTTCCGGGGCGGGGGACTCCCGCCCCATCAGTTCTTGACGGCTAGGCTCGGAACCGTCCGGACGCTTCTAGACCGGCATCGTCGCCAGTAGCTCGATCACCGCGGTGGCGTCTTTGGGCCGGTCTTCGGCCCTTTTTTCGAGCAGCTTTTCGACCAGCTCTATCCACGGCCGAGGCAGGTCGGGGCGGATGCGGTGGAGATCGGGGACCGGGCTCTGGAGGTGTCCCATGGCGATGGTCGTGAAGGTCTCGCCGTGGAACGGCTCGTAGCCGGCGATCAAGGCGAACGCCAGGATGCCGACCGCATAGAGGTCCGAGCGACCGTCGATCGCCAGTCCCTGAAGCTGCTCCGGGCTCATGTAGAGGGGCGAGCCGACCGCGAAGCCGGTTTGGGTGAGGCGGACGTCGTCGCCGATCTTCGCCACGCCGAAATCGAGGATCTTGAGCCGCTTGTCGTTCAGGATCACGTTGCTCGGCTTCAGGTCGCGGTGGATGATTTGAAGCGCATGCGCCTGCCCCAAGCCGGCGGCGATTTCCGAGAGCACCCTCCGGACCTGTTCGAGCGGCATCGGGTCGACGTCGCGCATCAGCACGTCGAGCCCTTGGCCTTCGATCAGCTCCATGGTCAGGAACAAGCCGCCGGGGAAGCGGCCGAAGTCGAACACCCGGACGACGTTGGGGTGGTCGATTTTGCGGCAGATCTGGATCTCGCGTAGCAGGCGCTCCTCGTGCTCGTTCGAGCTTTCGCCCTGGCCGCGCATGACGGTCTTGATCGCCACCACCTCGCCGAGGGCGGTGTCGCGCGCCCGGTAAACGCAGCCCATTCCCCCTTTGCCGAGCGTGCCGAGGATTTCGTAGCGGTTCGCCAGCCGGTGGCCGACCGGCCACTCGCCGGTCAGGAGAGAGGCAGCGGGCCGGACAGGGACCTTGTCGGCCAAGGTGCGCACCTTGAGCGCCGCTTCCGCGTAGTCGGGTTTGAGCGCGACCGCCAGCCGGTAGCGGGCAAGCGCTTCGCTCTGCGAGCCGAGCGCTTCGAGCACCCGGCCCTGCCAATAGAACGTCTCGGCGCTCGAATGGCCCGAGGGACCGCTCGCCGCCGGGGTCTGGAGGCGAGCGAGCGCCTCGTCGAACGCCCGCTGCTTGAGCAGGATCGGCGCGAGCAGGTGGGTGGCGGTGAGATATTCGGGTTCGTCGGGCTGGATCGCGCGCAGCACCCGGGCGGCGCGCGACGGATCGTTTGCTTGGGTATAGATCTTGGCCGCGTCGAGCCGCCGGCCGGCCTGTTCGAGCGCCGCGCCCGCGCCGAGAAGGTCGCCGCCGCGCAGATAGAGCCGCGCGGCGGCCTCAGGCTTCGCGGCGGCGAGGTAGCAGCGGCCGGCGTCGGAAAAACGCTCCGCCCGTTCGAATGCCTCGGCCGCCCGGAGGGAGTCGCGGGCGGACTCCCAGGCGGTCGCCGCACGGGACCAGTCTCGGCCTTGCTCAAAAAGCTCCGCGGCTTCGCGCATCGACCCCAAGCTCACGTACATCTGGGCCGCTTCGATCGGCCGGCCGATCCGCCGGAACGCCTCGGCCTTGAACTTTCGGTCGAGACCGCGCCGCCCTTCGAGCAGCCGGAGCGCCTGATCCTTGTCGCCCGAGGCGAGGAACGCTTCGATCTGCGCCCGGACGTCGCCGTCGCTTTCGAGCTGCCGGCCCGAGGCCGGAGCGGGCGCCGGGGCGGCCTCGCGCGGGGGATCTCCGGTCGGACGGGCCGTGCGGGTAAGCAAATCGGAGCGCTGGCGCTCGACCTTCCGGAGCACCCCTTCGGCCGCCGGATCGGGACCCCGGCGCAAAATTTCACGCAGGCGCGCGGCCTCCAGCTCGTAAACCCGAAGGGCGTCGGCGTTCTGTCCCGCCCGCTGGTAAAAGAGCGCCGCCTGATCGTAAGACTTGCCACGCTCGAAGTAGTACGCCGCGCGGCTCGGCTGTTGCAGCTTGAGCGCCACCTCCGCCGCCTGCTGCCAATCCTCGGCCAGGTCGAACAAGGTGAGGGCGTCTTTGGACTTGCCCGACTTGGCCAAAAGCTCGGCCGCCTGGCCGGCGTCCAGCGCTTCGTACGCTTCGGGAATGCGGCCAAAGAGGGTGCGCAGGGTATGTTCAACCGCCGCCGGGACGTTCCTCAGGTCGACTGCGAGCTTCGCGGCCTGGCGATGGTCTCCGCTCTTGGCGTAGAGCCTCAAGGCATCGGCCTTCCGCCCCTCTTTCTCGGCCGCTTCGGCGCGAGACCGGGGGTCGCCGAAAAGATTGGAGAAGAGTGTCTTGGTCATAGGCGCCGAAAGGGTCTAATCGCAGGCACTGTATGCGGAAATCGTGCCCAATTCCAAGAGTAGGGCGGTCGGCTCGGTCTCCACTGCTTCAAGGGCTAGATAACCGGGAAGGCGCCATCTGAATTTCGTCGAGCCACGTCCTGGGCTCGCCAGGCTCCAGCCTGGCGTTTTGGCTCCGAGGGAAGAAGTCGGTGACCGAGCCCAGGAACTACCCCTCCCGCTCCAACGCCTGCCGGGCGGCTTCGAGGGTCGAGCGGAAGCCCTCGCGGTCGTGCACTTCGACCAGGTGCTCCAGCTCGTCGATCGCGTCGCGGGCGGCGGCGTAGACCGCGGTGCGGTGCGGGTTCAGGCGCTGGATGTCTAGGTAGAGGTCGGGGTCTTCGGATAGCACCGAGAGCGCGGTCGCCGCTTGGCGGGAAAAGGTGGTGGAGGCGCAGTCGTACAGCTCGCGGGCGGTGATTCCGGACCTGGTGAGCGCGGCGCCGAAGGCCAGGTTCGACAGGTGGGCGAGGCCGAGGAGCCAGCCCATCAGCCGGTCGTGGTGGAGGAACGGCACGACCACCAGCTTGGTGTAGGGGTGGTTGAGGAGAGGCTCGATCAGCGCGCGTTCTTCGTCCAGGTTGCCCTGGGCGGCGAGGACGAAGGTGAGCGGCTCGTAGAGAGATTTGGACGGTCCGAACATCGGGTGGAGCGAAAGCGTGCGTACGCCGGCCGCGCGGGCGGCTTCGAGCGGCTCTTGCAGCTGGTCTTTGATCGAGGCGATCTCGATCACCAAGCCGCGTGGTTTTCGGGCCGCGAGCTCCTCGATCACCGATGCGGTGGCGCCGAGCGGCACGGCGACGAAGATCGCGGCGTAGAGGCCGAGGTCGGGGATCTCGTCGAGCCGGGCGAAACGGCCCGGTGCCTCGGGGTTGGGCGGCATCGGCGGCAGGGGGGCGAACGACGGATCGAGCAGATCGATCGAATGGCCGCCAAGCGCGAGAAAGCCGGAGAGCCAGGTGCCCATTCCGCCCGCGCCTCCCACTAACAGGATTCTCTCGCCCGCCAGCTCGCGCAGGGCGATCCCTTCCCGGTGCTGGCGCTCCACCGAGGCGCGCAGGATGTCGCGGAAGATCTCCTCCATCACCTTTTCCGAGATGCCGCAGGCCTCCGCATGCTGCCGGGCGCGGGCCAAAACCCGCTCTTCGACGTTTTTCACTGTGACCGGCTGGCCGCCGCCCGCTTTGATCTTGCCGATTTCGGCGGCGATCGACATCCGTCGGCGCAGCAATTCCAGGATGCCGCGATCGACCCGGGCGATCGTGTCGCGCAGGGTCGAAAGGTCGGTCGGGTCGGAGGGGGGCTCGGGGGCGCTCATGGCGGGTAGCTTACCGGGATTCCGGGCGGCGCCGCCGATTCGCTGTGCTACGCTCCCGGACCAATTTTCCAGGAGATCCGAGGCCATGGCAGAGACCGCCCAGCCCGTCCCGACCGCAGGCGCTTCGATCCCAAGCGCCGCGTCCGACACGTCGTTCTTCGGCCACCCGAGAGGGCTCTCGACGCTGTTCTTCACCGAGTTTTGGGAGCGCTTCAGCTACTACGGGATGCGCGCGCTGTTGATTCTGTTCATGACCGCCGGAGTCGCGAGCGGCGGATTGGGTTACGACGCGGCCAAGGCGGGGGCGATCTACGGGCTCTATACCGCGTCGGTCTATCTGCTGGCTCTTCCGGGCGGCTGGGTGGCGGACCGCTTGCTGGGCCAGCGCCGGACGGTGCTCTTCGGAGGCATCCTGATCGCCTGCGGCCACTTCTGCATGGCGATCGACAGCATCCAGACGTTCTTTCTCGGGATGCTGCTGATCGTCCTCGGCACCGGGCTGCTCAAGCCGAACATCAGCACCATGGTCGCCGAGCTTTATCCGGAAGGGGGCTCGCGGCGCGACGCCGGCTTCTCGATCTACTACATGGGGATCAACCTCGGCGCCTTCGTGGCCCCGCTGATCTGCGGGCCGCTGGGGCAGAAGGTCAACTGGCACATTGGCTTCGCGGTGGCCGGTCTCGGCATGCTGCTCGGCTTGATCCAATACACCCTCGGCGGCAAGCATCTCGGCACCGCGGGGCTGGAACCGAACGCCGCGACCTCGCCCGCGGAGCGCGCGAAGGCTCGCAACTTCCTGTTCGCCGCGGTCGGCCTGCTGGTCGTAATCGTCGGCCTGATCTGGGCCGGCACGTTGCCGATCGACGCCGAGGCGATCGCCAAGATCACCGGCTACGTGATCGGCGGTTTGGTCGCGCTCTATTTTCTCTTTCAATTCGTGAGCGGCGGCTACGACGCGACCGAGCGGAAGCGGATTCTCGCGATCTTCGTGCTGTTCCTTTTCTCCTCCGTGTTCTGGTCCGGTTTCGAGCAGGCCGGCTCGTCGCTCAACCTGTTCGCCCAGCAGAACACGAACCCGCGCGGTTTCGGCTTCAACATGCCGGCGAGCGTGCTCCAGTCGGTCAACCCGCTGCTGATCATCATCTGCGCGCCGATCTTCGCCTGGCTCTGGGTCTTCCTGTCGAAAAGAAAGCTGGAGCCCTCGGCCCCGGCGAAGTTTTCGCTCGGCTTGATCCTTCTGGGCGGCGGCTTCTTCGTCATGGTCGGCGCCGCCAGGGCTTCGGCCGGCGGCGTCCTGGTGAGCCCGTTCTGGCTCTGCCTCACCTACCTGTTCCATACCGCGGGCGAGCTGTGCGTTTCGCCGGTGGGTCTCTCGACGGTTACCAAGCTTGCGCCGCAGCGGATCGTCGGCCAGATGATGGGCATCTGGTTCATGTCGATCTCGCTCGGCAATTTGATCGCGGGGTTGGTCGCCGGCCGGTTCGAAAGCCTGCCGCTGCCCGAGCTGTTCGGCTCGGTGGTGATCAACTGTGTGATCGCCGGGGTGATTCTCGCGCTGCTGATCCGTCCGATCCGCCGCCTGATGGGCGGCGTGCACTGATCGAAGGATCGCCCGCTCTTCCGCCCCCGCGGAGAAACATCCGCGGGGGCTGTACGTTCTGTTCCTCACCGACCGAGATGTGGGAGCGCGAAATGCCAACCTGGCATTCTCACCTTGAAAATCTAGCGGTGACCGCTAGGATTTCAAGGTGGATTTCGATTTCACCTTGAAAATCTAGCGGAGAGTGCTAGGATTTCAAGGTGACGATCGATCGAAGCCACCACGTCGAAGCCCTCGCCGGTTTGCTCCAAAGGCACCCGGTGGTCGCCATTCTGGGAACCCGCCAGGTCGGTAAGAGCACGCTCGCGCGCCAGATCTCGGCGAGTTGGCCGGCCCCGGTAACCTTCTTCGACCTCGAAGACCCGCTCGACCGCAGTCGGCTCGGGGACCCTCGCTTTGCGCTCGACGGCCTCGAAGGGCTGGTCGTCATCGACGAGGTGCAACTCGCGCCGGAGCTGTTCCCGATCCTCCGGGTTCTGGTCGATCGGCCCGCAAGGAAAGCCCGCTTCTTGGTCCTGGGTAGTGCGTCGCCCGATCTGCTGCGTCAGGGATCCGAAACGCTCGCCGGGCGCATCTTCTACTACGAGCTGGGCGGTTTCGATCTGGGGGAGGTGGGCGCCGAGGCGCGCGACGCACTCTGGCTGCGTGGCGGTTTTCCCCGCTCTTTTCTCGCCGAGAGCGATGCGGCGAGCGCCGAGTGGCGGCGCGGTTTCGTCCGCACCTTTCTCGAGCGCGACATCCCGGCCTTGGGCATCCAAGTTCCGCCCGACGCGCTACGTAGATTTTGGACCATGCTGGCTCACTACCACGGCCAGACCTGGAATGGCGCCGAACTGGCGCGGGCCTTCGGGGTGGCCGAAAGCACGGTGCGTCGCTATCTCGATTTGCTGCGCGGAGCGCTGGTGCTTCAGGTGCTTCCCCCCTGGTTCGAGAATCTCAAGAAGCGCCAGGTCAAGGCGCCTAAGGTCTACCTCATCGACAGCGGGCTGCTTCATACCCTGCTCGGCATCGAAACGCGCGAGGAGTTGCTCGGGCATCCGAAGGTCGGTGCTTCCTTCGAAGGGTTCGTCTTGCGCGAGGTCATCGCCCGGCTCGGCGCCCGTCCCGAGGAAGTTTATTTTTGGAGCACCCATGGGGGAGCGGAACTCGACCTTCTGGTCGTCCGCGGCGGCCGCCGCCTGGGCTTCGAGTTCAAGCTCACCTCGGCGCCGAAACTAACGCCGTCGATCCACATCGCGCTCGCCGACCTGAAACTCGATCGCATCGACCTCGTTTATGCCGGCGATCTAACCTTCCCCCTGGCCGAGAAAGTGCGCGCGGTGGGGCTGTCCAGGTTGCAGCTGGACCTAGAGCCCCTGGGCTAAAGAGTGGGCGGCGGGCCATTGGGGCCCACAGGTTTCACCTGTAAGTTCGGGTTACAATGAATTTGGAGAGCCGGCGAGATGCAGGCACACAAGCAGGCCATGACGATGATGGAGGATCCGAGTCGAAGTGAGGCTCCTCGAGAATTCTCCCGCCGGACCGGCGGAGATAATCGTGTAGAGATACCGGAGCCACCCGATACGATTTCAGCTGAGCGTCGCCGTTTGCTCGACGTGATCGAGGATGTGAAGTCAACTCGGCTAACCAGCGAAGAAGAGTTCATCCTTGACTACTTCGAGAACTTCCGCGCAGAGCACCCCTTTCAGGTATCCGACCTCTCCAATTCTTAAAACATATTCTGCTCTGCGCTACGAGACTATGCGGGCCGAGGACAACTCCTTTGAAGCCATTAACTGATTCTGCACAGGCACTGAATGGCCTACGACTTTAGCGCTCTTTCACCCGCCGATTTCGAAGACCTCTCCCGGGACCTGCTGCAGGCCGAACTCCAGGTGCGTTTCGAGTCCTTTGCGGTTGGACGAGACGGCGGGATTGACTTGCGTTATTCGAAGCCGCTAGGCAGGCAGTGGGTTGTGCAATGCAAACATTTTGTAAAGTCCGGCTGGGGCAAGCTTATATCTCAGCTACAGCAAGAGGTCCCGAAGGTTCATAGAATTAGACCGGAGCGATATTCTCACTACATCTGTGAGCCTAACCCCTGGAAATAAGGATGAGATCGTCAAGCTGTTTCATCCTTTTATAGCTTCGTCATCCGACGTCTTTGGTGCAGATGATATGCGTAATCTGCTTGGCCGATTCCCGAAGGTTGAGCAGAATCATTTCAAGCTTTGGTTGACCAGCTCTGCTATCCTTGGAAGAATTCTCAATGCAGCGACGTTCGTTAGAACCGATGCGCTAAGGGCCGAGATTGAGCGCCAGGTTCGCCTTTATGTCCAAAACCCAAGCTTTGGCCGAGCACTTGATATCTTAAAGTCAAGGCACGTTTGCATCATCTCTGGTGTTCCGGGGATAGGAAAGACTTTCCTGGCGCGGATGCTGATGCTGCATCATTTGCAGCAATCGTATGAAGCATATGTTCTGTCCGCTGATATCGACGAAGCCAATCAACTTTACGATCCGCTTCGACATCAGTTCTTCTACTACGACGATTTTCTTGGGACGGCTTTTGACGATGCGCTCACGAAGAACGAAGATGCACGCTTGTCAGAATTTCTGCAGCGAGTGTCACACGCTCCGAACAAGCGTATTGTCCTGACTACGCGTGAGTATATCCTCAAGCGAGCAGAATCTCGATACGAACGGCTTAACCGAGCCATAGCAGACAGCCTGAAGTGCATCGTGCATCTTGAGGACTATACGGGCCTCGTAAAGGGACGCGTACTCTATAACCATCTTCACTTTTCGAGCATCCCTCCCCTAGCAGCCCGTGGTGAAAGTCCGCCCAACCGGCGCAAGGCTCTGGTAA
>JBDTZG010000095.1:0-15729 GCA_040005235.1 Acidobacteriota bacterium | reverse complement strand
GGAGGGCAGAAGCTGCCGGTCTGGGCGACGGCGCCCGCCCTGCTGCTCGAAGGGGTCGAGGTGACCCGATGAGCGAAAGGGTCCGTTCGGGGGTGAACCCGGCCGCGGTCGAGGCAACCCTAAAAGCCTTCCTGGCTCGCGGCCTGCCCGAGGTGGAGGTGCTCGCGAAACGAGGGCGATCGCGGCGCTTCGCGCTCGACGGCGAGCGGACGGCGAGCAGCTACGCCGAGGAGCGCGGCTGGGCCGTGCGGGCGGGCGACCGGCGCGGCTCGCTGTTCGCCTGCGGCACCGGAGATCCCAACCCCGACGGTCCCTGGCCCCCCGCCTATCCCCCCGCGCTCCGCCTGCCGAGCCCGCAACCTCCTTCGCCGTGGAAGGAGCCGTCGGATTTCGAGGTCCCGCTGATCGGCGAAAGGGAAGGAATCGCGCTGCTGGAAGGAATCGCCCGCGAGCTGACCGCCGAGCTGCCGCGCGGCAGGGTCCTTTCGGCCACGCTCGAAGATGGATCGAGCGAGGGGCAGATCACCAGCTCGAAAGGACTCGCAGCCACCTTCCGCGGCCGGCTCGCCGCGCTCCGGCTGGAAGCGATCGGCCCGGGGAATCCGCGCCCCGCGGTGATCGAGCTGGCCGAGCGCGAAGCGCGCCGCTTCAATCCGAAAGCGCTCGCCCGAAGGCTCGCCGATCGTCTCGCGGTGGGCGCGGCCCCCGGTTTGGCCGAAGGCGATGAGCGAAGCGGCGATCTCCTGCTCGCGCCGGCGGTCGCGGCGCGGCTGCTCGCGGGGCTTTCTCCCCTCTTCTTCGGCCCCCGGACGGACGGCGAGATCTCGGCGATCTTGGGGCAGGCGGTGCGGATCGGCAGCGAAGCCCTTACCGTGATCGACGACGGCCGTTTCCCCGGCGGAGCATTCGAAAGCCCGATCGATGGCGAAGGAACTCCGACCCGCGAGGTGACGATCATCGAGCGCGGCAATTTCCTCGGTCCTGTCCTCTCCCCCGTTCAAGCCCGGGGAGCCAACCCCACCGGAGCCGCCGGATCGCGAGCCCAAATCTCCGGCATCGCCCGCCGCGCGAGTTTCCGCGATCTGCCCACGCCGGGACCCACCCACCTCTACCTCCGCCCCGATCCCAAGATCGCCGTCGGCAGCCTCCTCGGTTCGGTCAAAACCGGCACCTACCTGATCGACGCCCTAGGCCCCGCCCGCTTCGATTTTTCAACCGGTTCCTTCGCCCTCCCCGTCTGCGGCCTGTCGGTCGAAAACGGCAAAGCTACCGCCCCGCTGGGCCACGCCTGGCTCTCGGGGGAGATCTCGGATCTGTTGCGAGGGATCGCGGGCGTCGGGCGCGATCTGGCGTTTCTGCCGTTGGATGGGATGGTCGGGAGTCCGACGTTGCTGGTGCGGGGGTTGGTTTTGCGGGGGCGGTAGGGTCGGTGTTGCGTAGTAAGGTGGAAGCGATCGCGACGACCGCGAGCGATTGAAATCGCTCGCTCGAATACGACGTCCCTACGGGACGTGGTGGTTTCGAACGCCGAAGGCGCTCTCCAAAATAGCCTGGGCGCAGGCCCAGGTTTGGCGGCCGTCCAACACCCAGGGCTGAAAGCCGACCCATCGCGGCGCCCTATCGCCGTATTCGCTCGCCTGGGTGCACGGAGCGTTTTTCCCGCCGCCGAATTCGCCATTCTCGATGGGGAGGCTACTCCCCGGCCCGAAAAGGCATTTTCCGGATCGACCAAGACAATTCCTGCGCGGGAAAACCCCTTCGCTCGATGCGAGAACCGCCCATCCGATTCCCGAAAAGCCTCGGCTCGATCAGAACGGCCGATTTGAGCCCGCTCGGCGAATTCGGCGCTCAGAAAACCGCTCGGTTCACTCAGAAAATCACTCGCCTCGATCGGATCACCGAACTCACCGGTCGCAAATCCGGGCTCGACGGTCACCGAACTCCGGGCCGCGTTCGCCGCCGGCCAGGGCTCATGGAGACATGCACTTTACGTCACGACGCTGATCGTTCCGCCGGTGTCTTCATCTTGTCGTTAGCCACCAGGAAGGGACCGGGGGTTAGCCACAAGCATGGGACCATCCGGGTTGATGGGTTGACGTTGTCACAGCGTCTCGATAAGTCGACGACCTTGCCATTCGGGTGGTTGCCCTGGCGCCGGGGGGGCCTGCCTGGAGGGGGGCGGCGGGTGGTTGGGTGGGGGCGGGGCTGGTTGACAATTGCGCCTCGCCGGAGCGGCAGAAAAGCTCGCCGGCGCCGGGGGAACCTAAGCCGGTTATCCGGCCTTAGAGGCGCCTCGCGATTGACGAACGGGGTGGGCCAAGGAGATCTAACCCACCAGCCGCCCCCGCAACCACCGCTGAGCCGGTATCTCCAAAAACCGATAGCTCACCCACGACAATGGAAGCAGAACCACGAAGAAGAGGCCCAGCGCGATCGGTCTGGAAAAAAACGTCCGATCCACCGAAAGCCAGCCCGCCACGAGCGCAAACGTGAGCTGCAACGGAAAGTGGATCAGGTACAAGGAGTACGAGAGATCGCCCAGGTAGGAGGTACGTTTCCAGAAGGTGCCTCTTTGAGTTTCGGCGAGGGCTAGGGTGAGGATGGTGATCGGGAACAGAAGCACTGCCGGACCGATCGTGGTGACCAAGGGGTGAGCCTTCACCCAGGGCCAGGCGTCGAGGTGGAAACTCGGCGTGTAGACCGCGAGGATTGCTCCGGCCCAAAGGGCGGCGGTCACCCAGGGTAGGACGCGAGCGAGTCTCTCGGCGGCTCCTGACTTCAAGCTCCAGGCGTAGGCGCGGTAGACGCAGCCGCCCAAGAAGAACGCGATCATTCCGCGGCCGATGGGCATTTCCCATTGGGCGAGGAGGAAATATCCCAAGGCGGAGACCGCGAGGAGGACGAGGGCGCGGATCGGCACCGTACGGCAGAGGAGGAAGAACAGGAGGTAGAGAAAGATTTCGACCGAGACCGACCAGATAGGGCCGTTGAAGGAGTGCGAATAGCCGAGTCCCCAGGCGGAGACGAGGAGGAGATTCGGCACGAAGTGGCGGAGGTCGTTGTTCGGATAGACGAAGTCGGATCCGAACCAGCGGCGGTAGGCGAGTTGGCCCAGGACCACGAGAAACAGAGTGACGAGATGGAGCGGCACGAGGCGCGAGAAGCGGCGGAGGAAGAAGTCGCGCGCCGTGACCGCGCGGTCGGCGATCTGTTGGGCGTAGAGCCAGAAGAAGATGAAGCCCGAGAGGGCGAAGAACAGCTCGACCGCGAGCTGGCCGTAGACGTAGAACAGCAGGAAGAAGCCGTGCCACGGCCGGGCGCCTGGGCCGGGGAGGCCGTCGCGGAAGAAGAAATGCTGCCAGTGCCAGAAGACGATCGAGAGGGCCGCGACGCCGCGAAAGGCGTCGAGGGCGTAGAAGCGCTTGGGAGGTTGGAGCGGCCCCCCTCCTGTCCTCCCCCCGGTGCCTCCATCCCCCTCCCCGCGGGAAGGGACACTACGCCGAACGGGCTCGTCTGGTCGCACCGGCTTTTACCTCAAGGCATCCGATCGCTAATTGGCCGCTTCTGAAACCGACTCTGCGGCGAGCGCGGCTCTTGCCGCGGTGAGGAGCGGCTTGGCGGAGAGGGGCGTTCCCACCGCTCCGCGCATCCAGGCGTCGGGCGTGAGGCGGCCTTGTTTGGCCACCCGTTCGAATTCGGTTCCGAAGTCTCCCTTCTGGAACTGCTCGGCAACTTGGAAGGCGATCAGGTGGCCGAGCGCGTAGTCGGGAAGGTAGAGACCGAAGGCGATCATGTGCGAGTAGACGCCGAGGATTTCGGAATCCTGGACTCCGAAATGCGGGGCGTACCAGCTGTTCCAGACCTCGCGGGCGATCGTGACCGTCGCTTCGCGCAGCTCGGCCGGTGTGGCGTTCGGGTGGGCGTACATCCAGCGCCAAACGCGCATATCGACCAGCGAGACGCCGGAGATTTCGTAGGTGGTCCAGAGGGTCGCGAGCGCTTCGGCGCGACGGGCTTCTTCGTCTTGGAGCCCAAGGCCGAGCAGCTCCAGATCCCGGTGCTGGAAGACGAAGGCGAGCGCCTCGGTGAACGCGTTGTTCGGCACCCCGGCGAGCGTCCAGTGGTCGATGGCGTGAAGCGAAAAAACCTGCTCCACGTTATGACCCAGCTCGTGGATCGCAATGTTGTACCCCTTGTAATCCATCCCCCCGGCGGGCACCCGGGTGCGCAGGTGGACCTTGTCTTCGCGCCGCACGGCGGGCATCGCATGTCCCGCGCCACGGGCGGGATCGACGACGATCCGGTCGGAGAGGAACTTCGCTTTGTCGGGTGCGAAGCCGAGCTGGCCCAAGAGCGCGGGCAGCCCCGTCTGGAACGCCTCCAGGTTGGGGTATTTCGCGTGGACGATCTTGTCGAGATCCGCCTCGGTGTGGCCGCTCCTCGGCTTGAAGCCGGCATACCAGATGTCGAACGGCGCGAGCGGCCGGCCGAGCTTCTGGCGGATCAGCTTCGCGAGATCGCCCACCTCCGCGGATTCGAGCACCGAGATCAGGAGCGCTTCGACCTCCGGCTCCGGCACCTGGCGGTTCGAGTTGAATTGGCGGTCGATCAGGCTCGGCACGCTCGGCGTGTAGGGGTCGATGCCGCACTCGGCGTGGAACACCTCGAGGAGTTTCGCGTAGCGGACGTCGGCCTCGCGCACCTGCGCCTTTTCCCGATCGAAAGGCTGGCTTGGATCGACCGGCCGGACCTCGTTGGTGCCCGGATTCCAGAGCAGGTCGCCGTTGTCGATCACCGCGGCCGGAATCTCCTGGCGAATGATCCGCTGCATCACGCGGTAGATCGTCTGCTGGCGGTCGAACGCGCGGCCGTCCGGATCTTCCTGATAGTGCGAGGCGAGCTCGTCGCGCAGGCCCCAATGGGAGATCAGGCGAAGCCCTTCCGGAAACAGCTTTGCGCCGGTGCCGTCGACCAGCCGGTCGAGCCGGATGTTGGTGGCCGAAATGTAGCTGTCGGCGTTCGAATAGGCGCGCGAGGTCTCTTGGAGCGCGGCCGGAGCCACGCGCTGCTCGAAGGTCTCGACCAGGCGCGAGATCGCCCAGGCGTTGCGATCCCAATGCGGTCCTTGCGCGAGACGGATTTCGAGCGAGTCGAGCGGAAAGTTGAGCAGCACCAGAAAGGCGACCTTGGTCTTGAACAGGTCGTCCGTCGCATGCGCCGAGAGGTCGAGCTGGCCGAGCAGCTCGTCGGCTTTGCCGAGCGGCCCGAGATCGAGATCGAAAACCCGGCGCAGGTCGCGGCGCACTTCGTACAAGTGGCCGTAGATCTGCTCGAACGCCGTCTCCAGCCGGACGAACGTAGCGGACAGCTCGGCGGGGTCGGTGATCGTCTGCTCGCGGCAGAAGGTCTGGAACGCGGCCTCGTCGCCGTCCTCCGCCCACCAGCGCGCCGCGACCTGGCGCACGCCGCGCTCGAGTCGTGACCGCTGCGTCTCGCCGTGTAGGGCGACCGTCGCCCCGATCGCGCGATCGATCGCGGCCGGAGAGATCGAAGACTGGGCGTGGGCCGGCAAAGGAAGGACGGAAGTGAGCGTCGCGAGCATGGTCAGCGTCCCGAAGAGCAAGAGAATCGAGCGGTTCATAGAGGAAAGTCCTGGGGGTGCGCCGGAAAGCGCAGTCGGAGGATTGTAGCCTTCAAGCGCGCTCGCCCGGACCGCGGATTTCGAGGCCCCCCCTTTTCCAGGTGCGGCGGGCGGCGTAGACGGCGAGCAGAACCGCCGTGCCGAGCAGAATGATCACCGGGCCGGAGGGGAGGTCCGCCTCGTACGAGAGCCCCAAACCCGCGAGCGTCATCGTGACGCCCAGACCGACGGAGGTGAGGATCACCCATTTGAGATCGCGGCAGAGCATGAGCGCGATGACCGGCGGGATCGTGAGGAGTGCGATCACCAAAATGATGCCCACCACCTGGATCAGGATCACCACGACCAACGCCATCAGCACGAGAAGCAGAGTGCGCAGGAAGCGGACCGGGGCGCCCTGGACGCGGGCGAACACCTCGTCGAAGGCGACCGCGACAAGCCCTTTGTAGAACAGCGCTACGGTCGCGAGCACGACGGCCGAAAGCGCGAAAGTGATCCAGACATCCGTCCGGGTGACCAGGAGAATGTTGCCGAACAGATAGGTCATCAAATTCGGGGCATAGCCCGGGGTCTTGGCGATGAAGACGATACCCACCGCGACGCCCGCCGCCCAGAGCACGCCGATCAGGGCGTCCTGCGAGCGGACTTTTTCCGTGTCGACCAAGCCGAGCAGAACCGCGAACAGAAGCGAGACGCCGATCGCGCCCCAGATCGGATTGACCCCTAAGAAGAAGCAGAGGCCGAGGCCGCCGAACGCCGCGTGGCTGATGCCGCCGCCGATGAACGCCAGCCTTTTGACCACCACGAACGGGCCGATCACTCCGCAGAGAATCGCCGAAAGCACGCCCGCCAGGATCGCGTGTTGGACGAAGCCGTACGACAGCGCGTGGAGGATCGAGGGGGCAGGCATCGGCGGGACTTTAGTGCGAGTGCAGCACGCGATGCGGCACGCCGTGGCCGAGCAGCTCGACGGGGCAGCCGTACGCCTCTTCGAGCGCTTCGTTCGTCAGCTCATGGTGGTAATGCAGGCCGCGGTTGACGCAGGCGACGTGGCGGACCGCGGAGGCGATCGAGGTCGGGTCGTGGGTGACGACGACGATCGGGATCGTGCGGTTCAGCTCCGCCAGCAGCTCGCGCAGCGTCTCGCGCGATTCGGCGTCGATCGAGGCGGTCGGTTCGTCGAGAAAGAGGATCGCGGGCTCCGAGACCAGCGCCCGGGCGATCAGCACGCGCTGCATCTGGCCGCCCGACAGCTCGCGGATCGGCCGGCGGGCGAGACTCCCCAGATGGAGCCGTTCGAGCATCGCCTCGGCCGCCCGCTGGTCGTCGCGGTTGTAGGGGCCGAGCAGGCCGCGGCGCGAGATCCGGCCCATGCGTACCACTTCGAGCACGCGGAGCGGAAACCCGCGGTCGAAGGTCGAAAACTGCGGCACGTAGCCGAGCTTGCCGGGCCGGTCGGGCAGACGGTCGACGATCGATCCCGAGCGCGGCGCGAGCAGGCCGAGCAGCAGCTTGATCAAAGTCGTCTTGCCGCCGCCGTTCGGCCCGAGGATCGCGAGGTAGTCGCGCGGGTAGATCGCGAGGTTCACCCCTTCGAGCACCAGGTCCGCGCCGTAGCCGAACGAAACTTCTCGCACCTCGATCAGCGGCTCGCCCGGCTCGGCGTCGAGGGCTTGAGAGGAAATCGGCTCAGCCACGATGGATCTCCCGGCCGAACGCGCGGGTGGCGGACCGCAGGCTCGCGATCCAATCGTAGGCCATCGGATCGACCACCACGACCTCGCCGCCCAGCGCCTCGGCGATCACCTCGGCGCTCTTCCGGGCGAAGCCGCGCTGGACGAAAACGGCGCGCACCCCGTCGCGCCGGCCGCGGTCGATCATCTCGATCAGGCGGCCCGCGGACGGCTCGCGCCCTCCCGTTTCGATCGCCACCTGTTCGAGCCCGTATTCGCGGGCGAAATAGCCCCACGCCGGGTGGTAGACCATGAACCGGCGGGTCGAGCCGGCCGCGAGGTCCGCGCGGATCTCGCGGTCGAGCGCATCGATCTCTGCCAAGAAAGTCGTGAGGTTCCGGCGGTACTCCCCCGCATGGCCGGGATCGACCGCGGAGAGAGCGCGGGCGATGTTTCCCGCGGCGATTCGAACCGTCGCGGGAGCCACCCAGACATGCGGATCGCCTCCGGCGTGGGCGGCGTGCGGCTCCTGCTCTTCGCCGAAAAAGCCGGGCGACTCGGGGCGGCCTTCGCCGTCGCCGTCGAGAATCGGCTCGATTCCTGCCGACATGTCGACCACCCGGATCTCGCGATGGTCGGCGAGAAAGCGGTCGATGTGGTTCGCCTCGAACAAGAACGCCGGGTGCCCGACTTTTACGTAGAGCCGCGCCAGAGTTAGGTCCACCAATTGGCGCGGGCTCGGGGAATAGCTGGTCTCTGAAGCGCCGGGCGGAATCATCACCTGCACGCTCACCCGCCCGCCGCCGATCCGATCGACGAAATACGCCTGGGGCGGCACGCTCACCGCGACCTGAATGCGGCCTTCGGTGCCGGCCTCGATGTTCGGCGGACCGGCGGCGCAGCCGGCCAGAAGGACCGGAACGACGAAGGCAAGGCAGATCAGGCGGGCGCGCACGCCGCCATGATACTCCATTCTCAATTAAGTGGGTTGATGCCCTTACCGCCGCGAGTGGCTCGGCCGGCCGCTCATCGCCCGGGCGGCCTGGGCCTGCTCCGCCACCCGGCGGCGCTTGGCGTCCAGGCCGGCGATCCGGCCGATCTCGTGCGCATCGCGCAGGCGCGAGATCGCCTGACGCAGCAAGGCGTCCGCTTCGATGGTCGAACCGGCATCGAAGCGCAGGTCGGATTCCAGCTCCAACATGCGCGCTTCGATCAAAACGTCGCCGCTGCCTCGGACGAGGCTTTTCACCCCTTCGCGGAGCGCCTGCCCGGCGCTTTCCGGATCGCCGGCCTGGAGGTGGGCGTCGCCGAGGGCGGTCCAGGCGCGCGCCTTCAGATCTTCGATCAGCGCGGGGGGATGGCGGGCGAGATCGAGCCGGTTCGCGATCTGGAGCGCGAGATGGGGAAGGTCGGTCGGATCGGCCTCCTCGATGAACGCCGCGTCGCCGAGCCCTATCCCTTCGGACTGGATCTCGGCCTGGGCGAGCAGAGCGTCGGCGAGCGAAAAGCTCACGAACCGGGAGTCGGCGAGAAGCTCCGCACGCTCCGCGGAAGGGGCGTCGAGGATCTCGCCAAGCAGCAGGCCCAGATCCTGGCGCTCGCGTTCGAGCACCTCGCCGGCCCGGGTCAAACGGTCGAGCAGGGCGCCGGTGTCGAGCGAGAAATCGTCGAACGAGAACTTCTCGAGCGCCGAGGAGGCAAACGCGTCGCGCCCGGTCCGAGGATCGGCCGGCGTACCCTCCGCTTCGTGGAGGAGTCGTTGCAGCGCCCGCAGCGCACGAGATGCCATTGGGTAGATAAATCTTCCCCTTCAGAAGCTAGAGTGCCATCAAAGGGTGACAACCGGGACGCTTGGGGGACGAACCTACCTCTCCCGGCGGGTTTCTCGTACGCTCCCCGCTATAAATGACCGTGCCGACCGATTCGACCCTGCCGCGCACCCTGGCGGCGCTCGACGCCCAAATCGCCGAGGGGCTGCATTCCGGGGCGCAGCTCTATGTCTCGCTGGGCGGGGTGGTCCTGTTTGACGGCGCGATCGGCAGCGCGCGGCCCGGGGTGGCCCTGCGCTCCACGGATTTGATGATCTGGCTTTCGGCGTCCAAACCGGTGGCGGCGGTGGCGATCGGCAGGCTCTGGGAGCGCGGGGCGCTCGATCTCGAAGATCCGGTCGCGCACCATCTGCCGGAATTCGCGGCGAACGGCAAGGAGCGGATCACGATCCGCCATCTGCTCACCCACACGGCGGGGATTCGGCTGTTGCAGACCGGCTGGCCGGACCTGCCGTTCGAACAGATCGTGGCCAAGATCTGCGCGATGAAGCCGGAGCCGCGCTGGGTGGCGGGACAGAAGGCCGGCTATCACCATGCCTCCAGCTGGTTCGTGCTCGGCGCTCTGGTGGAGGAATTGTCGGGCCTGCCGTTTGCGCGCTACGTCCGCAAGGAGATCTTCGAGCCGCTCGGGATGACCGACTCCTGGATCGGCATGGCGCCGGATCGCTTCGCCGCGGCGCGCGACGCGGGGCTCCTCGCGCCGAGTTGGAACACCGAGCGGGAGGGTCAGCCGAGCCACCGGTTCGAAGAGGAGGCCAAAGTGGTCTCCTGTTCGCCGGGCGGCAATGGCTGGGGTCCCGCCCGGGAGCTCGGCCGGTTCTACGAGATGCTGCTCGGCGGCGGGCGGCGAATCGGCGATCCCGTGGGGAGCGAGATCCTCCGTCCGCAGACCGTTGCGGCGATCACCGCACGGCACCGAGTGGGGATGTTCGATCACACGTTTCACCACGAGATGGACTGGGGGCTCGGTTTCATCCTCGACGGAAAGCGCCACGGTATCGAGACCGTGCCCTACGGCTACGGCCGGCGCTGTTCGTTCCGGACGTTCGGCCACAGCGGCTACCGAAGCGCCACGGCGTTCGCCGATCCCGAGCATGGCTTGGCGGTCGCCCTGATCCCGAACGGCACGCCGAGCGCCGAGGCGCACGAACGGCGGACCCGCGCGGTGCTCGACGCGCTCTACGAAGACCTGGGGCTCGAAGGGGTATGAAGCCGATGCGCGTCCTGATCGCCGGCTGCGGCTATGTCGGCCGCGCGCTGGGAGTCCGTCTGGCCGCGGAGGGAGCCGAAGTCTGGGGACTCAAGCGGTCGCGAACCGCCGCCGATCCGGAGAGCGGCATCCAGCCGATCGCGGCGGACCTCACCGATCTCTCCACCCTGGGCAACCTGCCCGGTGATCTGGACGGCGTGGTTTACGCAGCGAGCGCCGCAAGCGCCGGAGGGTCGACGCCCGAAGCGTACGAGGCAGCCTATGTGCGGGGCCTCGACAACCTGCTCGCGGTCCTCGTGTCCCAGAAAACTGCGCCCCGCCGGCTGATCTTCGTCTCCAGCACCGCCGTCTACGGCGACCGGCAGGGCACTTGGATCGACGAGGAGTCGCCGGCCGAGCCCGATCATTTCTCCGGCCGCCTTCTGCTCGAAGCGGAGCGGATCGCGCTCGGCGGCCCGGCCTCCGCCGTGGCGCTGCGCCTGGGAGGAATCTACGGCCCGGGGCGCGAGCGGCTGATCCGCGAGGTGGCCGAGGGGCGCGCGACCCGGCCGGCGGTGCCGCTGTTCACCAACCGAATTCATCGCGACGACGCCGCCGGGGCGATCGCCCACCTGCTGGCGCTCCCAAAGCCGGAGCGGATCTATCTGGGGGTCGATTGCGAACCCGCCGACCTCGGCGCCATCTACGCTTGGATCGCCGCCCGGCTCGATCTGCCCGAGCCGGCGATCTCTGCGGCGCCCGGCGAGGGCCGCTTGGCTCGGGGCAGCAAGCGCTGCTCGAACGCCCGGCTGATTGGCTCCGGCTATCGATTTCTCTATCCGACGTTTCGGGAGGGATATGGGGAGCTGATGGACCGGGCGGGCGACGCTATACTCCCGCGTTCCACAGAAACAAACCTCTGATCGGTTCCAAACCGAGGCCCCCCATGCGCCGAGATCGTCTCGAATTGTTTCTCGCCAGCTTCTTGATGCTGTTCGCCGAGCTGGTCCTGATTCGCTGGACGAGCGCGCACGTGGTCTACCTATCGTACTTCTCGAACTTCGTCTTACTCGGCAGCTTCTTGGGCATCGGCCTCGGCTTTCTGCGCGCGACCAAGGGTCCCGACCTGTTCCGCTGGGCGCCGCTCGCGCTCGCGGTCGTCACCGCCCCGATCATGTTCCAGCCGGTGGTCATCGACCGGAGCGGCGGCGATTTGATCTATTTCGGCTCGGTCACGTTCCACGGCCTGCCCTCCTGGTTCGTGCTGCCTGCCGTGTTCCTCGCGGTGACCGCGGTGATGGCGGCGATCGCCCACGGAGTCGCGGTACGGTTCGGCCGGCTCGCGCCGCTCGACGCCTACCGGTTCGACATTCTGGGATCGTTCGTCGGGGTGGTGGTCTTCGCCCTGCTCGCCTTGCTCGGCGCGCCGCCGCTCGCCTGGGCCGTCGTGGTGGCGCTCCTCTTTCTGGCGTTGCTCGAACGGCGCGGTTGGGTCTACGTCCTCAACCTGGTGGCGCTGGTCGCTCTGGTGGGCGTATTCGGCTACGCGAGCTTCCGGCCGAATCAGACCTGGTCGCCCTACTACCGGGTGGAAGTCCTGCCGGAGTACATCCGGGTGAACGGCATTCCGCACCAGGCGATGATCGAGACCGCGGGGAGCTATTACGAAACCCCCTACAAGATGGTGACCGGGCCGATCCACGACGTGCTGGTGATCGGGGCGGGCAACGGCAACGACGTCGCGGCGGCTCTGCGCGCGGGGGTTTCGCACGTCGACGCGGTCGAGATCGATCCGCAGATCCAGGCGGTCGGGCGCGCGCGACATCCGGAGCACCCGTATTCCGACCCCAGGGTTTTAGGGATCATCGACGACGGCCGGGCGTTCCTCGGCCGGACCCAGAAGACTTACGACCTGATCATTTTCGCCCTGCCCGACTCGCTCACCCTGGTGAGCGGCCAATCGGCGATCCGCCTCGAAAGCTATCTGTTCACCGCCGAGGCGATCGCCGCGGCGCGCGAACGGCTGCGGCCGGGGGGTGCGTTCGTCCTCTACAACTACTACCGGGAGGACTGGCTGCTCGACCGGATCGCGGGCACGGTGGCTAACGCATTCGGCGCGCCGCCCTGCCTGGAGCTGGGGCCGGAGCCCAAGGGAGAGCAAACGTCCACCGGGCGTTTCTCGATGCTGCTCGCGGCGCGCGAGGCGGGAGGGGTCCACTGCGCCGCCCGTTGGACGCCGCCCGAAGCACCGATCGTTTCGGCGACCGACGACCACCCTTATGTCTACTTGAAGGAGCGCCAGCTGCCGAACCGCTACGCGATCACGCTCGGACTGGTGTTGCTCGCGTCGTTCATCCTGGTCCGCCTGGCCGGCGGGCGGCTCGGCGCGATGCGCGGGGCGGTCGACCTGTTTTGCATGGGCGCAGCGTTCATGGTGCTCGAAACCAAGAGCGTGGTGCAGTTCGCGCTACTGTTCGGCACCACCTGGTTCGTCAACGCGCTGGTCTTCGCGGGCATCCTGGCCACCGTGCTGATCGCGATCGAGGTCGAGCGGAAAGTGCGCATCGGCCGGCCCGCCCTGCTGTTCACGCTCTTGCTCGGCGGTCTGCTGCTCGCCGCGCTGGTTCCTTCCGCCGCGCTGCTCGAGCTTTCGCCGCTACCTCGATTCTTCGCGGCGACCGCCCTCGCGTTCTTCCCGATCTTCGTCGCGAACCTGATCTTTGCCGAACGCTTCCGCGACAGCGAGGATTCGACCCGCGATTTCGGCGCCAACCTGCTCGGCGCGATGGTCGGCGGAACGCTCGAATACCTCTCTTTAGTGACCGGCTACCGCGCGCTGCTCGGCCTGGTGGCGGTCCTCTACCTACTCGCCTGGATCTTCTCCAGGTCTGGGCAGCGGCAGCGGGCGGGCGCCGTCCAAGCCTGACTCTTCGGCCATCTGAGCCATCTCAGCCGCCTCAGCCAGCTCGGCGGGTTTGGCGGTTTCGGCGGTTTCGGTGGTTTCAGCAAGGGGCAGCTCGATCTCGACCCGGAATTTCCCTGGCGTCGCGAGAACCGTGAGCGTCGCCCGGTCGCCGTAGCGGCCGGCCAGGCGGGCTTTGACGTTCGCCAGTCCGACGCCCTGGCCGGCAAGAGTTGACCGATCGGGGTCGCACGGGTTTTCGACCGCGAGGCGAAGCCGGCGGTCTTCGATCCGCCCCTCGATCCGCCCCTCAATCCGAATGACGCCGCCGTCCAAGAGCTGGGCGATGCCGTGGCGGACGGCGTTTTCGATCAGCGGCTGGAGCAACAGCGGCGGCACCTTTTGGCGGAGCGCCTCCGGATCGAGCGCTTCGATCACCGTGAGCCGCTCGCCGAAACGTGCCCGTTCGACCGCGAGATAGGACGATGCGAGAGCCGCCTCCTCGGCGAGCGGAATCTCCTCGTTCGATCCGAGATGCAGGCTGCGGCGGAGGAATTCGGCGAGCAGGATCGCCATTCGGCGGGTGCCCGCCGGATCGGTTGCGGCGAGCGCCGCGATCGTGTTCAAGCCGTTGAACAGGAAGTGGGGATCGAGCTGCGCGCGCAGCGCCTTCCACTCCGCTTCGCGGGCGAGGACTCTTTGGGTGAGGGCACGCCGCTCGGCGGCGCTTCCCGCGGCGAGCGCGAGCAACAGATAGTGGAACGCGACCGCCAAAAGGAAGAGCGGCACGCCGAGCGCGAAGAGCATCGGCGCCACGGCCGGAAAGCGTTGGTCGAGCCGGTCGAGCCCGGCGATCGAAGAGAGCAGCAGCAACCAGCCGCGCCCGGCGAGCGCCAACAGTGCCCCCGAGGCGAGCGCCGCCAGCAGGTGGCCGGAGAGCACCTCCAGCGCATGCTTGGCCCCCTGGCCCGGCCGGAGCGGCAGCGCGCGGCACAGGTACCAGGCCGAGAGGCAGAGATAGGCGAAGAGATAGGCGAGCGGCAGGCCGACCAGCGCCGCCTCGCCCCAGGAAAGCTCTCCCCGCCAGACCAGCAGGACGACGATCAGCGCGGCGAGCGGGCTCCACCCCAGGAGGTAGAGCCCGAGCCGTCCGCGGCCGGCGAAAATCGGATGCACGTCTTACGTTCTCCCGCGCCGATTCCTTGGGGAGCTAAAAATCCCGCTTCCGCTGGTTTTTGATCTCGACCCCGCCCATCAGCGCGAATCCTTTGACGATCAGCCGTCCGTTGGGTGCCGCGGGGGCCTGCCTCTGGTCCTCGAACGAGGCGAGGATCGGCGTTCCGAAGACGACCACCGCCCAACTTTCGGGCACCAGGATGTCGATTCCGCCCCACATCGTGAAGACGTCGAGCACGGCCTCGTTCCCTGCCGGCATCGAAGCCCCCCGCAGGTCGATCTCGCAGGCGCCGAGCACCGCCGAGGCTTGGCCGCCGTGAAACGAGCTGGAGGTGTTGGAGACGCGCGACGAGCCGAGCATGGCGAACGTGTTGATCTCGTCGCCCGAGGACGAGGTCGTTCCGGGCTCCCTCAGATACCGATCGCGCCGCCGCCACGAGCGGCGCGGAGTGGTCATCAGGCGGATGCCGACCAGCAACAGCACGCCGGGCAGGATGAGGCGGCCGTCGAGGCGGTAATCGAGCCAGCCGAGATTCCGGAGCAGGATCACGCTGAAGATGAAAATCAGCAGCGCTCCGACGAACCGATCGCCATCGCGGCGAGGTTGCACGATCTTGGTGACGCCGATCGCGATCGGAAACAGCGCCCAGAGGTAGAACCATCGGTCGGCGTCGATCCAGCCGAAACGGTCGAGCAGCAGCAGCCCGCCGAACAGGGCCAGAACCAGGCCGAAAACGACGCGGCCGCCGAACCAAGATCCGGAGCAACGGTCCACGCGGTTGTCCGTGGGAGGAGGAGGAAGGGAAAGGGGTTCCATCGTCGATTCTCCTTGGCGAGAAGGGCGGCCCAAAAGCCGCCCTCTTTCGACCACAAGTTACGCGGCCGCGGAGGAGAAGTCTCGGGCCGGGCGGCGAACGGCGGTCCTCGACCGGCCAACGGAGCCACTGGAGCCATCGGAGCCAACGGCCGGCGGAAGGACCGCCGGGCTCACGGGGTGGCCAGGATGCGGCGCAGCAGGAACAGCAGCCCCAGGCCCGCCAGGCCGAGCACCACGGGGAGAAGGAAGCGTAGGCCGCGCGGCTCGTCATGGACGACCGGGGCCAGCTCTCCCGCCTGCCAGGGACGGCCGAGCAGCTCGCCCGACAGGGCGGCCAGATCGTAGTCGGGCGCGGCGATCGTTTCCGCCCCGGCGAGCAGCTGGACCTTGGCGGAGTTGCCGGGCCAGACGAAGACCAGCGCGTCGCGCCGCCGCCAGACGGCGAGCTCGACCTCGCCGAGCGGCGCGTTGTCCCCGTCGTCGAAGCGCACCGCGATCCGCG
>JBDTZG010000094.1:0-15776 GCA_040005235.1 Acidobacteriota bacterium | reverse complement strand
CGACCCGAGTGCGCGGCACCGCGATGGCGGTGATCATGAACTCCACCCGCGGCATCCAGTACCTCACGCCGCTCGCGATCGCCGCCGTCGCACGATGGGCTCCGAGCGCGGGGATGGGCGGTGGCATTGCGCTCGCAGCGGGTTTCGCTCTGCTCGCGGGAACCTGGGTCTGGACTCTCCCGGAGACCGCCGGGGCGGCGATTGAAAACTAAAGGCTGGAATTCAAGGGAGGTAGGCGTTTGAGCGATTCGGCATCGATCGACCCGACCGCGCCGGGGAGTGTTGGGAGCGGGGGGAGCGGGGGGAGCGCGGGGAGCGGAGGGACCGAGGGTTTCCGCCGCGCGGTGTCGCGGTGGGAGATCGTCGGCTTTTCGGTCAACGACGTGATCGGCAGCGGCATCTACCTGCTGCCCGCCACGGCTGCCCTCTACCTGGGGCCGATGAGCGTTTGGGCGGTGATCCTCGCCGGTTTCGCGGTCTTGCTCCTGGTGCTCTGCTTCGCCGAGGCCGCGAGCCATTTCGATCGCGCGGGGAGCGGGTACATCTACGCCAAGACCGCGTTCGGCGATCTCGCCGGCTTCGAGGTCGGCTGGATGACCTGGCTCGCCCGGCTTTCGTCGGTGGCCGCCCTGTCGGCCGGCTTCGCCCAGGTGGTCGGCGCCAAGCAAGGGGAGACCGGCTGGTACGCCGCGATCCTCCTGTCGCTCGCCGCGCTCACCTTGATCAACATCGTCGGCGTCAAATCGGGTGTGCGCACCTCGGTGTTCTTCGCCGTCGGCAAGACCCTGCCGCTGCTGGCCTTCATCCTGTTCGGCCTGCCCCAGGTCTCCGTGGCTCTCGCCACCCACGGCAGCGCGATCGACACGAAGAAGCTGGGCGAGGCGGTGCTGCTGCTGCTGTTCGCCTACGCCGGTTTTGAAAACACCGCGGCGCCCGCGGGTGAGTTCAAGAATCCCAAGCGGGACGTGCCGTTCGCGCTGATCGCCCAGATCGTCATCGTCACGCTGATCTATTCCGCGGTCCAATGGGTGGCGCTCGGCACGCTGCCGGACCTCGCCCATTCGAAGAAGCCGCTGGCCGACGCGGCGCAGGTGTTCCTGGGCACCTGGGGGGTCGTGCTGCTGACGATCGGCGGCTCGCTCTCGATTCTGGGCACCAACAACAACACGGTGCTCGCGGGACCGCGCTATCTCTGGGCGCTCGCCCGGGACGGCTACGGGCCGGCCTATCTGGCGAAGCTCCACCCCCGGTTCCGCACCCCCGCCGCGGCGATCCTCACCCAGACGCTGATCGCCCTGCCGCTCGCCCTTTCCGGTACGTTCGCGAGCTTGGCTACGCTGTCGGTGATCGCCCGGCTCGGGACCTACGTCGGCACCGCGGCGGCCGTGCCGGTCCTGCGGCGCAAAATGCCGGCGAATCCGGGCGCCTTCCGCCTGCCGCTCGGACCGACGATTCCGATCCTCGCCTGTATCCTGTGCGCCGTGTTCGCGGCGAGCGCCGAGCCGAAGAACCTGATCGCCGGAGCCGTCGCGGCCCTGGTCGGCGTGGTCATCTTCAAGTTGCGGCGCCCCGTTTCCACAATCCCTTCGGAGGAAGCATGAGCGAAAAAATGCCTCAGACCTATGCGAACCACGCGAAGTTGGTCCCGCTGTTTCATTTCGTCACGTTCGGCATTCTGGCGATCAACCTGATCGTCCGTACCGTGCAGCTCTACGGCGCGCTCACCCGCCTGGAATCCGAGGGGCCGCTGTGGCTCTGGGTCAATCCCGTGCTCAACGTTCTGGTGGCCGTGGCGCTGGTCCTGCTCGCTTGGTTCGCGCGGACGTTTCCGCTCAAGGTCCAGGACCGCGTCATCCGGCTGGAGGAGCGCCTGCGCCTCGCCCAGCTGCTGCCCGAGGATCTGCGCGGCCGGATCGGCGAGCTGCGGCCGGGCCAGTTCGTCGCCCTGCGGTTCGCGAGCGACGGCGAGGTGACCGATCTGGTCCGCCGGGTGCTCGGCGGGGAGCTTCAGACCAACGACCAGATCAAGCGCGCGATCAAAGAGTGGCGGCCGGACTACACCCGGGCGTAATGCCCTGGAGCCCGGGCTTATTCGGTTAGGAGTAGAATATCGGTAGAGAGGACACCTACTTTGAGCCTGTGGCTTCCGTACGAGGGTCGGGTTCTTCTACGAAGGAGACTGTGATGAAACACCTTGGATTTACCCTCTGTCTCGCCGCACTGGCGCTCCCGATGGCTGGGGGCACCGCGGGCGCCCAGGAGTTCCGGGTCAACTCGACCGGCGACATCAAACAGCGGACCCCCGCGGGCGCGTTTTCGGGCGACGGCGGTTTTCTGGTTGCTTGGGTGAATGAGCGCGACGGCCTGGTTGGCCGCTCGTTCGGCCCGAACGGCCAGCCTCGCGGCCTCGACCGCGTCCTGGTGCCGAACGTCAACCTGCCGTCGGTCCCCGGCGAAGGGGACGTCAAGGCCCAGCGCGAGCCCGCCATCGCGGCCCTGCCTACGGGTAACTTCCTGGTCGCCTGGACCGAGGAGACGGCGCACCTCAAATCCGACATCTTCTACGAGAAGCGCACGGTGCTCGACAAGGAGATCTTCGCCCAGCGCTTCGATCGCGCCGGCAACGCCCAGGGAGCGAAGTTCAAGGTCAATCAGGTCGCGACCGACCTTCAGGAACGGCCGAAGATCGTGGTGTTCGGCCGCCAGGCGGCAATCGTCTGGTCGACCAACGACGGCGCTACCTCGGTGAAGGCCAACGAGGGGATCTTCCTGCGCCGTTATGACTTTCAAGGCAATGCGCTCGCCGCCGAAACGCGGGTCGGCGCGCCGGGGACCTTCGGCTACAACCCGGGCGCGGTGGCCGATGCGGCGGGCGGCTTCGCGGTCTCCTGGGACGGTCCGGATGCCGATGGACGCGGAGCGTTCGCCCGCTTCTATGACGCCACGGGCGCGCCGCGCGGCGCCGCCGTGCAGCTCAACACGACCACCTTCGGCTCTCAGGGCCGCGCGTCGCTCGCGCAGCTGGCCGACGGCTCGTTCCTGGCGCTCTGGCAGGGCCAGTTCGAAACTCCGCTTAAGAGCAGGATCTACAGCCAGACCGTCAACCGGACCGGCCGCATCCTCGGCGTCGAGCGTCAGGTGAGCGACGGTACCCTCCCCTGGCACCTGTCGCCGATCGCTCTGGCGCGCACGGGCAAGAGCCCGTCGGCCGCCTGGGTCGAATGGAACCCCTCGTTCCCGATCGGCGTCTTCGGCGTCGACCTCTCGGCCGGCGTCCCGGCGGGGGCCAAGGCGAAGCTCAACGATCGCCAGATCGGCGCGGCGTTCGAAGCCTCCGCGGCGATCAACGATCGGGGCGACCTGCTGCTGGTCTGGGAAGGCTTCAACGGCGGCGACAAGCCGGGCGTCACCGCGAAGGTTTCGCGCGCCAACTAGCCGCACCGACGTTTCCACCCGGTAGGGGGTTTCCAGCAGAATGCGAGATGCCCCCTACCCGCCTTTCAGAACCTGCCTCCTGGCGATCTGGGTGACCTCCGCCCTCGCCTGCCCCACTCCCTCGTCGTCCCGTCCGGAGGAGACCTCTCCGGGCGTCTCGGCTTCGAGCCCCAGCTCAGGCGGCCCCAGCGGCCTTGGCGGCCCTGGAGAACACCACTTTCCCACAGGCCCCGTGAGGTACCGGCGCGTCGATCCGCGCGATCCGTCGGCGGTCGCTCCAACCCGCGAAGAGCTGATCCAGGCCCTGAACGCCGAGCGAATCCGCGCCGGGGTATCGCCGCTTAAGGTCCAGCCCGTGCTCACCCGCGTCGCCCAGGCGCGGGCCGACGAAATCGAGAAGCGGGGAGCGCTGCCGAACGGGGCGGAATCGACCCGCATGCTCGGCGTCGTCCAGCGGCGGTTGGTGGACCAGGGCTATACCGCCCACGGTTGGGTCGAAAGCGTCGTTTCGAGCGACGGGGACGCCGCCGAGGTGATCGCCTATTGGCGCACCGATCCAAGCTGGGGCGACCTGCTGCGCGCGGACTATTCCGATCTCGGTATCGGCGAGGCCCGGCTCGGCCAGGTGCCGCTCTACCTGTTGCTGGTCGCCAAGCCGGAGTCGGAGGTCTACGACGTCGAGGTCCACGACCTCACCGATCTCGGCGCCACCCGGGCCGCGATGCTCGCCGGGGTGAATCGGCTGCGCGCCGAGGCGGGGGTCCCGCCGCTGGCCGAAAACGCCCGCCTCGACGCGGCGGCGCAGGAGCACGCCGAGGACATGCTGGCCCGCAACTATTACGAGCACAAATCGCCGGAAGGAAAAACCGCCTGACGGCCGAGGGGTATTCGTGGCACTTGGCGGCGGAAAATCTGGCGGCCGGGCACTTCACCGTCGAGTCGGCGCTCGACGCTTGGATGCAGAGCTCTGGTCATCGGGCGAACCTGCTGCGCCCGAACGTCACCGATTTCGGCTTCGGCCTCGCGGTGGGAGCGTTCGACAGCCGCTATCGGGTGCTCTGGGTCCAGACCTTCGGTGCGCGGTAGGGAAGGGCTATCATTCCAGCCGTGAGCGATCGAGACACCCACCAGCGGCGGGCGATCCGCAACGCGTTCCACGAGGCCGGCCGGCCGCTCTCGCCGGTCGAGGTTCTGGCCGCTGCGTCGGCCGAGGTGCCGAACCTGGGCACCGCGACGGTCTACCGCACGGTCAAATCGCTGCTCGAATCGGGCTGGCTGATTCCCGTCGCCCTCCCCGGCGAGCCGCCACGCTACGAGCTGGCCGGCAAGGATCACCATCACCACTTCCACTGCCGGGCCTGCGGCAAGCTGTTCGAGCTGGAAGGCTGCCCGGAAGGGCTGCGCCAATTGACGCCCGCGGGATTCCACCTGGACGCTCACGAGGTGGTCCTCTACGGCCAGTGCGCCGAGTGCGCCTGAGGCACCGGGCATGCGGCTCGAAACCCTGATCGCGGCGCTCTGCTGCGCGTCGATCGTATTTTCCGCGGGCGTCCACGCGGTCGTTCCCTGGCGCCTGCGGCGGGCCGCACCGGAAGATCGCCGCCTCTGGGCGCTCGGCGCGGCCCCCTTACAGGCGCTCGCCGCCCTGGCATTTCTCTATCTCCTCGGGCGTTCGGAAGACGCGGTGCTCGCGAGCCACCTCGCGCCATTTTCCGCCAGCCCGGTGATCCTCGCCCTCGGAACCACCGCCGCCGCGCTCTGCCTGGCGGACCTGCTTCTCGTCTTCGGCTGGCGCCGACTGGAAGATCGCGGCTGGCCGATTCTCGCGCTCTTCGGAGGGGCGTTTACCCTCGCTCAATCGTTCGCCCTCGCCGCCCTCTCGGCGGGGGGCAGCAAAGCGCCGGCCTCGGCCCTCGTCCTCCGCGCCGCGGTTCTCGCCGCCCTGGCGCTCGCCGCGAGCGAGGCGATCACCACCAACGCCCCCCGCCTCGCCCCGTTCGCCAGCCTCGCCGGTCTCTGCCTCCCGCTCTTCGCCTTCGGCCTGCCGCAGGAGGTGCGAGAGCCCTTCGTCTCCGCCGGGGGCCTCGCGTTCCTCGGAGCGGCGGCGGCCCTCCTGTTCGCCACCCGGTTCGCCCCCCAGCCCAACCTGCGCCGAGCCTTAGCGCTCGCCGGCCTGCTCCTCGCCGCCTTCGCCTGGGCCAAGACGGTAGACATCGCAGGAGCGCTCGCCGAGCGGGTGCCGGCGGTGGATGCGACCGAGCCGTAAAAGGACCGGATGCGGACGGTCTGAAGTAAAGTTTCCTCCCATGAGCGACAGGGACACGATCAAGGTTCTCGCGGTGGTGAAGCGGGCGGTGGACGCGGCTCCGGGCACGAAGCGCGACCTGGAGACCGCGATGGGAATCGGCCATGGCCGGATCAACGATCTGTTCGATGGCCGGCTGGAGCTGCGCGCGCGCCATATGACCGGTCTCGCGCGGTATCTCAAGGTGCCGGCGGCCGACTTCTTCAGCGTGGCGCTGGCCGAGGCAGAGCGGGCGGCGCCCAACCGGCTGGCCGAGTGGATCGATCCGGATCCCCCGCCACCGTTCCAACGCAAGCAAGCCGCGCCGTCCGGCACCGCCGACGACATGCGCACGATGATCCGCGAAGAAGTCACCGCCGCGCTCGCCGCCAAGAAGTAGAGCGCGTTCGCGCGTCGGGAAGCGCGCGGCAACGGCCGGAAGGCTCTTGCCGGGCCGGATCTTCGCGATCTGTCGCGGCAAACGGCTTCCCGTCCCAGGAAGCGGCTATCCGTCCCAGGAAGCGGGGGAAAGTCCCAGGAAGCGGGGGAAAGTCCCAGGAAACGGTGAAAAGCCCCAGGAAACGGCTATCCGTCCCAGGAAGCGGGAAGAAGCCCCAGGAAGCGGCTATCCGTCCCAGGAAGCGGCTTGCCGTCCCGGAACCGCGAATGCGGTCCCGAAAAGCGGCTTCCCGTTGCGGAATCGCGAATTCAGCCGCGGCAAGCGGCTTTGTAGCTCCGAAAGCGGCTTGCCGCGCCAGGAACGCCGGTTCTTCTTCGGGAAGCGCTCAGACCGGGTCGCTGTGGACGAACACCTTCGCCGGAGCGAGATCGGCCTCGATCCGGCGCAACACGCGCACGGTCCGGTCGTGCGCCTCTTCAAACGTCGCTTCGCGCGGAATCTCCAGATGGAGGTCGATGAAGCGCTGGCCGCCGCTGCGCCGGGTCTTCAGATCGTGCATCCCCACCACGTCGGGGCGAAACGACTCGACGATCTCGCGGACGCGCACCAGATCCTCCTCCGGCAGGCCGCGATCCGACAGGTCGGACATCGCGCCGAGCGCGAGCTTCGCCGCGGTGCGGAATACGAGGCCCGCCACACCGAGTGCGACCAGCGGATCGGCCTGGGCCCAGCCGGTGCCGGAGACGATCAGCAGGGCCACCAGCGCCGCGCCGTTGGTCCAGAAATCGGTCGCGTAATGCAGAGCATCGGCGGCGAGCGCCGGGCTGCCGGTCCGTACCGCCGCGCGGCGCAGCCAGGCCGCCACCGCGACGCTCACGCCCAATGAAACGACCAGCACCAGCGCGCCCCAGCCGAGTCTTTCGGGGGCGGACCCCGAGATCAAACGGCGAAGGCTCGCCACCACCAGACCGCCCGCCGCGACCGCCAGAAATAACCCCTGGCCGAGCGCCGCGAGATTTTCGAACCGGCCATGGCCGTACGCGTGGTCCTCATCCGGCGGCCGCGCCGCCCGGCGCATCACGAAGAAGTTGGCGGTCGAGATGAACACGTCGATCAGCGAATCGAGCGCCGCGGCGCCCAGAGCCAGCGAGCCGGTCGAAATCGCCGCAGCGCCCTTCAATACCGTAAGGAACGCCGCCGCCGCGATCGCGACCAACGGCGCGCCGCGCCCGGAGAGATGATCCTCCTTAGGCGAAGGGGGCGGCGGGTCTTCAGCCACCGTTCTTGCTCAGCAGAACCTTCGCCTCGGCGATCGGCGAGGCGTCCTCGACCGGCTTTTCGGCCGTCGGTTTCATCGCGGCGAGCCGTTTCAAGATCGCGATCGCCTCCGGCTTGGCCGCCGAGCGGTATTGCAGCAGCGCGTCGGCCAGGTAGAGCTGGTTGTACGGGTTCTGCGGCGCGATCGCCACCGCTTTCTTCAAAGAGTCGATGGCGAAGTCGCGATCGACCCAGCCGGTGATGAACGGCACCTTCGGAGCGAGCGTATTGAGACGGCCGAGCAGTCGGTAGCCCCCCGCCTCTTCGAAGCGCGGATCGCCTGCCAGCACGATCTCACCATAGCGCCGCACCTTGTCGCCCACCCCCTGCCGCGCCGCGGCCAGCTTGCCGAAAGCATCGCCCCAGAGCCCCCAATCGACGGCGCCCCAAAGGAAGACATAGCCCGCCTCCGGCACGCCAGCCAGCGCCTTCGCCGCCGCGGCGGGAGTCATCGCATCCAGCTTCGCCCGGCCGCCGACGCGCTTGCCCAACTCGCCGATCGCCGCCTCCACCACCTCTTTGCCCCGGCCGAACGCCGCCTGCTTCGCCTCCGACGTCGTCGCCACGTACTCCCCCTTGAAGTGCAAAGCCCGCAGCAGCTTCCAAGACGCCTCCAGCTGCCCCGGCTTCGCCTTCAAAGCCTTCTCATACCCCGCAATCGCCTGATCGATCGGCCCCGCGACCGCCCGCGCGCCCTTAGCCCCCTCCGCCCGCCGGGCAAACGCAGCGTCCCCCTCCGCAATCGCCTCGACCTGGGCGAGTAGGGGGGCGGTGGAAAGAAGGACGGCGAAGGCGACCGGGAGGGTGTGTCGGGAGGGACGGCGAGAAATCGCAGGCGAGCTGTTCATAGGCCGATTCTTACACGCACGGAAGAACCTGGGCTCGCCAGGCTCCAGCCTGGCGCTTTTGTATCCAATCACCGGAGCCCACCCAAAAAGCGCCGCGTCCGCTTCAGCCCGCGCCCTCAGAAACGCGGGTATCGGTCGCGATCCAATTGGTCTCCCAAGTCTTGCCCCCGTCGTCCGAGAACGCCTGCTCGAAATGGCACGAAGTCGGCGTGATCTCGGAGATGACGAAGCGAACCAGGATCGACCGGCCGCTCAGCGTTTCCTGGGAGTAGAACTCGCCCCTGCCGTTCTTGAATTCGCCGATCGAGGGAGGGCTCATCGTGCCCCCGGCGCTGCTGGAAAAATTCAGGCTCCACTGCCGGGATTCCGGATTGTAGAGGCGCAGAGAGAGCGCCTCGATATGACCCGCCGGGCCGTCGACCACCAGCTCCACCAGATTGGCCCGGCCCTCCCAGACCTTGCGGACCACCGTCGTCCCCTCATATTCGACCCAAGTGGTCGAACCGGTGAGCGGGTGCTGAAGCCGCTTCAGATGTGTGCGCCAACTCCCGATCTCGAAATCGAAATCCTTCTGGCCGTCCCGGGGAGCCGCAGGAGCAGCGACCGCGACTTTCGAAGCGGCCGGGTTCTCCGCAAAGGTCGGAATGGTCGCGAGGAAGAGAAACAGACCTAGCCCTACGAGACAACGTCCCGGCTTATTCATCGCTTCGCCTTCTCCCTATGCGAGTTAGTCGCCAGATCGCGAGCGCGATCGATTGTAGAGAGCGGGGTGGGAGGCGGCAAGAAGCGCGATCCCTTTCTTCGCGGTTGCCGTAGGTCCGCGCACCCCCTTATCGTTCCACCCCAAATGACCGACACCGCCCTCGACCGCGCCCTCCTCCACGCCCACCGTTACCTCGACGATCTCGGCACCCGTTCGGTGGCCGCGACCGTTTCTCGCGAGACCCTTCTTTCGCGTTTCGACGTGCCGCTCTCCCGCGAGGGCCAGCCCGCGGCGCAGGTGGTGGACGACCTGGTCCGCGCTGCCGATGGGGGGCAGCTCGGCAATACGGGCGGGCGCTTTTTTGCTTGGGTGATCGGCGGGGTGCTCCCTTCGGCGCTTGCCGCGGATTGGCTGGCGAGCACCTGGGATCAGAACTCGGCGATCTATGGCACGTCGCCCGCGGCGTCGGTGGTCGAGGAGGTCGCGGGCAAGTGGCTGCTCGACGTGCTGCGTTTGCCGGCTTCGGCCTCGTTCGCTTTCACCACCGGTTGCCAGATGGCGCATTTCACCGCGCTCGCCGCCGCGCGCGATCAGGTGCTGGGGCAGGCGGGCTGGCAGGTCGCCGAGCAGGGAATGGCGGGGAGCCCACCGATCCGGGTGTTCGCGAGCGCCGTGCGCCACGTGTCGGTCGATCGCGCGTTGCGGTATCTGGGGATCGGCTCGCGCCAGATCACGGTCCTGCCGGTCGATTCTGACGGCGCGATCCGGCCGGCGGATCTGGAAGCGGCGCTCTCGGCGGGCAGCGGGCCGGCGTCTCCCACGATCGTCTCCCTGAACGCCGCCGATCTGAACACCGGGGCGTTCGATCCGTTTCACGCGCTGATCCCGATCGCCCAACGCCAGGGCGCCTGGGTTCACGTGGACGGTGCGTTCGGCCTGTTCGCCCGGGTGAGCGAGCGCTTCGCCTCGCTGGTGGAGGGGATGGATCTCGCCGACAGCTGGGCGACCGACTGCCACAAATGGCTGAACGTGCCGCAGGACTGTGGCTTTGCCGCGGTTCGGAACCCGGAGGCGCACCGGCGCGCCTTCACCATCCACGACTCGTATTTCGTCGGCGAAACCCAGGCGCGCGATCAAATCGATTGGACCCCCGAATGGTCGCGCCGGGCGCGCGGGTTCGCCGTCTATGCCGCCCTCCGCGAGCTGGGCCGCGACGGGCTGGCCGCGATGATCGAGCGCAATTGCGATCAGTGCGAGGCGCTGGTCCGCGGGATCGGCTCGCTGCCGGGCGCCGAAATCGTCGCTTCCGCTCGCCTGAACCAGGGGCTGGTGCGCTTCCTCGATCCGCGTACCGAGGCGACTCCCGAAGACCACGACGCCTGGACCGACCGCGTCATCGAGCGGATCAACCAGAGCGGCGAGGCGTTCTTCGGCGGTGTCAGCTGGGAGGGGCGGCGGGTGATGCGGATCAGCGTCGTCAACTGGCGGACCGGCGAGGCCGACATTGCGCGGACGGTGGCTGCGGTCGAGCGGGTGCTCGCGGAGTAGGGAGCGCGCTCCCTTTTGCTATTCTTCGACCGTGCCCGCCAAGAGAGCCAAGCCCGCTCCCGCCGCCTCCTTCCCTCCCGTGCTCGGGCTCGCCCTTGCGCTGCTGCTCGGCGGCGGGATCCTGGCGCAGGAGGAAGAGAAGCCCGCAGGGCTCGCGACCGGATTGGGACGGGCGAGCGGCCAGGTTTTGGATGCCGATGGCAAGCCGCTCTCCGGAGCGACGGTGACGCTTCGGCTGGGGGCGCCTCCCATCGGCCCGCCGCCGGTCACCACCGATGCGAGCGGCAAATGGGCGCTGTTAGGGCTCGGGGCGGGGCGCTGGAAGCTGACGGTCGAGGCTCCCGGGTGGATCATGGCGGAAGGGTGGGTGGAGGTGGCGGAGGAGGGGCCGGGAGCGACGACCCGCATTCGCATGCGGCCGCTTTCCGAAGCGACGCCCGGGGGCGCCGAGGTCCCCCACACGATCTACAACTGGCTGGAGAAGGGCAACGCTCTGCTCGCCCAAGGGCACCCCGCGGAGGCGCGCGCCGAGTACGAGAAGGCGGTACGCACTCTGCCGCGCTCGGAACGGCCCGAGGTGTTGAGCGCGATCGCCCGCACCTGGTATCTGGAAGGGGAGCGGGAAAAGGCGGTCGCGACCGTCGAAGAGGGGCTCACGATCGCCCCCGCCGACGCGACGCTCCAGAAGCTGCTGCACCTGCTGTTCGAAGAGCTGGGACGCCCGGCCGAGGCCGATGCGTTTCTGGCGGCGCTCGCCTCGGGCGCGATCCACTCGGCCGAGGAAGAGGCGCCCAAGGAAGAGCTGCCGCCCGCCATCGCCGCCCGGCTCGCCGCTCCGGCCGAGGCCCCGCGCGCCGGCCGGCCGGGCAGCTACAAAGTGGCGTTTGTCGAACGCTCCCCCTTGAGCGCTCTGCCTGAGGTGTTGCGGCGCGCGAATCTGAACCGCGAAAAGGTGCTCAAGGAGACGCCTCAGGCGCTCGCCTACAAGCTCGCCGACGAGAGTTTCGAGGTATTGGTGCCGGAGGGCGATCCGCCGCCCGCGGGCTGGGGGCTGGTGGTCTGGGTCTCCCCGTGGGAGTTCGGCGGCCCGTCGGGAATCACCGGACCGGCCGTGGCCGAGATCCTCTCCGCCCACCGGCTGATTTGGGTGGCCGCCAACCAGGCCGGCAACGAGCGCTCCCGGGTCGATCGCTGGGGGCTGGCGGTAGATGCTGCCGAGCAGATGGAGCGCCTGTACAAGATCGATCCCACCCGCGTGTACGCCGCAGGACACTCGGGCGGCGCCCGCGCCGCGAGCACCCTGGCGCTCACCTATCCGGATCTCTTCCGGGGCGCGCTGATGATGATGGGGGTCGATTGGTACCGCGACCTGCCGGTTGCCGACAAGCCGGGCGCGAGCTGGCCGGCGCCGTTCGGCAAGCCGCCGCACGATCTGCTGCGCCTGGCGCGCGAACGGAGCCGGCTGGTCCTGTTCACCGGCGAGCGCGATTTCAACCGCGCCCAGACCCGGGTGACGGACCAGGAAATGCGCAGCGACGGCTTCAAGAATGTCACCTATCTCGAACAGCCGGGGATGACTCACTGGGGGCCGGTGCCGCGGGAGTGGATGGAGAAGGCGTTCGCGGCGCTCGATCCACTGCGGCCGGGCGGGCATGGGTAGGGCCGACTCCGTTATCATCGAAGCTTGCCGAACGCACTCTCCCTTCGCGATCCGGTCCACGGTTTCGTCCATGCCGATCCGCTGGAAGCCGCGCTGGTCAACAGCCGGCCGCTTCAGCGGCTGCGCTGGATTCGCCAGTTGGGCCTTACCTCGTTCGTCTACCCGGGGGCGGAGCACAGCCGGTTCAGCCACGCGCTCGGCGCGATGCACCTGGCGGGCCGGGTTTACGACGCGCTCGCGGCGCGGGGGACGGCTCCCCTGCCGGTCGGGCCGACCAGCCGGGAACGGCGCCTCGCTCGGGTGGCGGCGCTGCTTCACGATCAGGGGCACGCGCCGTTTTCTCATTCGGCCGAGGAGCTGTTCGAAGGTGGCATCGATCATGAGGAGATGACCCGACGGCTGCTCGATCTGCCCGACGTGCGGGAGATCTTCGAGCGCTTCGGCGAGGGGATCGCGCCGGAGGACGTGGCGCGGCTGCTCGGCGGAAAGTTCGATCAGCCGGTCGATCGCCTGCTCTGCCAGATCGTCTCGGGCGAGCTGGATGTCGACAAGATGGACTACCTGCTGCGCGACAGCCTGTTCTGCGGCGTCCGCTACGGCCATTACGACCTCGACCGGGTGTTGGAGACGATCCTGCCGCTCGCCGATCCGGAGACCGGAGCTTGGGGCATCGGAGTTGACGAAGGCGGAATCCACGCCCTGGAAGCGCTGGTCATGGCTCGGTACTACATGTTCACCCAGGTCTATTTCAACGCCACCGGCAAGGCGATGGAGCTGCACCTGAACGCCTGGCTGCTCGAAACCGGCGCCCGCTGGTCGGCCGATCCGGAGAAGTTTCTGGCAGAGGACGACCTGACCACGACCGCAGCGATGCGTGCCTCGGACAGCGTCCACGCCCGGGCTGTGGTCGATCGCGAGCATTTTCCCGTGGCGTTCGAAACCAAAGAACATCAGGCGCCGGAGGAGAAAGAGCGCTTCGAGGCGATCCTTCCCGGCCTGTTCGCCGAGTTCGGAGACGGCAATCTGATGATCTCGAACTCCGCCAAGGACCCTCACCGCTTCGGCCAGAAACGCGTCTGGGTGAAGAAATACGACGGCCGTTTCGAAGAAGTGGGGGAGGCGAGCCAATTCATCAGCCACCTCGGCCGCATCGACCGCTACCGCGTCTACACCCCGCCGAATCTGAGGCTCGCGGTGCGGGCGGCGATTTTGGAGCGGTTCGGGCAGGGGTGAGGGATGCCTCTCAGCCCAGCAGATCCGCCAACGCCCCCTCCAAGTCCGGGAAGCGAAATCGGTAGCCCAGCTCCAGCAGCCGCTTAGGGACGACGCGTTGGCCGGTGAGCAGCATGTCGGCCATCTCTCCGAGGGCGAGGCGGAGGGCGAAAGCGGGGACGGGGACGAACGAGGGGCGGTGGAGCACGTGGCCTAGGGCCTTGGCGAATTCGGCTTGGGTCGGCGGGTTCGGGGCGGTTAGGTTGAACGGGCCGGCGGCGTCTTCCCGGTCGATCAGGAAACGAATCGCACCGATTTCGTCTTCGAGGTGAATCCAAGGGAAACCCTGGCGGCCGGTGCCCAGGGGGCCGTTCGCTCCGAGCTTGGCCGGCAGGAGCATCTTGCCCAACGCGCCCCCTTCGGGGGTGAGGACGAGGCCGGTGCGGAGGATTGCGCGGCGCACGCCGAGGGCCTCGACTTGGCGTGTCGAGTCTTCCCACGCGACGCAGGCATTGGCGAGGAACGTGTCCCCGGGCGGGTCGCTTTCGGTCACGATCTCGTCGCCGCGCGGACCGTAGTAGCCGACCGCCGAGGCTTGGAGTAGGACGCGAGGCTTGGTGGCTGCCGCCCTGACGCCCGCGAGCACGGCGCTGCCCGAGAGGATCCGGCTGTTACGGATCTCGCGTTTGCGCGCTGGGCTCCAGCGAGCGTCGGCCACTCCCGCCCCCGCGAGGTGGACGATCGCGGTGTTGGAATCGATCAGCTTCGACCAACCGGCGCCGCTTTCGCCGTCCCACTCCTCGGCGCGCACGCCGGGCGGGAGAGCGGCTATTGCCTTCTCCGGGTTGCGGGACAGGACGATCGGTTCGTGCCCTTCGGCGGCGAGCCGGGCGGCGAGGGCCGTGCCGACTAGGCCGGTGCCGCCGGTGATGATGACGCGCATGGATGTTCCTCCCGACAGGGAGAACGTCAAACGGCGGCCAGCTCTTCCTCCAGCTGCTGGCGCTCGGCGAGCTCGGCGTAGAGGCCTCGTTGAGCGAGCAGCTGATCGTGCGTACCGCTCTCGGCGATCCGGCCCTGGTCGAGGACCACGATCAGATCGGCGCCTTGGACGGCGGAGACCCGGTGCGAGACCAGAAACACCGTCCGGCCGGGGAAAAAGCGCCGGAGGTTGCCGAGAATCCTCTCTTCCGTGTGGGTGTCGACCGCGGAGAGGCAATCGTCGAGCAGCAGGATGCGCGGCTGGCGCAGGAGGGCGCGGGCGATCGCGACCCTCTGCTTCTGGCCGCCCGAAAGGGTCAGGCCGCGCTCGCCCACCCGGGTTTCGAGGCCGGCGGGAAAGCTTGTGAGATCGGGGCCGAGGCCGGCCAGCTCCGCGGCTTGCCGGATCTCGGCTTCGCTCGCGTCCGGCCGGCCGAGCGCGACGTTTTCGGCCAGCGTGGCCGAGAAGAGAAACGTCTCCTGCGGCACGATGCCGATTTCCGCCCGCAGCCGTTCGAGCGGCAGATGCCGCAGATCGATGCCATCGAGGAACAGGGTGCCGGGCGGCGGATCGAGCAGCCGCGGCAGCAGCGAAAGCAGAGTGCTCCTCCCCGAGCCGGTGCGGCCGACGATCGCGACGGTGCTGCCGGCCGGAACGTCGAGCGAAATGTCGTGGAGCGCGGGCGGCAGGCCGGGCCGGTAGGAGAACGACAGGTCCTTGAACCGCACCTCCCCGGCGAAGCGCGAGGGCTCGGCAAATGGTGGTTCGTCCTTGATCGCCGGCTCGGCTTCGAGCACGAGGCGCATGCGGCCGAGCGACGCGGTGCCCCGCTGGACCAGATTGATCACCCAGCCGAGCGCGATCATCGGCCAGACCATCCGGGCGAGCAGGGTGTTGAAAGTGACGAATTCGCCCACCGTGATCCGGCCCGAGATCGCGAGCTTGCCGCCGAAATAGAGGACCGCCACCGTGGCGATTCCGGCGAGCCCCTGGAGCGCGGGGAAGAACGCGGCCTGCCAGATGATCAGCCGGCGGTTGCCTTCGACGTAGGCGGCGTTGACCGAGCCGAAGGCGTCGATCTCCCGCTCCTCTTGGGCGTAGGCCCGGACGACGCGGACGCCGGAAAGATTCTCCTGCGCCTTGGCCGAGAGGGCGGAGAAACGCTCCTGCACCCCTTCGAACAGGCGATGGATGCGGTCGCCGAACATCTGGGTGGCGATCGCCACCAGGGGCATGATCGCCAGAGCCACGCCGGTGAGGCCCAGGTGGATGTGCGCCATCAGCGCGAGCGCGCCGACCGCGAGCAGGATGGTGTTCGTGCTGTACATGATCGCCGGGCCGCAGAGCATGCGGACCGCCTGGAGGTCGTTGGTCGCCCGCGCCATCA
>JBDTZG010000093.1:0-16047 GCA_040005235.1 Acidobacteriota bacterium | reverse complement strand
GACCCGGACGAACAGGATTCCCTCGGGGGTGCCGGGCTGCCGGAGCCCGCGGAGGGTTGCGGCGACGGCAGCAAAACGGTCCCGCTGGCCGAGGGCCAGATGCGCCGCCGCCAGCTCGAGAAAGGCGGTTGCCGCGAGATCGGCCGCGCCGAGGAACCGGTAGGTCACCCCGGCCGTGGCGTAATGGCGTGCTGCGGCGGCAAGGTCCGACTGCGCGAGAGCCTGATCGCCGCGGGCCATGCACTCGGCGACGATCGACCGGAAGTCCGGGTGGGCGGCCGGGCGAGGGGGGCGCGCCGCGAGAGGGGAGTCCACAGGGAGCTGGGGATTCGAGATCGAGGGGGGCGCATCAGCCATGCGCCAGAGGCTAGAAGCATCTGCGCCGAAAGCGCTTGCAAACTTCCGAAGGTCGCGCCAGACTACCTACCAGCATATTAAAAGGCCTTCGGTTGCGAGGAAGCGCTCGGTTCGGTGGCGCTTTCGTACCTGGGGTTGGTCGTTATCTTCTGTTGTCACGTTCAGGGGCTGAACCTCACTCTGCTCTATGAAACCCAACGCGAGGTCGCATGGAAGAGACGCCTGAACCGCCCCTTGCGCCGGCGACCAACGCCGCGATCAAGGTAATTCGAGACGTGCTGGGCTTGGACCAGCGCCAGGCGGCCGAGCTTGCCGGGATCTCGCCCGGAGCGCTCGGCAAGCTGGAGCTGGGCAAGGCGAAGGAGCCGCTCGCGCGAGAACAGCTCGACCAGTTCGCCGCCCACTGGAAGGCGGCACCTGGAGCGGCGGAGAGCGCGCTGACCGCCGTGCGCTCGATTCGCCCCGACGAGGTGGTCCATACCCTGGGTGCCGATCTGCCGACGGAGATTCGGGTCGATCTCGAACGGGCCGCCGCCAGAATCAGCCGAGAGGTGCGGCGCGAGCTGTTCGCCGGGGCGCGCGATCGGATGTTTGACCTCGCCCGCGCCCAAGCTGCCGCAATGTGGGTAGAGCTTCGCTCGCTCCAGAAACAACCGGCCGCCCGCCGCTCCACCCTCGAGCGGATGCCCGTAGCCCCCACCTGGGCGCTGGTCGAAAAGCTGGCTCACGAAAGCGACCGGGCCACAGTGCGGGATCTCGAAGAGTCGATCTGCCTTGCTGAGTTGGGCATTTGGGTCGCCGAACGCCTCGTCGCCCCAGAGGCGCTTCAGGCGGCCTCCCGCGAGTATGCCTGGGTCTATCTCGGAAACGCCCGCCGAGCGGAAGGCGCCTTCGATCAGGCGAATATTGCATATGTCCGGGCGAAGGATGTCGCCCCGCCGGTGGGATTCCCCTCTCCGTTCTCCCGCGCCCGAATGCTCGACGCCGAAGCCAAGCTTTACCGAGATCAACGCCGTTTCGGCGGGGCTTTAGCGCTGCAGGACCAGGCGTTTGAAGCGGCTCAGCCGGGGGAGCTGGGATTCCTCTGGCTCAGCCGGGCCGTTCTCCTCCAGCATAGCAACGATTCAGAGGGTGCTATCGGGGCGCTGCAGAACGCCTGTGCGACGTTCGACGAGCGAAGCGACCCGCGCGACCGACTGGTGGCACAGTTCAACCTCGCCGCCAATCTGGTGGAATTGGGGCGGGGTGTGGAGGCTGTGGCGTTGCTGCCGCAGATTCGCGCTCTAGCTGAGTCGCGGCGGGAGGCGCTCGATCTGATTCGAGTGCTTTGGCTCGAAGGGAGGGTCGCGGCAGCCACCGGACGGTTCGAAAACGCCATTGCCGCGCTCGACCAGGTCTGGCGCGACTTTGCAGCAATTCAGATCTCGTACGATGCGGCGCTCGCAGCGCTCGACCTGGCGGAGGTCTACCTTTCGACCGGGCGCCCTGCGGAGACGAAGATCCTGGCCCGCCAGACCCTCGCAATCTTCCGATCCCTCAGAATCGAAAGGGAAGAGCTGGCAGCTGTGCGCTTATTCTTGGATGCTGCCGAACGAGACCGGGCTACCGCGGAGCTGGCGCGCCAAGCTCACCGTGCGCTGGTCGCGGCGAGTGCTCCGGCGGGCAACGGGGTTCCTCGTTTCGGCGGTGGGACCCGGGGTTGAAGCAGCCGGTGCCCGCTCCCGAGCTACCGGCTGCGGATGCAGGCTGCGCCCGGTCAGTCTGTGCAGCGGCCGACGGGATCCAGACTGCAACCGTGGTCCTGCTGGGGGGCGACCGCTTCAACGCAGCGGCCGACGGGATCGACACTACAGCCGTTTTCCCGTGGAGCTGTGGCGCTTGCCCGGCCGCACCCGCCGACTGGCTCGACACTGCAACCCTGGGGTGCCCAGAGGTTGGAAAGAAATCCGAGCCAATCGTACCAGCGCAGGCCCGCCCCTTCAGGGGCGCAGAAGCCGGGCGATGGAGCGGTTAGAGTCAACGTCAAGACCAAGATCACGGGGACGGCAAGGCGACGGAAGGTGGGTTTCACGTCATTCCTCCTTGGGGTGTCGGGGCGGCCGGAAGAGTCCGGTTCCCGGGGGGCGCGGAATGGGATTCCCGTTGACACGGGAGAAAGTAGGCGAAAAGGTTATGCCACACTACCCGAAGCGCACCGAACGACCCGTCACTTCGCGCACGGAGCTGTTGAAGCGCAGCGCGATCGATGACCCCGCCGTCTGGGTTCAGCTGCTCCGCGCGTCACGCGGCCTGACCCAAGAACAGCTCGCAGAGCTTGCCGAAATGCATCCGTCCCAGATCTCGGCGTACGAAACGGGCATGAAGAGTCCCCGCCCGGCCACCCGCGCCAAGCTGGCCGCCGCGGTAGGCTCCACCCCAGAGGCGGTGACCGAAGCGGCCCGGTTTTTTGAGCGGCGGCCAAGCCGCGGCCCCGGCGCCCCCTCGGCGCGAGCCGTGGCTCTCGGCGAATGGGTTCGCCGTCAGGTCGAAGCGGAGCTCAACGAGGTGACCGTGCGGCTGCAACTTTCCTCCGGTCGCTTGCCACCGGGAGCTGGCTGCACTGAGACGTCGGCGAATGCGAGTCGTTAATTCACCTTAGCGAACCCATTCAAGGGTGAGCTGGCTCAGACCGGGGGTGGTCTGTACTCAAGTACCGCCTACTGTGGAGAACGTCGCTCGCCCGCCCAGAGCTCATAGATCACCTCGGAGTGCTGCTCCCCTCCGGCGGCGGAAAACCGCGGCACGACCTCGAAATGCAGCTCCGTCGCCCCGGCCGCCACGCCGGGGGGGATGTCCAGATCCACCTCGCGCAGGCGGCGAAAGGGGTTCGCCTCTTGGAACGGGAACGCGCCGACCCGGACGCCGTTTACAAAGACGTCGGCCGCCGGATTCGGCCGGCCCACGTCCAAGCGGCGGCGAAGGCGAAGGGCACCGTTCGGCGCAAGCCTGCGGAGGATGAAGCGGTCCCGCCCTCCGGGAGCCGCGTAGGTGCAAGAAGTCGCGGTCTCTTCGGGCGCCACGAGCGGTCCCCCCTCCCATCGGGACAGGAAGGCCGCGCAGGCCGCGTCGGGCGCCGTCACCCCATAGGAGTGGGCCAGCGCCGAGAGGGCGTCGGAAGGATCGAGCCGATCAAATTTCGCCAGCGCCGGAAGGGGTCGGGAGTAGTAGTAGGCGACCGTCCGGGCGCGGACGGCCAAGTTGCCGGTCGGTCCGGTTTCGAGGCCGGCGCGAATTTCGTTCCGGAAAGGGATCGCATCCGACAGGAACAGGCGATACGCCGAGGTGACGTCCTCGCCCGCCGGCGTCATGCGATGCGCGGGCGAGCCGTGGAGCGGCAGCGCGAACGGACCCCGGTCGAAATAGAAGCCGCCGTTGAACAGGTCTTCCACCCCGGTGCCGTAGAGGCCTGGGTGGAGCGAGCCGTCGAGGTAAACCCGCTCGTCCCCTTCGAGCACTTCGCGCGAAAGCGTGCGCACGCTGCCGATTTCGGCGAAAAGCCCCACCCATTTGCCGCTCCCTGAAGCGTCCAGAAGCCGCAGGTCGCCCTCGGGCATCGATTCCCCGGCGACCGAGAATGCCACTGCGAACCGGCCGCTGTCGGCCGCCGGGACCTCGGCGTTCCAGCCGATCTGCCATTCGACCTTGACGGGGCGGGAGCCGGGCGCCCCGGCGTCGAAGACCTCGACCTTGGCATTGGCGAAAAACGGCGCGGGGAAGTAGGCGTAGAGAAAGCCGTCGTCCGCCAGTCCGAACAGCAACCCGCGCGGTGGCACGACCGCTCCGCGCACGGCGAAGAAATCGGCGAGAGGCAGATCGGCCCGGCGCTCGCCGTCGAACGTCAAGCGCAGGCGAAGCCGCTCGGCGCCCCTCGGGCTGGTGCGCAGCCGGACTGCGCGCAGGTACCCGGGGGCGGCGGGAGCGGGGATCGAGACAACTCCGCCGGGGATCAGGTTCGCGCTGCCCGAGTCGGTGCGCGCACCCGGAGCGTTTTGCGAGTCGGGCCAAGGATCGTTCCCCGCGCGCGCCAGGATCGCCCGCCAAGCCGACAGGTCCTCGGCGCCGGTGTAGGTCGAGATCGCCCCCGCCTGGGCGAGGCGATGGAACGTGACCTGGAACCAGAGCCGTTCGTGCTCCGCGCCGGTCAGCGAGATCTTGCACCCTTTGCGATAGGGGATCGGCAGGTAGAGGACGTTGCCGCCGCTCGAGGGCTCGCGATCGAAGGCGAGCGGCGCGGTAAACCCCGGCGTCGTGCCGTCGAACAGGGCCGGCAGCGGCAAGTCGATCCGTGGGTTGACCTCGCCGTCCACCCGCACGAGCAACCGGATCGCCGGATCGAGCGGCGCCGAAACGCCCGGCCCCTGGGTCATCCAGATTCTTACGACCGCCCCGGCGCCCGCCTCTTCGAAGATCACCGCCTCGCCGTTTTCGATCCGCAGGAAACGAGGATCGCCGTCCGACGTCCGGTCGAACCGGCAACCGCTAGGGCAGTGGCTGCTGCGCAAGAGGACTTGATCGCCCGGCGGCAGGCGGGGCAATTCGCGAGGGTCGAGCCACGCCTCCCACGGGGGTTTCGGCGGTGAGGGCAGGGTCGCCCCGAGAGCCAAAGCGGGGGCCAAAGCGATCCCCGCGAACGCGAGAAACGAACCGAATAGGCGAGGGAGGGCGATGCCGCGTGCGGTCCCCCTCGCCATGGTCGACTACTTGTTGCTGTGGGTGATGGTGATCGACGTCTTGCCGCCTTGGTCTGCGACCGCCACGTTCACCTCGCCCTTGTCGCCGCCGTTCTTCGCGGTGACCGTGCCGCCTGCCGTCTTGCCGTTCACCTGGTAGGCGTTCTTTTCGACCGTGAAGCCGGCGTCCTTGAGCTTCCCTTCGTAGAACGCGAGCGCCTGATCGGCCGAATCGGTCGACTCAAGCATCGTCACTGCGCCGCTGTCCGCTCCCGTGGAAGAGAACGAGCTCTGCGCCGTGGCGCCAGGGTACATGGGCAGCCAATCCGGCAGGTTCGACGTGCCGACTCCCCCGGCGATGTTGGTTGTCTGGCCCTTTTCGTCGGTCACCTGGACCTGGCCGTCGCCGATGTCGACCTTCGAGCCGTCCTCGCCCTCCATCGAGAACTTGCCGTTCTTGATGTCCTCGAAGTTGAGGGTCATTTCTTTGCCGGTCTTCTTGTCGCGGACGGTAATCGTCTTGGCGTCCTTGTCGGAGCTGACCTCTTCGAGGTCCGGGTTCGCCTTGATCATCAGCTCGGCCGCCAACAGCTCGGGGTTGTCCTTGTATTTCTCGGCGAGATGCTTCGCCTTGTAGCCGATGAACACGCAGGTCGCGCAGCCCAACAGGAGCAGCACGAGACAACCGGCGCCCACCCAAACCCAAGGCGAGGTCTTTTTCGGTCCGACCGGCGGTTGCGGGGCATACGGATTTTGCGGGGGCGGAGGCGGCGGCGAGGCGACGGTCATGATTTCGAGCCCTCGGGTCAAAGGTTCGTGAATACGCGGTGGGGTTACGACCGAACGATAGCACGGTGGCTATCTGGGGTTCACGGAAACCCGCCCCCCCGCGCTATGCTTTCCGGCCGCATGAGCGACCGATCTTGGGCTCCGGCCTCCCAGCAACTTCGGGCGAGCGCCCCCTACCGGGCGCTGGTCCAGCGTTTGGGCGATGTCGTACGCCTGCCGGCCCCTGCCGCGGCGTGGGTGGGCGAGCTGCTTGCGGAGGATCTCGGCCGGCCGCTTTTGGTGGTCGTGCCGCGCGAGGCGGACGCGCTCGCCTGGCTGGAGGCGGTGCAGCTGTTCGGGGAGGGGCGGGCGGTGTACTTTCCCGCCCCATCGCTCACCCCTTATCAGGAGACCGAGACCTCGCTGCTTGTCCGGGCGCAGGAGTCGGTGGCGCTCGACCGGATCGTTTCGGGGTCCGCGCGGACGGTGGTCGCGACCCCGCGCGCTCTCTTCCGGCGGCTGCCGGCACGCGCCGATTTTTCCGCCTCGGCGCTCGACGTCAAGCCGGGAGACGACCTGCCGATCGATGAGTTGGTGCGGCATCTCGACCGCTTCGGCTACCACCGGACCGACCTGGTCTACGAGATCGGCGAGTACGCGGTGCGCGGCGGTTTGGTCGATTTCTTTCCGCCGGGCGAGGACGCGCCGATCCGGCTCGACCTGTTCGGCGACACGATCGAGGCGATTCGCTGGTTCGATGCCCAGAGCCAACGCTCGGAAGACACGCTCGACTCGATCCGTATCCTGCCGCTGCTTCTGTTTCCCGGCGGGCCGGCGGCGGCGGGCAAACTGGCCGATCTGCTCGGGTCGCTCGGCGGCACCGATCTCGGTCCGGAGGCGGCAGAACGACTGGCCGCGTTGCGGCAGTCGGGCGGGTTTCCCGGCTGGGAGAATTACCTGCCTTTGCTGGGCGCACGCACGGCAACGCTTGCCGACACCTTGGCGTCCACCGAGCGCTCCTCGCCGCGCCCCCTGCTCCCATTGATCCTGGCGGTCGATCCCCCGGCTCTCGCGGCCGAGGTGGAGCACCACGCCGGGCGGCTCGCCGCGGATTGGAGCGCGCGGCGCGACCATCGGCGGCTGGCGATCTCGCCGGAAGATCTAGAGTGGCCGGCCGAGGCGGTCGAGGCGCAGCTTTCGGGCGCCGAAGTCCGGGTGGGCGACCTGGTGCTGTCGGAGATCCGCGACGGCGCCCGAGTGGAGGCGATCGATTTCGCCGCTTCCACCACGGATCTCTTCCACGGCCAGCTGCCGCGCTTTCCGCAGGAGGTGGCGACCGCCCGCTCACGCGGCGAGCGCTGCGTGATCGTCGCTCCACCCGCCCACCACGCGCGGATGGAGGACCTCCTCGCCGGGCGCGAGATCGAGATCGGGCGCGATGGGGTGGAGTTGATCGCGGGCGAGCTGTCGCGCGGCTTCCGCCTGCCGGCGGCGGGAGTGGCGCTCTACGGCGAGCAGCAGATCCTGCCCCAGGCGAAGCTCCAGCGGCGGACTTCCAAATCGCGCTTTGGCCCATTCCTCTCCGGCCTGCGCGATTTGAAGGTGGGCGACTACGTGGTTCATTCCGACCACGGCATCGGCCGGTTCATCGCCTTGCGCTCGGTGCGCGGCGGGGTCGAAGACGTCACCCGCCTGCCGCCCGCGCTGCGCGACATGAGCGCACCCGCGGCGATCGAATCCGAAGTCATGGAGATCGAGTACACGAGCGGCCGGCGTCTGCTTCTGCCGCTTTCGCGCCTCGATCAGGTGCAGAAATACAGCGGCATCGAAGGGGTGGCGCCGCGCCTCGACCAGCTCGGCGGCACCTCGTGGAACAAGGCTAAAGCCAAGGTCAAGTCGAGCCTGCGCGACATGGCGGACGAGCTGCTCAAGCTCTACGCCGAGCGCCAGTTGGCGAAGGCTCCGTCGATGGGCGGCGAGGAGGATTCCGATTGGGTGCGCCAGTTCGCCGCGGCGTTCGCCTATGAAGAGACCGCCGACCAGCACGAGGCGATCGGCGCGATCCGGCAGGACCTTCGCAGCGAGCGGCCGATGGACCGGCTGCTGTGCGGCGACGTCGGCTACGGCAAGACGGAGGTCGCCATGCGCGCGGCGTTTCAGGCGGTGGACGCCGGATTCCAGGTGGCGGTGCTCGCGCCGACCACGATCCTCGCCGACCAGCACTTGGAAACCTTCCGCAAACGCTTCGCCGGTTTCCCCGTCGGGATCGAGATGATTTCCCGCTTCCGCTCGGGGCCGGAAACCAAAATCCTCCAGAAACGCCTGAAAGAGGGGACGGTCGACATTTTGATCGGCACCCACCGGCTGCTGTCGAAAGACATCGAGATGCCGAAGCTGGGCTTGATGATCGTCGACGAGGAACAGCGCTTCGGCGTGGCCCAGAAGGAACGCTTGAAACAGGCGAAGAAGAACGTTCACGTTCTCGCGATGTCGGCCACTCCGGTGCCCCGTACCCTCCAGCTGTCGCTCGCCGGGGTGCGCGACCTGTCGGTGATCGAGACGCCGCCCAAAGACCGGATGGCGGTCGAGACCGCGATCCTGCCGTTCAATCCGGAGGTGATCCGCGAGGCGATCGAGCATGAGATCGAGCGCGGCGGCCAGGTGTATTACGTCTACAACCGTGTCGAGACGATCGAGAAGATGCTCACCTATCTGCGCGATCTGGTGCCCGGGGTGCGGGTCACCGTCGGCCACGGCCAGCTCGAAGAGGCGGAGCTGTCCAAGCGAATGCACGCCTTCACCGAAGGCAAGTTCGACGTCCTGCTCGCCACCACGATCATCGAAAACGGCATCGACATTCCGAACGTCAACACCATGATCGTCCACCGCGCCGAACGCTTCGGCCTGGCCCAGCTCTACCAGCTTAGGGGCCGAGTCGGGCGGAGCAACCAGCTCGCCTATTGCTACCTCCTGGTGCCGTCCGATCGCGTCCTGTCCGAATCGGCGCGCAAGCGCCTGGCGGCGATTCGGGAATTCACCGACCTGGGCGCCGGGTTCCGTATCGCGGCGCGCGACCTCGAAATCCGCGGTGCCGGCAACCTTCTCGGCTCCGAGCAGAGCGGCCAGATCGCCGCCGTGGGCATTGAAACCTACTTGAAGCTGCTCGAAGAGGCCGTCCGCGAGCTTCGCGGCGAGGCGATCGAGGAGGCGCCGTCGGCGCAGATCGATTTGCCTGTCGCGATGTCGATCCCGGAAGGGTACGTGGCCGACGCGAACCTGCGCATGGAGATCTACCGCAAGATCGCCGCCGCCGAGCAGTCGCGCGAAGAGGTGCTCGCCGAGCTGACCGATCGCTTCGGCCCGCCGCCCGCCGCTGTGCTGACCCTGGTCGAGGTCGCGGCGCTCAAGCGGGCGGCCGAAGCGCTGCGGGTCCAGTCGATCGCCAGCCGCGGACGCGAGCTGACCATCCGCCTGCGCCGCGACGCCCGGGTGGACGTCGCCCGGCTGATCGACCTGGTGTCGACTTTGCAAGGCGCGAGCTTCAGCCCAACCGGCGTCCTGACCCTTCCGGTCAGCTCCGGCGCGGACGCCCTGGCGACCGCGACCGCGACGCTCGAAAGCCTCGCCCACTGAGCTCGCCCAATGACCCGCGCCTCGTCGTCGATCCTCGTCCTGGCCGCCTGCCTCGGCCTGCTGGAGCTTTCGGCCTGCCGACGCCCGCTCCCGCCGGCCGCGGATGCCGTAGCGCGGATCGACCGGGAGGAGCTTCGCTATCCGCAGTTCCGGGGTTACGTGTCGGAAGTCGTGGGCGAATCCGCCGGGCTGCTCGCGAGCGACGTGCTGTCCGCCCTGTTCGATCAGTTCCTCGACGAGCGGCTGCTCGAACACCTGGCGGCCGCACGCAAGCTCGCACCCCCGGAGCCCGATCCGGCGACCTCGACGGCGGAATCGGCCGGGAGCCGTGGGCGCCGCGGGATCGACGCGCTGCTCGCCGCCGAGGTCGCCGAGCCGACCGATGCGGAGGTGGCCGCCTATTACCGGGATCACGGGGCCGAGTTCGCGCGGCCCGAGAGGGTACGGCTGCGCCAGGTGCTGGTCGAGCGGCGGAGCGAAGCGGAGCGCGCGCTGGGCGATCTCTCCGCCGGGGCCGACTTCGCGCAGATCGCCCGCAAGTACTCGCGGGATCCGAGCGCCGAGCGCGGCGGCGACCAGGGCGAGCTGGCCGCAAGCGATCTGCCCGCAACTTTCGCCGAGGTGATCTTTCGCCTCCAGCCGGGAGAGGTGAGCCCGGTGGTATCGGCCGATTACGGGTTTCACATCTTCCAGGTCACCGAGCATTTTCCGGCCGAGACGATTCCCCTAGAACGCGCCCGGCCCGAGATTCGCCGCCGCCTGCGGCGCGCGCTGGCGGATTCGGTGGTCGGTAAGCTGGTGGGCGAGGCCCGGCATCGCTACAATGTCGAGATCTATGCGCGCAATCTCCCCTTCGAATACCGAGGCGTCTACCGTGACCCCAAAACCGCCAGCCGATGACTTGAAGCTCCGTTCCCTCCCGAAGCGCGTCGCGTCGGGCGCCGTGCTGATGCTCCTCGGGCTCACCCCCCTCGCTACCGCGCGGCCGGTCGCCGCCGAGGTGGTCGGCAAGATCGTCCTGCGGATCAACGACCGCATCGCGACGCAGCACGATTACGACGTCGCGCGCGAGGACATGCGCCACGAGATCGCCCGCAAGAACCTCGACCCGCAGGAGCGCGATCAGGCGCTTGCGAGCGCGGGCGAGGTGGTGTTCAAAAACCTCTACGAGGATCTGCTGCTCCAATCGCGCGCCGACCAGCTGAACATCTCGGCCACCGAGCAGGAAGTCGACGCCTCGGTGCAACAGATGCGCGAGGGGTTCAACATCACCTCGGATGAGCAGTTCCGGGGGGCGCTCGCGCAGAGCGGCATGAACGAGAAAGACTTGCGCGAAAACCTGCGAAAGAACCTGCGGGTCCGCGAGCTGATCGGCCGCGAAGTCCAAGGAAAGATCAAGCTGGAAGAAGACGACCTGCGGCGCTACTACCAGAAGAACGTCGACCTCTTCCGCGTGCCCGAGCAGGTTCACCTGCGCGAGGCCGTCATCCTGTCCGAGAAGACGTCGAGCGCCGCGGAACGCGCGAAGATCGCGAGCCAGATCCGCGCGTCGGTCGCCGCGGGCCAGTCCTTGACCGACGCCGCGAAACCGTTCGAGGACAAGGGGCTCGGCAGCGCCGTCGTCGATCTCGGCTGGCTGTCGCAGAGCGATCTCGATCCCGGGATCGTGCAGGCCGCCTGGAATCTCGCGCCCGGCGCATCGAGCGAACCCACCGAAGGACGCGGCGGCACCCACCTGCTGCAAATGGCGGAGCGGCGCCCCTCCTATGTCCGCCCCTTCCCTGAGGTGCAGGCCGAGATCGAAGCCCGCGAGCGCAACCGGCTGTTCAAGGACCGCTTCGCGCAGTACGAGCAGGAGCTGGAGAAAGACTCGTTGATCGTCGCCCGGCCGCCGGCCGAGGCCGCCGAATACCGGCACTTGATCGGAGTACCGCCCGAAGATCCGCTGGAAGCCGCGGACGCCCCGGCCCGGGTTCCGGCGGCTGCCGCCGCCGCGACTCCTGAGAGCCCGGCCAGCCCGTTGGCGCCGCTCCCCTCTCCCGAGGCGACGCCGCCGCCTGCGCCCCAGGCACCGGAAAGCCCGCCCGGCCGATAGCGGACAGGCTCGCGGACAGGCCGGCGCCATGACCCCGGAAGAGTTTCGCCGCTTCGGCCACCAGCTGGTCGATTGGCTCGCCGACTATCGCGCGGGCTTGAGCGACCGCCCGGTGATGGCGCGGAGCGCCCCGGGCGAGATCAGGGCGAACCTCCCCGCCGCTCCGCCGGAAACGGCAGAGCCGTTCGCCGACATCCTCAAAGACGTCGACCGTCTGCTCGTGCCCGGCCTGTCGCTCTGGCAGCACCCCGGCTTCTACGGCTATTTCCCCTCGAACGCCTCGCTCGCGAGCGTGCTCGGCGATCTACTGAGCACGGGCCTCGGCGTGCTCGGCCTGTCGTGGCAATCGAGCCCCGCGCTCACCGAGCTCGAAGAGGTGACGACCGATTGGATGCGCCAGGCGGTCGGCCTCTCCGATGCCTGGAGCGGCGTGATCCAAGACACGGCGTCCACCAGCACGCTGCTCGCGCTGCTCTGCGCCCGGGAGCGCACGACGGATTTCTCTCTCGTGCGAGGGGGTCTCCAAGCGGAGCCGAAGGCGCTACGGGTCTACGTCTCGGAGCACAGCCACAGCTCGGTCGAAAAAGCCGCCCTGCTCGCCGGATTCGGCCGCGACAACGTCCGCCCGGTGGAAACCGACGAGAATTTCGCGCTGCGCCCCGAAGCGCTGGCGGCGGCAATCCAAGCCGATCTCGCCGCGGGCCACGTGCCCTGCGCGATCGTCGCAACGGTCGGCACCACGACCACTACCGCCTTCGATCCTCTGGCCGAAATCGCCGAGATCGCCCAAGCGCACGGCCTCTGGCTCCACGTCGATGCGGCGATGGCCGGCTCGGCGATGATCCTGCCGGAATGCCGCCCGATGTGGAACGGCATCGAAGGAGCGGATTCGCTGGTTTGGAACGCCCACAAATGGCTCGGCGTCGCCTTCGACTGCTCGCTCTACTACGTGCGCGACCCCGACCACCTGATCCGCGTGATGTCCACCCGGCCCAGCTACCTCCGCTCCGCGGTGGACGACCAGGTAAAAAACCTCCGCGACTGGGGCCTCCCCCTAGGCCGCCGCTTCCGCGCCCTCAAGCTCTGGTTCCTGGTCCGCGAACAGGGCCTCGAAGGGCTCCGCACCCGCCTGCGCCGCGATTTGGCCAACGCCCAATGGCTCGCCGAGCAGGTTCAGGCGACCCCCAACTGGCGTCTGCTCGCCCCCGTAGCGCTGCAAACCCTCTGCATCCGCCATGAACCCCACGGCCTCGAAGCCGAGGACCTCGACCGCCACACACTGGATTGGGCCGAAAAGGCGAACGCCTCTGGCAAGGCCTACCTGACGCCCGCGGTGCTCCAAGGGCGGTGGATGGTCCGGGTCTCGATCGGCGCCGAGGCGACCGAGCGGGAGCATGTGGCGGCGTTGTGGGCGCTGCTGCAGGGGCTGGTGTCGTAGACCGGCTGCTCGTCGTCGGCAGGTCAGCCCAATAGAGGCGTTCGGAGTGCGACCGCAGGGAAATACGTTTGAAAACGTCCCTCGTCAGCCGTCGCGATGGGCCAGCCCATGACCATGGCATGCGCGCCGATAAAAAAGTCGGGCAACGGTATCGAGGGAGAGTCGCGACCGGATTCAGCGCGCCGACGCTCTCGATAGCGAAAGTACGCACTGGCGCACGGCTCCGCGGCGGCAACCGGGATATCGAGAAGGGTAATCCCCCAACTTCGGAGCCGGTCGGCGACGAGCTCCGGTTCGGCATCGCCGACGCAGACCTCCGAGAGGCACACTGTGTTGACGGCCGCTCCACCCTCCGAAACTCCTTCGGCGATGGTTTGCCGTGCCCACTCGAAGAAAGGCGATCGAGCGGTGGACGCGTAGATCAGGACATTGGTGTCGAGGAGAATCATGGCTCCCGGGTGATGGCCTTCAGAGCTTCCCAGGTCATCGTCGGCCGAAGGGGGGTCGCGGCGATCACTTCGACGCACCGCTCCAGGCTCATCTTGGGTTCGGGCTTCGGAGGCTCAAGGCGCACCAAAAGCAAGCGACCTTCGCCCTGACTCTGGATATCGAAGATGTCCCCGGGGCTTACCGCAGGAAGTACAACGCGCCGCTTCGCGTCTGCCGTCGCTGTTGCCATGGTGGGATTGTCCCACCGAATCCTGGCCAGCGCAACAAAACGGCGCTCGAAACAGCCGTCGGCGGGATCTTTACTCCGGATCAACGTGGTCATCGCGCCAGGCGTTCCGGTTTTCGCCCACTCGTCCTAGAATGCGGCTACTTGTTTCCTTTGGAGGTCATATTACGTCCCTCTTTCGCCTCCGGCGCGCACTCTTCGTATGTGGGGGGACTTCAAGAAATATCCGAGGAAGACGATGCGTACGAAGCCTAAAGATCCCGAAAAGGGCGAGGCGCCAGAAGCGCGCCTGCGCCTCGCGCTCGACGAGTTTTTTTCCCGGATCGCCCGGAAATCGCATCCGGAGGGCGAGTGGCAGGAGGGGCTCTGGCAGCCCTCTCCCCAAGAAGTCCGAGCCTGCTGCGAAGCGATCCGGCCTTCGACAGCTAACCGGCAGGCGTTGGAGAGCCATTGCCGGAGCCAGGCGCATGTGGCGGAACTGTTCGGGGTGGCCCTTTCGGATTTGAAGGCGGCGGTCAAGGCCGAGCGAATGAAGCAGGCCGCAGCGCCCGAAGTCGAAATGCCGGAGTCGGACTTCTCCAGGGTCGCCCAGAACGTACGCAACTTCAGCGTCCGCCAGGTTCGAGAGCAGGCCCGAGAGGACTTGCCGAAAATCAAGCGCTTGCGCGACCTGGAGGTTGACGAAGACTTGCCCCTCGTCCTGGCCGCGGCACGGAAAGCCCTAGAGGGTTTGCTCACAACCATCAGAGTCGCCCAGACCATGGAAACCGGCCTGCAGGATCTCGGTCTGGTCTTTTCGAAGCCGAAACCTCAAGAGCCTGCCGTTCCGATCGGCGCAGATGTAGCCAAGTGGGACGACCCGGCCGAGGGCGACCCGCTCCCACGCCGGGTTTTCGAAGCCGCAGCCGCACGTGCCGCCTGAGCACTTTCCCCGTTCAGGACCTAAGGATCGCTCACGTCCCCGGGAGCCGAGCTTTCCGGATCGTAGGGAACGAGGATCCCAAGCTTCGCCGTCTGGCGGAGTTGCGTGACCACCCGCCAGCCGTCTTCGACCTGTTCGACCAGTCCCGGTACCTGGGAAACGGCATCACCGAAGATCTCCAGATCGGACAAAACGGTCACGACCAGGGGTCCGCTTCCGTCCACGACCGGATGCTCGAGCAGGAGTCTCCGGATTCGCACATAAGCGTCAAGCGACTGCCTATAGCTCCGAAGCGCTTCGGCCATAAGGAGCACGAGGTCGGCTGGTAAAGACTCCTTACCGGACGGGACCAGCCTTTCCGACCCGGCCAGAAACCAAAGCCAAAGAATTCGGCGGATCAGTTCCACGATCTCCACCCCGTCGTTGGCGGCCATTGCATCGACCTGGTCTAACAACGGGCCACCGAGAGAAACCTTGAAGGTCTTCGTCACGAAACCCCTCCTGGGTGCGGCGCACCGGCCTTGACGGCATTCTTTGGGAAAATCGGTCGGCTGCTATGTCCGTATCACGCTATTTTGTACCACCTTGCGGATACTCCTCTACCTATGGGCATTATGTCAAGACGCGATACGATCCGGCTTCTTCGCTTTGAGGCGGCGGAAGGGGTGAGGCGGCGCCGCCCCACCTTCCTTGCCCCTCAGACTTCACCGTCCGGACGCTTCCCCGGGGAACTTCAGCCGCACGACGGGGCCTACGAACCTACGACTGCACTGCCGGCTTCGCGTCGGTTGAAGATGCGGCCGGAGCCGAGCCTTTCGCCCTCCGCCCCCGGCGGAGGGAGTCCTCCGACCGGAAGTTGAAGCTCACCAGCTTCGGATTGTCGAAACCCAGATGTCCACGCGTGACGGCCGCCAATCGGCGGGCCGACCGGCGGGTCTCCTGATCCAGCTTGCGGCGGAGCACCACCGACTCGTGGAGGGCGCCGCGCAGCATCTGAACCTTGTCGTGGGACGCCCGCAGATCCTCGACTTTCTGCTTGAAGTCGCTGAAGGGCGGGTCGAACCCAGGGATGCTGGCTTGAAGCTCCAAGAGGTTCTGCGCCGTGATCTGCCAGTTGTTGATCTTGTCCGCATACGAAGTGTCGTTCATCGCCTTCTCCTTGTGAAAACGGGTCGCGGAATGCGGCCCGAAAGGTCGTTCGTTCCGAGCTCCAGCCCACTCCTGGGCTGCGCCGGCTCACAACTGGCCTGCGCCAGCTCACTGCCGGGCTGCGCCAGCTCACCACCGGCCTGGGCCAGCTCACTACCGGGCTGGGCCAGCTCACCACCGGGCTGGGCCAGCTCACCACCGGGCTGGGCCAGCTCACCACCGGGCTGGGCCAGCTCACCACTGGGCTGGGCCAGCTCACTACCGAGCTGGGCCAGCTCACTACTGGCCTGGGCCAGCTCA
>JBDTZG010000013.1:0-109047 GCA_040005235.1 Acidobacteriota bacterium | reverse complement strand
GGCCGACGTCGGCCGACGTCGGCTCGCGTCGAAAAGAACGGCCCGGCAAGGTTGGCGTCTAGAGGAACGGGCGCGCCCGCGCGATCCGCCGGAATGCCCCGCCGGACCTGGCACGCCGGTTGCCCTTAGGTGTGGTCATCGAGCCTCGAAACTGTGTCCTGCATCCCCTCGGCACCTCGCCACGGGGACGACCGTCAAACCGACTGAAACCTTTGGAGGGATCTCAGAATGGAACCCAACGTCATCTCCACCGCCACGACCAGCCAGCTCGTCTCAACCATGATCGGAGATCGCATCATCCGCAGGGATTTCTACCCGCTGTATGGCCCGCCGTTCAGCAATTACCGGAGGCTCTCGCCCGGCCCCTGCGCCGCCTTCTGGAGTGCGTTCCGTGTCACGCCCGGGGACGGCGGGACGGTCAACCAGCTCGGAACGAACACGCTCTCCAGCGCACAACAAAGCTCCCAGGAAGTGGGCTTCGGCTACACCTTCCAGGCCTACCACCCCCCCGGCTACCCGATCACCGTCACCGACTACTGGTTCGATGTTGCAGTCGAAGCGGGGCCGATCAGTTTGGACTGCGCGAAGGGCTCGATCCAGCTCCAGATGCTCGACTCGCGGTTCATGCCGGCCCCGGGGATTCCACCGGTCGAAACGCCTCTTTCCGCCCGGTATGTGAACACCACCTTGACGCTCGCAGCCAGTCTTCTGGCCGGCAAGCAGTACACGCTGCTGTTCAACAGCAAAGTCGAGATCTCCTTGCCCGCCGGTGGGCACGGATATGGCGAGGTCATCGCCAAGTTCCCCAAGCTGACGGTCAGTTACCTCCGTCCGGCGGGGTTCCCGCTCATGGCTGAGGGGCTCGCGGTCGAGACGCTCGACCTCAACGGAGCCCACTTGGCCCTGAAAGCTGCCGACGAGAGGGCCGAGGTGCTCCTCCAATCGGTCAGCTACAAAGAAATCGCCCAAGCCGGCGCCGCGGGCTTCGGCGCATTCCGCGACGGCAACTAGAGAAGTCCGGCAGGTTCGTCGCTCGGCCCGCATCTCCTTTCGAACGGGATGTCGGGCCGGCGCGGCGGGCCTTGCCGTAGGCCCGCTTCAGATCCGCCGGCCGCTCAAGTCCACCCTCAAGCTATACCTCCCCGGCGCGCGCCAACCACATGTGAAAATCGGAGAACACCCGATCCCGAAGCGGGATGAGAGCCAGATACTCCGGCTCGAAAAAAGCGGTCTCGGCGCTCTCGCGAGTGGGGAAGTCGATCGTCATCACCAGGCTGGGCGAAAGATCGCCGTAGAGCGTGCGCTCGATCAGCTGGCGGCGGATCACCTGGGCGTTTTTCGAGTCGAGGAAGGCACGGACCTTCTTCGAATACTCGGCGAAAACCATTTCGTAACCCGGCGCGAACGTCCCGAGGACGACGATCGTTGCCTTAGCCATCCGCTACTCCTCTCTAGGACAGCTTACTCCGATCGAGGACCTGAGCTCCCGCTCCCGTGCTCACGACGGAAAGCCTACTTACGCTCCAAAGTAAGGGGGAGGAGCCTCGCTCCGCCCCCCACGAACCGGCCCGCGCCTTCAATGGAGCAGGGCGTCCTCCGCTTTGCGAAGCAGATCCCCCGAAAGGTCGAAGCGCCGATACATCACGTAACGCGCCCCTTTGAAAGCGCGCTCCTCGACCCGGCGCCGCACCTCTTCGACCTTCTTCACTCTTCCTCCCAGCGGCCCGACGAACGCGCTCGGGTCGTCGAACCAGAGGAGGACGTAGCCTCCGTTCTCTCGGGAAGTGCGCTCGATGATCCGGGGACCCTCCTCGGGTTTGGTGTAAGCAAGCACTCGCCAGGCACCTCCGGCCACCAAGTCCGAAAGGTCCGGAAGGGCGCGCCTGGACTTCACCTTGACTTTCTTCTCAAACGACGGCAAGACCGCTCCGACATCCCCCGGGGCGAGCTCAAAGCGACGGTTCCTCCGGCCGAGCGATTCGATCGCGAGCGGAGCGCCCGTGATCCCGCCGTAGTCTCCCTCTTCCGAAGCAAAGCCGTAGAGCGATCCGCCCGTCTCGACCCATCGAGCGACGATCGACGCAGTTTCCGGCGAGGCCTCAAGGCCTGCCATGTCGCGCGCATCGAGGATCAAGAGATCGATCGATTCCAAACGGGAGGCGAGCAGCGCCCGAAGGGCCTCCAAGTTGCAGGGAAGCTGGGTTTTCGCGCGAGTCCGTGGAGCCGCCAAACCTTCGTCAGCACAGGGTGTGCTCGCGGTCACTTGGATCTGCGCCGGGGCGGTCGGCAGCGTGGGTCCGAAACCGCCGGGAAGGGGAGGGGGTTGAGGAAGCGCCACCCGCAGATCGATCGGTGGCGGCGATTTCTTGCGCCCCAGCAGGAGCGCCAGAAAACCGCCTCGACCTTCCTCCTCTCGTTCTTCTCGGTTGGCCAGCAAGAGATCGAGAATGTCCGCGATGTCCGGGTCGATGAAAAGATCGGCCGCCAAGGCATCGGGACGCGAGCTGAGGGCATCCAGCCGGCCTCCGAGGCCGAACCGGGTCTTGAAAGTGACCTTCGGTACGACCAAGGGCGCCGAATTCTCGGCCACGCCGCCAATGATTCCCGGCTTGAAATCGGGACTTTCCGTGTCATACGTCGGCGGTGAAACCGGCCCGCCGAACAACTCGATGGTCTGATTCCACCGATTCAACCCGGGTATGTCGGTCGACGCCGAATAGGAGTCCACAGGAATTCCCGCCCACTCTTTCGGCTGCGAAAAGTCCAGCGGCATGCCGATCCTATAGTGGGTGTCGCGCCCATCTAGGAAGCCATGGGCCGCGGGTCGCGGTGAAGGCGCGTCGAGGCTCGGAGCCATCGTCTGCCGAACCAGAGCGGTCCGCATCACTTTCCCTTGGTCGCCATCCCGAACCGTGTGTTGTATTTTTTGTAGCGCATAGTTGGGCTCCCAAATCTGCAGTTGATATTTACCCACCGGTACCGGCTCACCTTTGTAGTCTTCGATGACCAACTCCCCGCCGCTGTAGGTAGAGATATCGAACTCTTCTCCCGCGGCAACGTAGGTTCGACCGTATGCCAAGGGGCCTGGCTTTTCCTCGTTGAAGAGATCGCATTTCTGGTCATCCGCATACTCTTCGGGCGACTCGATGCGGTTGATTTCGACCTCTTTCCCTCCGAGGAGGACGACGCGGGCGGGAACTCGAGAGTAGTCCTTGTCGAGGTATTGTCGTTTTACCGTTGGCGAGAAGGAGCCCTCCAGCTTTCGAAACCGGAAGCCTTGCTTGTCCCCGTCGAGCAAACCGGTGGTCAGCGGATCGACTTTGACGATGAAACGACTGACTTGGGGATCGGTTCGCGCAACCGGCTTGCCGGTCGTCCTGTCGATCACCGCTACGTTACCCAGGCGATCGCGCGCTTCCCAGCGAGAATTTTCTGTTCCCATCCCCTCGTATCCGGGCCGCTCGAGGCGCATCGAGTACCATCCGCTCAAGAGATTCTCGATCTTGTAAGAGGTGGAGTCGGTCGTCCAGGGCCGCACCACGTCCCGTTCCGATCCGATCGTCACGGTCCTGCTCAGCTCGATCGGGGGTTTTTCTTCGTCAAGTGCAGTATCGAGCAAAATCGGCGTGAGAAAGACCCGCACGTACTCGGGTTCCTTGAGAACGAAGCGTAGCTGGCCATAATAAGGCCGCAGGTAGCTCTGTTCTAGAGCTACGCCGAGTCGTTCGACGATCGAACGCAGACAGGCGACGGGCCCACTGCGCTGAGCGGCTGCGATGATCCGGCCGTCGAAACGCGAGATCAACTTGGCATCGACCTCGACCCTTGCTCCCTGGATTTGCGCCCGGTCGGAGCCCGCGTTCTCCTCTTCGGAATCGCTCGTCGTGTCATCCGCCGCTTCCTCATCCTGCTCCGAATTCTTCTGCGCGGTCTTCACTTCGGTTTGAACCCCATCGAGCAGCGTGACCTTGCCTAGAATGTAGACGTCGACTCGTTCCAGCAGATCCCGACCCGCCGAATCGCCCGGATCATTCTTCACTTCACCTAATCGAAGGCGCTGGCGCTCATCGAGCAGCTTTTTAATCTCGCTACGCTCGATGACCACGAACTGGCTTTTGCGCTTGAGAAAAGTAACGAGCATCGCTTCGACAGAAGAGCCGTAGTGCGCCTCCTGCGCCTTCTTGTTGGTATCCTCGAAACTGAGGACGGTCACCCGCGGCCGACGCTGGGCGGTAAACCGATCGCTGATCTCATAGCTCGCGGTCTTGTCCGGTGGAGCCGAAGGTGAGCGCGTGGCAAGCGACCGGTCGGGCGGTGCTTGCGCGCTGGCTGGGAGAACGGTCAACGAAAGGGCAGCGATGGCGATGGACAGAATACTTTTCATTTGACCTCCTTTCGAATGGAACTGGCGAGCTTGTAAATTACTGCTGTACCCAGGTCTCTCGCCGCGGCTGCGCAAGCCGTCGCGCGGTCGCCCTGGGAGTTGACGGCTTCGATAGAACCGAGATCGATCGCGGTACCGGCCCGCCGCGCTCGGCCGTGAGCGACCAGCCGGCAGGATTGCTCGGGAAAACCGCTCAGAGAATGGGCTGTGACCTGAGGCGGGGCGACATCGAGCTGGATCGACCAACCGGCGAGCCCCGCTTCTTCGAGGTTCGCCGCGGCTCGGCGTAACGAGCTGGCGAGAGTCGACTTCGGAACTCCGGACGCGGCGCGAACGACAAAGCCTGTGGTTCCGACGGAAAGAGTCGTCGGTTTCGCAGGAGCCGGAGGTTTCGGCTTCGGCTTCGGCAAAGGGCGCCCAACGGAGATCGATCCGAAACTCTCCTCCTTCGGGCTCAATATGAAGTCCTTGCCGAAACGGACTCCGGCCAGCGCGACGAGAACCAGCACGAGCGGCAGCCAGATCTTTTTGACGCGCAAAGTGGAACGAATTCGCCTTGCCGCCCGGCGTCCCGATCGCGCCGGAGCCTCGGGGCGAGAGGGAATCTGCGGCCGAAGCGGGAGGTTCCCGTGATCTCCGACGACGGCCTCGACGCCGAAAACCACACGGGCTCCGGGAAGTCCATAGACGGCGTAGGCAAGAGCCGAGGGTTCGGCGTCGCCGAGAGAGAAGGCACTCCGCCGGGCCTGCTGCGCGGCCTCTCCGAGTGACCGGCCCTCGGCGAGGGCTTGATAGAGCTCTTCCGAGAATCGGCATGCAATGCTGTCCCGGACCGGCCAGATCGGCGCCACGAAGGCTCCGCAGCCGCAGACCTGAATCCAGGTAGGAGCCCAGCCCGCGAGATGGGTCAGAGACCGTGTTTCATGCCCCGCCCAGCACGCGTTCAAGAACACCATGGGGCGCTTGCGGCGAAGTCGGGCCGAGATGGGGCCTTCAAGCTCGGAGGGGACAAAGATTTCGTCGTCTTCGAGGGGAAGTCCCGCCTCCCACTTCGCCCCGGAACGTCGGCCATGGCCGACGAGGTGGAGCAGCTGAAAATCCGGATCGCCGAGATAGGCCACGATCTCGTCGGACGTTCTTACGAACCGGTCAACCGCGCGCACTCCGCGGGCGGACGCGAGCCCCTCTAGGAATGCGGTTTCTTGTGCGGCCAGGGGAAGGTTTCGATCGGTCCTCAGCCCGACTACGCCGGTCACCGCTATCCTTCGAGCGGGATCCAGGTCGCCGACCAGCCAGCGGGTCAATTGGAAGGCGAGACCGAGGAAGTCGTCGTCGAATGGCTCGCCGGAGCCATCGTCGGAATAGGGCTTGACCAGCTCCCAGGGAATCCATGGCTCGTCCGACAGGATCATCCAGGAAGTGATCTTCGTGCGAAATTCTCGATAGGCGGACTGAAGCTCCGGAGGAAAGAGCTCTCGCCATAGGTATCGTCCAAGTCCATCGAGCTTTCTTGCGCTGACCAGACTGGAGAGGGTGCCGAGCAGGCGGTCCCGAAAAGCTTCGGCGTCGCCCTCGAATGGTCGCCCCAGGATGTCGCGCTGGCCGCCCCCTGGGGAGACCAGCGTGAACAGCAGGCAAGTACCCCGGGGGTCCTTCCGCTCCACGACCCGCATCACCAGATCGGGTACATCGCCTCGATCCGCCATAGCTCCGTTTGCCGGCTCAGCGAGCCACCCTCCTGGAAAACTGTTTCGCGAGGACGATCCAAACTTCCTCACTAGACGCGACAATTCGGCCTGGAAGGGATCGCCGGAACCGATGAGCTGTGGCAAGAGGTTGCCTCTTGCAAAACCGACCGGTCGTGCTATTCTCCGATGGTGCGAAAAGGCGAGGCCACTCGGCAGCAGATCGTGGATACCGCGCTCCAGCGGGCTTCGGAGCTGGGGTTGGAGGGTATGACGCTCGGGCGGTTGGCCGAGGAGCTGCAGATTTCGAAGAGCGGGCTGTTCGCGCACTTCAAATCGAAAGAGGCGCTGCAGATCGCCGTGCTGGACGAGGCGATCGAGCGGTTCACGGAGCGGGTCGTCCGCCCGATGCTGGTCAAACCGCGCGGGGCGCCGCGGGTGCGCGAGCTGTTCGAGCGCTGGATCGCCTGGTTCCAAGGCGAGACGGACACCGCCGAGGAAGAGATTCTGGGCTGCCCGTTCCTCTCGCTCTCCTCCGAGTACGACGATCGGCCGGGAGCGGTGCGCGACGCCCTCGTCCGCTGCCAGAAGGATTGGATCGGCACGGTCGCCAAGGCGGCGACCCTGGCCGTCCGTGAAGGACATTTCCGCGCCGACCTCGATCCGGAGCAGTTCGCTTTCGAGTTCAAGGGCATCGGCATGGCCCTCCAACACGCCGCGAAATTGGTGGCCGATCCGGCCGCCGAGCGTCGGGCAAGGGCGGCTTTCGCCCGTCTGTTCGCCGACGCAAGCGCGCCGCTGCAATAAAACCCGTCCCCCTGAGGAGCGCGAAATGAGCCACCCGCTGAGCCAGCCTTCTCTGCCCGAAAAAAGCACGATCGATCGTTTACGCCCGATCCCCTTCCCCGGCTGGCTGCGCGCAGGATTCAGCCTCGCCGGGGGGTTCGCGCCCGGCGCCACGGCGCGCGTGGCCCGGCGCCTTTTTTTCACTCCGCCGCCCAGCCGGATGCGGCCGGAACAGCGAAACCTACTGGCCCGCGCCCAGCGGTTCGAGCTGCGCACCCCCGACGGCCCGGTCGTCGGCTGGTCCTGGGGCCAAGGCGATCCGGTCCTCCTGATCCACGGCTGGGGCGGACACGCGGGGCAGTTCGCCCATTTCGTCGAGCCGCTGGTCGCCCAAGGGCATCGGGCGGTGGCGCTCGACGTTCCCGGCCACGGCAGCTCGGGCGGGTCGACCTCTTCCCTCCGCCACTTCGCGACCGCGATCGAAAAGGCGGGGGAGCTGTTCTCGCCGTTCGCGGGGATGATCGCCCACAGCTTCGGCTGTGCCGGGGCGACCTACGCGATCTCGCGCGGGCTGAACCTCAAGAAAGCCGTCTACCTAGCCCCGCCTGCCGGTTGGGAAACGTTCCTCGGCCGCATGCGCCGGGGCCTCGGCTGGAACGACGAAGTCGAGCACCGCTTCCGCCGCATGTCCGAAGCCTGGCTAAAAATCGGTTTCGACGAAGCCGAGCCACGCCGACTGGCGCCGAAAATCGACCTGCCGCTCCTCGTGATTCACGACCGTTCGGACGATGAGGTCCCGTTCGAGGACGGAGAAGAGCTGGTAAGAGTCTGGCCCGGAGCGCGGCTTGCGGCGACGGAAGGTTTGGGGCACCACAAGCCGCTGTGGGATGGCGGAACAATTGCGCGGGCGGTGGAGTTTTTGGGGGAGGGGTAAAACGAATCCCTGGTAAATCTTGTTTGGACGCTCGCCAAGCCGTCCGCAACAGGCGTAAACTAGGCGGTCCACGAGGTGGAGCCATGCTCTCTCCGAAACCACCCAAGACCTCTCCCCTAGCCCCCTTCCACCCGGCCGTCGCCGCCTGGTTCGAGCGCCGTTTGGGTGCTCCGACCGAGGTGCAGGCGCTTGCCTGGCCGGAGATCCGGGCCGGGCGGTCGGTGCTGGTCGCCGCGCCCACCGGCTCGGGCAAGACTCTGGCCGCGTTTCTTGCCGCGATCGATGATCTGGTCCGCCGCGGCCTCGATGGCGAGCTGACGGATGCGACCGAGGTGCTCTACGTCTCCCCGCTCAAGGCGCTTTCGAACGACGTCGAGAAGAACCTGGCGGAGCCGCTGGCGGGGATTCGGGGCGAGCTGGCGGAGATGGGTCTTCCGGATGTCGAGATCCGGACGATGTTGCGGACGGGGGACACTCCGGCCAAGACGCGGACCGCGATGGCTCGGCGGCCTCCTCATCTTCTGGTGACGACGCCGGAGAGCCTCTACATCCTGCTGACTTCCGAATCAGGCCGGAAGATGTTGTCGACCGTGCGGACCGTGATCGTCGACGAGATCCACGCCGTCGCGGGTTCGAAGCGCGGTTCGCACCTGGCGCTTTCGCTGGCGCGGTTGGAATCCCTGGTCGAAAGCAACGGCGGATCGCTTTCGCGGACCGGCCTTTCGGCGACGCAGAAGCCGATCGAGGAGATCGGACGGTTCTTGGCGGGGCGGGATGCGAACGATCTTCCGCGGCCGATTTCGATCGTCGACGTCGGCCGGAAACGCCGGATCGATGCGGAAGTGACGCTTCCCGGATCTCCCCTTTCGGCGGTGATGTCGGGCGAGGCCTGGGACGAGGTCTACGACATTCTCGCCGACCGGATCCGGGCGCACCGGACGACGCTGATCTTCGCCAACACCCGGCGCCTCGCGGAGCGTGCGGCGCGGCACCTGGAGACCCGGCTCGGCGAGGGTCGTGTGTCCTCGCATCACGGGAGCCTGTCGCGCGATCGGCGTCTGGCGGTCGAGGACCGTTTGAAGCGCGGCGAGCTGGCCGCTCTGGTCGCCACCTCTTCGCTCGAACTGGGAATCGACATCGGCGCGGTCGATCTGGTCTGCCAGCTCGGCTCGACGCGCTCGATCTCGACGCTGCTGCAACGCGCAGGGCGCTCCGGCCACCAGGTGGGCGGCACGCCGAAGGTGCGGATCTTCCCGACCACGCTCGGTGAGCTGGCCGAGGCGGCGGCGCTGCTGGATTCGCTGCGTCGCGGCGAGCTCGACCGGGTGATCATCCCGCAGGCTCCCCTCGACATCCTGGCCCAGCAGATGGTCGCGGAAGTCGCGGCCGGCGAGCGCGGGCTCGACGACCTGTTCGGCCTGGTCCGCCGCGCTGAGCCGTATCGCGAGCTGCCGCGCGAGGATTTCGACGCGGTGGTTGATTCGGTGGCGAACGGCTTCGCCACGACCGGCGGCCGGCGCGGCGCGCACCTACATCTCGATCAGGTCCACGGCATCCTCCGGCCGCGGCGCGGCGCGCGACTGGCCGCGATCACCTCGGGCGGCGCGATTCCGGATTCCGCCGACTATGCGGTGCTGCTCGAACCGGCCGGCACTCCGATCGGCACGGTCCATGAGGATTTCGCGGTCGAGAGCATTCAGGGCGACGTGTTCCAGCTCGGCAACGCGTCGTGGCGCATTCTGCGGGTCGAGCCGGGGAAGGTCCGGGTCGAGGACGCGCACGGAGCGGCGCCGACCATTCCCTTCTGGCTCGGCGAGGCGGCGGGACGGACGGACGAGCTGTCCGCTTCGGTCGCGCGTCTTTACGCCGAAGTCGAGGAGCGGCTCGAATCCGGCGGCCCGGACGGCCAAACCGGTCTAGCCGCAGCGATCGCCTGGCTGCAAGAAGAGGTGGGCTTGAGCGCCGAGGCGGCGCGCGAGCTGGCCGAGCATCTCGCCACGGCGCGAGCCTCGCTCGGCGCTCTACCTACGGCCGAGACCTTGATCGCCGAGCGGTTCTTCGACGAGGCGGGCGATCAGCACATGGTGATCCACTCGCCGCATGGCAGCCGGCTCAATCGGGCGTGGGGGCTCGCGCTGCGTAAACGGTTCTGCCAGAGTTTCAATTTCGAGCTTCAAGCGGCGGCCGACGAGGACTCGATCGTGCTGTCGCTCGGGCCGACCCATAGCTTTCCGCTCGAAGACGCGTTCGACTTCCTGCACTCCAACACCGTGCGCGGGGTGCTCGAACAGGCGGTGCTGGACGCCCCGCTCTTTCCCGTCCGCTGGCGGTGGAACGCGACGCGGTCGCTCGCCGTGCTGCGCTTCCGCGGCGGCCGGCGGACTCCCGCTCCTCTCCTTCGCCAACAGGCGGAGGACTTAGCCGCGGTGGTCTTTCCCGATCAGCTCGCCTGTCTGGAAAACATCGTCGGCGAGCGCGAGATCCCGGAGCATCCACTCGTCCGCCAGACGCTCGTCGATTGCCTCGAAGAGTCGATGGATATCGAGGGGTTGCAGGCGCTGCTAGGACGGCTCGAACGGGGAGAGCTGCGCCGGGTCGCACGCGACCTCACCGAGCCGTCGCCGCTCGCGGCGCAAATCCTCGCGGCCCGGCCGTATTCGTACCTCGACGACGCGCCGCTCGAAGAGCGAAGGACCCAGGCGGTCCGCACGCGACGCTGGCTCGATCCGAAAACCGCCTCGGACCTAGGGACTCTCGACCTCGAAGCGATCGAGCGCGTCCGCGCCGAGGCATGGCCCGATCCCCGCGATGCGGAAGAATTGAACGACGCCCTGGCGACGATCGGTTTCTTGACCGAGAGAGAAGGGCGCGCGGCGGGATGGGAATCGCTGTTCGACAGCCTCGCCGAAACGCGCCGGGCGGCGGTTCTGCGCGGCGCGAAAAACCAACCGCTCTGGATCGCCGCCGAGCGGCTGCCGGACCTGCTGGCGATCGTCGAGAGCCCGGAGCTTTCACCCGCGATCGAATTGCCGCCGCGGGTCAAAGCCCCGGAATCGCGCGAAGCGGCCGTGATCGCCCTCCTTCGCGGCCGGCTCTCCGCCCTCGGGCCGGTCACCGTCGAATCGCTCGGCGCGCCGTTGGGGCTCGCACCCGGTGAAGCGGCCACGGCGCTCGCGGCACTCGAAGGGGAAGGGAGCGCGATGCGTGGCCGGTTCACCCCCGGTCTCGGCACCGAAGAGTGGTGCGACCGGCGACTGCTCGCGCGCATCCATCGGGCGACGATCGAACGGTTGCGGCGCGAGATCGAGCCGGTTTCGGCGGCGGATCTGCTTCGCTTCCTGCCCCAATGGCAACGGGCGGCACCCGGAACAAGAGCGCGCGGCGCCGAAGGGCTCGCGGCCGTGCTCGCCCAGCTCGAAGGGTTCGAGGCGCCCGCGGGCGCTTGGGAAAGCGAGATCCTTCCCGCCCGTGTTGAAGGGTACGACGCGGCCTGGCTCGATGCCCTGTGTTTTTCCGGTCGCCTGCTCTGGCGCCGGGCGAGCCCGCCGGCCATCTCCGCCGCGAAGCCCCGAGCGACCGGCCGCGGCGGGCCGGTGCGCGCTACGCCGATCGCGTTTTTCGCCCGCGAGACCGCGCCCGCCTGGGAGTCGCAACTCGCGACGCCGGGCTCTCCCGAGATCGCGAGCCTGTCGAACGAGGCGCAGACGGTGCATCAGACGCTCGAACGGCGGGGCGCCTCGTTTTCCGCCGATCTGGTCCGCGCGACGGGGCTGTTGCCCTCACGGGTCGACGCGGCTCTCGGCGAGCTGGTCGCGCGGGGTCTCGCCGCGGCGGACGGCTTTGCCGGGCTGCGCTCGCTGATCGGCCCGGCCGACTCGCGCGTCGCAGCGGCCAAGCGGAGGAACGGCCATGGGCACTCGCTCGGCGTCGGACCTCTCGGGGCCGCAGGGCGCTGGGCGCTTCTCGCTTCGGCCTCAGAATCCGCCGACCTCGCAGCCCCCTCGTCGAATTCAGCCGAAGACGCCGCCGCCGAGATCGCCGCGCGAAAACTGCTGTCGCGTTACGGCGTGGTGTTCCGCAAGATCCTGGAGCGCGAGTCGCTCGCACCGCCCTGGCGCTCGCTCCTTCGCGCGCTCCATCGCCTGGAAGCGCGGGGCGAGATCCGCGGCGGCCGGTTCGTAAACGGATTTTCCGGCGAGCAGTTCGCGCTGCCCGAGGCGGTCGGCCAGCTGCGGCGAATGCGCCGCGAGGAGCCGGCCGGAACGCTGGTCGCGATCAGCGCGGCCGATCCGCTCAATCTCGCCGGAATCATCACTCCCGGCGAGCGGCTCTCCGCGGTCGCCGGCCAACGGATTCTGCTGCGCGACGGATTGCCGATCGCCCACCTCGCCGGGCGCGAGGTCCGCCACCTGGTCGACGCCGCCGAAATGGACGCCGCGGAAGCTTGGCGCATCGAGGACGCCCTGCGCCGGCCGTCGGCAACGCGCGGGGGACCGCTCGGCGTCCGCGCAGGCGAGACGCCGGGGGTCCCGGGAAAAGCTCGCGATCCTTCGAGCTTGGTGTCGGTTCAGCTCGGCGGCGTGTAGGCTGCCGACCAGACGTAGGAGCCGTTCGCGTCGCTCGGGATCGTGCAGGACTGGCCTTCCTCCCCGACCTGGTAGGGGCCGGTCACGATGGGGCAGTCACACCTGACGGTCGAACCGTCCTTCGGGGTGCCGGTGGTTCCTGGCGGATAGCGACAGGGGGCGGTCATGCAGCCGGCGTAGGGGGCCGACGGGCACGTTTCGGACTTCAGTCCGATCGTGTATTCCTTCTGCATGGCGAGGCTGAACGTGGAGATGAGGTCGGCTCCCGGGATCAACGAGCTTTGCGGGCTGGCCCCGTTCTCATTCTGGACGTACTGGCAAACGGGCGCCTGTGGCAGGCTCCCACAGGTGGATTTCTTGCCGTCGAAGCCGCAGGTCGAGATGTTTGCGCAACCGGAACCGTCGGCCCCGCAGGCCTTAACCGTCGGATTGGAGCTGCCGTAGACGGTCTGGTTGTAGGCACCCAGGTTGAGGATGCCGTTGATGTCCACGAAATAGCCCCCGGAGCTATAGACCTGGCAGGTGCAGTGGGCCACGTCGCCATCGACCAGGCACGGAAGGCCCTTGGTCGGCGGACCGGAGAAGAAGCAGAGGGCGTAGGTGCCGGCGCTGCAGTAGAGCATGTTGGTCGAGGTGGCCCGGTTGCCGATCACCACGTCGGCCGCGGCGGGCCCGTAGGATGTCGTCCAGCAGTCGGTGGGTTCGTAGGGCGTGTTGCTGCAACCCGTGCCGCACTTGGGCGGGTTCGGGCACGGCTGGTTCGAGGCCGAGGCGGCCTGTGCGGCAGGAGCTGGAGCAGGAGCTGGAGCGGGGGCGGTTTCCTTTGCCGCAGGCTCGGCCTCCGGGGCTTTTCCGCCACAGGCCGAGAGGAACGAGAGGGCGGCGACCAGCGCCACCGAGGGGACCAGCCCACGTTGAAGAACCTTCGCGAATCGACGCGCAGCGATCATGGAGAGTCTCCCTCCAGTGCATGAGCAAGGCGGACGGTCACCTCGGCTCGACCGACTTTGGGAACGCTTGGAACCCGCCGATCTTAACGCCTCGGGCGCTACAATCGAGCGCCATGGCCGCTACGAATCGTCCGCTTAAAATCCTACTCTTCGGCGCGACCGGCTCGGCCGGCGGCAGTACCCTCCGCGTCTGCCTCGCGAGCCCGTTCGTCACCGAAGTCCGCGCCCTCGTGCGCCGCACGCCGGAGCTGGAAGAAGGGATCGATCCGGGAAAGCTGCGCGTGATCCTCCATTCCGACTATCTCGACTACTCGGCGGTGGAAGAGGCGTTCGCCGGGGTCGATGCCTGTTTCTACTGCCTCGGCATCTCGGTCACTCAAGTTTCAGGCGAGCCGGAGTATCGAAAGATCACCCACGATTTCGCCCTCGCCGCCGCGCGGGTGTTGAAAGCGAAAAGCCCGCAGGCGGTCTTCCACTTCATCAGCGGCCAATCCGCGAGCCTCGACAGCCGGATGATGTGGGCGCGGGTCAAAGCCGAAACCGAGCGCGACCTTCTGGCCCTCGATCCGGACACCTGCCGCTGGCGCCCGGCCGCGATCGACGGCATCCCTTCGAAGAGCGAACCGCGGATCTACAAAATCTTTCGTCCGCTCTACCCCCTGCTGAGCCCGATCCGCAGCCTTTACATCTCGGGGAAGGATCTCGGCAAGGCGATGCTCCAGGCGACGCGGGAGGATCTGCGCGGCCAGTTGATCGACAACCGCGGGATTCGCGATCTCGCTGACCGGGCGGGGCAGGGCGGTAAGGCCACAGGGACGGCGACCTCTTCAGTTCGGCCGTAACCCCGCATCCAAGGCGAGCCACAGGTTTTCGTCGAGCGGCTCGGATTCCACTCCCAGGGCGTTCAGATTGTGCGACGAAGATTGTGAAAATTTGCAGAGTCGGCTCTCGAAATAGGGCGGCGGAAGCAGGGCCTGCTGGAGGGGTCGCCCAAAAAGGGCCGCGGAGGGTACCCCACCTCGGCGTACGAATTCAAGGGCAAAAATCGAGCATAGGGCCTATGCTCGATTTTGCGCTGGAAAGTGCATCTCCCGATTCTGTAGGGTGTGCCGCGTGATGAACGACGCGACCTACCCGTCGATCGTGGAGAACGAAATCCAGCCCGCCGAATTTGGCGAGTTGGCTGCCGAATTCCATTTCGGCAGTCCCGAATTCCATTTCCTGACTGGCGAATTCGAATTCGGGGCTCGCGAATTCCATTTCGGGAATCCCGAAATCCATTTCCTGACCGGCGAATTCCATTTCGGGAGCGCCGAATTCCATTTCCCAGATCGCGAATTCGAATTCGGGGCTTGTTTAACCCTTGCCGGAGCTCCTGTATCCGCCCCCGAGAGCCCCGCGAAAAAGAATCTTCGCCGACCTATCGTTTTCTCAGGAGTGTGTCCCTTAGGGTCTGTCTCGCGGGGACCGCAGCCGCCGGTTCCATCTTCCATCGGCACCACCGGGCCGCATTCCGCGGTACGTTTTCTACAAGGAGAAGGACATGTTGCGAGACACCAGTTTTGCCAATCGGATCAACCAGTGCGACGTCGCGGTACAAAACATCCAGGAGTTGGCCCCGACCATTCCGGGCGGCGAAGGACACCTCGCCGAAATCCGGCAGCAGGTCGATTCCCTCCGCACTTCCCAGGAGAGCATTCAGCTACTGCGCGCCAAGCTCACGGATCTGGTGATCCTGCGCCAGCAGCAGAACAAAAAGGCAGGCGCCGCCTTCCGCCTCTTCGCGGCAGCCGCCCGCTCGCACTACGGCTTCGCCAACCCGCTGCTCGAAAGCTTCAACATCCGCTCCGAGCATCGGGCCAAGCGCGGTCGTAAACCGAAGGTGAAGCCTGCACCTGAAGTCTGATCTCGCAGGGTGTGCCGTGCGCACCGTCCAAAGGGAGCTCCCGCGGCCTGCAGGCAGGACACACCCAACGGTCCAAGCCGAGATCGAGATCCAGATCGTCGTAATTTGTCGTCTGAGGGGTGAGGCTTCGCGGGCCTCACCCCTTTTTCTTTTCATGGGTCCGGCGCAAACCTGGCCAATCACCTCTAGACCTGCCCCGCGGGCCACGAGCCCCGATACACTCTCCCGCGTGGTGGATCTCGAACAGCTGTCGCGGGACGCCGTGGGCTACTTCCTGCGGGCGGGCAATCTCTCCAACGGGCTGATCGCCGACAGCTCGCGTGAAGGCTCGCCGTGCAGTATCGCGGCCGTCGGGCTGGGACTTTCGGCGTTTCTGGTCGGGGTGGAACGCGGTTTTCTCTCCCGGTCCGACGCGGCGGCGCGAACGCTCGCGGCCCTTCGGTTCTTCCGCGACAGCCCGCAGGGCGAAGAGCCGGACGCCACCGGGCATCGGGGCTTTTACTACCACTTCCTCGACATGGCGAGCGGCCGGCGGGTTTGGAATTGCGAGCTGTCGATGATCGACACCACGATCCTGATCGCGGGCGTGCTCTCTTCCGGAAGCTATTTCTCGGCGGCTTCGGACGACGAGCGGGAGATCCGCGAGATCTCGCGGTTCCTCTACGAGCGCGTCGATTGGGCCTGGGCCGCGCGCGACCGGCGCGTCGTCTCGATGGGCTGGAAACCGGAGACCGGATTTCTGACCTATAGCTGGGAGGGGTACAGCGAGGCGCTACTGCTCTATCTGCTGGGACTCGGCTCGCCCACGCATCCGCTCCCCGCGGAAAGCTATAAGGCTTGGACCGCGACCTACCAGTGGGAGAACCTCTACGACATCGAGTTTCTTTTCGCCGGCCCACTGTTCATCCATCAGCTGTCGCACCTTTGGGTCGACTTTCGCGACATCCAGGACCAGCTGATGAGCGATCTGCGCTCCGATTACTTCGAGAACAGCCGCCGCGCGACGCAGGTGCAGCAGCGGTACGGAATGCGCAATCCGAAGAGTTTCAAGGGATACGGCGAGAACAACTGGGGCATCACCGCCGGCCCCGGCCCGGCCTTCGTGCGACGCCAAGAGAAGGGGGGCATCGAGCGGCAGTTCTACGGCTATGTCGCCCGGGGCGTCCCGTTCGGTCCGGACGATGGCACGCTCGCGCCCTGGGCGGTGGCCGCCTCCCTGCCGTTCGCGCCGGAGATCGTCTTGCCCGCCCTAGAGCACGTTCGGGACACCTATCCGGAAGTGCTTCGGGACGGGCTTCTCACCAGCTTCAATCCGACGTTCGAAACCGGGGACGGAGGTCCCGCCGGCTGGCTCTCTCCCGAGCACTACGGTCTGGACCAGGGACCTGTGGCGATCATGATCGAAAACTTCCGCTCGGGGCTTCTCTGGAACCTGATGCGCGATTGTCCGGCGCTCGCCACCGGGCTCCGCCGGGCAGGATTTCGCAAGGGCCGCGGGAGGTCTTTACGATGAACCCTGCCGTCTTGCCAAACGACGCGCACGACGCCGAGCTGTTGGCCCGGGTGCGCCCGGCGGATTGGATCAACCCGCCACCCGCTCGTTGCTACAACCTGGTGGTCGTGGGCGGCGGAACCGCCGGACTAGTGACGGCGGTGGGCGCCGCGGGGCTCGGGGCGAAGGTGGCGCTGATCGAAAAGAACCTGCTGGGGGGAGATTGCCTGAGCTTCGGCTGCGTCCCTTCGAAAGCCCTTCTGCGCTCCGGGCGGTTCTATGCCGACCTGGATCATGCGGGCACGTTCACCGGCGGCGAGCGACTCCCTTCAGAGGCGGATTTTGCCGCGGCGATGGAGCGCATGCGCCGGCTGCGCGCGCAGCTGGCCCGGCGCGATTCGGCCGAACGCCTGCGGGGGCTGGGGATCGACGTGTTCTTGGGCGAGGCCGGCTTCCTCGATCGAAACCACATCGAGGTGGCGGGGGCGAGGCTCGCGTTTAAAAAAGCCGTGATCGCCACGGGCTCGCGCGCCGCGCGGCCGGAGATCGAGGGAATCGAGGCGGCCGGGTATCTGACGAACGAAACGGTTTTCAACCTCACCGCGCGTCCGCGGCGGCTGCTCGTGATCGGCGGCGGTCCGCTCGGCTGCGAGCTGGCGCAAGCGTTCGCCCGGCTGGGCTGCGAGGTGATCATCGCCCACCAAACGCCCTACTTTCTGCCCGACGAGGAGCGAGACGCCGCGGAGATTCTGGCCGAGTCGTTGCGGCGCGACGGGATCGACGTCCGTTTGAACACCACCGTCCGAAGCGTCGTTTTGGACCGCGGCGAAAAGCGCCTGCGGCTGATCAACAACGACCAGGACACGACGGTCGCCGCGGACGAGATCCTGGTCGGCGTGGGCCGCGCGCCGAACGTCCTCGGGCTGAACCTCGAAGCGGCCGGCGTCGAGTACGACCGGGAGCGCGGCGTCCGGGTGAACGATTTTCTCCAGACGACCCACCCGCGCATCTATGCCGCGGGCGACGTGGCGCTGGAGCAAAAGTACACCCACATGGCGGACGCCACCGCACGGCTGGTGATCCAAAACGCGCTGTTTTGGGGGCGGAAGCGCTTGAGCTCGCTCACCGTCCCCTGGTGTACTTATACCGATCCGGAAATCGCCCACGTGGGGGCCTACGTGGACGAAGCGCGCGAGCGGGGCTTCCGCATGATGACCTTTACCGTGCCGATGAGCGAATCGGATCGCGCCGTGCTCGACGGCGACGAGGAAGGTTTCGTCAAAATCCACGTCCGCAAAGGAACGGACACGATCCTGGGAGCCACCATCGTCGCGCGCCACGCGGGCGAGATGATCAACGAGATCTCGCTCGCCATGGTCGCCGGGATCGGCCTCGAGACGCTCTCCCAGGTGATCCACTCCTACCCCACCCAGGCGGAAGCGATCCGCAAGGCGGCAGACGCCTACCAACGGACCCGGCTCACGCCGCGTCTCGCGAGGCTCAGTCGACGCTGGCTGGCTTGGTCGCGAAGGTAGGTCGGGGCGGCGAACCTGGGGGACCGCTTACCCGATTGCCACGCCAAAGAGAGCGTATTACGCTGTGACGCATGCCCAAAGAGACGGAAGCCTACAGCTGGCGCGGCGGTAAGTTCTTGATTCTACCCTTTGTCTTAATTGTCACTGCTTCTTGCGTTGGCCGCGACAGCGGATTTAAAGATGAGACCTCGTTTACAGAGCATGTGGCAGAGGAGCTCAGGAAAACGTCAGCTCTAACTGTTCGAGTGTCTGCACCCCTAACGTTGGAGATCCAATGCCCGGATGGAACCAACTCAACTTCTGGGCTCGACACATTGTGGAAAGAATGCAATCTGCGTCCGGAGGCATGCAGCTCCTCCATTGATCATCATGTTAGGACAGCCAGTGAGTGTGGAAAACTACCGGCGCCGAGCCGCGAAGCACTCAGGGCAACGGTGAAAACCAAGAGTTGGATCGATGACTTCAAAAAGAAGGGCGGGGTCCCGGTAGCACGCCCATTTGTCGGAGATCTTTGGAAAGTATACGTCTTCGACCGCCCTGACAACATAGTCGGCGTACACAAGGGAGACCTCGCGAAACTGAAGATCACAGAGGAAGAGCTCGACACGCTCGCGCTGGCGAATCTCGAGGCCGCCATAACCGATTTCCCCCACGAGCCCATCGAAGAGGGTTCACCGATACACGTTATCCACGCGGGCGATAACTACGAGGCGAGTCGGCTCCTTCTACATCACCGTTGGCGCGCGCTCGCCCAAGAGGTAAAAGGCGAGCTGCTTGTGAGCGCACCGAGCCGCGATTTCGTGTTCTTCGTGGGGAGCAGGTCGGACCGGAGCGTCTTGGCTCATTTCCGGAGGAAGATGCAGGAGGTTCTGAGCCTGGAATCCTATCCACTTTCCGCACAGGTGCTCCGGTGGACGCCCGAAAAGTGGGTCGTGTACGACATTGAAAACCATTGAGGCCCGGCCCAACGGGCCGGGAGAACCCAGCCCAGGGCTGAGGCCGAAGGCCGATGCCCTGGGTCAAGGGGCACGTCACCACCTCCCGGCGGCCTGAAAGGCCGCGAGAACCCCAGGTTTAACAAATCCGCACGCCCTGCCGTGCGTTCACCGATGCCTATGAAATAGAATTTGGCGAGCGCTACGTGGGGCCTGAAAACTCTCGCGGCCTTTCAGGCCGCCTTTCTGTGGGGTCTTTCTTTCAACCCAGGGCATCGGCCTTCGGCCTCAGCCCTGGGCTGGGTTCTCCCGGCCTTTCAGGCCGCCTGCCCTGGGCTAGGTTTTCGCGGCCCGATCCGCACCTGGCTCATCACGATCCAGGTCTGGACGACTCCGACCAAAGCCTGAACGGTCGGGACCGAGGCCTGAGGCGTTGCGATCCAGGTCTGGCGGTTCAGGCCTTGATCCAGACCGTCGTGGTCCAGGTCCGGATGGCTCAGACCTAGGTCGAGGATGTCGCGATCTAGGCCTGAACGACGCGGACCAAAGTCTCCGGTGTCGCGATCCAAGTCTGGACAGCTCGGACCTGGTCTGGGCGACTCAGACCTTGGTCCCGACCGTTGCGATCCAGGTCTGGATGGCTCAGAGCTAGGTCTTGTGTGTCGCGATCCAGGTCTGAACGATCGAGACAAAAGTCTCGGGCGTCGAAACCTAGGTTCAGACGGATGCTAAAATCCATCGCAAGGAATCGCCCATGCCACTCGCCGCCCGATCCGCTCGTGAAGACCTCGCCCGCCGGGGAGACGAGGTCTACGAGCGCGAGATCCTGCCTCGCCTCAGCCCGGAGGATCAGGGTAAGTTCGTCCTGATCGACGTTCGGACCTCGGACTATGAGGTGGATCGAGACGAGCTGGCAGCATCGGATCGCCTGCATGCCCGCCACCCCGAAGCCGAGGTCTGGATGCGCCAAGCCGGATCGGCGTACGCGCGCCGGTTCGGTCCGCGATTCGAGAAGACCACGGCCTGACCGCCGATCGGCCAGCGTTCTTGCTACGCCGGAGAAGGCGTACTACACTGTGGTGCATGCCGAAAACGGAAGTCTACAGCTGGCGCCTTTCCCTCCCCCTCAAGGTTGAGCTCGAGGACGCTGCTCAGAGCGAGGACAAGAGCTTGGCCGAGTTGCTCGAGCAGATCGCACGGGAATGGCTGGAGCGATCTCGGAGAAGCGAAAGCTTCGAGGAGCAAGAAGAGCTGATGCGCGCTGCTGCGATGAAGTGCGCCGGCTCGATTGAAGGGAAGGATCCCGGGAGAGCCGAGAATGCTCGTGCCCTAGTCCGCGCTCGGATTGCCAGCCGCCATGGGCGGTGACCTACCCCTTCGAGGTCTTGCCGATACAGGCGCCCTTCTCGCTTTCCTGGATCACAAAGACCGTTGGCATCGGCGCTGCGTCGAGGCTTTCCCCACCCTTCGTCTACCTTTGGCAACTTCGGCAGCCGTACTGGCTGAGCTTTTTCACCTCCTGGACGATTCGAGGCAGGAAGCGGCAGCCTGGACTTTGTTTCGCTCGGGTGCGGTGACCCTACTCCCCATCGGCGACGAGGATCTTCCCGCCCTCCAGGCGCTCATGGACAAATATCGTGATCGGCCGATGGATTTCGCCGACGCCACCTTGGTCCATCTCGCGAGACGCGAGGGCCTGACTACGATCTTCACGATCGACAACGACGATTTCGAAACCTACCGGATCGAGGGGAAGCGCAGATTCAGGATCGTTCCGGGACGGTAGGCGAAGGCAGATCTCCGCCGGATTCAGGTGGCGCTTTTCTTATGCGGTTCCATAGGTGCGTCCCTACTCCAGCACCTCGCGGTCGAAGCGGATTGTCAGCTACTCCCCATCGCGACCAGCGAGCTTGGAAATGCTAGCGGCGAATTCAGGTTCAATGACAAACCTCTCAAGTGTCATTTTGCTGAACACCACTTGATCTCTGCCGAATAAGATAACCTCGTATCCTCGCTCACCTTCTCGAGGAAACGATGAATCCCCTGAGCCAAGTTTAAAATTTTTGATGGTGGTGATCTCCATCACCACCGGCTCAATCCCTTTCGGATAGATGCGATAGCCGAGCGTGATCTTAGGACCCTCAATGTGCCATAGGCGCCCTAATAAATGAGACCCGTACACTCCTTTCCAAGCTGATCGAGAGATTTCCATTCCCTTTGAAGTATAGTATGCGAGAATTGCTTCTCGGTCAGGAAACGTCAATAGATAGAGAGTTCGTCCATCTCCACCTTCGACTCGATATGCCTCTGGCGTTGGTGGTGGGCTCCAGGATTTAACGAAACAACTCTTTGCGCTGGCCAGCAAGATTAGGAGGGTGATCAGTACCCCACTCACCCCACCTGCTAGGGGCCAAATTGTCGCCAGAACGTTCTTAATTTTACTCATTGATTTATATCCGCCGATAAATTACCTTCGCGCGCGATGTCGCTTGCTCTGTACCCTTACTTTCCCCCTCCACAACTTCCCCCGAACTCCAACCCGCCACAATCCCCACCCCATCCCCCCGCCGAAACAGCAGCAAATAAGTCCCCGCCGGGCTCTCCAGCCGCCGTTCGAACGTCGTCCCGCCCAACTCCGCGATCAGCTCTTTCAGCGCGAAAAAACTCGCCCTGCGCCTGAGCTTCCCTCCGTCTTCCCGATCCACCAGGCCATACCCCCGGGCGATCATCTGCCACCAGTAAACCCGTTCCGCCATGCCGGAGGCCAAAGCCAGCAGGTAGTACCGCGATAGGTAATCCGCCTGAGTCTGTTCGTCCACCGAGACGGATTTTCCGGCGGGGGAGTGGGGGCCTTCCCAGAGGGGCCAGTTGACTTCGGTGACCCAGGAGCGGCGGCGGCCTTCGTGTTCTTTGACGTTCTTTGCGGTCTCGGTGATCGCTCGGAGGAGGCGGAGCTTGCCTACGGTGTCGAGGCCCATTTGGGTGTTTTCGGGAGCTCCTCGGCGGTCGACGTAGAGGAGGCTCGCGACGGCGTCGAAGTGAAGACCGGGGGCTCTTGCGTTCAGGGCCGAGGCGGTGGCGTAGAGCTCGAAGTCGATGACCGCGGGGCCGAGCAGCTCGACGGGTTGGCCTGAGGTGGCGGGTTTCGATCGGAGCACGTCCGAGGCGATTTTGGCGAGGTCGAGGTATTCGCCGAGCGTCCAGATTCCCCATTTGCTGCGGTTGATGGCTTGGCCGATTTGGAAGCGGTGGCCGTAGGGGAGAAAGGTCTCGGCGATCTTTTCGAGGCTTGCGCGCCAGCGGGCGGGATCGCGAACGAGATCGCGGTTTTGGGGCAGGGCGAAGAGGAGGTCGCAGCCTCTTGCCGCGAGCGCTTTCGCCAGCTCTTCTTCCGCTTTGTGTTCTTCCTGCCAGGGATGGAGGCGCAGGAGGATGTTCTTGCAGCCCAGCTCGTCCACCAGGGCAAGGAGCCCTTCGGGATCTTCCGGCTCGGGGCGGAGACCGATTCCTATGCCACCAAACGGGCGCGGGCCTTGGAAAAGCTCCGACTCCAGCTGTTTGAAGCGGCGGCGGATGCGCGGCGCGGCGAGCAGAGCGGCCGATGCGGCGCTCCAGTGCGAAGGGAGGTCGGTCAAGCGGGCGGTGAGTTTTTCGAACCGGCCGGCGTGCTGGTGGGGCTGGTCCGACAGGCGGTCCCAGACCACCTTGTCGCGCGCCGCGGCCCCTTCCGGGGCGGGGGGGATGTGCGGATGCGCTCGCCGAGGTCGAAGTGCGGAGAGGGCACCCCGCAAGACGCGCCGCACTCCGCGCTTGGTCCGATTTTTCGCCTCGAACGCGCCCTGGTAGAACGTGAGCAGCCCCCGCTCGGCGGAGGTTGGCGTGCGGCCAAAATATCCGGCGAGCAGCAGCTCGCGATGCTCCGGCCGGAAAAGCGCCAGGCGGGAAAACTCACGCATCCGCGCCGGCAGGTTGAGCGTCACCCCCAGCCGGGAGCGGTTCAGATCGAGCAGCGAGAGCTCCGGCGGCTCGCCCGGCGCGCCCGCTGGAACCGGACGCCGGACGAGGAGATTGCCGACCGAGAGATCGCGATGGCGAATACCCGCATCATGCAGGCGCCGGGCGAGGCGGCCGATCTCTTGGAGCACTTGGGGCAGATCGAGGTCGGGGAACTCTTCGCGCTCTTTGCCTACCGCGGCGGCGCGGAACAGATGGCGGACTTCGATTCCTTCGATCCGGCGGCAGGCGTAGAAGGAGACACCGCTGTCGCCCTTTGCGTCCAGCCAGAGAATCGGTTCTGGGCTGGGCACTCCGGCGCCGAGCACGGCGCGGGCTGCCCGAAAGCTTCGCTCCGCTTTCGAGCCGCGCCGCGCCTTTCTGCGTTGGGCGGCCCAGCTTTCCTCCCGGAATTGCTTGACCACCACCTCACCCGTAGGCGAGCCCGGAAAGCGCGTGGCGTAGAGGTAGTTGCGACCCCAGTGGAGCGTCTGCGTGGCGGCGCCCGGGTCGGTCAGGTGGGCGAGCGCGGCGGGTAGATCGGCGGGAAGAAAATCTCTGGCGATCTCGCCGCGCCAGGCGGGGAGATCGATCGGCGCGGGTGGTCCCAGGGCTCCCAGGGGTCCCAGGGGTTCGAGAGGCGGCACGGCGGGGCCCGCCACTCCTAGACTTCCAGGATGGCGAACCGCTCGTGGTGAAGCTCGGGGTCGCTCTGGATCAGGATCTTCGCTCCGAGCGAGCGTTCGACCTCTTCGTGGATCGACCGCTCCTCCTGTTGGAGCGCGCGCGAGACCTCCGGATGGACGCGCAGCAGGATCTCCGAGGGGTGGGTGCGGTCGCGCAGGCGGAGCAGCTCTTTGCGGATGTTCAGGCAGATCGTGGCGATCGATTTGATCCGGCCGCGGCCGGCGCAATAGGGACAGGTCTGGGTGAGCAGGCGCTCCAGGTTCGAGCGGCTGCGCTTCCTCGTCACCTCGACCAGGCCAAATTCCGAGATGTTCAGCACCTTGGTCTTCGCCCGGTCCTTGCGGATCTCGGTCTCCAGGCGGGCGAACACCTGTTCGCGGTTCGCCGGTTCGATCATGTCGATCAAGTCGATGACGATGATGCCGCCCAGGTCGCGCAGCCGGATTTGGCGGACGATCTCGCCCACCGCTTCGAGGTTGGTCTGGAGGACCGTGTCTTCGAGGTTGCTCTCACCGACGAACCGGCCGGTGTTGACGTCGATCGCAACCAGCGCCTCGGTCGGGTTGATCACGATGTAGCCGCCCGATTTGAGCCAGACCTTGCTCTTGAGGGCGCCTTCGATCTGTTCCTCGATGCCGAACTGCTCGAACAGCGTGTTGTTCTGGCGGAACAGGCGGACCTTGCCCACCAGGTTCGGCTGCACCTGGTCGAGGAACTCGACGATCCGGGTGTAGGTCTCTTCGCCGTCCACCCAGAGCACGCTGTACTCGGAAGTCAGCAGGTCGCGCACGATCCGTAGCGCGAGATCGAGATCCTGATGCAGCAGCGTCGGCGCGGCGACACGGCCGGAGCGATGGCGGGTCTTTTCCCACAGCTTCGAAAGGTAGGCGAGGTCGGTTTCGAACTCCTCGCGTCCCCGGCCCTCGCCGACCGTGCGGACGATCAAGCCGTCGCCTGAGGTCGGCAGCTCGGCGAGCACAGAGAGAAGGCGCTCGCGCTCCGGCTCGTCCTCGATCCGGCGCGAGACGCCGAAATGGCGAACCGTGGGGAGCAGCACCAGATAGCGGCCGGGAAGGGTCACATGGGTCGAGATCCGCGCGCCCTTGCTCGGCAGAGGATCTTTGACCACCTGGACGATGATCTCTTGACCCGCCTTGAGCAGGTCGTCGATCGACGGCATCGGGTGCGCGCCGGAAGAGTCCTCGCCTCGCGGCTCGTCCATCTCCAGCTCGATCGGGTCGGATTCCTCGATCGCCTCGACGTCGGGCGCCACGTCGCTGACATAGAGAAACGCGTCGCGTTCGAGGCCGATGTCGACGAACGCCGCCTGCATGCCCGGCAGAACCCGGGTGACGCGACCCTTGTAGACGTTGCCCACCAGGCCGCGATGGCGATGGCGCTCGACGAAGATCTCGGTGAGCCGATCGTCTTCGAGGACCGCGATCCGGGTCTGGTGAGGGTCGCTTTCGACCAGGAGCTTGTTTGCCATGGGCGGTGAATTATGAGGGACGAACGCGGAATTGCGCATTTCCCGCCTTCACGGGGGCGGTCGGCCCGCGGCGAGCGGGACGGCTCACCGGTTCACGTAGCGGCGCAGATCGACGCCGAGGATGATTCCGGTGGCGGTGAAGTTGTAGAGCATGAAGGTGCCGCCATAGGACAGGAAGGGGAGGGGAATCCCGGTGATCGGCAAGAACCCAACCACCATGGCGGAGTTGTAGAGGACGTGGAAACAGAACACCGAGAGCAGGCCGACGACCACCAGAATGCCCGACCGGTCGCGCGCCCTCATGGCGATGCGCGCCCCGCTTCTTATGTAGAGGGCATAGAGGCCGAGGACGGTCGCCACCCCTAAGAACCCCCACTCTTCGGCGAGCACGGCGAGGATGAAGTCGGTGTGGCGCGCGGGCAGAAACCGCAGCTGGCTCTGGGTGCCCTGCATGTATCCCTTGCCGACCAGCTGGCCCGAGCCGACCGCGATCTTGCTTTGCCGGACGTGGTACCCCGAGCCGAGCGGATCGCGCTCCGGCTGGAGGAACGTGATCACCCGCTCGCGCTGATACTCCTGCATGCCGAAGGTCCAGAGGCCGAAGCCGACGCTGGTTGCAAGGATCGCGGCAATCACCAGGTAGCGCAGCTTGACCCCGGCGATCAACAGCATCCCGGCGAGCAGCGGGACGAACATCGCGGCGCCCCCCATGTCGGGCTCGACCACGATCAGGAGCATCGGGGCCGCGACGATCCCGACCGCGGTCGCGATCTGGCGCAGCGAGAGCACCGGCTGATCGATTTCGGACAAGAAGCGGGCCACGAAAAGGGTGGTGGCCAATTTGGCCAGCTCCGAGGGTTGGAACTGCCAGGGACCGAGGACGAACCAGCTGCGCGCCCCGCCGCGCACCTCGCCGAGCACCAGGACCAAGCCGAGCAGAACCAGACTCCCGAGGTAGAGCGTGGGCGACAGGTCGAGCAGAACCCGGTAGTCGAGGCTCATGGCGGCGAGCAGCAGGACCAGGCCGATCCCCACCCAGACCGCCTGGCGCGGCAGATAGTCGACGGCCAGCTCGGAGCTTGCGCTGTGAACGGTGGCGAGGCCCACCGCCGCGAGCAGGAGCGCCGCGAACGCGAGGCCGCCGTCGATCGCCGCCAGGTGGGCGAGCGGCTGCCGCTCTTCAGGGCTAGCGGCGCTGTTTAGCGGTCGAGAAATATTTGGCAAGGACAGCCTTTGCGATCGGCGCCGCCGCCTTCGAGCCCGAGCCGCCATGCTCGACGAAGGCGACGACCACGATCTCGGGATGATCGACCGGAGCGAACGAGGTGAACCAGCCGTGGTCGCGGAAACGGAACGGCAGAGAGTTGGGATTGGTCCGCGAGGCCTGGCCGATGACCTGCACGGTGCCGGTCTTGCCCGCCACGCGCACGTTGGGAAGACGGGCGGTGCGGGCCGTTCCGCCGGGATCGTTGACCACCGCATCCATTCCTTCGCGCACCGCTTCGAGCGCGCGGGGCGGCAGCGGCGGCCGGTCGGCGCCGGGCGCTTCGACCTCCTCGCCTTGGATCAGATGGGGCCGGATCGGCCGGCCGCCGTTGGCGATCAAAGCGGTCACCGCGGCGATCTGGAGCGGCGAGGTGAGGACGGGGCCCTGGCCGATCGCGACCGAGATCGTCTCGCCCAGATACCAAGGATGCTTGCGCGCCGCGAGGCTCCAGGCCGGATCGGGCACCAGCCCGGCGTTTTCGCCGCGCAGCTCGATGCCGGTCTTCGAACCGAGCCCGAACATCCGCGCGTAGCGGGCGATCCGATCGATTCCCAGCCGCTGGCCCAGATGGTAGAAGTAGACGTCGCACGAGTGCTCCAGCGCGTCGTGGAGGTCGACCCGGCCGTGCCCCCCTTTGCTCCAGCAGCGGAAGCGGTGGCCGTAGATGCTCGCCGAACCGTCGCACCAGACCGAATCGCTCTCGTTGACGATCCCCTCGGCGAGGCCGGCCGCGGCCATCATGATCTTGAACACCGAGCCGGGAGAGTAGGTGTTCTGGATCGCCCGGTCGCGCATCGGGTCGTGGGGCGCGCCGATCAGCGCGTTCCACTCCTCCTGGCCGAGCCGGCGGGCGAACAGGTTGGGGTCGTAGGACGGGGCCGAGACGAGCGCGAGGATTTCGCCGTTGCGCGGATCTAATGCAACCACCGACCCGACGGCTTCGGCCCCTTCGAATTGCCGGATCGCCTCTTGCTGGAGATCCAGATCGAGCGTCAGACGGAGCGGCCGGCCGGCTTCGACGGGCGTCCGGCCGTATTCGTCGAGCAGCTTGCCGCGGCTGTCCACGACCACTACCCGCTCGCCGTCGCGCCCGCGGAGGACTTTGTCGAACACCTGCTCGATGCCGCGCTTGCCGACCAGATCGCCCACCGCGTAGGCGCCGTCGGAGCGATCGACTTCCGCTTGAGTCACCTCGCCCAGATAGCCGAGGAGGTGGGCGGTCTGCGGTCCGTGACGATAGAGGCGGAGGTTTTGCACCTCGACCTCGAACTCGGGGTATTCGCGCCCACGCGCCGAGACCTCCGCCACCTGTTCGAGCGTCAGATGCTCGGCCAGGAGGACCGGCTTGAAGTCCGGGGTCGAGCGCACGCGTTCGAGGATCGCCGCCAGCTCAGGAACCGGCCGGCCGATCACGCCCGCCACGAAGGCGATCGCCTTGCTCAGGTCGAGACTCCGGCTGCGGTCGACCAGCAGGTTGTAGCTCGGGATGTTTTCCACCAGCAGCTGACCGTTGCGGTCGTAGATCAGGCCGCGCGGCGCTTTGATCGGCAGTTTGCGGAGCCGGTTGTTCTCGGCCAGCTCGCGGTAGTGCTCCCCTTCGACGATCTGGGCGGACCAATAGGCGCAGGCGATCGCCACCAGCAAACCGGTGACCAGGGCGTTCAGCAGCCAGATCCGGCCGATCAGGTCTTGGCGTAATTCGCGGACGATCTTCATGGCTGGGCGTCCATGCGTAAACGGGAGAGGCGCTGTTTGCGGTGGCTTTCGGCCGCTTTGCGGAAGCGGTCGGAACCGGAGTAGATCAGCATTCCGACCAGGCCGGTGGTAAGAGCGCGCACGACGACCCAGAACGGCTCGGGCACGCTCGCCTGGGGGAGCAGGAAAAGCGAAAGGGCGATCAGAATGACCTGCTGGAGGGCGGAGGCGAAGCTCGCGATCGCGAACACCCCGACCGCGCGCTGTATCACCAGGCGCTGGGCCAGGCGGGCGGTGGCGTAGCCCACGAGGGTATCGGCGAAGCCGTGCAGACCGTAGAGCCCGCCGGTCAGGCCGTCCTGAAGCAGCCCGGCGGCAAGCCCTCCGGAGATTCCGGCAAACGACGAACCGGAGAGCGCGAGCAGCACCAGCACGGGCAGGAACCAGTCGATCGCCTGCGGCAGGTTGGGATGAATCCGGGCGCCGATCAGGTGCAGCAGCAGGGCCGCGCCGAGCGCGGCGAGGTATTTAATGGCGGCCATCGGCGGCGGCCTCCTCGAGAGCCTTGGGCACCGGCTTCCAGTCGAGCAGGTAGACCTGGTCGAGGGTCCGCAGATCGACCGCAGGGGCCACCCGGATCTCGTGGAACAGCTGGCCCAGCTCTTTGACCGAGACCACCGTGCCCACCGGGATGCCGCGCGGGAAGATCCCGTCGATCCCGGCGGTGAGCACCCGGTCGCCCGCCCGGACGTCGGCCTGGATCGGGATGTATTCGAGGTCGAGGGTGCCGCTGCCCCCCCCGCGCAGGACACCTTGCCGGCGGGTGCGGACGATCAGGGCGCCGACGCTCGCCGATCGGTCGGTGAGCAATTGCACCTTGGCGTAGGGCGGTGCGACTTCCACCACCCGGCCGATCAGCCCGGTCGGCGCGAGCACCACCTGGTCGAGCCGGACCGGCTGCCCCCCGGCGTAAATCACCAGGGTCGTGAGCCAGGAGGAAAAATCGAGATAGACCACGTCGGCCGCGCGCAAATCGCCGATCGGTGGCGGCGCGTAGCGCAATGCCGCGGCCAGCCGGGCGGCTTCGCTCCGCACGTCCTCGAATTGCAAGAGACGCAGATGCAGATCCTCCACCTCGCGATGCAGGCGGCGGTTTTCCTCGACCAGGTGGCGCTGGAAGCGCAGGTTCTCGGTCGAGTCGCCGATCGTCCGCGAGGCGCCTGTGATGCCGCGGGCGAACGGTCCGATCAGCCGCAACCCGAGCACCCCCAGGTAGGTTCCTTTGCCTCCCGCCCCCGGCACCTGAAGTCCGAGCAGGGCAAGCTGCGCCACCAGGGTGACGAGCAACAGCCAGCCGGCACGCCTCTCGTCCACGCTTGTCGCCCTAGCTCACCCAGCCGTCCGTCCCGAGCCGGGAGGACGTCAGCGGATCGAAACCTTGCGCAGAAGGTCGATGTCTTGGAGCACCCGGCCGGTTCCGAGCACCACCGAGCAGAGCGGATCCTCGGCGATCAGCACCGGTAGGCCGGTCTCGTCGCGCAGCCGCTGGTCGAGCGCGCGCAGGAGCGCGCCGCCGCCCGACAGCACGATCCCCTTGTCCATGATGTCGGCCGACAGCTCCGGCGGAGTTCGTTCGAGCGCCATGCGCACCGCTTCGACGATCGCCGATACCGGCTCGGCGAGCGCCTCGCGGATCTCTTCGTCGGAGATGGTGAGCGTTTTGGGTACGCCCTCGACCAGATCGCGCCCTTTGATCTCCATCCGGATCTCTTCCTTGAGCGGATAGGCGGAGCCGATCTCGATCTTGATCTGCTCGGCGGTCCGCTCGCCGATCAGCAGGTTGTACTTGCGCTTGAGGTACTGGATGATCCCGAGATCCATCTCGTTGCCGGCGACCCGCACCGACCGGCTGTAGACGATGCCGGCGAGCGAGATCACCGCGACGTCGGTCGTTCCGCCACCGATGTCGACGATCATGTTGCCCGACGGTTCGGTAATCGGCAGGCCCGCGCCGATCGCCGCCATCATCGCCTGCTCGACCAGGAACACCTCGGAGGCCCCGGCGCGCATCGCCGAGTCGCGCACCGCGCGCTTTTCCACCTGGGTGATCTCGGACGGCACACCGATCACGATCCGCGGGTGGACGTACATCTTGCGGCCGTGGGCTTTTTTGATGAAGTGCTCGAGCATCCGCTCGGTCACTTCGAAGTCGGCGATCACGCCGTCCTTCATCGGCCGGATCGATTCGATGTTGCCGGGGGTGCGGCCGAGCATCTCCTTCGCTTCGGCCCCCACCGCCTCGATCCGATTGGTCAGTTTATTGATGACGACGACCGAGGGCTCGCGTACCACGATGCCCTGACCCTGGGCATAGATCAGGGTGTTGGCGGTCCCCAGGTCGATGGCTAGATCCTTGGAAAAGTAACGCAGAAGAGAGGCGAGAGGCACTCCGTTTTTTCCTTTCCCGACGGGCCGGATACGGCGCCATCGCGATTCCTCGAGTCTTTATGCGGCGCCGACGAAAACCTTGCGATGGACGACGTTCGGATTGCCGTCCGAGTCCACTGCGCGGATCTCAAGGGTGCTCCATCCTTCGCGATTCATTTGAATCGCTTTGTTGAACGAGCCGTCGAGATCGACCTCCACCGGTTCGCCGTTGATCGAAACCCGCGCGCCCGGCTCGGTCTTGCCACCGACGATCAGCACCGTACCGTACGGTTTGACGTCTTCGAGGTCAAGCTGGGGCGGTGTTTTGTCGCGCGAAGCCGCCGCGCCGTCGGCCGAACCCCCTCCGCCGGAACCCGAGATCGCCGCGACGCGAAACTTGCGCGGCTCGCTCCATGGCCCCTGCACGCCTTCGCGATCGATCGCGGCGACGCGCCAAACGAAGCTTCCCTCGCCGCGCAACCCCAGGGTGGCCGTGGCCTTGGTCCGCGAGGCGACGTCGATCACGTTGTCGACGAACAGATGATTGCGCCCGACCTGAAGGGCATAGCGCGCCGCGCCCGAAACCGGTTCCCAACCGAGCGACAGCCGGCCTGCGGCGCGTCGATCGGGGGCGGGATCGAAGTCGACCTCCGCCTGGTCCGCCGGTTCGCTCAAGCGCGGCGCGCCCGGCAGGCGCTCGGACGCCGAGAGCTGCCCGCCGGACTGCGTCACCTGCTCCAGCGCGCCGACGCTGCGTTTCAAGCCGCTCGAAGACGCGAGGTCGAGCCCGCCGCGCACCGCGCCGAAACGGCCCTGCCCCGCCGTCCGGTCGTAGGAGACGAACGCTTCGGAGCTTTCGCGCACGTGGGCTTCCGCCCCCGGGGTGGCCACCTGGATCGGTTTGGCGCGCGTAGAAAGGTCGACCCAGCCATAGTCCATGCGGATCGACTGCCCCTCGCCGCCGTCCGCTCCGCGCACCGAGGCGACGATGAACTGGGTGTTGGCGCGAACGGTGTACAGGCTTCCGTCGGCGAACACGATCTCGGCCGAGCCCGAGGAGGTGCGGACGTAATCGCCGGGTTCGAGAGAGATGCGGCTCTTGGCCGGCTGCCAGTCGCCATCCTCGCCGCGGCGGTACTCGACCGTCCCTTGGACCGTAACGAAGTTCGCCGCGCCTTTGCCGGAGCCCGCGTCCCCCCCTGCCATGGCGCCGAGGGCCTGACGCGCCCGGCGGGCGTTTTCGATCGCGACCCGGTAGCTCGCCTGCGCGTAGGCCGCCTCGGCCGCGCCGATCTCGCCCCTCGCCTCCTCCAGCACTTTGCGTTGGGCCGCTCCCGCGAGCGGCTCGGCGGAGTCGAGCTTGCCGCGCGCTTCGTCGATCACGCGGCTGGCCTCGCGCGCCAAGGCTTTCTGCTCCCACTGGTGGAAATAGCGGGCGCCCACGGCCAGCAGGCCGGCCGCGACGATCAACACGCCCAAGGTCCGGAGGGTGTCGACGGAGATGCTGTACCAATTGCGCCGGGGGTCTTTCAGGCGGCCAGCCACGTAAAACTCCTCGATCCGAGGGAGAGAATTTACCACGGGTTGAAACACCAGAGGGGCGCTGCTACAGTTCGGCGGTTTCCGCGGTCGAGCCCAAGGAGTAGCAGATGCTTAAAGTTTTGCGAGAGAACATCAAATACCTGAGCTGGATTCTCTGGTTGATCGTGATCGTCTTCGTCCTTGCGATCTTCCTGGACTTTGGCCGCGTGCCCTCTTCCGGCGCGTCGGACGAGGCGGCCGCGGCGACCGTCGGCGGCGAGCACGTCACCCGCGCCGAGGTGAAGCGGCAATTCGACCTGCTCGAAGGCCAGTACCGGCAGATCTACGGCGACCAGTTCAGCTCCGAGCTCGCGGATCAGTTGGGTCTGCCGCTCCAAGCCTTGAACGGCGCGGTCAACCAAAAAGTGCTGCTCGCCGAAGCCAAGCGCATGGGCCTCGCCCCGACCGACCAGGATCTGCAGAAGGCGATCCTTTCGATCCCGGGCATGAAGGACGACAAGGGCAATTTCGTCGGTTCCGACGCCTACGCTAACGTCATCCGCCGCGGCTACCGGATGACCCCGTCCGATTTCGAGCGGATGGCCCGCGATCAGATCGCTCTGGAGCGGCTGAACCAGGTGCTCCGCGGCACGATCTACATTTCGGACGCGGAGCTGGAGCAGTCTTATCGCGAGCAGACCGAAAAGGCGCAAATCCGCTACGTGCTGATGCCGAGCAACCGGTACCTCCAGGGCGAAGAGCTTCCTACGCCCGAGGTGGCGAGCTATTTTGCCGCGCACAAGGAGGAGTACCGCCTGCCCGAGCAGCGCGACATCGCCTTCCTGTTGGTCGACGACGGCAAGATGATGGGCCAGGCACAGGTCTCCGACGCCGACGTCAAGACCTATTACGACGCCCATCTGGCCGACTACTCGCACGAGGCCGAGGTCCGGGCGCGCCACATCCTGGCCATGGTCAACGATCAGCAGAACGAGGCGGCGGCCAAGGCGAAGATCGATGCCGCCCAAGCGCGCATCAAGGGCGGCGCCGACTTCGGGAAAGTCGCCCAGGAGATCTCCGAGGACACCGGCTCGAAAGCCCAAGGGGGCGAGCTGGGCTGGTTTCCGAAGGAGCGGATGGACCCCAAATTCAGCGAGGCCGCGTTCTCCGGCGCGGAGGGCCAGGTCGTGGGGCCTGTCCGCAGCCAGTTCGGCTATCACCTGATCCAGGTCGAAGGGCGCCGCGAAGGGGGAACTACCCCGCTGGCCGAGGTGAAATCGCAGATCGTCTTCCAGCTCTCCGGCGACCGTTCGAAGACCGAAAGCGAAGCCAAGGCGAAGCGGCTCGCGGAGCGGCTGACCAAGGACAAGCCGAAAGGTCCAGAAGCGCTCGACGACCTGGCGCGCCAGGACGCCTCGCTCACCTACACGGCTTCGTCCCGCTTCGGACGCCAAGAGCCGATCCCCGGCCTGGGGCTCGCGCCGGAGCTGGCCAGCTCTGTGTTTTCGCTCGCCAAGGGAGGCGTCACGCCGGCCCTTCAAGTGCCGCGCGGCTGGGTGATCGCGTACGTCAAGGACGTCCTGCCCCCGAAGCTGCCGGAGCTGGCCGAGGTCGAGCCGAAGATCCGGCTGGCCGCCGCGCGCGAAAAGCAGAGCCGGATGGCGGTCGAAGAGCTGACGCGCGCCAAGCAGAAGCTCGGCGGCGGCGAGACTCTCGATCAGGTGGCGGCGGGCCTCAACCTCAAAGTCGTCGATTCGCCCGAGTTCGGAGCGACCGGCGCCATCCCCGGCCTGGGCAACAACCCGCAGCTGAACAAGGCCGCGCTCGCTCTCGAACCCGGCCAGACCGGCGGCCCGATCGCCGACCCGCAAGGCGCGGTGCTGTTCCAGCTCAAGTCGAAGAAGGCGTTCGACCCGGTCGAATTCGCCAAGCAAAAGGACGCGACGCGCGAATCGCTCGGCCGCGAGAAGACGATCCGCCTGCTCCAGGCGCTGATCGACAAGAGGCGCCAGGAGATCGGCGTCAACTTCAGCCGCAGCTACCTGCAAAGCCTGGGGATCGATCCCGACCAGGCGGCGGCCTCGAAGAGCTGAGCTCGACCGGCATGATCGGATACCTTCGGGGCGCACTGCTCACCGTGAGCCCCGAGCGGGTTTTGCTCGACGTTCAAGGCGTTGGTTACGAGGTCGCCGTCCCGCTCTCGACGTTTTACGAGATCGAGAAGCAGGGCGGCGACAAGCCCGTCGGGCTGTTCATCCACACCCACCTGCGAGAGGACGGCATCGCCCTGTTCGGCTTCTGGACCGAGCGGGAGAAGCGGATCTTCGAACGGCTGATCGGGGTTTCCGGCATCGGCCCCAAGCTCGCCCGGGTGATCCTTTCCGGCATGCCGCCCGACGAATTTCTCGCCGCGCTAGCGGGCGGCGACCTTGGGCGCCTGTCGACCATCCCCGGGATCGGCAAGAAGACCGCCGAACGGCTGATCCTGGAGCTCAAGGACAAAATGCGCGAGCTGGCGGCCGAGCTGCCGCCGAGCACGAAGGCGTCGACCTCGGACCCGGACGTCGTCTCCGCCCTGGTCAACTTAGGCTACAAACCGCCCCAAGCCGAGCGAGCCGTCGCCGAGGCGCGGCGAGAGCGCCCCGACGCGGCGTTCCACGACCTGCTGCGGGCGAGCTTGAACCGGCTGTCGCGGGCCTGAATCCGACCCAGGCCGTTGGCCTGGGCTAACGTAACGCGGCCCTTTGGGCCGCCGCAACGTTTAGCAGTCTTTGTCTTAGGCCTGAAAGGCCGTCTCCCGTTAGCCCAGGCTGGAGGCCTGGGTTCGCAGGTCGCCACCTGTTCCGCCCTCGCCCCTACTCGAAGTACCCGTTGACGTCGAGGATGAACTGGACGGTGCCGCCGGAGACGGTCATCGTCGCCTCGGCGTTCAGGGTCGCCGTGCCGTCCGACGCGAGCTGGATCACGATGTTGTTGGTGCGCGTCTGCCCGGAGCCGAAGTTGAGCGATTGGGTGCCCGGCTTCGGGTAGTTGCCCGGATAGAGCACGACCAGGCCGGAGCCGGAGGGGGCCGTCACCGACAGGTTGGCCGAGATCGCCCTCGCGGTCGCCGGAACGCCGCAGGCCGCAGCGGCGAGCGCGATCGACCGGGCGAGGCCTGAGACCAGCGGCGTCGTGCTCCGGGTATCGAGCACCCGGCAGGGGGAAAGGGTGAAGAAGTTCGCCGGAACGTACCCTTGGACCACCAACGGCAGGATCGCCGACGGCACGGTGCTGAACGAGTTGCCGATCGAAAGCTGCGCCGTGTACAGCCCGGGCGCCTGGCCGGTCGTGTCCCACCAGGCCGTGGCCCCCGGCAAGGTCGCCACCAGGTCGAGCCCCGAGAAGATCTTCCAGGTATAGGTGAGAGGCGGCGCGCCGGAGCCCGTGCCGATCAGCCGCACCAGCTCGCCCGTCTGCACCGTCCCGGGGTTAGCGAGCGCGGATAGAACCGACGGAACCGGATCGAGCACCGTGACCGTCTTCATCTCGGTGTCGCATCCCGCCGCGTTGCACGTCTGGAGCGAAACTTGCTTACTGCCGGGGGTGGCGAACACCACGATCGGATTCGCGAGGGTCAAAGTGGTTCCGTGGACCGGGGTGCCGAGAGCGAACGCGGCTCCCGTCAGAAGACAGACCGAGATATGGCTGAGACGCAGTTGTAGAACCATGACCGGGTTGTAACCTCCGCGAGTTCGGCGAGCATGGTAGCTCCCGGTTGGCGTCGGGTCAATTGTTTACTGAGCAAATCGCGGTAGGAGAGGGTTCGCACGTACAATCCACGTCCCAAGTCGTCGCGCGGCCTGCCGCGCGGCTTTGCACACTGACCGCGGTCCATTCCCCCGAGATCCATACCCTACACATGAAGCCCGTTGAAATTCACGAATTTCTGTCCGAGCGCGTCATCGGCCAAGAAGAGACGCTGCGGTTCGTCGCGGTCGCGATCTTCAAGCACCTGGAAGGCGAGAAGTACGGCAACCTCCTGCTGATCGGCAACTCCGGAACCGGCAAGACCACGATCATGCGCGGCATCGAGGCTCTCTACGCCGAGCACGACGAGTTCTTCGAGTACCGGGTGGTGCTGATCATGAACGCCAGCACGATCGCGGCGGAAGATGGGGCGATCGACACCTCGCGCCTGTTCCACCGCCTGGAGGAGCGCACCCGCCAGGTGCTCGGGGCGAACGCCACCGCCGAGGAGATCGGCCGGGCGATGGAGCGCGCCACGGTCTGCCTGGACGAGATCGACAAGGTCTCGGGCGTCGTCGGTGGCAGGCCCTACGTCACCGGGATCAACATCCAGCAGGCGCTGCTCACTTTGATCGAGGGCGAACGGGTGAGCCACAAGATCACCGTGATGCGCGACAAGGTCGCCGAGACGACCAACGCCTGGATCGACACGGGCAAGATGCTCTTCCTCTGCGCCGGAGCGTTCGAGAATCTCTACGACCAGGTGTTCCAGCGCGTCATCTCGCCGAAGAGCGGAATCAAGCTGCCGACCACGACGATCTACGAAAACGGCAAGATCCAGATCCGCGAGTACTTCACCCTGCGCCACCATTTCCGGCAGGAGGATCTGTTCGAGTACGGCATGCAGCCGCAGTTCCTCTCGCGGTTCGACAACGCGGTCATCCTCGAAGATCTGACCCCTGGCACCCTCGCCAGAATCTTCCGCGAGCCGGCCGAAGGGGTGCTCCAGATCTCCCAGAACTTTTTCCGCAAGATGGGCATCGATCTCGAAGTGACCGAGCCGGCCATCCTGAAGATCGCGGACGAGGCTTCCAAGAGCAGCCGAATCGGCGCCCGCGCGCTCAAATCGGTGTTCGGCCGGGTGATCAAACCGTACGAGTTCGACCCTTTCGGCCACCCGGAGGTCGAACCGAAAGGCGACCGCCACCACCTGGTGATCGACGACAAGATCGTCGCCGGCACCCTCAAGTCGGCGGTCTGATCCGACAATTTGACACGCACACGCGAGTTTCCGCGCGTTTCCTCTGAGATAGAATTCCGTCGATGAGCCGAAAAAACGCCTACCGTCGTGCAAGGAAGCGGAGTTTCGTCGGGCCGCTGGTCGGCCTCGCCGTGGTCGGAGCAACCGCTGCGGCCACCGCGACTCTCGTGGTCGCCTATCGCCGTGGAGTTTTCAACGATCTCCTCGGTCTCGATCCCGAGCTCGACCCCGGCCGGATCGGCGGCGAGCTGTTTTCGCCCGCGCCGCGCCTTCAAGATCTCGCGCTCTGGCTGCCCGGCCCGGCCGGCAACCTCTTCGTGCGCGATGGCGGCGCGGGAGGAGCCCACGATCTACCGCTCCTGTTCGTACACGGGCTGGGCGGCAACGGCGGTCAATGGGTGCTCCAGCTCGACGCCTTCCGGCCCGAACGGCGGGCGGTGGCGCTCGACCTGCGCGGCCATGGCGAATCCGACCCGGCCGCGGACGGCGACTATTCGGTCCCGGCCTTCGCGAGGGACATCGGTTCGGTCGCCGACCAGCTCCATCTGCGGCGCTTCGTCCTGATCGGCCACAGCTTGGGCGCAATGCCGGCGATCGCCTACGCCGCGGAGCATCCCGACCGGGTGGCCGCGCTCGTCCTGGTCGATCCGAACGGCGACCAGACGAAACTTTCGCGCGCCGAAATCGACCCTTTCCTCGACGCGGTTCGCCGCGATCCCTCAGGGGAGACCAAGGACTATTTTCGCCAACTGGTGGTCGGCGGCGATCGCGAGGCGGCGGCCTGGATCCTCGAAGACCTCGCCCAGACCGACCCCAAGGCGATCGTCGGAGCGCTCGAAGGTGCTGCCACCTGGTCGCCGATGGCACCGCTCGCCGCCTACCCGGGGCCGAAAATCGCACTGGTGAGCGAGCTCAACAGCCTGCCGATCAGCCTCCACCGCCTGGACGAAGACCTGCCCGTCTACCCCGTAGGAGGCACCGGTCACTGGATTCAGCTCGACCGGCCGGAGGCGGTGGAGCGGGTTTTGGACGAGTTGCTGGAGGCGATCGAGGGGGAGTAGGGGGCTCGGCTCAAAAAAGTTCCCTTCCAAAGTGAGCGCAGTTGCGACCCTCCATAGGGACTGGCAGAGGATTTTCGGCAGGCGACCACACGGTGATCGAAGATACGATGGCCGCCGTATGGCAAAGCCCATCCATAGCCCATTCTGGCAGCCGCGCTATACCTTGACGCCCGCGGCCGTCCGGTCGCTCCTGGAGGTTGAAGCGGCGAAGACGATCGTCGGCCATACGCCGTTTCCGTTGGCCGTGACGGAAGAGCTTCGTCGTCGCGCCCGGGTCCGCTCCACTCACTATTCGACTCGAATCGAAGGAAACCGCCTGACTTTGGCAGAGGCCGAGGAAGTGGTTTCCGGGCGAGCCGCCTCCTTTCACGGCCGCGAGCGGGATGTGACCGAAGTCCGCAACTACTGGCACGCACTCCTTCGCGTGGAGGAATGGGCCGCCCGGGACGCACCGCTTACAGAGGAACTGATCCAGCGACTTCACGCCCTGGTTGAGAAGAGTTCCCGGGCCCGGCCAACACCCTGGCGGGATGGCCAGAACGTCATCCGCGATTCGGCGACGGGCACCATCGTCTACCTGCCTCCTGAGGCGAAGGATGTTCCGGACCTCATGACTTCGCTGGTGCGCTGGGTGGAGCACGAGCGAAAGATCCTACCGATGCCGCTGCTCGCCGGGCTCGCTCACTATCAGTTCGTTACCATCCATCCTTATTACGACGGAAACGGCAGGACGGCGCGCCTTCTGGCTACCTTCCTGCTTCACCGCGGAGGCTACGGGCTCAACGGGTTTTTCTCCCTCGAGGAGTACCATGCCCAGGACCTCGCCGCGTACTACAACTCCCTCGCGACCCACCCGCACCACAACTATTACGAAGGGAGAGCCGAGGCGGACCTCACCCCTTGGATTGAATATTTCCTCAAGGTTCTTGCCGCCGTCTTCGACAACGCCTCGAAAGACGCGCAGCAAGCGGCGGGATCGGGTTTCCATGGCGAGCCGGACGCTCTGCGACGCCTTGACCCGCGGGCAAGGGCGGTTATCGGTCTCTTTACCAACCAGAACCGCATCACCACACGAGACGCGGCGGCCGTCTTAAGGCTCTCAGAGAGAATGGTCCGAGACCTGCTCCAGAACTGGGTTCAGGAGGGGATTCTCGAAATAGCAGACGCCTCTCGACGCGCCCGGTCCTTCTCGTTATCGGCGGTTTATCGGCGGTTTATCGGCGGTTTATCGGCATAGATGGGTCGGCCCCCCGGAGGGCGGGCCGATCTCAACGCTCCGCTTCCTCGTCGGACTTCTTGCGCGGCGGTTTCGGGGCGCGCTTGCGCTTGATCTCTTCCACGATGTCGCCGATCAGGGGTTCCGTCAGCTTGCGCTCTTCGGCCAGCCGGTCCTCGCGGGAGGGGGTTCGCTGGGCGAGGGCGAGGACGTCTTGCAGCTCTTCGCGCACGAGCCGGCGCAGTTGGTCGGCAGGGATCGGCGCCGGTTCGGGCGGGGGGATCAGGTGCTCGGGTTTCATCGCGCCGCTTTCGAGCATTTTGCGGTAGAGCAGCGCGAGGAACGGGTTGTCGCCTTCGTCCGGCAGCTCGAACAGCAGCTTGAAAAACATCGCCGGCTCCATGCCGACCTCGTCGAGGATCAGCAGGATCATCTCGAGCTTGAGCGAGACCCGGCCGGTGAGCAACTGGCTCACCTGGCCCCGGGTGAGGCCGAGGCGCTCATCGACGTCGCGCCGGCCGAGGCCGGTCATCTGAATCAGGTGGCCGAGCAGCCAACGCGCCCGCCCGACCGGCGCCATCTTCCGCTTGCGCGGCTTCTTGCCGCGCGTGGCCTTGGCGCGGGGGGCTGGTTCCGAAGGAGTTTCTTTCTTCTTCATGGTGGAGAAGTGTACCTCTCGGCGATTCCGACGCGGTGGGTTAGGAATCTACGCAGGGAGCGTTGAATTGACACCAGGGATTCACTTCATGGCCGGAGGCGGCCAGGTCACGCCCGCGGCGGCCAGATCCTGCTCGATTTGCGCGGCGAGCGCTCCCGCGGCGGCGGCGTATTCGACCGCGAGATTGGAAATCTTGATCTCGACCCGCGTGAGGCTCGTCTCCTCGGCTTCGCGCCCGACCATGCCGTAAAACCCTTCGATGAAACGGAGCTCCGCCACGCCGGCCATCACCTGTTCGACTACCGGCGGCGTGGGGGAACGCGGCCATCCGCCTGAGCTTTCGAGCGCGCCGTCATAAAGATTCTGGCCGGCCTGGCGCAAGGAGGCGGCAAGGCCCTGTGGGGTGAAATGGATCAGGAAGGTGTGGCGAAATCCTTCCACCGCCTCCCATTCGCTCGCGTCGCGCAGCATCGGAACGCCGTCGGGCTCGGAGCTTGAGGTGGCGGGAATAGGTACGACGGGTTTGCGGTCGGTCATGGGGATCGCCTCCTGGATAGGGTCTGTACACGATGCCCACCCTCCTACGCCGATTCGCGGAGCGTGGAAGAAATCGATGCCGGCAAGTCGGGCAACCCCGACGAAACCGGAGGTCGCCGCGGCGAAATCCGCGCGCGATAAAGAGTCCAGCTTCAAGTGCGCCTCCGCGGCGCCGGCCAAAGCGATAGCCGCGGCGTCGGCGCGCAGGAGCCGAAGGCGCAGAACCCCGCGGGCGACCGCGACCGCTGCGGCGCGCTGTGCCTCGGCCCCGGTTTCCCGGCGGGCGGCTTTGAGGGCGGAATCGACCCTGCCGCAGGCGCCGATTTCCGCGGCGAGAGCCGCGACTTCGCCCCAAGCTCCCGCGGCGAGGACGGCCACCCCTTCGCGCCGAAGGTTCTGCGCCGCGCGAAGCGCCTCGAAGTACGCCTCGGACATCTCGCCCCGATCGCGCAGGAGCCGCGAATAAAGCGCCTGGACGAACCCGAAGTCGATGGCGTCCTCGCTTTCGACCAGCTCTCTGAAAGCGCCCAGGAATGCCAGATCGGACTCGTCGAATCGGCCCTGGCGCCGCCAGGCGTCGCCGAGCGAAGCACGAACTAGAGCCCGCAGGCCCGCGGCGGTGGCGGTTCCGACCGCCCGGGGGTCGACTGTGCGCACCACGGCGTAGCCGAATTGCGCCAAGGCTTCCGAACGATCGGGAGGGAGCGACCAGCTCTCCTCGCACAGGGTCTCGATGAACGTGGGAAGGGCAAATCGGCCGCTCGCCGCGAGATCGGCCCAGGACGCGACCGGCGCCGCCGCCAGCTCCCCCCACAATGCTTCGGAGGTCGCCCGCTCTTGCGCGACCCGCTCGGCGATATCGCGCGCGGAGGCTTCGATTCGCGCGAACAGGTCGGGCGGCAGGCTCATGCCTCGGCCTCGAACCCGTCGGCCGGATCGGCGCCCGCCGGGCGGCGGATCGGCTCTCGCGGCAGGGGCGGCGAAAGGGTGAACAGGTCTTCGAAGCGAATGTTCAAGGCGCGCACGATGGCGGCCAAGATTTCCGGCACGGGGAAGATCTGCCCCAATTCGTACCGCTGGATCGTGCGCCGATCGACGCCGAGCCGCGCGGCGAGATCGCGCTGGGTGAGCCCGCCGTCCCTGCGCAGCCGGCGCAGGCGTTGACCAAAACTCGCCATCAAGGAAAGTTTTGACCAGGGGTACTCGCGGGCGTTATGGGCAACAGATGGAACACTCACGCGGCATAACCTATGCCTCGCGCTAAACGCTTGTCAAGAGCTTCGGACGTAATTGTTGGCAGTGCAGCGCCTATTTGTTGCTGTCGGTGCAATTCGCCGCGAACCGTGGCAAAGGCGACGCGGCGCGCCTCCTTTTGACGCTTCCTCTTTCTGCCGTTGTAGGTTGTCGAAATCGACAACGCGGGACCCTGGAGCCGGTCCGAAGGCAGGCGGCGCACCGCGCCGCTTTTCTCTATCCTTCAGGGCAGCAACGCCCTGCAGCGTTGCCCCCGCGGGCGCGGGGGCCGTGCCGGCTCTCGGGAATGACCCGCGGACCCCGAGGAGGAAACGCCATGTCCGTATCCGTCCACCGCCGCCCCGCCGCGGCTCTCGCCATCGCGGCGCTCTTGACCGCCGGGCTCGCCGCCCCGACTTCGGCCTCGCCCTGGTCCGACGCCTGGGAGCATCTGACGGGCTGGTGGTTCGCCCGAACGCCGCTCGGCGCGCTCTGGGCCGACGGCGCGCCGCGGCAGGTACTCGGCAACGAGGGAATGATGGTCGATCCGAGCGGCCGGCCCGCGCAAGTCCTCAGCGACCAAGGGATGGGCGTCGATCCCAGCGGTGCGCCGCGGCCCTGAAGGGTCGGGTTGGGGCGGAGACAAGCCTCCGCCCGCGGTGGTCGCGGATCTCGGGCGGAGGCTTGTCTCCGCCCCCTACGTTGGCGGGTCGGCGCGATCGCCGGCCGACCGGCGTTTCTCCCTTTCGACAAAATCGCCCCTGCGTGAGAGAATTCGCGCCGATCACCCTTACGCCCGAAGGCTCCGGGAGGCCGCCGATGGATGCGCCCGATGCTCCCCTTGATGCAGAGATTGCTCCCCGTCCGAGGGGCAGCCTGCGCCTCGTGGCTACGACGACGGCGGCCACCCCGTGCGTCTCCCGCAAGGTCGTGGAGCGAATGGCGGCGGGTCCGCTTTCGGCCGGGGAGATCCGCGGCGCCGCCCGGCAGTTGGTGCGCCACCTGCTGCGCGGCTGCCGGGACTGCGCGATCGCGTTCGGCCGGGTGGCCGGCCTGCCCGCAGTCACCCACGAGGTGCCGCTGTTCTATTACGATAAGCCGGTCGACCTCGGAATCCGGGGCGCCTTGAAGGATTTGCGGGCCGGGACCCTCGGAACCGGGGAGTACACCGAGAAGACTCTGGAGCGTGAGCAGGCCGCCGCGCTGATCGAAGAGGCGCAGAATTTGCGGCGCGACGACCCGGAAGAGGGCCTCGAGCTGCTGGACTGGGCGCTCCTGCTGCCGCGCGCAGACGGGTTCTGCGACGAGGGCGAAGCGCAGGGCGACCTAAGCTGCGAAATCCACGCGGAACGGGCAAACCTGCTCCGCCTGCTCGGCCGGCATTCGGAGGCCGAGCAGGCCTTCGACGCAGCGCTCGTTGCCTGGCAGGTAGACGGCGGAAGCGCCGAGGCCCTCTTCCACCTTGGCGACCCGTACGCGTCGTTCCTGCTCGGCCGTCGGCGGTTCGCCGAAGCCGACCGCCTGCTGGCACACCTTGTCGTCACATTGGAGCGCCGCGGCGACCTCCCCGTCGCCGGCAAGTTGGCCCTCAAACGCTCACTCGCCGCCGCCTACTCCGGAGACCCCGGCAAGGCCTTACCTCTGGTCTCTGAAGCGCTTCGTCTGCTCGGCGGGACGGAATCCCCGGAGCTTTTGGAGCTGCGCCTCACCGCGGCCCAGCACCTCATCGCCCTGTACGTTCAGCTCGGCCTCGTCCAAGACGCCTCCGACTGCGCCGACGCGATTCGCGCGGAGTACTACCGCCACATGGGCGCCAGCGACCAAGCGAAGTTTCTTTTCTATGACGCCCAGATCTACGACGGTCTCGGCCGCCGTGGCGTCGCCGAAGGGCTGCTCCGCCGGGTGAAGGCACAGTTCCAACAGCTCGGCCTGCCGTTTCAAGCCGCGATCGTCGGTCTCGACCTGGCCGTGCGCCTTGTCGAACGCGGCCGGGTTCAGGAAGCCCGCAAGCTCCTCGCCAGGGAACTGATCCCTACCTTCCGCTCGATCGGCGTCGCCCGCGAGGGGCTCGCCTCGCTCGTCCTGCTCGAACGCGCCACCGAAGCCGCCGCGCTCGACGCGGCGGTGCTCAAAAGCGTTCTTCGCGATCTCGAACGGGCCGGGCTGGAGGCTGAGCGCCACGAGGACGAGGGGGAGCCGGGCGGCTGGGCGCCGGGCGCAGCGTAGCGGTAAAACCCCGGCCGGGGCGACCCTCTGGCTTGGGGGCGATTTCGCCTGTTTGATCGACAGCATAGCGTTGGGCTGGTGATTGAGCCTCCAGGCCCGCACACCAAGCTATGATCAGCTGTCATGAGATACCGAAAAGAAACAGACACGCGCTCACTCCGCTCGCGCCGGCTAGCTCTCATCCTGGTTTTTCTCCCCCTCTTCGCCCTCCGCCTTCCTTCCCGAGCGCAACCCCCCGAGCCGGTCACCTACGAAGATCCGCCCGAGATCGGCACCGACCCCGGCACCTCTTTCGATCCCAGCCTCCCGCCAGAAGAGTGGACCCTCGGCGATCCGCTGCTCCCCTACGAAGGCGACCCGCTCTCCCTCGACGCAGCCAAGCTCTACGACGAAAACCCGAGCCTGATCGGCACCGACCCGAGCTATGGCGCCCGACTCGCCGACACCAGCTGCGCCACCGAAACCCGGACGATCGTTCCGGTCAGGATCTCGCCCACCCTGCCACGCTACCTTTCCTATCGCCTCAAGAATCGACTCCTGATGGGAGACTCGGCCGACGCCGGATGTCACCTCGACCTGGCCGCCGACAAATGCAACTTCGCCAACCACCCCACGACCCTCCAGGCCGCCCGCACCGAAGGCCTCGACAAGACCCGCCTCTGGATCGCGCTCGCGGGAGAAAAGACCCTCAACAACGTACCCTTCCTCTACTGCGCCGCCGCCAACACAAGCCCCGACTGCGCACCCGCCCCTCCGGGCTCCTACCCCTTCTGGCGGCTCGATAAGCCGCACGACCTCTATTTCTCCCGGCTGCGCCAGGTCGTCTCCTACGCGCAGACGAAAGACCTGCTGGTCGAGGTGACCTTCTTCGCGCCGTTCGAAGGGGATTTCTTCGAGGCCGGCCCCTGGGGCGGCAAGGGGCGCTTGCCGGGGACGAACGGCCAGCTGGAAATCGTCAAGTTCTCGCAGAAGGAATATGCGGTAGTGGACGACCTCCGCGGAACCCCCGAAGCGCTGGCCAACCTGAAGATGCGCGCGGCGCAAAAGAACGTGATCCTCTGGACCGTCCGCGAGCTCTGGTGCTTCGACAACGTCTGGTGGGAGATCGCCAACGAACCCGATCCCGAGACGGTCGATCCCCTGGCTGTCGCCAAATGGCAAAAGGACATGATCCGCGCAACGATGGACGAGGAGGCCAAGTACCCCAAGCTCGACCCGGGCGGGCACTTGATCGCGGTGCAGCCTTTCAGCCAGCTCGGCGCCGACCAATACCGCAACGATCCGAACGTGGATATCTTGAACGGGCACTACACGACTGTCGGCACGAACCTCGCCTCCACGCTGCCGGGAGGTGTGTCGCGCAAGCTTGATGCCGGCGCCCTCACCCTCGTCCAGAAATACGGCAGCCGCCAACGCCCGTTCGGCTTCAACGAAACGAAGATCACGCCGTTTGGCGGCAAAGGCGGCACCCGGGGGCACGTGGACGGGGCGCTCCAACAGGGCCTTCCCGAACCGGCGCGGGCGGAGGCCTGGGAGTTCCTGCTGGATCAGGGGGGCATCCACGACTCCTGGGGCTACCTCTCCGGGGGCAACCCGAACACCCCGGCCGACATCCGCCGCCAGCTGGGCGTGATGGCTCGTTTTCTCCGCCCGTACATCGAGCAGGGGAAGATTCTGTCTTCGTCGCGGGCACCCGCCTGGGTCGGCTTGAATATCTACCCGGACGGCACCACTCTCACAGACCTCGACACGGTCCGGATCTCTCAACGTTATTGGGCTTCGCTCCAAACCTCGCTCAACGATTCGAAGCGCTTGTTTCTCCTCTATCTTCATCACAGCACCGTTCGCTGCCAGAAGCCAAGAGACCCTGCGCACCCGGACCAGATCCCAACGGAGGTCGACTTCGGCCTGACCGGCTGCCCGAGGGATGCCGCCAACCTGCCCTCGTTTCTCAGCCGCAACGCCTACGACGCCCGGATCTGGCCGAGCAACAAGTACCAGGCAGTGTTGCCGCTGCTCGACCTGGGTCCCGCCAACGGCCGGTTCACCGTGCAATGGATCACCCCGTCGACCGGCACGATCACTTTGACCCAGACGATCGATTGGGATGGTCGCCGCAAGACCTGCAACGGCGGCAGCTGTGTGATTCAATCGCCGAAGTACGCGTACGACATCCTCCTGCGGGTGCAGTTGCAGTGACGAGAGAAAGGTGATGCCATGAGAACGTCTGTGCTGTTGCTGCCACTCTGGCTATTCTCCACGGTCTCCGCAGTCGCCCAACCGCTGATCAGCCGCCCGCTCACGCCGGCGCAGGTGACCTGCGAGGAACAACAGTCGGGCCGGCTGATCCACCGCATTTCCGTGGCCTACCTCGGCTCGAGCCTCTTCCTCTGGCGCTCATCCCCGCAGAGCGGTGCCTACCGGGGCCTGGTCGGCACCAACGACATGCGATTCATCACGGTCCAGGGAGATCGATTCCGCCAAGAGCAGCAGCTTGCATTCGACCTAATTCTGCGCCGAGGAGAAGATTTTCTCGATCCTCGGCGGTCGGTCCTGCCTCAAGCGACCCTGGTGCGCCGCGATACCGCGTCAAACCTGGACGTGCCCATCGGCTTCCGCGGCAACCTCCTGATCAAAATGGATCTGGCGCCCCAGGTGCCAAACCCCGATCGACCGACGATCGCCTTGCAACTGACCACCCGCACCGACCGAGGGGAGGGGAGTGCCGACGGCGCCGGGCGGGGGCTGGCGGTGGACGATCTGCTCACCCCCTGCCACGGCGAGGTGACGGATTTCGACCTGCGGGTCTTCGCGATCCTGGCGCGGACGGTGCGGCCGACCACGTGCCTGTTGGAGCCGTTTGTGAATCCGCCCTTTTGTGCTGGAACCCGATTCAAGGCAGTCATCTATCGCGCCGAGCAGCCGTTCACTTACAGGGTGGACGTCTACCCGTATACCGCGTTCTGCAATGAGGACGGTGAGTGTGGTTTCGGCGAGTTTCGCATGCCCTTCCTGTTTCGCGTCGATGTTGATCCGCCGGGCCGCCTGGTCGGAGGCACCGTAACGGCGCTGCCGTTCTGCGAGCAGCCCGACGGGACGTTCCTGACCACCGCGTGCATCCAAGTGTTGGATCCGGGCGTCGGTCTCTACGTCCTTCCCCCGGTTCGCCCCGGAATAGAGGTGCAGGGCGAGCCGGTCTTCCGTCGCGGAGCGCATTTGAACATCGACATCATCGACAGCGAGTTCAACGTCTTCAACGCCAACGTGAATTGGGCGGACCTCCTGCGCGACACGGCGTGGAACGGCGGGCTGGTACCGTGAGGTGGCGCATGCCGAGGGCGCGACGGCCGGCGTCGGCCCACGGCGCGATACCAAGAGGCAGACCTGATTCTTCACCTAGGCTCGCAGCCCGGAAACTTCGACGTCTTCTGGCTCGATCCAACGAATCCGACGGCCGCGCCAATCTCCCAAGAGCAGATTCAATGGCAGCCGTCCCCCGAATCCTGCAAGGGAAGCAGCCCCTGCAAGATCACGTCACCCAAATATCCTTACGATGCCCCGGTCGAAGAATGAGCCAGCAATGCTGCGAGTTGTGCAGCGTTAGCTTGGAGATCGCGATGAGACCAAAGATTCTGCGGCGGGCAAGCTGGCGGCCGGCCGGATCGAGACCCTGCCTTGGTGCCGCAACGCTCCGGCGCCTTGCACAGGGCTGCTGACGCCGAGCTCGGCGATTCTGATCGCACCGCCGATCTTCGCCGGCCATGAGACTCAGCCCGAATCGGTGTTTCGGAGCGGCGCGTTCCTGAACGTCGAGTTCGAAGGGAGCCCGAACAACATCCTCACCGCCGACGTGCCCTGGCCGGAGCTGCTGCGCGGGACGGCGTGGGATCGGCCGCTGGCGTATGCGCCGCACTGAAGCTCGGGGTCCGGCGAGGTTCCGCCTTCGAGCAGTAGCACTTGAGTAATCCCCGCCCCACCCCGCCGCGTGGCTTTCCCTACCCCGCGGCGTTCTTTTCCCACCCTTATGTGTGGAGCCGCTTGCGCGGCTGCCGTCTATTCTTGTGGAATGGCTCCTTTCACCAACGCGGCGGAGCTGTCGCAAACCAGGTCTCGCAAATCCCGGCGCCTCAACCCGGCGGCTACCGGGACCCTGGTCGCCGCCGCCGTGTTGCTGATCGTCTCGTATTGGCTTCCCTATTGGCAGATCGAGTTGGTCACCCGCGCTCAGCCCCAGGGCGTGAAACTCATCTCGTATTTGGGCCGACTGGACGGGGCGCTTCCCGAAGTCCTTTCGGCAGCCGGTTGGCCCGGCGATGGCCAGGGCGAGGACCTTGCCGCCTTGGAACGATCCTTGTCCCTGGCACTGGTCGTAGTGGTCGGATTGTTACTGACCGCCGCCTACGGCCGCCGCCGCTGGACGGCCTTGCTGGCCGTGCCCGCCATCTGCTTCCCGTTCATCGTCGTCGCCGACACGGCGCGGTGGCTGGTGTCGATCCTGGCGACGCTCTCCCCGGTGCCCGGCCGCTTGCATGTCGGTCCGGCTTTTCTGCTGCTTGGACGGCTGGCGATTGCCGGAGCCACGCTCGATGCCCGCCCCTCCGCCGGATTCATTCTGGCCGCCTTCGCGTCGATGACCGGACTGGCGGGGCTCTGGCTCAGCCGGGCGCCCCGGCGAGGTGCGAAGCCAACTTCTCTTCCGTAAGGCGATATAGTCGTAAATTATGAGGGTTGAGGAATCAGCGGGGCGCTTGCGCTTCATCGCCGTGGTGGGTCCGCTCTTGCTCCTGGTCGCCGTCGAGATCTCCAGGCAGTTACTGCTGATTCCCAAGCTTTCGCCGTGGGCGGCGCGTCTCCTCATCCTGTCGGTTGCGCTCGTCCTTTTGGTGTTGTTTTACGAACTGCTGCTGGAGCGCTTGGAGAAGCTCGAGCATCGGCTGCATCGGCAGAACCGGGAGCTGCTGGAGCTGCACGCCGCTGCGCTGGTCGTGACCGCGGACATCTCTCTCGACACCGTCCTTCAGACCGTCGTCGAGCGGGCTTGCGCGCTGCTCGGTACCTTGTACGGCGCCCTCACCATGGTGGATCAGGCCGGGCAGATCACCTCGTTTGTCACTTCCGGCATCGGCCCTGACCGTGAAGCCGCGATCGGCGCTCCGCCTCGCGGCCTGGGCCTCCTTGGCGTTCCCCTCTTTGAAGGGCAAACCCTGCGGGTCGACGAGATCTCGAAGGATCCGCGTTCGGTGGGCGTTCCTCCTGGGCATCCGTCGATGCACAGCCTTCTCGCCGTTCCGGTGACCTGCCGGGCTCCCCACCACGGCATCCTCTACCTCTCGGAAAAAGAAGGGGGCGGCGCCTTCAGCCAGGACGACGAGGACGTCTTGGTGCGCTTTGCCGAGCAGGCGGCGATCGCGATCGACAACGCTCACCTTCATAGTCAAATGAAGGCGCTCGGGGCGGACCGCGAACGGCTGCGGATCGCGCACGAGATGCACGACGGGCTCGCCCAGGTGCTGGCCTACGTCAACGTCAAGGCGCAGGTGGTGCGCGAGTACATGCGCCAGGGGAAGGTGGAAGAAGCGCAGACCCATCTCGACGAGTTTGCCGAAGCGGCGCGCAACATTTACGGCGACGTCCGGCAGCAGATTCTCGACCTGCGGACGATCCTTCCGGAAGAGGGCGGTTTGCCTGGGGCGATCTCCGACTACGCGAGCGGATGGGCGCAGCAGATCTCGATCCAGCTGGAGCTGGCGATCGAGCCGGTCCACGAGCTGCCCATCGAAACCCAAACGCAGCTCCTGCGCATTCTTCAGGAGATGCTGGCGAATGTCCGCAAGCACGCCCAGGCCCGCTGGGTACGGGTGACGCTGGCCAACGACGGCGAAGCGGTTTTTCTGTTGGTGAGCGACGACGGAGTGGGATTCGAACCGAAGTCCGACGAGATCGCCGTGTGCGGCCGCTTCGGATTGAAAACGATGGCCGAACGCGCGGCGGCCATCGGCGCCACCTTCGTGGTGACGTCTAAGAGGGGCAAGGGGACCCGCGTCATGCTGACCCTACCGGGAGGCAAACTCAGGACCGGTTGAACGGAGGCCCGAAATGAGAATACTCCTCGGCGACGATCACGCCCTGTTTCGCAGCAGCCTGCGCAGCCTGCTGGAGTCGCGGGGAATTGAGGTCGTCGGCGAAGCGAGCAACGGCCGGCAGGCGATCGAGCTGGCCTGCACCTTGAAGCCCGATATCGTGCTCATGGATCTGTCGATGCCCGTTCTCAATGGAATCGAGGCGACGAAGGAGTTGATCGAACGGATGCCGGAGATCAAGGTCGTCATCCTCACCGCTTCCATGGAAGACGACGATCTGTTCAATGCGCTCCGCGCCGGGGCGCACGGTTACATGCTCAAGAGCCTCGAAGCCGACGGCTTTTTCGAGCTGTTGGAGCGGGCGCTGGCCGGCGAACCCGCGCTCACTCCGGAGGTGTCGCGGAAGATCCTGGCGGCTTTCTCCAAGCCCAAGAGCGCGGAACCGCGAGCAGAAGGATCGGAAGCACTCACGGGTCGCGAGCGCGAAGTTTTGGACCTGATGGTCGAAGGGGTCACCTCCAACCGCCAGTTAGCCAAACGTCTCGGGCTAACCGACAACACGGTGAAATTCCACGTGCGCAACATCCTCGACAAACTCCATCTGACCAGCCGGGCGCAGGCGGTCTCCCACGCCGTCCGATATGGCTTGGTGGAACCGAGGATCAAGCCCGAGGGCTGAGTCGCGCGAAGGCGCAAATTCCCCTCCCGCGGGAAAAGCCGGAGACCCTACACCACCCAGATCGGGCATTTCAAGGGGCAAATTCGAGCATAGGCCCTATGCTCGAAAACGCGCTGGAAATCGCCGGTTCGAATGCCGTACGGTTCATCTCGCGATGAAAACGAACCGCCGGTTGCCCAAACATGCCACTGCGCCCCAGGCGCTCGTGCCGCAAATTCCGGCTCCTGTTTCGGGGAGCGGGCGCGCCGCGAACATCGCCGGTCGATACGGAATCCTCCGTCCCGGCCCCACTCTGGAGGTGCTCGCCATGAGCGCACAAGTTTCTTCTTTGTCCCCGTCTCCGTCCCCCCTGCCCCCCTCCCTCAAGGCGGAAAGGATTCAGCTTTGGCTCCGCGGAATGCCGGGCTGGAAGCTGGCGGCCGACGGGCTCCGTATCCAGCGCCAATTCATCTTCCGGACGCGGTGCGAGTCGCTCTCGTTTCTGCGCCTCGTCTCGGAAGCGGTCGAAGCGATCGAAGTGCCGTTCGGCCTTCGGGGACCGATCCTCGAATACCGCGGCGATCGGGTCACGGTTTCGATCTGGTCGCACCGGGGGACGTTTTCCGGGCCGGATCTCCAGGTCGCGCGGGTCGTCAGCCAGCCGAACTGACCGGCGCGAAGGCCGTTTGTTCTCGGACTCCGACGGAGCTGGGCGTTGCGGTACGTGACAAAGGAGCTGCGCAGAAGCTGGCCGCCTCTGCGCAGTCTCCGGCTACTAGGGGCGCCGTTGCCTGCAGCATGGCTCCTCTTTTGTACTCCGGACCGCCGGCTTCCGAACGTCAGGTCGATCGTCGATGCACCGGTGCACTGCGGCACCCGTTTTTCAGGTGTTGTCGTTCGTAACGGCAAATCCGGTCTTTTTCTTGACTTTCCGCGATATGGAGCCGCAAGATATCCATAGCGGCATCAATGAGCGCCAATCGGCTCTTTGAGTGCGACTACGGCGGGACCAAGGATCGCTGCCTCATTACGACGGCATCGTCATTCTGGACTTTCAGGAGAAGGTTATGTCCACTAAAGTACTTCGCCTCACTCTGTCGATCTGGATCTTTGAGCAGCTCGCGGCAGAAGCGGGTGCCGCAAACATCCCTAGCGTCCAGCTGATCCGGCGCTTCCTTTCGACCCGCTACGAGCAGCCGGAGACGGTGTACGCCGGTTCGAGCGGAAACGCGGTGCGCCCTACCCGGGACCGATCCTTCGCCGCCCTGCGCGACGGCGAAGGCATTCTTTCTTGCGCTGTCGATGCCTACGGCCGGATCGAGCAAACTCTGGGAAAAGTACCGACCACGCCCGCCGGTCGCAAGCAACTCACGGCGATCGGCAAAGATCTCGTCATCCTGGGCGACGGGACCGCTCTGCTTCGGGAGCTTCTGGACCTGGTGGAAGAGCTGCGTCAGGCTTGCGCACCCGGGCAAGAAGCGACCCACCGACCGATGCCGCACGCCGCCAATGACCATCAACTTCGGGCCTAAGCCGCCCGGCCGGGAGCGGCCGGGTCCGGATTTGGATCGATGCCCGTGATTCCGGCGGCGAGCGAACGGCGGCGCTTGGCCGGGGGCTCCTCCAACAACGCTCGGAGCGTTTCGACAAGGGCGCTCCCGAACGTCAAGGTCGCCTCCAGGCTACGCGCGGAGTGGAGCGTCGCAACCAATCGCTCCGCGCTCGCGGACGCCGTTTCCAGCAGTGGGGCCATGCTCTCCTCTTCCGCGACCTTGGGGTCCCGCAGCGCATGCAGCCGCTCGAAAAGGGGCAAGCCGTGGGCGAGCGCCGCATGCAACTGCTCGAAAGTCTCCTGCCTCGCCTTCTGGCGCATTTCGAAGAAGGTTTCGGCCCTCTGCGGCCGAGGTGCCACGAGCGATGCGGTGACCTGCTCGGCGATCGGCGAACCTTGCTTGCGATCGGCGCGCACCGCGGCCTTCAGCTCGCCGAGCGGGACGTCGCACAAGGCGGCGATATGGCTTTGGCTTCGGCAATGGCTCTCCAGAGCCTGCCGGTTGCTCATCGTGGGGTGGATGCCCTCGCAGCACGTCCGGCGCTCGGCGGGCGAGGGGTACCAGAGACCCTCTTGCCAATCGCCGTCGGGATGCATCTGCCGACTGCTCCGGGCATAAAAGATCTCGATCGCCAGACGCAGACGCTCCGGCTTGGACCGGCCGGCGGCATCCGGATGGAGGGCGTTGGCTGGCATGTTTCAGACTTTCCTCCGACCGAGCCCTCGAATCCATCCGGGCGCGGTAGTTCCAGCCGGTTTCTAAGGCTCTCTTCGGATAACCGGTGCCGGAATGATACGTCAAAGTGCCGAAACCGGTAACTTAGCGCTCCAATCCCGCCGATTCCAGGCTTCGCCATCCGCCGGCCCGCCGTCCAGCGTAGGATTCCCGGGAGACCTGACCTCGCATGCCCGATTCCCCCATGCCCTCCCTGGCGCTCGGCCTTGCGGCGCTTTGCGCTGCGGCCTTGGCGCATTTCGCGCTCTGGCGGCTCGGCCGACGGCTGCCGCTTCGGCTCGCCGACCGCGCCCGGCGCAAGCGGCAGGGCCGGGGATTGGCGCCGCCGGCGCCCGGCGTCCATCTGATTTGGCAGCATCGGTTGGAGCTGGCACTCCTGCCCTTCAAATGGGGGATCTGGCTGGCGGCCGGCACCTTTGCCGTCGACCGCTTTCCGGGCCTGGGAACCCTGCGCCGCCGGGGGGTCGAGCTGCTCGCAGCGAGCTTCAACCGGCCGCTCTTCGCGATCGAAAAGCAGGCCTTTTCGGCCGCGGACCTGGTGATGCTCCCGATCGCCCTCGGCGCGCTGTGGATTTGCGTCGCCGGGGTCACCTGGCTGTTCCGGTCCTACCTGCTGCGGCCATTGCGGCTCGAAGCGTCGGCCGAGGACAGCCTGACCGGCCTGCTGCGCTATGCGCTGCTGTTCGTCGGCGGGCTGATCGTCCTCCAGGTTTGGGGCTTGGACGCGCGAACGCTCGCGATCGTCGGCAGCGTGCTTGGCATCGGGCTCGGATTCGGCCTGCAAAACATCGCGAACAACTTCGTCTCCGGCCTGCTGATCGGCCTCGAACGGCCGATCAAGAGCGGCGATTTCGTCGAAGTCGGCAAGTTCTCGGGGACGGTCGAACGGATCGGGGCAAGAAGCGCGGTCATCCGCACCACCGACCGGGTGAGCATCCTGGTGCCGAACTCGCGCTTTCTGGAAACCGAGGTGATCAACTGGAGCCATGGCGATCCGGTGTCGCGCCTGCGGATTCCGGTCCCGGCGGCCTACAGCAGCCCGATCGCCAAGGTGCGCAACGCCCTGCTCGGCGTCGCCCGCCGGCATCCCGACGTGCTGGACGAGCCGGCCCCGACGGTTCAGCTCACCGCCTTCGGCGACAGCGCGCTCCACTTCGATCTGTTGGTCTGGACCCGCGACCCGCGCGAACAGAGCAGCTTGAAAAGCGATCTGAACTTCGGGATCGAAAGCGCTTTTCGCCGCGAGGGGCTCGAAATGCCGCTGCCCCAGCGCGTGGTCCACGCGGCGCAGGCGGAAGAAGCGACCGCCGGAGCCCCGGCCGCGAAGGGGGAGGACGGAGCCGACCGCGACCTTGCCGGCCGGCCCTGGACGGAGGAAGAGCTGGCGGCCCTGGCGACGCAAATGCGCGGGGAAGGGGGCGTCGCGATCGAAGACCGGCGCCATCTGTGGAACGTCTACCCCCGCTGTCTGACCGGGCGCGAAGCGGTCGACTGGCTCGTCCGCGCCGAAGGCACCAGCCGCCGAGAGGCCCTTCGCGTCGGCCGCCTCTTGGTCGAGCGCGGCCTCCTCCATCACGTGCTCGACGAGCACCCGTTCGAGGACGCGAACTACTTTTACCGGTTTTACGCCGACGAGCAGGCAGGGTAGCCGGGGCACGATCCAGCCCGGCCCTCCGGGGACGGCGGCCGGTCACGCCGCCATCGCGGGCGGGGCCGCTGCGAACCGGGGTTTCGGCCGATGGGCAAGGAGACGTCCTTGCTCCGGCCGGAGGCTTCGGCGAAGGGCCGGGGCTTCGCGGAAGGCGGTGAGCGTAAGGTCGGGAATCCCGCCCTGGTTCCAGGCGACGTCGAAGAATCCCCCGGAGTAAAGAACCTCCTCGTCCACCCCTTTGCCTCGGTCCCCGGTCACGCGGAACGTGATGTCCGGAGCGTCGAGAAGGGGGGTCCAGAGCTTCAGCACCAGGTGGCTGCCGCGCCAGAGCGGCCCGATCCAGGGACCGAAATCCGCTTCCTCGACGACCTGGGGGGAGATCCCGTGCTCGCCGGCGACCGCCTTCAGGATCTCCAGAAGCTCGGGCCTACCGATCTCAGCGAGAGCGCAGGGACGTTCCGGCGCGATCGGAGTTTCGAGCAGCGATTCGATCTCCTCGGCCGTCCCGGCCGGTTGCTCGTGAAGCAGGCTTTCGATGCGGCGGGCCAGCGGCCGGCCGAGCCGCTTGCGGCAGCGGGCGAGGAAATCGGCCTTCCGGATCGCGGCTTCCGCCGAGTCGCAAGAGCACCCGTCCAAATCCTTCACGACGTCGCGAAGGCGCGGCCGGCTGAAGTCGCTGAAGCGGATTCGGCCTTGTCGCCAGGCGGTGATCGCCTCGACGTCCCAACGCGGGATGCCGACGCTGAACCGCCCGCGCGCGTCGGTGTGTGCGATAGCGATCTCTTCGCGGCGGACTTTGAAAGGCACGAGCCAGCTCCAGTCCGGCCACTGCGGCGGCGAATAGAGGAGGAAGGAACCGTCTGTGTCCTCGACATGGACGGTGGCCCCGGGAACCGGTTGCAGCGCCCCGGTGGCCGGATGTTTCCGTACGACCCGGCCGTCGATCCGCCGCAGACCCAGCAGGTCCGCCTGGAGAACCGGACTCAGCCGGTGACGGAGGGAAGCCAGGGACCGCCCGGCCACATCCCTTTCGGCCAGGCCGGAAACCGTCGCCAAGCGGGCGGCCAGTCCGGCCGGCAGGGAGCTCACGTTCAGCGCCGTTTGCAGCGTACCTACCTGGGAGTCGATCACTTTGAATCTCCTTGGTCTCTACTTCTTTGCATTCGGCGCGCCGAAACTGGCCGGCTGCTCGCCCAACAAGTCCGGACAGGCGGCGACCCGGGGCACGTCGTCCGGGTCCTCTCCCGGCTCCGGATTGCGCGTCGGACGCGTCGCGCAGGTCGTGGCGTACCAGAAATTCATGTTGTCCAGGTCGAGCCCAAGGATCTTGACCTTCCAGATTCCGGCGGGAAGCGTCGCGCCGGTATAGACCGCGTCGGCCTGGCCGAGGAACGGCGAGGACGTGCTGACGATCAGGAATTGCTCCCATTCGACGCTGCCCGAGGGGTTGTCGTTAAAGTAGACGTGGCTTTCCGGATCGGTCACTTCGTAGCGGACGCAACCCACTTGGTTCGGATCGCCCGGCTCGCCCCGCCGGAAGGCGTCGCGGTAGCTGTCGTCCGGCGGAACCCCCGAACCTTGCGAACCTTCCGGAACAACGCCCGTCGGAACGAAGGGGAAGTCGGCGTAATTAGACGCCGTGCCCGGGTCGTCCGTATCGGCGCATGAGTCCAACGCCACGCCGGAAGGTGTGCCGAGCAGAATGCTGGTCCCGTAGTCGAAATCGCCGTCAAAGAGTGGCAGTTCGGTCGCTCCGTCCGCCAGCTCGAAGTAGAACTCGAACGTGCCGTCATAGGTCGTGGGCGCGGTCATGAAGCTGCCGGTCAACGGAGCCGCGGAAGTAGAACCCGGATAGATGATCGGAAGGTCGTTGACCGTCTGGCGCATGGCCGCGACCAACCCGAAATGAGGAAGGCTGAAGGTCACCGGATAGGAGGTCGCGATCTTCAAATTGCTTTCCAGCTGCTCGCCCGCCGCGCAGGCGCCGTCGGTGTCGACCACCAGGAGGTACTGATAGTTGCCGCTCGATGCCTGGGCGATCGCCGAGGTGGAAACGTGGAGATTCCACCAGTCGTTGTCCGGCATCGTCGCCGTCGAGGAGGTCCAATCCTGGCCGCTGGTCGCGTTCTCCGAATTGCCGTACCACTCGCCGATCAAGTTGGCCGGGGAGAGGGTGCGCGCACGCAGCGGGTCGGCATAGAGCGAGAACTTCAGCGGACGGGTGCCGAGATCCCAGTGCTTCTTCCCCGAGCCGTCGAGGCCGCCGGTCTCGCCGTCGAAGAGGTCGAGATCGAAGCTCGCTGTCGACCCGGGCGCGGCCAGCATGATCCGAACGTCTTGTTCCAAAGTCGAAAGACCCGCGCAGGCGAAACCGAGGAACCGGCCGTCCTTGACGCTCTGGGTCGGGAAGGAGGCGAACGGTCCGGTGCCCTGCTGAGCGGTGAGAGCACCGCCACCCATCAGAAGTGGGAGAGCCGAAGCGAAGACGATCCGAGCGATTTTTCCGTAGGCGTTCATGACAAGAGTCCTCTCTGCGATGCCCTGGGGCATCACGGATCAGGTCAGAGTAGGGAAGGAAAGAAAGGGACGAAAAAGCGGTTTTTACTCAGGGGCAGGTCGGTCCGACCGTGCCGAAGTCGGCGTCTTGGTAACCGAAGCTGCTGTACATGGAGTTGCCGGCGGTCAATGAGCGCATTTCGGTCTCTCCGCCAGTCGTCGAAATCTTGCCGGAGAGCGGCTGGCCCGCTGCGAAGTTGGCTTTCGCAATCCGCATTTCGTACTCGGCTGCAATGTCTACTCCGAAGCAGGCCAGGCCCTGGACGTTGGCGGCCTGGAAGTTCGCCAGGCATGACTCCCAGTTGGGGTTCGTCGTATCGCCGGTCCGGGACGAAGCGATCACCGCACCATCGCTCGGGCGAACCAGATCGACCAACACACCGGCGATTCCTTTCTCTTTGGGGTCCATCTTTCCGTGGCCGTCGTCATCCGCCCAAACGAATCCCCCCATCAGGTAGGTCGGTACGTTGGGGCAGGCCGCCATCCGCGGCACGTCGTTCGGATCCTCAGCGGGCAGAGCTTCGCGGGCGGGTCGGGTCGAGCAGACCGAGGACGCGTTCCAGAGCACTGGATTCGACATGTCCAAGCCGACGATCTTGATCGTCCAAATCCCGCCGGGCAGGGTGGCGCCGCCATAGACCTGGTCGGCGCTTGCGGTGTAAGCCGAGGAAGAGCCGGCAATCAGGAACTGCTCCCATTCCTGGGTGCCGGAGGGGTTGGGGTTGGAATAGACGTTGCTTTCCGGGTCGGTCACTTCATAGCGGACGCAGCCGATGCCGTTGGGGTCGCCCGGCTCTCCCCGGCGAAGGTCGTCGGAAGAGTTGTCGTCTGCAGGCGAACCTGGACCCGCGGCTCCCTCTGCCAAGGCGCCGGGGGTGAGAAACGGAAAGTCCACATAGCCCGAGTCGGTGTCCGGATCGTCGGTGTCGACGCAGGCGTCCAATCCGACTTCCGAAGGACTCGCGGTCAGCGCGTCGGTGCCGAAATCGAAGTCGCCGTCGAACAGGCGCAGCTCGGCCTGGGCGGCGGCCACGGGGAAGAAGAGCTCGAAGCTGCCGTCGTAGGTCACCGCCACTGGATCGGCGTTCTGCGGAGTCACCGCCGAGGAGCCGGGATGAACGAGGGCTCCGTCGTCCGTCGATTGGCAGATCTCACCGACCAGGCTGAAGCGAGAAAGTTGGAAAGTCACCGGCGAGGAGACCGCGAGCTTGAGGTTGCTCTCCAGCTGCTCGTTCGAGGCGCAATCGCCGTCGGTTTGAATCACCAGGTTGTAAAAGTAGTTGCCGCTGGGAGCCTGGGCGAGAGTTGCGTTGGTGATCGAAACGGCCCACCAGTCGTTGTCCGGCATGGTAGCGGCGGACGCCGTCCAAAGAACGCCGCCGGTGGCGTTCTCATCGTTGCCGAACCATTCGCCGATCAGGTTTTCCGGCGAGGTGTCGCCCGAGCGGAGGGGATCGGCGTAGAGGGAGAGCTTCACCTGCCGGCTGCCGAGATCCCAGTGCCGGTTGCTCTCCGCGTCGACCCGCGCAGTGTCGCCGTCGAACACGTTGAGCTCGAAGGAGACGTTGGACTCCGGAGCGGCGAGCGAAATCCGCGTGGCTTGCTCCATCGTCTCGGGCCCGCTGCAACCGAAGGAGAGGAAGCGCGAGTCCACGGTGCTCTGCGAGGGAAAGGCGGCGAACGGGCCGGTTCCCATCTGGGCCCCGACGGCGCCTGCCAGGAGCAGGGCTCCGAGCGTACAGAAGAGAGCGGTGGCCGAAAGGGTTTTCCGCACCCTCGCGGCGAGGGTCGCGCCGTGTGAATTCGGCGAAGAGTTGACGGCCGGCTGGAGCATCCTGAGTCTCATGGCGTCCTCCTGGGGTAAGCGGCGTTGATGGGTGAAGGTTAATTTCGCCGGGATTCCTCAAGAACCTCATTAGGCGTGGGACCCCCCTCGCCGGAGGGTGGCTCGCTTCAGGGTGGGGATTTCTCTCCTTTTGGGTGAGGAAATCTTGGGCGGGCGGAAAAGGGCGGGCGGGGAATCTGCTATGATCGATTCTTCGTTGGGGAGAAAATGACGATACGCGAAGAGGTAAAATCAAATGAGCGCGCTCGGTCTCGCGATGGCACGCCAGGGCGCGGAGCTTCTTCCCGCAATCCTTGAGCGGCTGCTGGGCCACATGGCTCATCGGGGTCGGGAGGGCCTGGACACCGCCGGGGGTGCCGGTGGCGTTCTGGGCCACCTTCATTTCTGGACCACGCCGGAAGAGTTGGGGGAGCACCAGCCGATACCGGTTCCCGGACATTGGCGAGCATGGCTGGCTTTCGACGGCCGGATCGACGACCGGGAGACGCTGTGGCGCGCGTTGCCGGATTCTCCGGGTCCGCTTCGGAAGGTAAGCGACGCGCGGCTCGCCGCCGCCGTCTTTGCCGCTTGGGGGATCGCCGGATTCGAACGCCTGCTCGGGCCGTTCGCGATCGCGATCTGGGATGCGACGCGGCGGGAGGCGATCCTGGCCCGCGACGCCCTGGGCGGCCGCAACCTCGCCGTGGCGCTCGACGATCGCCGGTTGCTCGCGGCTTCCGAAGAAGGGGCCGTGGCGGCGACGCTGGGCCGCGAGATGGCGCTCGACCGGACCCGGGTCGCGGCGTACTTTTCGCTCGAAGACCCTGAGCCCGGTCGTACTTTCTACCAGGGCGTGCGGCAACTTGAGCCGGGCGAGATCCTGATCGTGCGCGATGACCGCGCGCGCAGCGAGAGGCTTTCCCGGCCGCGGCCGGCCGCCGGGCTTCTGAAGAGGCGGCCGGAGGAGCGCGCCGAAGAGCTGCGCCACCGTCTCGACCTCGCCGTCCGCTGCCGCCTTCGATCGGCAGGCCGGCCCGCGGTCCTCTTGTCCGGCGGCCTCGATTCGGCTCCGATTGCCGCCTTGGCGCAGCGGGCGCTTCCCGCGGGGGATCGGCTGCGGGCGCTCTCTTGGGTTTTTCCCCGCCATCCGCGGGCCGACGAAAGCCGGCACCTGTCGGTGCTGGAGCGCGCGCTGAATCTCGAGCTGCACCGCCTGCCGTGCGACGACGAGCTGCCGCTCGCCGATCTCGCGTCTTGGCCGACCCATCCGGCGACGCCGGAGCAAAACGCCTACCGGCACTTCCACCAGCGGGCCTACGAGGCCGCCCAGCGGATTGGCAGCCCCGTGCTTCTGTCCGGCCTGTGCGGAGATCAGCTCTACGGCGGCGCCGAGTACCGATTGAAGGAAACGTTGCGGGCCGGGCGTTTTGGGGCCGCCGCGGGCGAGCTGTGGCGCCGGTTCCGCGCCGGCGACGGCGCGCTACGGCAGGCGCTCGGCGCGCTGCTCCCGGATCGATTGCGGCTGGAGCGGGCCGCCCGGCGTAAAGCGGAGCGCTTTGCCTGGCTGACCGAAAGCTCGCTCGCTCTCCTGCCCGAGCCGATCGAGCGCGACGGCTGGGCGGCCGAGTACCCGCGCCCGGCGCAGGCGCGCAGCTTGCTCGGCGCGCAGAACGGCCACGGGCTCTCGATCGAGCGTTACTACTGCGACCCCCTGGGGATCGAGGTGCGGCACCCGATGCGCGATCGACGGGTGATCGAGCTGTTTTTGGGTTTGCCGGCCGAGGACCTCGGCGTCCAGGGGAATTCGCGCCCCATCTTGCGGCAAGCCCTGTCGGGCCTGCTGCCGGGCTCGATCCTCGACCGGCAGGACAAGGCGACGTTTGAGGATCTCTTCGTTTCCGGCGTCTACGCAGATCCAACCGGCGAGGTGGCCGCGATTTTGCTTAACCCCAACGCCGCGTGGCGAGATTATCTCTTGCCCGAGTGGGTGGAGACCGGCTGGCGGGAGCGGCGATGCGGCTTGTCGGGTTTGCTGGTCTGGTTGGCGTTTTCGTTCGAAATCTGGCAGCGTCGATCGCCTGAAAAGTATTTCGATAGCGGAGTGCGGGGAGCTTTCGAAGTGCCCCAGCGGGAGATCTCGGCCTGCCGGAGAGAGTGAGGAAGGTATGCCCGACCTGGTGTTTTCTGTGTTTTTGCCACCTGCCGAACCCACCCCCCCGGGGCCCAAGCGCCGGTATGAAACGCCGCGATTGATCGTTCATGGCGACTTGCGCACGTTCACCCTCGGGCCGTCGCCCGGTGTCGGCGAAAGCGGCAATCCCGCTATTTTCAAGGCACAGTGAGGGATCTTTTGAAGAGGTGATGACATGTCGATCCGATTTTCCCGCTTCGCAACCTTCCGCGGTCTCACTTCCGCGACGATTCTCCTCGGTGCTTTCGGCCTGATCGACGGTCCGGCCGAGGCCCTGACCTATACCTACACCAACGCCACGTCCGGAGCCGTGAGCTTTTCCGCCGCGGCGGCGGGGGCCGCGGGCTGCGCCACCCCGCTGGTGCGGACGTTTTCCGTCTCGGACTCGTTTTCGGTGTCTCGGGTCGGTCTCGGTTTCAACATCGACCACGCCAACCGCGGCGACGTACGGCTCACTCTAGTGTCGCCGAGCGGCACCGCCCTGCAGCTCATCGCGGGCACGGCGGGCGGGGGCGGCGATACGCAGGACAACTTCGACATCCTTCTTTCGTCCAACACCGAAGGGACGCTCGCCGACACCGACGTCGATCCGACCGCGGCGCCTTTCTTCAATCGGATCGTGCCGGTTGCCAACATCGACACCGCTTTTTCCGGCGTGGCGAGCAGCGGGACCTGGACGCTCAACATCTGCGACATCAACAACAACGCGACCAACGGCACCTTCAATCGGGCGTACCTCACGCTGGTGAGCACCGCGGCGGCGACCTCCGTTTGCACCGGGACCGTGACCTACGACTGGGGTGCGAACGGCAGCGTCGTGCCGTTTACCAACGCGACGGTGGGCGATCTGACCATCACCCAAGGGGCGACCAGCGATTTTGCGGGCACGGGCGCAACAGCCGCGGGCACCCTCGGCAACGGGGTGCTCACCCGCACGACGATCAACGGCAACCACACCGGCTATTACTCGCTGTCGATGGATGCGGCGGCGGCGGCCGGAACCCAGGACAACGAAGGGGTGGGCCTGGTTTCGACGCTCAGTTTTTCCCGTCCGGTGCGGGATCTACGCTTCACCTTCCTGGACGTCGACATCACGGGCGGGAGCTGGGAGGACCAGATCGAGGTGGTGGGGACCGGACCGTCCGGCAACCGGGTTCCCTACACCATCGCGGCGGTGGCGGGGGGCAACGCGCAACTGGCCGGCGATCTCGCCGAAGGGGACGCGTCGGCGGCGCAGAACACGACGACCGGAAACCTGGACGTGGCGTTTACCGGCGCGGTCTCCTCGATCACCCTGAACTACACCCAGGGCGACGATCCGGCAAACGAAAACCAGTTCATGGTCGTCGGGATCAGCGACTTCGTCTTCTGTGGTTACGACTACGGCGACGCGCCGAACAGCTACGGCACGCTGCTCGCGGGCGGCGCGCGCCACGCGATCGGCGACCGGACCCTCTATCTCGGCACCAACCCGCCCGACGGCGAGGCGGACGGCCAGGCGGGCGCCGCGGCCACCACCGACGACACGACCCAGGTGGGCGGCGTCGACGACGAGGACGGCCTCGCTTCGTTCCCCGCCTACGCTTCTCCTTCGACGAGCTATACGGTGAGCGTCACCGCGGTGAATCTTTCGACCACCACGGCAGGCTCGCTGGTCGGCTACATCGACTGGAACCGCGACGGCGATTTCCTCGACGCCAACGAGATCTCCGGCACCGTGACCGTGCCGGCCAATACCTCGACCCCCACCGCGTTCAACGTCACCTGGAGCGCTGTGCCGAGCAACGCCGGAGGGACGACCGCGACCTACGCCCGGTTCCGGACTTCGTACACCGCGGCCGAGGTGACCACGCCGGTCGGCGTCGCGACCAGCGGCGAGGTCGAGGACTATCAGATCCCGGTCAGCACGCTCCCCGTGAGCGTGGCGTCGTTTTCCGCCGCCCGGACCACCCGCGGGATCGAGGTCGAATGGACCACCGAAACCGAGACCTCGACCGTCGGCTATGCGCTGCTCGGCCGCAAGGGGCCGAAGGACGCGTGGCAACCGCTGACGCCGAAGCTGCTGCCCGCCCGTTCGCTCGACCGGCTGGCGCCGCAGAGTTATCGACGGGTTCTTCCCGACGGCGGGTGGACCGAGCTGCTGCTCGAAGACGCGGGCCTCGACGGCGGTCGGACCCGCCACGGACCGTTCGCGCTGGATCGGCCTTACGGCCGGCCCTCGGCCGCCGAGCCGATCGACTGGGCGACTGTGCATGCCGAGATCGCCGCCTCGGCCGAGGACGACCGCCGGGCGCAAAGCCGCGTCGCGAGCGTTCCCGCCGCCGAGCTGCGGGTCGATGCCGACGGCCTCTACCGCGTGACCTACGAAGAGCTTCGCGCCGCGGGAATCGACTTTGCCGGAGCCAACCTCGCCCGCCTCTCGCTCACCGCGGCGCGGACCGGCAAGGAGGTGCCGATCTACGTAGAAGGGGGCGAAAAAGGTTCGGAGATCTTCGGTCCCGGGTCGTTCGTCGAATTCCGCGGCGAGGCGGTCGCGGGCAGCCTCTACACCCGGTCTCGGGTCTATCGCCTCGCCGTCGGCCGTCGGCCGTCGCGGGTATTAGTGGAGGACGGTACGCCGCAAGGCGCTTCGGTCGCCTCCTACGGGGAAGTGCTGGCGATCGACCGCGACTTGGTCTACAGCTTCGCCTCGCCGAACGGCGATCCCTGGTACGAGGCGCCGGTGCTCGCTCAAGGGCGCCCGACGGCCAAGAGCTTTCCGATCGAAGTGGACGCTCCGGCCAGCACCGAGGCGCGGCTGCACGTGGATCTTTGGGGCGTCACGAACTGGCCTTCGACGCCGGATCATCACCTGCAGATTTCGCTCGACGGCACGCAGCTCGTCGACGAGCGGTTCGACGGCCTGACGGCCAAAAGCTACGACCTGCCCCTGCCGCCCGGGCTGCTGTTCGAAGGGACGAACACGTTGGAGGTCCGTCTGCCCGGCGACACCGGCAACGCCTTCGACCTGGTGCACGTCGATCGCTACGCCGTGAGCTATCCCCGTCGCTTCGTCGCGCGGAACGACCGGCTGAGCTTCCCGGGAGCGCCGGGCAGGATCGAGGTCGAGGGGCTCGGCGCCAACGACCTCGTGGTCTACGCCAAGGGCGGCGCCTCGCGGCTTTCGAACGTGGCGATCGACAATTTCGGCGGCGGCTTCCGCGCCGCGTTCTCGATCCCCGGAGCGGCGACCAAAGTCGGCGCGGTCGATCTTTCGACCGCTTCGGCGATGCTCCACCCGGCGATCCAGCCGGCGCGCGAAGCGCCCGCCGATCTGGGCAACCGGCGCGCCGATTACCTGATCGTCACCCATCCTAGCCTCGCCGGGGAGCTCGCGCCGCTGATCGCGGCGCGCGAGAGCGAAGGACACAGAGTCAAGTTGGTCGACGTGCTCGATCTCTACGCCGCCTATTCCGGCGGCGAGATCGACCCGCAGGCGATCCGCGACTACGTCCGCTACGCCGCCCAACAGCTCGGCGCGCGCTATCTGCTGCTGGTCGGAGCGGACACCTACGACTATTTCGACCATTTGGGTATCGGCTCGGTGAGCCTGATCCCGACCCCCTACGCGCAGACCGACGACCTGATCCGCTTCACCCCGGCCGACTCGGTCTACGGCGACCTCGACGGCGACGGGGTGCAGGATCTGGCGCTCGGCCGTTTCCCGGCGCGCACCGCCTCGGAGCTGCGCCAGTTGATCGCCAAGACCCTCGCCTTCGACGGCTCTCGGACCGGCGCGCTGTTCGCGGCGGACGCGGCGGACGGCACGGAAGCCGAGGTCGCCCGGACGTTCAGCTCGATCAGCGATCAGCTGATCTCCCAGGTGCCCGCCGCCTGGCCCCTGGTCCGGGCCTACGTCGACGACCTGGGGGCCGCGGCTGCAAGATCCCAGCTGATCGCGGCGTTCGATCAAGGCCCCGCGCTGGTCCATTACGTCGGCCATTCCGGCCCGACGGTCTGGAGCTTCCGGGGGCTGTTCTCGGCGGCCGACGGGGCGGCGCTCAACAACGTCGGCAGCCCTTCGCTGGTCGTCCAGTGGGGCTGCTGGAACACCTACCACGTGGCGCCCGAGGTGGACACTCTGGCGCACCGGCTGCTGCTCGCCGGTCCCCAGGGGGCCGCCGCGGTAATCGGCTCGGCGACGCTCTCGCGCACCGAATCGGACCAACTGCTGGGGCCGGCGCTGCTCGCCCGGCTGATGGTCCCCGGTACCACGATCGGCGACGCGCTGCTCCAGGCCAAGCGGACGATCGCGGCGATCGCCGGGGGTCCGAGTGATCTGCGCGACGCCCTGCTCGGCTGGACGCTGCTCGGCGATCCCGCGATGAAGCTCCGGCCCTGATGTACGCCCGGGTTCGACCCCGCAAGGGGGAGCCGATCCTCAGGCTGGGCCAGGGCGAAGAGGCGTTCGGCTATACCCTCGCCGGGCGACGTTTCTGGACCGATCGGCCGCTCTTCTGCCTCGGTCCGCCCGAGGCGCGTGGGCGGCTGCCGCGGAACGGCCGATCGTTGATCGCGCCGCCGCTCGAAGTCGCGGACCTGGACCCCGATCATTTCGAGGAGCTGGCGCTCGGGCCGCCGATCCTCCTGCTGCTCGCGGCCCGTGCGATCTGGGCGCTGCATGCGAGCGCGGTATTCGTCCACGGCCGCCTGTTCGTTTTCCTCGGGGAATCGGGACGGGGCAAGTCGACGCTGGCGGCTCTGGAGTACCCCGAATGGGAGCGGGCCGCCGACGACCTTCTGCCGTTCGAGCTGGCAGAAGATCGGCTCATCGCGCATCTCGACTATCCGCAGCTCAAGCTCGACCCGGCGCGCCGGTATCGAGCGCCCGCGCCGGTCGCCGCGCTGATCGCTCTCGCCGGACCGGGGACGGCGCCCGCGCCGCGGCTTACCCGCCTGCGCCCGGCCGAGACCGCCCGCTTGCTGCTCGGCCAAACGGTTGCCGCGCGGCGCTACGGCCCGGACCTCCTGGCCGCCCACCTCGAAGCCTGCGTCGCGGCGGCGAGCGTCGTGCCCGCCTACGCCCTGGAGCTGCCGCGCGATCTCGGTCGGCTGGAGGAAGCCGGGCAGATTCTTTCGAATCTCGCGCGGTCGTAACCGCGAATTTCGTCATCTTTCCCCGCCGAATCCGCTTCTCCGATCAGGGGGAACCTCGGAAGGTCCGAGGCGAGCGCCCCGATCGGAGAATGCCATGTCGAAATCACGTTCCGTCCGCCGGGTTGCCCTTGGGGCGGCCCTTCTCGCGTCTCTCCTTCCTTGGCCCGCGGTAGCCCAGGTGGTGATCGGTCCCGCGATCTGCCTCGAGCCGATCCCGATCAATCCGCCGCCGCCCAAACTCACACCCTGGAACTACGAGCGCGACACGGGCGAGTACGTCTGGGGCGCGCACCAGTTCTACGAAGATCCGGGCGACACGGTGTTCAGTCTGGCGCGCGATCTGATCGGCCTGGGGAGCCAGCAACCGGCCGCCTACACCGACGTGCTGCTGTTCAACGTCGCACAGTTCGATCCGCCCGAGGGGATCGCCCCCGCGGCTGGCGGGACCCGCAAGCTGATGGAAGCGTCGCTGGAAAAGAAAGGTCTCCAGCTGTTCGTCAACTACAGCGACGCGCTGATCGATCCGACCAAGACCGTCCGCTACGGAAAACCGACCTTCTTCCAGTCGATCGACGGCCACTACCAGAACGTTCAGACCGACCCGCCGGTTCCGTGGAGCGGCTTCTCGTTCCTGTTCGTCTCGGCGACTCGCGGGGCCTTCGGTTGCGCCGATCCGCTCGATACCGTCTGCGACGACCTGTACGTCACCGCCGGCATCGGCTACGGGCTTGGCGATCTCGATCCCGATCCGGTCGAGCAGGCGAACGCGGCCCAAGCGCAGACCGACCTGCTGATGCGCCGCGATCCGGCGACCGGCCGTTGGGGCGACATCTCGCAGGATACCTGTTCGACCGGACCGCGCATCCCCGTCTCGGCCACCGCCGGCAATAGCTCGGGCGTCGTGTACAAGGATCTAAACGGCGACGGCTGGGCCGACCTCTACATCGGCCGTCAAGGCGACAACTATAAGGGCGCCACCAATGTCCTCTTGATCAACGACGGCACGGGATGCTTCAAGGACGAGACGGCGACCCGGATTCCGGGCGAGCTTTCCCGCGCGACCAACGACGTGGCGGCGATCGATCTCGACCAGGATGGCGATCTCGACCTAGCGGTCGCCAACCGTTGCGCCAGCGCCGGTTGCGGCGCCGAAAGCGAAGACTACGTTCTGATCAACAACGGCAGCGGCAACTTCAAGGTGGTGCCCCTCGCCTCGGGAGTGCAATCCGACAGCCGGAGCGTCGCCCTCGGCGATCTGAACAGAGACGGCTGGCCCGAGATCGTGCTGGGCAATGCCGGTTCGGACGGCTTCAGCCAGAACCTCGTGCTCACCCCTGCCGAGGATCACCTGATGGAGATCTTCGCCAACGACGTCTCGTTCGGCGGAACGCTCGATTCGTTCACCGATTTCATGAACCCGATCCTCGACACGAACGCGCCGAATTTTCCCACCGAGCACGTGGTGACGGCACCGCTCACCCAGCAGGTGCTGCTGGTCGACCTGTTCGGGCCGGCGACGAATCCGCCGACGCTTTCCGGCAACGCGCCCGACGGCTGGCTCGACCTGGTCATCGTTTCGCAACGCGACCTGCTCAAGCACGACACCTTCACCGGCGCCTCGAGCCGCGTCTACGTGATGACCAACAAGGCGAATTGGACCTCCGGGTTTCCCACCTTGCAGCCGTACACGGCCTTTCCCACGCAGTCGGCGAAGACCGTGGCGGTCGCCGACTTCGACAACAACGGCTTCAAGGATCTGTTCGAGGGGAACGGCAACCGCTGGAGCGGCGTGCTGCCCGATCTCCACTCGAACCTCGGCAACGGCCCCGGCGCCACAGCCGGCCAGCCGTGGGATTTCAGTGGCGGCTTCATCGGCTTCAAGAGCTACCAGACCATGCCGGGCACCGAGCATGGCTATGGCTTCGACTTCGCAGATTGGAACGGCGACGGCGCGCTTGACGCGCTCCAAACCTCGCGCGGTTACAACTACCTGGTCGGCAGCATCGCGGGGGCGATCGAAGCGGAGCACGAGGACTACGCTTCTCCCTTCGGCGGCACGGGCCAGACCAGCAACAAGCGCGGCCGGCAGATCCCGCAGGGGATGGAAGACGGCGTGTTCGCCGATTTCGACCGGGACGGTGACGTGGACGCGCTGCTCGCCTCGCAGCGCACGCCGGCCTGGCCGTATTGCGTCGACACGAGTCCGGATTCGATCGTCCTGGTCAATTCCGGCAGCGGCACTTTCGGCTTCGATTCGCTCTACACCGCCTCGTCCTGCACGACCGAGGACGCGAGGATCGACCCGAACGGTCGCACCTCGCTGCCGCTGCCGGGCATCGGTGACCGGGCGGTCGCGGGCGATCTCGACAACGACGGCGACGTCGACGCGATCGTCCATCTGTTCGAGATCCTGCCGAGCGGCTATTCGGGGCCGGTGCCCATGGTCGCCCCGCCGCTCTTTCCCAACCCGATCGGCACGTACGCCTTCGGCTGGCGCTATTTGAAGAACGTCATCGGCACGGCCGGCGCCGGCGCTCACTGGTTCAAGGACGTAGCCCCGACCCAGATGCGCACGACGTCCGGCACCTACGATCCGGCCTGGAACCGCGGCCTGGGGATGGACCTGCTCGCCGATTTCGACAACAACGGCGCGCTCGACCTGTTCACCACCCTCGGCTTCGCCAAGACCGCGGCCGAGATGACGAGCGTCTCCCAGACGAAAGACCTGCTGTTCTTAAACGGGGTCGGAACCCCCAAAGGCACCCTCACCGAATCGTCGGCGACGGTGCTGCCCGCCGCCTGTACCGATCAGGTTTTGGGCGACACGTCCTACATCTCCTGCGGCTCGTTCGGCATCGCCCAGGGCGACCTGGACAACGACGGCGATTCCGACGTCGCGATCGCCCACTACGCCGCAGGCGCCCGGACCAACTACCCCTGGCTGTTGATCAACAAAATCGCCACCACCGGCGGAATGGTCGACGAATTCCAGACCCGCATGCCCCTCGGCTCGCTCTCGCCGGTGATCCACACGGCGCCCACCGACCCGGCCGGCAACCCGACGCCGGGCATGGACCAGGCGATGTTCCCCGCGTTCGCCGACCTCGACGGCGACGGCGACCTCGACCTGATCTACCAGGTGGTGAACGACCTGCCACGTGTGCTGATGAACAACGGAGTCGATTCAAACGGCGACGGCCTGATCACCTCGGCCGATTCGCCGCCGCCGGGAACGTTCACCGACATCACCCCGACGATCCTCACCCAATACCGCCGCTCGACCGACTCGCAGGATCTGGTCGCCTTGGACATCGACGAGGACGGCGACCTCGATCTCGCCAACGACCCGTTCGGCGACCGCGTCACCTTCTGGCGCAACGACCGCCCGGCCGACTCCGGCCGCCCGGTGGTGACCGAAATCTGGCCGCGCGTAGGCTCGATCCGCCGCGCGAAGATCCGGCTCGAAGGCATCGAGCTGACCGGCGTGCTCAAAGTCCAGTTCCGCTTTGCCGGCGGCGCAATCTGCGAGCAGGCCGTAACCACCGCCATCGGCACCGACGGCAAACACCTCGACGTGGTGATCCCGCAGACCTGCCCGATCGGCTTGGCGCAGGTGCGCGTGCTGCGGGCGGAGCCCGCCTGCGGCAACCCCACGGTCACCGTCCAGCGGTGGAGTCGGCAGTACTTCGGGTACTTCGTGCAGGGGTAGAAAACCTTCGACGCAGCTTCCGGTGGAAGCGGCCGCAGATTTAAGTGGAAGCGATGATCGATTCCACTAGAAACGGCCGCGATTCCACCGGAAGCGGTGATCCATTCCAGTAGAATCTGCCGCAAATTCCACCGGAAGCGACGAGGGATGTAGTGGAAGCAAGGATCGCTTGCGGTAGAAGCGTTCGTCAATTGCACCGAAACCGCCGCAGATTCCACCGCATCGCGTCGTCGAATGCACCGGATTCAACCGCCGCTTGCAGTGGGTCGGAGGGTCCACTCCAGCACTTTCTCGGCCGATGTTGCCTCGCTGGACCCCGTGCCTAACGGACCGGATCGATCTGGAGCCCTGCAAGCGCCCGAGTTCCTTCGAGAAGCTCACGCCGGAACGCGACCATATCGAGTGCCGCCTCGACGGTTTCGCGATCGGTTGCCGTGCCCAAAATCGACTGAGCGCGGCGTAACGTCTTAGGGTCCAGCCAGAACTCCTTCCGGACCTTGCCTTCCCGAGACGGGCGGCGTTCGGGAGCTTTCGTGGCGGGGGATTGCACACGGTCTGCGTGACGCTTCGGCGAGATCGACGGCGCCACTGAGGTCGTAGACCAGAAGTCCGCTCGCCGCGACGAATTCCGCCAAGAACCGAGGTCCGTGCCTGACAGATGAGAGGAAATACATCGACTCGCCGATCACGGCGCTGGTCGTGTAGAGCTTTCCGGAAAAACTGTCGATAAGATCAGAAACCTCCGAATGCCTTGGCTCGGAGGCGTCAAGATAGGCCACGAGGGGACCGGTATCGAGGAGGCAGGCTCTCAAGGACGCCAGTTTCGCTCTTTGATCTCTTGGCGCCGGGAGTCTGAGGCGGCAGAGCTCAGGTCGAGCCGACCTCGAAGGTGCCCGATCCGCTCACCCAAGGGGCGTTCCTCAACGGCATCGACGAGGATTTCCCGAGCGACCTCGGGAACGGTCTTCCCCTGAGAAGCCGCGCGCTGCTCCAGAGCTTCTCGAAGCTTTTTATCGGTGGAAATGGTCAGCGGTGCGCCCATGAGGGGAGTGTAGCGCATCGATCTCTTTCTGAGCGCTGGGCGGGTCCGGCGCGAAGACCCGAACCGGATCACTCAGCGCGAAATCCGCCCAGCGCATCCGACACCGGCAGCGGGCCGAAGGTCTCCGCCGGGTTAGCGCGTGACTACCCCGGTCATAGCTAAAGCTCATCGCGGGACCACCGCGGTTCTCGTCGAGCGGAGGGCCGATTTCCTCCAGCCGACCGCCGACCCGCTGGCGCATCGCGCGCCCAGGAAAGGATTTACCGGCCCGGCATCCGGCACGTCCCCCCGCCCGCGGCGGGCAGGTAGCACTCTTCGACGTAGTCCCTCACCATGCGGTCGGCGTTGAAGCGCCAGGCCATTGTGTGGATGGCTCGTTTGACCCTCTGGATCCAGGCGCGGGGGAGGTTTTCGTCGTCGCGCTGGTAGTAGAGGGGGATCACCTGCTGTTCGAGCACCTGGTAGAGCGACTCGGCGTCGCGGGCGTCTTGGATTTCGGGGTCCTTGTGGCTTTCGCCGTGGCCGATCGCGAAGCCGTTCGCTCCGTCGTAGCCTTCGGCCCACCAGCCGTCGAGGATCGAGAGGTTCAGCACGCCGTTCAGGATGCATTTCTGGCCGCTGGTGCCGCAGGCTTCGTTCGGGCGGCGGGGGGTGTTCACCCAGACGTCCACCCCTTGGACCAGCTGCCGGGCGACGTGCATCGAATAGTTTTCGACCAGGACGACGCGGCCGGCGAAGCGGGGGTCGTTTTCGAGGTGCGAAACCTTCCGCACCAGCTCCTTGCCTGCTTCGTCGCGCGGGTGGGCTTTGCCGGCGTAGACGATCTGGAGCGGCCGGGCCGGGTCGCCGACCAAGCGGGCCAGGCGGTCGGTGTCGGTCAGCAGCAGATCGGCTCGCTTGTAGGTGGCGAAGCGGCGGGCGAAGCCGAGGGTGAGCGTCTCGGTGCCGAGCGGCGTTCGTTCCGGATCGGGCAGCTTGACCCGCTGGCGGCGTTCGGCGAGCCGGCCGCGGACGAATTCGACCATCCGCCCTTTGAGCACCTGGTGGACCTCCCAGATCTCCGCGTCCGGCACCTCCTCGATCCGCTCCCACAGGTCGCGGTGCGCCATCTTCTCGGTCCAATCGGCGCTCAGGTGGCGGACCAGGAGCTGGTGCATTGCCGAGGCGATCCAGGTGCGGACGTGGACGCCGTTTGTGATGTGGCCGATCGGCACCTCTTCTTCGGTCTTGCCCGGATAGAGGTGATGCCACATCTTGCGCGACACCCGGCCGTGGAGCGCGGAGACGCCGTTCGCCTTGCGGGTCAGGTTGAGCGCGAGGGCGGTGGGGCAGAACAGCGAATCCGGATCGGCCGGTTTTTCGAGTCCGAGGGCGACCAGCTCCATGGGCTTCAGCCCGAGTGCCGGAAACAGCGGCTCCAGATAGCGGGCGGCGAGGCTCGGATCGAATCGGTCGTGCCCGGCTTCGACGGGAGTATGGGTCGTGAAGACCGACATCGCCGCCACTTCGCGCAGGGCTTCTTTGGCCGACAGCCCCTGGTTCGCCGCGATCTGGTGCGCCCATTCGAGCAGGGCGAACGCGGAATGCCCCTCGTTCAGGTGAAGCACCGAAGGGTGGATGCCGATCGCCGCCAGCGCGCGGCAGCCGCCCACCCCCAGCAACACCTCCTGCTGAATGCGGGTCTCGGTGTCGCCGCCGTAGAGCCGGTCGGTGAGCGAGCTGTCCTCTTCGCTGTTCTCGTCGTGCCGGGCGTCGAGCAGCAGGAGGGTGCAGCGGCCGACCGCGACGCGCCAGATCCGCAGATGGACGATCCGGCCAGGCAGCTCGACGGCGACCCGGACGGCAAGGGCGTCGGGACCCTGGACCGGCGAGATCGGCAGCAGCGCGGAGTCGACCGGCTCGTAGTAATCCTGCTGGTCGCCCACCGCGTCGATCAGCTGGTGGACGTATCCCTGGTGGTAGAGCAGACCGACGCCGACTACCGGCACCCCGAGGTCGCTCAGGCTCTTGAGGTGATCCCCGGCGAGAACGCCCAGGCCGCCCGAGTAGACCGGGATCGACTGGTGAAGGCCGAATTCGGCGGAAAAATAAGCGACCGGCCGCGCCAGCAGCGCCGAGGCATGGACGGCGCCCCAGCCGTCTCCGCCGCGCAGGTATTCGGTCAGCCGGCGATGCGCTTGATCGATGCGCGTCTGCATTTCGAGCGACGAGACACGCTGTGCGACGCTCGCGTCGTCCAGGCGATGGAGCATCGCGACGGGGTTGTGGTAGACCGCTCGCCAGGCGTCCGGATCGAGCTCGCGAAAGATCGACCGGATCTCCGGCCGCCAGGACCACCAAAGATTCTGCGCCAGCTCGTTCAGCTTGCGCATCAATTGAGACGTCTCGGACATGCAGCTCCCCTCGGTTCCGTCCAGATGAAGGCGGGGACTATAACCGAGGGGAGCGGGGACGTCTTCCCGGCCGGGCCGGGGCCGGAGCGGTCCTAAGGCGAGACGGCGATGTGATCCGGGTCCGTGGGTATGTTCTTGTTCGGATTGTTGATGTAACGAATCGAGCAGTCGCAGTTCGCCACGCCGGTGATCGAGGTCTCGACCTTGTTGGCGCCCCCGGTATAGAAAACGACGACGCAACCCGCGTCGAAGTCGGGCGGCAGCGGAGCGGATTCCCCCACCCTGAGACTGAACGAGGGACCGAAGTCGTAACCCGAGAAACCCTGCACGAGTGACGAGCCGGCGACATTGCTCCGGGTCTTGGCGCCGCGGATCGACGACTTCTGTCCGACGTCGTAAGCCAGCAGGCCGAAGGTTAAAAGGGCGGCAAAGAATCCGATCACGCCCACGAGCGAGCGGCCGCCGCAACGCACCAGCTCCAGGCCGAAGGCGGCGGCGGTGATTGCCGAGGAGTACAGGGCGTACGTTTCGAACGTCAAAGTCGGCCGAGGTCTGCCGACGGTGGCAACCGTTCCGGTGTCGTCGTCATTGCTTACGGGCATATGCTGCTCCCTCCTCCCCCAAACCAAGGGGTTCGATGGTTCAATGGCGTTCCGTTCTCGGACGCGCTCCAGGACGGGCGCGATTCGCGGAGCGGTCGCTCAGAAATTTCGCTGACGCTACCGTTGGGCGTTGAAACTGGCGGAAAGGTTACCGTATCGGCGACCCGACGAGAACGAACGGTGCCCAGAGGAACGGGCGCTGCCGGTCGCGAATCTGTTCGAGCTTGGCCTGGCGCAGCGCTTCCGCCTTGTCCTGGCCCTGTTGCAGATGGCCGTAGAACGAGGTCATGAGCCGCGCGGTGGCATCGTCCGGCGCGCGCCACAGACTGACCGCGACGCTGCGCGCTCCGGCGTAGAAGAAGGCGCGCGGCAGGCCGATCACCCCTTCTCCGGGAACCTGTTGGCCGACCGCCGTTTCGCAGGCGGAGAGCACGACGAGGTCCGCGTGAAGATCGAGGCGCAGAACCTCGAAAGCTTGCAGCAGTCCGTCCCCTCCGGACGGATCGGGCGCGAGGCGCAGGCCCATCCGCTGCGGATCGTCCGACAGATAGCCGTGGGTCGCGAAATGGATGCGCCGCGCGCCGGACAATGCGCCGTGCAATCCCGAGAGACCCGCTTCGGTCGCGGCACCGTCCAGCAGCAGGCGGCTCCGCTCCGCCGGGTAGAGCGCCGCAATGCCCCTCACCTCGTCGTCGACCTTCGCGAGAACGGCCGAGCCATCCTTCGGATCGCCGACCGCGACGCCGACGAATTCGAACGCGTCGCCCACCGGAAGCTCCCCGAGCCGCGCGAGCACGCTGGCGGAGGGGGTGTAGGAGATCGTCTTGGTTTCGATCAGGTAGGAAGGAGACGCTCCCGGCGGCGCAGGGGAAATGAGAACCTCGAAAGGAAGGAAATAGAGATCGCCGTCGGCGGCCACGATCAGACGGTCTTTGCCGGTGAGTAGCTCCGCAGCCGGAGCGAGCAGGAGATCGTAGAGTTTCCGGGCGTCGATCCGCAGGGCTTGCTCCAGGCCTTGTCCTCCGGCGAGCCGCGCGCGAAAGGGCGGCAGGATCTTCGCGATCGCGGGTTGGTCCAGCGGCAGGGCGCGGACCTGCTCTCGAGTGACCGCGAAGAGGTAGGCCGCGTCGGCGGCGAAAACGTACTCGAGCAGGATCTCGTGGTCGCTCAGCTCGCGCTGGATGTCCCGCGCTCCGAGCGCCCGGGCATAGCGCACCGCGGCGTATCGCGGATCGGTTATGCGTAAGCGGCGCTCGACCTCCTGCAGATTCGCTTCGAGGGTCGCGATCCTTCTGTCGAGGCGCTCGCGCTCGGGAAGTTTCGGCTCCGCCGGAGCGGTTCTCGACTGTGCCTGTGCAAGGTTCAGCTCGCGGTCGAGATCGAGGCCCTGGCGAACCAGACCCGCAAGTACCGGATTCGCGTTTCGACCTTGGGCGAGGCTCCGCTCGACCAACAGGTCGAGGAGGCTGCGCGCCCGGGCCGCTTCGCTCGCTTCGAACGCTTGGATCTCGAAGCCGGAATCGGGATGAAGCTTCGCGAGGCGCAGCAGGATTTCGATTTGCAGCTCGAAGGTGCGGCGCCGGCTGGCGAAAAAGGTGGCCCGCAGCGGAGGGCTTGCCACCCGCGTGCGAAGGTCGTCGATCTCGCGCACGGCGTCTTGGATCGCCGCGAGCCCGGGCTCCAGCTTGCCGCTCTCCGCGAGGATCTCGGCACGGCGAGTGAGGACCGCCGCGCGGCGTACCGGATCCTCCAGCTTCTGCGCCAGGGCGAACGCCAGGTCGAGCCGTCCGAGCGCGCCGGGGAAGTCGCCCAGGCGAGTTTCGGCTCCGGCCAGCTCCAGCTGGGCGTCGGCCTGTCCGGGAACGTCACCGGCCTGGCTCATGCGGTCGAGCGCCTTTGTAAGGACCGCGTGGGCGGCCAGGACCTCGGCTCTCGATCCGTGGGCCGTGCGCTGGAGCGCCACCCGGCCCTGCAAATAGAGCGCGAACCCTTCGCTGCCGGAATTGCCCACTCGGGCGGCGAGTTTCGCGGCCTCGGCAAAGCTCTTCTGCGCCTCGTCGAACCGGCCCAGCTGCGCCTGGCCGAAGCCGAAGTTGCACAGAGAATTGCTTTCGGGCCCGGCGAGGTTGAGTTGGCGGAAAATCTCCCGCGAACGCGCGAAGCTCTGGAGGGCCGACTCGTACGAACCGAGATCGGAGCTCAAGCTGCCGAGAAGATTGAGCGTCTGGGCCTCCCAGTCGGGATCCGACTTGGCCCTAATCAACGCGATGGCGCACTGGTCGAGCGCCTCGTCGAGCAAACCGAGGCGCGAGGAGATGGCGCAGCGCTCGTGCCAGACCTGCCAGCCGATGCGGGGATCGTCGAAGGCGAAGCCCTCCGCCTGGTCGAGGTAGCGGCGCGCGTCGTCGACGTTGCCGCTGCTCGATTCGATGAATCCGAGCAGGATGTTCAACCTCGCGATCTCCAAGCCGTCGGAAATCGGCAGGGCCAAAAGCTCGAGGTAGAGCCGGCGTGCGGTCGGAAAGTCGCCCGCCTTCGCCTCGACGTTCGCCAGATTCCGCGCCCAAGAGGAATAAGGGAACCTCGGGTCTGCCGGCCAGCAGCGGGCGAGCTCCACGGCTTGCTCGATGTAGCGGCGGGCGTCCTTGATGTTGCCTTGGCCGAGCAGGGTGAATCCGAGCAGGTTCCAGACCTTGCCGCAGACCAAAGCTGCGTCGGCGTCCTTCGCGGCGAGCGGCAGCAGGCGATCGACCAGCGGCAAGGCCTCCTCGAACGCCTCGATCGCCAGATCGGCTTTGCCCTGGTTCTTGAGCAGGCGGCCGACGCGATAGAGCGATTCGATCTCGCACGGCAGGTCGAGGGCGAGCTTGAAGGAGGCCCGTGCCGCTTCGAATCCCTTCCGCGCCGCGTCGAGATCTCCGCGATCGGTATCGGCGAGCGCGCGGCTGAAGGTTCCCTCGTCGGCGCAGAGATCGCGATCGGCCTCTTGCGCCGCGCCAAGCCGAGCCGCCGCGAAGGCGCCGAGGAGCGCCGCCGCGAGAAATCCCGCGAGGAGATCTCGCCCCCGGCGGGCGGATCGAATGGGTTCCGCGTGGATCGTCAACCAGAGCCTCCGGAAAACAGCGGCCCACAAAAGAGGCTTCCCCGAGCCGTCGGTCCGGGCCATTCTAGACCGGGCTCCATGTCAGATGCCCGCGCTTTGCGGCTAAGATCTAAGGTGTCTCAAGGGGGTGCCGAAGTATGCAAGGGGAGGATGCGGAAGTCGTCCGGGGATTCCTTGGAGGCGAGCGTTCGTCCATTTCGACCATCGACGGCTGGATCACCCGCGCGGCCTGGCCCTACCAACGCCGCCTCGCCCACCGTTGGGACGACGTGCTCCAAGAGATTCGCCTCGAAATCACGCGTCTGCTCGGGCAGGGCAAGTTCCGGGGGGATTCGAGCCTCAAGACCTACCTTTGGCGGGTCGTTTCCCACACCTGCCTCGATCAGGTGCGGGCGCAGAACAAACACAAGTGGGAAGACCTGGACGAGCTCGAAGGGGCGGATCAGCCGCGCTCCCCCGGGCCGAGCCCGGCTGAGACCCGGGTCGATCGGGACCTCCTGCTGCGGGTGCTCGACCGCGTCCCCTACGATTGCCGAAACCTTTGGCGCATGCTCGCCGCAGGGTTGTCTTACAAGGAGATGGGCGACCGGCTGACGGTGGCGGAGGGCACCCTGCGGGTGCGGGTCCTGCGCTGCCGCGAAAAGGCGACCAGCGCGCGGGCCGAGCTGCTCGGTGTCGTCGCGGGGGCCGCGGGAGTGGCGGGCAAATTGGTCGGTAACATCGAGAGCCCTTCCGCGCCTAAACGCCGCGGAGGAAATGCGAATGATCTTCGATGAAGCCGTCCGGCCGCTTTCTTGGCCCACTCGCGCGACGGCCGGCGAGGACGCGGACGTAGCGCAAAGATTCCTCGCGGGCGACCGGCAGGCGATCCGGACCGTCGACTCCTGGATCCTGCGCGCGGCCTGGCCGTTCGAACGCCGGCTGCGCCACCGTTGGGACGACCTGCTCCAGGACGTCCGGCTGGAGATCACCCGCCTGCTCGCCCAGGGTCGATTTCACGGCGATTCGAGCCTCAAGACCTACCTGTTCCGGGTGATTTCCCACACCTGCGTCGATCAAGTGCGGGCCTTGGCCCGCCGGCCGACGGAGGATCTGGACGAGCTGTCGGCGATCGAACAGCCGCTCGCCCCGGGGCCGAGCCCGGCCGATCAGGGGGCCGATCGCGACCTATTGCTGCGCGTCCTCGATCGGGTCCCCGGCGAGTGCCGGACGATGTGGAAAATGCTCGCGTCGGGCGTCTCGTATCGAGAGATGAGCGACCGGATGGCGGTCGCGGAAGGAACCCTCCGAGTGCGCGTCTTGCGCTGTCGGGAAAAGGCGACCCGCGTGCGGTCCGAGCTGCTCGGCGGGAGCCGCGGTAACGGATCGCCGCGAATCGCGCCTATCTAGAGCGGAGGGAATGCGAATGATCTGCGATGAAGTGGTCGAGCGTCTGCCCTGGTTTTTGAACGGCTCTCTCGCTCCGGAAGAGCAGAGCGAGATCCGCGGCCATCTGAAGGACTGCGCCGCCTGCCGCGCGGCCCTGGCCGAAACCCGGATCGGCTACCGCATTTTTTCCGTCCACGTGCCCGCCGAGGCGCTGGTCGACTACGCCTGGGATCGGACCCCCGAAGGGCTCGACAGCGGCCTGGTCGAGCGCCATCTCGAAGATTGCCCGGAATGTGCCGCGGACCTGGAGATGATCCGTACCAGCCGCCGCCTGGCCGAAGAGCCGGACGTGGCGCTGCTGCGGCCGAAACAGCGTCCCGTCGTCGCCGCGGCGCCTCCCCGGTTCTACCGGGCCTGGCAGGCGACCGCGCTGGCCGCGGCGCTTGGCGGTGTGGTCGCGTTCTCCGCCTATCTGCACGGCGAAAAGGAGCGCCAAGCGCTGGGGATCCAGGTCGCGTCGGCCCAGCAGGAGGTCGCCCAGGCCCGGGAAGGGCTCTCCAGCCTGACCACCCAGATGGGAGAGCTTCGCCAGCAGATGGCCTCGCGACCTGCGGCCCCCGTTCCTTCGGCCGCCTCAGCTCCCGCGGAGACCGGCGGAGGGTATGGCACCGGCAGCGTGAACATCCTGATTCTCACCGCCGAGCTGACCCGGGGGGGAGACGAACCGGCGACGCCCTCTCTTTCGAGCAAGAGCCAGAGCGCCCCCCTGATCATCAGCTACGACACCGAAGGGAAACCCGCCGCCCAATACCGGGTGGAAGTGAGGCGCGGTGCCTCTCCGGTTTTTTCCGACTCGGCTCGATACGACGAAAACAGCGGCGGCGTCCTGTTTCAGGTCAACCCGTCGAAGCTCGGCAAGGGGAGCTACACGCTGGTCCTCTCCGCGGTCGAAGGCGGCGCGACGAAGAAGATCCAGAGCTATCGGTTCGAGATTCGGTAAGGCAGGTAGGCGAAGCTCAGACCGGTCGCCGGACCGCCTCGGCGGCCGGCGGCCAGCGCCCTTCGAGAAACGCTTCGACCGCTGGGAAGAACTCGTCCGGCTTTTCAAGGTAGGGATGATGGCCGGCGGCCTCGATCGCCAGGAACCGAGCGTCCGGCGCCCAGGCCGCCCATTCTTGTGAAGCCTGGACGGGGACCAGGTCGTCGGTCCCCTGGATCACCAGCAGTGGCGCCTTCAACCGGCTCAACTTCGGGCGGAAATCCCAGCGGCCCATCTTCGGCACGATGTCCCGGAAGTAGAGCGGCATGGTGTGCTGCGGCCATTCGTTCGGGAAGCTCGCGATGTCGGCGAGCGGAAAGCGCTCGATCGCGGCGGGGTCGCTGATCTGGGCCGGCAGCAGGAAATGGGCGAACCAGGCGCGGCAGAACGCCACCGGATCGGTCCGATCGATTTGCCGCTGGCGCAACGCTTCGAGCCGCGGCACGCCCGGCGGGACGATCAGGATCTCCGGCGAGGGCAGCTCCTGCGCCCACTCGCCCGGCACTCTCGGGGTGATCGGGCAGGCGAGGACCATCCGCTCCACCCGGTCTGGATTTTCGATCGCGTAGCTCGCGGTGATCGCCGCGTGGTAGCTGCTGCCGAGCAGCGAAATCCGGTCCGCCCCGAAGTAGCGGCGGACGGCTTCGAGATCCTCAACGTCCGCTTCGAGCGACAGTTGACGCGATTCGGACACCGTGCTCGACCGGCCGCGGCTGCGTGGGTCGTAGAACAGGAGCGTCCGGCCCGGGCTGAGGGGCGCGAGCAGCTCGGCGAGCCAGTTGGCGTTCGGGATCAGGACGACCTCCGGTCCGTGGCCCACCGTCCGGTAGTAGAGGTGGAGGCCCGGGCGGACGAAGACGAATCCCTCGGCGGTCTGCATGGGGGAAGCATAGACCGAGCGGCGGATCAGCCGATCAGCCGAGCAGGGCGTCGAGCGGATGGACGCCGCCGTTGTGCCATGAGGCGTCCGGATGCTGCAGCTCGCCAGGGGGCGCGAAACGCGAGACACCGAGCGCGCCGAGCTGAGGTCGCAAGGCATCGGCGTCCGCTCCGGCGAGGGCGGCCCCTTGCAGCCGATCGGTCCACGGGGCGAGAAGATCGGGAATCCGTGCCAAATCGTCGATGGGGTGGATGCGGACGGTCCGCAATCCCGGCGACGGGACGAAGCGCGGTTCCGGCTCGACGATCACGGTGCCCTCGGCGGGGCTCGATCCGAAAACGCGCAGGCCGCGCAGCTCGGCCGAAAGCCGCAGCTGCTGCACGGCGGCGACGACCTGCGGCTCGGCCGGACCGGGCGGCCAGAGCCGGGCGAGCCGGGCCAGCGCCTCGGCCAGAGATTCGGCCAGATCTTGGGTTTGGCGGCCGGGGAGCGTCGTGTAGATTGCGCCGATCGAAAGGCAGCCGCGCTGGTCGAACAGCGCGACGTCGCGCGCGAGACCCTCGGCGATCTCCGGGATCTCTCCCGCGGCTCCCGGGCCGATCACCGCCAAGCTGGTCTTCGGGCCGTAGCCGAACAGCTTGCCCGGGGCCCGACGGGCGAGATCGTCGAGCGTCGCCTGGTCGCCATAGGCGAGGATGCGGCCAGCGCGTTCGAGGATCGGCGCCTCGATGTGCATGATGCCTCCGGTCCAGGCGGCCGCGGCGTAGGCGTCCGCGAACGCCACTTCCCGCCGGCCGAGCGCGGCGAGGAACGCCGGGGCGAACCAGGGCTCGGCGGAGGGCGATTTGAGCAGGGCGGCTCGCCGCAGGGCGACCGCGGCAGCGAGCGGCTGGACCGCGAGGCCGGGCAGATTGCCCGCGAGGATCGCGAGCACGAAGCCCGGCTCGGATGGCTCCAATGGCCCTGACGTGTCCGACGACTCCTGGCCCCGGCGCTCTCCCGCGGCGCGCAGGAGGGTACGGAAAGGCGTTTCCCGCACCCCTCCCAACACCGCCGCGAGTCCGGCTTCGAGCCCCTCGGGGGAGAGCCGGCTGGATTGAAGAAGCTGGGGATCGAGGCTTCGCCGCTCGGGGGAACTTGGATCGAGAAACGCCTCGACCGTTGTACTCCAGGCGGCGATCAGGCGCTCCTCCGGCAGGCTCGCGAGAGCCGGATGAGGAGCGGCGAGGGATTCCACGAGCGGAGCGAGGAGGGCGGAGCTCACTTCTGCGCGATCGTAACCCGCAGTAAGCTCCAGATCGTGGCGCCGCCCGAATTCTCCGTCGTCGTTCCGACCTTCAACCGGATGGACGTCCTGCCCGAAGTGCTCGCGGCGCTCGACGCCCAGGCCGGCGCGCCATCGTTTGAGGTCGTGGTGGTGGACGACGGCTCGACCGACGGCACCGCCGATTTTCTGGAACGGCATACGGCGGCGCGGCTTGAGTCCGGGAAGATCGTGCCCTTCCGGCACCTGCGCCAGGAGAACCGCGGACCGGCCGCGGCGCGAAACGCCGGGGTCGAAGCGGCGGCGGGAACCTGGGTGGCCTTTCTGGGGGACGACACCGTCCCCGCATCGGGATGGCTCGCGGCCCACCGGGATGCGCACCGCCGCGGCAGGGACGATTCGCTCCACGCCGTGATCGGCTATACCGGGTGGCATCCGCGCATGCGGCTCAACCCTTTCTTGCGCTACATCAACGAGCATGGGCTGCAATTCGGCTATGCGCTGATCGACGATCCGGACGACGTGCCGTTCAATTTTTTTTACACCTCCAATCTGTCGCTGTCCCGCGAGCTGCTGCGTGCCGAGCCGTTCGACCTGCGGTTTCCGTATCCCGCTTGGGAGGACATCGAGGTCGCCTACCGCATGAAAAAAAAGGGGTTGCGCCTCACCTACGAGCGCCGCGCGAAGGCCGCCCACGACCATCCGACCGATCTCTCGCGCTTTGCCGTGCGGCAGGAAAAGGCGGGATACTGCGGCGTCGTGTTCTACCGCCTGCATCCGGAGCTGGGGGCTTTTCTCGGCGTCGGCCCTGAAGGTCCGCCGCCGGTGCCCGCGGAAAAGCGGCAGCGGCGCCTGGAATGGTTGGTCCGGGCCTTGCAGAATTCTCCGGTGTCCCTCCCCAAAGCTTGGGAGGAAGTGCTCAGGTTTCACTACGTGAAGGGTCTCCACCGCGCCTGGACGGGCGGTGACGGAACGGCCCAAGGAGAAGTTCGATGATCATTTCAACTCGAGACTCGCTCGTCGGCGCCACCCGCGCGCAAGGCGTTGGCCTCGCGTTGTTCTTGGCGCTCGGCGCGGCGGCGGTACCGCTCGCCGCCCAAGCTCGCGCGCAGGGGGGCCACAGCGACGGTTCGGCGGGCGAGGCGTCGCACGCGCGCTCCGAGCCGGGCGGCGACCGCGGAAGCTGGAACCACGGCGGCGGCTCCTCGGGAGGGTCGTCCGGCGGCGGCTCCACCGCGAGCCCCTCGGGTTCGGGATCTTCCGGCAATGACGGCTCGTCCGCGCAGCCTCGTTCGGGCTCGGGCGGGGATCGCAGCCAGTGGCACGACCGCGGTGACCGAGGCGGTCGCGGCGGGGACCATGGCCATTCTCGCGGCGGCGGCCACTACGGCTACGGTTATGGTCGCGGCTACTACTCGAATCCCTGGTGGGGCTGGTGGGGTTGGGGCTGGGGTTGGGGTGAGCCCTACGGCTACGGCGGTTACGGCGGCGGTTACGGCCGAGGCTACGGTGACGCCGACGACCAGGGCGCGCTCGATCTCGACATCTGGCCGGGCGACACCCAGGTCTGGCTCGACGGCCAGAACATCGGCACGGTCGATGATTTCGACGGCTTCCCGACCTACCTCTGGCTGGAAAAGGGAACTTACGACATCGTGTTCTATCGCGACGGGTACCAGACGCTCGCCCGCCAGTACTCGATCTATCCAGGCTTGACCATCGACGTCGGCGATCGGTTGGTGGCGGGTCCGTCGGTTCGCCCCGAAGACCTGCCGACCAAGACTCACGTCCGGCGCGACACTCGGGTCGGGGACGAGCGGCAGCGCTCCCAGCGGATCGACCGCGATCGGGGGAGCTATGGCGACGACCATTCGGATGACGATCGGGCGGTCGCCCCGTCCGGCGACGACGAGCAGGGTCGCTTGATTCTGTCGATCGAGCCCGACGACGCCTCCGTCTACCTCGACGGCAAGTTCGTCGGCACCGCCGAGGAGATCAGCCGCCTTCACCGGGGCCTGGCGGTCGATGCCGGCCAGCACCGGATCTCGGTTGTCCGTCCCGGCCGTCGCGGTTCGGAACAGACGGTAACGGTCCGGCCCGGCAGCGAGCAGGAAGTCACGATCCAGCTCGAGTCGAGCGGCGAGTAAGCAGCACCGGCAAGTCCGTGGTTTCTGGGGAGCGCCCCTTTTGGCCCGGGGGCGCTCTTTTCTTTGGACCTGGGTTTTAACCGCCCGCTTCGTCGTTGCCGCCGCCGGTCTTTGCGGAGCGTGGCATCACCCGAAACAGCACGACGTACTCGCCCGTTTCGAATCCCCCCTGGGCGAGCGGTCGCGAATCGCTGGCGGCGCTCGCGAGGAAATTCTCGATCCGTCCAATCGATTCGCGGATCCTCTCCGTCCAGCGGAGCGGATCGGACCCGTCGGCGGCCGGTTTCGGATCGTCGCGCGCCCGATCTCGCTCGCCGTTCTCCACCAGATCGTAGCGCCGGAAGAACTCCTGGCGCGACAGGCCGTAGGCGGCGAGCACTTTGGCGAGCGTGCCGAGCGTGATCTCCTGCTTGCCGGTCTCGATTCTCGACAGCTGGCCCTTGCCGACCTTCGCAATTGCCGCCAGCTCAGAGAGGGTTTTACCTTTCTCTTTGCGGACGCGGCGCAGCGTTTCTCCCACCCAGGCGAAGGTCGACGATTGCACGATGGCGGAATCTACTCGCGAAAGTCCTCCTTTGGCAACGCTAAGTCTTTTGATATGAGTACCTTGCAGAGAGACGCCGGTTGTCGTCGAAGACAACGGAGACACCCTTGTGGTGCCTTTTGAACAACTCTTTTCTCGTTGCCGACACCGATGTTTTCGCTGGCGGAACGAAGGAGTGAATCCACGAGGTCTTGTCGACCTCCAGGTCGCCCGTGTTAACCTTGGATTCCATGCCAGAGGTGCAAGGGGTCGGCGTGGGGGACGCTTCCGTACCGTACGAGCCGCTGCGAGTTCTGATGCCTTCGCCGATCGGCTCGGTGGGGGTTGACCTCTGCGGTACCGTGATCACGGGGCTCGTGATCGTGCCGGACCGCAAGGCGCGGTCTACCTATCGGTCCCTCCACGATCTCGATGAGTCCGACGCCTTCGACGAAATCTTCGGCAACCTGGCCGAGTACTTCGCGGGCGCCCGGCGCAAGCTCGATCTCGATTTCGACCTCGGCCCCTGCGGCGTCACCGGATTCGCCCGGCGGGTCCTGCGCGAGACCGCCAAGGTCGGGTACGGCAAGACCCGGACCTATTCGAGCATCGCCGAGGCGGCCGGCCGGCCGGAGGCCTACCGTCAGGTGCTCTCGATCCTGCACGAAAACCCCCTCCCGATCCTGATTCCTTGCCATCGGGTGGTCACCCACAAATCGGGAGTCGGCAGCTTCATTGCGGGCGAAAAGAAAAAACGCTGGCTGCTCGACCTCGAACGCAAGAGCCTCGACGCGCTCGAAGAGTAGTCCTCTCTTTCTCCGCGCGCCCCTCCGTCTTCGCCTCCCGGGCGCGATTTCGACCGCAGAAAAGGCCGGGCGAAAAAATCTCTCGCGAACCAAATCGTTTCGCAGGCTAGAACTTCTTTCGTAGAAGCCCTCACAAACGGGCCGGCAGGTTCTTGGGAGCGGTTGATTTTTCCGTCGAAGAGAACGTAGGAAGTCTTTGCAAGTGACTCATACCAAAGAACTTACGTTTGCAATCGCGACTTGATGACGGATAGATTCACGGGGTGGAAATCTTTGAGCACCTCGGGGAAACGGTCCGCCGCCTGCGGAAGGACAAGAAGAAGACCCTGTCTGCGCTGGGGGCGGAGGCGAAGGTCGGCAAAGGCCAACTCTCGCGAATCGAGAATGGCAAGCAAGAAGCGACGCTCAATACTCTGGGGAAGATCCTCGCGGCCCTCTCGGTCAGCCGGAAGGAGTTCTTCCGTCGCTACGATCTGGTGGAGGCGGAGGCGACCGCGATCCACGGGAGCGAGCGACCGGTCGATCTCGGCCTCGGTGCCACCGAGCCGCTCGGCGGCTCGCTGCGCCAGGCGCTCGACCGCTTCGACACCTTCGTCCGGGCCGCCCTCGAACGGCCGCAGCCGTTGGCGCAAGGCGCCGTCGAGATGGGCGATTACGTCGTCTTCTTCCGGGTCGTGGCGCGAAACGAAGGGGCACCTTCCCCCTCGCCGGAGACCCAGAGCGGCTCCTGACTTCGCGGGATTCGCGCCGAATGCCGCAAACCGAGAACCTCGCAGAAAAAATTTGAGTCTTCGCCAGGTTGTCCAAAAGAGTTACGTGTCGCCAATTTATTCCTGTGCCACCCGTCATGAGTGCCGTAAGACGCGACTAAATATCCTAAAGCGACGCCTAAGATGGCAGGCTAAGTGATTCTATTTGAATGACTTAGACTTGAATTCGCACACCGATGCCGGATAGATTTTCGGCATGGAGATGTTCCGTCACCTCGGTCTGACACTACGGCTCCTGCGCGAGCTCCGCGGCCAAAGCCAGGGCCAGGTCGCCAAAGAAGCCGGCATCAGCAAGAGCCAGCTCTCGAAGTACGAAAACGGCCGCCTGCCCAAGCTCGAAACGCTGGAGCGGCTGCTGCAGTCGCTCGGCGTCGAATATTTCCAGTTCTTCTATACCCTCTATCTCGTCGATCGGCGCGCGGCAGGGCTAGAGCGTCTGAGCTCGAAGGCCGGCACTCCGGGCGCCCAGGGCGCGCGGGCCGACCGAGAAGACAACGATCGCCTGCTCGCCGACCTCCGCGAGGAGCAGAGCATTCTCCTGCCCGCCTTCCTCGAAGGGGGCCGCTCGCAATCGTTGGAGCAGGGGTTCAAGAAAATCTTCGACGATCTGCTCGGCGTCTATCGGATGGTCTTCGAGGAGCTTCTGCTCTCCCATCAAGCCCGCCCCTAATCCAACGCGCGAGGCGCCGGACCTGTAGAATCCGCCGCCGTGAGAAAAGTCACCCGGCAGGACGCGCTCGACTACCACTCCCAAGGGCGGAAGGGAAAGATCGAGGTTGTACCCACCAAGCCGACCGCGACGCAGCGCGATCTCTCCCTCGCCTACAGCCCCGGTGTCGCCTATCCCTGTCAGGAAATTCAGGCCGACCCGCTTCTCGCCTACGAGTACACCAACAAGGGCAACTTGGTCGGGGTGATCAGCAACGGCACCGCGGTGCTCGGGCTGGGCAACATCGGAGCGTTGGCCGGCAAACCCGTGATGGAAGGCAAAGGGGTGCTGTTCAAGCGCTTCGCCGACATCGACGTCTTCGATCTTGAGGTGGCGACCGAAGATCCGGACGAGTTCGTGCGGACGGTGAAGCTGCTCGAGCCGAGCTTCGGCGGCATCAACCTGGAGGACATCCGGGCGCCGGAGTGTTTCGAGATCGAACGGCGCCTCAAAGCCGAGATGAACATCCCGGTCTTCCACGACGACCAGCACGGCACCGCGATCATCTCGGCCGCCGCGCTGTTGAACGCCCTGGAAGTGGCGGGCAAGACGATAGACCAGGCGCGGATCGTCTTTTCCGGCGCGGGCGCCGCGGCGCTCTCCTGCGCGGCCCTCTATCTGGAGCTCGGCGCGCGGCGCGAAAACATCAAAGTCTGCGATCGCCACGGGGTCGTCTACCCGGGGCGGACTGAGGAGATGGACCCCTATAAGGCGGTTTTCGCCTGCGAGACCCCGTCGCGCACGCTGGCCGAGGCGTTGGTCGACGCCGACGTCTTCGTCGGCCTGTCGGTCGGCGGGGTGGTCAGCCGCGAAATGATTCGCGGCATGGCGCCCGATCCGATCGTGTTCGCGATGGCGAATCCGGATCCGGAGATCACCTACGACGACGTGCGGGCGGAACGGCCGGACGCGATCGTCGCCACCGGCCGGAGCGACTACCCGAACCAAGTCAACAACGTGCTCGGCTTCCCGTTCCTGTTCCGTGGCGCGCTCGACGTTCGGGCGACCGACATCAACTTGCCGATGAAGCTCGCCGCGGTCCGCGCCCTGGCGGAGCTCGCCCACGAGGACGTGCCGGACTCGGTACTCAAGGCCTACGGCCTGGAGACGCTCCGCTTCGGTCGCGACTACCTGATCCCCAAGCCGCTCGATCACCGCGTCCTGCTGGTCGTCCCCCCCGCGGTCGCCGCGGCGGCGATGGAGAGCGGGGTCGCCCGGGTGCCGATCGCGAATTTCGCCGCCTACGGGCGGCGGCTGGAAACCTTGATCTCCCGCCGGCTGGAATTGATGCGCGGCCTGATCGACCAGGCCAAGCGCAACCCGAAGCGGATCGTCTTCCCCGAGGGCGAGCACGAGAAGATCCTTCGCGCGGCGAAAATCCTGGTCGACGAAGGGATCGCCCACCCGATCCTGCTTGCCCGCCGCGAGGTGATCGGGCCGCGCCTCGCCGAGCTCGACCTCGCTGAAGACCGGCTGACGATCCTCCACAGCGAAACATCGGAGAATTACGCCCGCTACGCCGCGCGCTACCACGAGCTGCGCCGCCGCGAGGGAATCACCCGGGAAGAGGCGCAGAGGTGGATGCGTCAGCGCAACTACTTCGGCGCCATGATGGTCGAGCAGGGAGATGCCGACGGCCTGATCTCCGGCATGACCCAGTCCTACCCCGAGACGATCCGTCCGGCGCTTCAGATCATCGACCTGCGCCCGGGGGTGAAACGGATCTGCGGCGCCTACCTTTTGATCCTCAAAGATCGGGTGTTCGTCTTCGCCGATACGACGGTCAACATCGACCCGACCGCCGAGGGTCTCGCCGAGATCGCCCGGCTGACGGTCGAGTTTGCGCGCCGGTTTCAGATCGAGCCGCGGGTCGCCATGCTGTCGTTTTCGAACTTCGGTTCGAACACCCACGCCGCGGCCCGCAAGGTCCGGCGGGCGGTCGAGATCCTGCGCGAAGAGGCTCCGGAGCTTGAAGTCGACGGGGAAATGCAGGCGGACACCGCGATCTTGGGCGATATTCTCTCCGAGATCTACCCCTGGAGCCGGCTGTCGAAACCGGCGAACATCCTGATCTTCCCCGAGCTGCAGTCGGCCAATATCGCCTACAAGCTAGTCTGGCGCTTGGCCGGGGCGGAGGCGATCGGTCCGGTGCTGCTCGGCCTCGCGCGGCCGGTACACGTCCTCCAGCCGGGGCTCGAAGTTCAGGACATCGTCAACATGGCGGCGATTTGCGTCGTCGACGCCCAGGAACGGGAAGCCGCACTTCGCCCAGCCCGCGACAGCTTCTAAGGGGCGGAAACGCGCTAGAATTAGACTTGTAACGTTTCGCAGCCGAGCAGCGCCAGTACGGGGAAGTCCCCTCATCTCTGCTCTGAATGCGGGCGATCAAACGGGTCCTCCAAAAGGGGACCTCTCCCTAGGAGGTCATCGAACATGAAGCGCACGTCCCTGTGGCTCGTCGGCGCATTGGTCGCAGCCGCGATCGCCCCGAACCTCGTCTCGGCGGCCGACAAGAGCAGCAAGCCGCGGATCGCGGTCATCGAATTCAAGAACAAGGCCGACAACCAGTGGTGGTTTCACGGGGGCGCCGAAGCGGCGCAGGACGTGTTCGTCACCGAGCTGGTCAAGAGCGGCAAGTTTCGGGTCGTGGAGCGCGAGCAGCTGGAAGCGCTGATGCAGGAGAAGGGCTTGACCCTCTCCGGCGACGTCGATCCGAAATCGGCGATCAAAGTCGGCAAGCTCCTCGGCGTCAACTACCTTCTGACCGGCTCGGTCACCGAGTACGGCGCGCAGAAGAAGGGTGCCCACGGCGGGAGCTTCGGCGGCCTGCCCGGGTTCAACGTCGGCAAGACGACCTTCACCGCCGCGTTGAACGCCCGTCTCATCGACACCTCGACCGGCGAGATCGTCTGGGCCGACGAGGCGAGGTCGGAGGAGTCGCACTCGAACGTCGACGTCGGCGGCTTCGGCGGCGGCGTCGATGCCGATGAGCGGATGTTCGACAAGGTGATGAAGCCCTGCATCCAGCAGCTCACGGCGAGCCTCAAAGCCGCCGACCTGTAGGACGCACGAGGGATCCCAGTTTCACCAAAGAGGCCCGGCGACGCCCAAGTCGCCGGGCCTCTTTTCGCTACCGGTTCTTTGCAGCTCACAGTGACGCCGGCAGGGCTGATGTTGAGCCGCGATAGCCGCTATGGTCTTGCTATAGCCGCCATCGTGACCCGATCTTCCACAATCAGATCGACGGTTTCGGCTATCCCCACGCTGCTGCCGCTATTTCCTCGCGCCTACGAAGGATGCGAACCGGATAAGCGCAGTTTCATTTCTGATGGTGGCAATTGGCCCGCGATTACGATGACAAGTTGGTGATAGGAGCAGCGCAGAACTGGAGCCGCCCGCGTTCTAGGCAATTTTCATCGTACGCGCCAAGCCGCCACCCCAGCCCCCCGCTCGATCGGTACGAGCCACGGCGCCGGAGGCTTCGGCCCGAGCAGGCCTTTCGGCCGGTCGCGGAGGTCCAATTCTCCGACCACCAGATAGGAAATCCGCTCGGTGCGGGCGAGCCGTTCCAGTCTTTCGAGATAGAGCCGCGGCTCGCGCAACTCGGGGCCGAAGGCGTCGGGGATGCCGACGTAAGGGTGGTGGAGATATCGGCCCACGAAGGGCGAGGTTCCTCCAAGCCGGGCGCCGGGAGGAAGAGACTGCTCGAGGTGGCGGAGGATCGCGATCTCCAGATAGGGATGGCGGTCGGCGAACGCGGGAAGGCGTCGGAATGCGGTTTTCGCTCCGAGCGAGAGAACGAGGGCCGCGGCGACCGCGAGCGCCAGCTTCTGGGGGAGAGAGCCTGCCGAACCGGGCTTTGCCGACGTAGGGGCGGAGCTTGCCTCCGCCCTTACGGACGCCGAAAAGAGGGCGGCAAAAAGGACTGCATTCGTCGCGGGCAGGAGGCAGAGTAAGAGCCGTCCCCAGGTGAAGAACGAGAAGGCGGCGGCGGCGAGAAAGACGAATCCCGCGCCGAGCAGCCAGCCGGCCTCGCGATCTTTCCTCCAGATGAGCCAGAGGCCGGCCGCGACGAAGAGCACCGCGTGAAGGGGCGTGCCCACGAGCTGGGCAAGGCCGCTCTCCGCGAACCGGGCCAGCTCGGAGAAGCCGCCTTTCAGGATCCCGAGAGGGTCGGTCCGTACGATCTCCCCCAGGCCGTGGAAAGGAACTCGATCGAGGTAGGACCAGTCGGGATACCCATAGAGCTTCCAGGCGACGTTCTTCCAGTTGTCGTCGCGGAACAGGTCGCCGAACGTGACGTAACGCCAAGTCCAAAGGGCTACGTAGCCGGGGAGCGCCGCGAGGCCTGCATAGGTCAAATGGCGCAACCGGGAGCTCCACGTTTTGCCGGCCATCCAGAACGCGACCAGCAGGCCGGGGAGAAGGAAGATCGCGTTGCCGCGGGTGAAGGCGGCGAGGCCGAGCAGGGCGCCCGCAACGCACGCCGGTCGCGGGCCGGGGCGTTTCAGGTAGATCAAACCGGCGAGCAGCGTGCCGGCGGCGAGCGCTCCGAAGGTCATGTCGGTCGTCGTGTGCTGGCCGAGTATCCAGAGGTTCGGATTGACTGCCGTTGCGACGAAGGCCCACGAGCCGATCGTTTCGCCGCCGGTTTTGCCGGTCGATTCAGTCTTCGGCTGCTCAGCCAGGCCGCCGCCCAGCTCGCGACCGGTGCGCCAGGCGATCCAGGTGAGGCAGGCCGCCGCGAGGTTCGAGATCAGCCGCGCGGCGGCGAACGGATCGGCGATCGCTCGCCCAAGCCCCGCGACCAGCAGGGGATAAAGCGGTGGGCGGAACGGATCTTTCGGCAGCTCCCCAGCGAGCAGTTGCTCGGCTTGGGAGACATAGCCGTCGCGCTCTGCCGTTCCCGCCTCTTCCACCCAGTGATAACGGGCGCCGAACATCGCTAGCCCGACGAACAGGAGCGCCGTGGCGAGGCCTGCGCGGAGGGAAGTTCCCGAGGTTCGATCGATCCGGGCGGCCACCAGGGGCACCGGGTTACTCGGGGAGCGGCGGAGCGTCGGAGGGGGGAAGCACGATCGGCGCGACTGTTTTCGCGCGCCGGGCTGCCGGTCGCCGGGGTGGGCCATCGACCGCCACCGGCCCGCCGAGCGGATCGAGCTCGATGGGCGGCGCGGACGACACGGCGGGAACCGCGATCGGGGCGGGCATCGGCAGCTCGATGATCACGTCCTTGGGGCGGACGAAGCCCAGCTCCTCGCGCGCCAGCCGTTCGAGCAGGCCGGGATCGCTGCGCAGGCGCACGATCCGATTACGCAGGGAATCGATCTGGTCGTGGGTCGCGGAGATCCGGTCTTCGAGGTTTCGCTCGCGTTCGTGAGCCGCTTTCAAGTCGCGCAGGCTCTTCGCTCCCGCCAACCCCGCGAGCAGAAGCAGCAGTGCGGCGAGCGCGGCACCGATCAGGGGCAGGCGCCGCCCCCCGGTCGTTCCTTCGGGGGAGGTCAAGGGCGCCAGCGCGGGAAGGCGGCGGCGCCGGGGTAGGACGCGGCCGTTTCCAGCTCCTCCTCGATGCGGAGCAGGCGGTTGTACTTGGCGACCCGGTCGCTGCGGCAAGGAGCGCCGGTCTTGATCTGTCCGGCTCGCGTGGCGACGGCCAGGTCGGCGATCGTCGTGTCCTCGGTCTCGCCGGAGCGATGGCTGATGATGTTGGCGTAGGAGTGGGTCTTGGCAAGCTCGACCGCCGCCAGGGTTTCCGACAGCGTGCCGATCTGGTTGACTTTGACCAGGAGGGCGTTGGCCAAGCCGTCGGCGATCCCCGCGGTCAAAATCTCCGGGTTGGTGACGAACAGATCGTCGCCCACCAGCTGCACCCGGCTCCCCAGCTCGGCGGTCAGCTCGCGCCAGCCATCGCGGTCGTCTTCGGCCAGACCGTCCTCAATCGAAATCAAAGGATAGGCGCCGATCCAGTCGCGATAGAGGGCGATCAGGTCGGAGCTGGCTAGCCCCTTCTTCCCCTCTCCCGCGAGCTCATACACGGTCGGTGCGGCCTTGGCCCCTCGGGTCGATTTACCGGGCTTTGTCTTGACGGTCTTGTCCACCAGCTCGCTCGCCGCGACATCGAGCGCGAGGGCGATCTGGCGCCCCGGCTCGTACCCGGCCTTCTGGATCGCGATCATCAGCAGATCGAGCGCTTCGCGGTTGCTCTTCAAATTCGGCGCGAAGCCCCCTTCGTCACCGACACCGGTCATCAGGCCGCGCTCGGCGAGCACCTTCTTGAGCGTGTGGTAGATCTCGACCCCGGCGCGAAGCGCCTCGGAGAATCGCGAGAAGCCGATCGGCACCAGCATGAATTCCTGGATGTCCACCGAGTTGTCGGCGTGCGCCCCGCCGTTCAGCACGTTGAGCATCGGCACCGGCAGGACGTTCGCCGAAGGTCCGCCGAGGTAGGCGTAGAGCGGCAACTGAGCCGCCTCGGCCGCGGCTTTTGCGACTGCGAGCGAAGTGCCGAGGAGGGCATTGGCCCCCAGTCGGCTCTTGGTCTCGGTGCCGTCGAGATCGATCAGGGTGCGATCGATCAGCGCCTGCGCTCGCGCATCCTGACCTTTGAGCTTCGGCGCGATGTGTGCGATCACGTTGCGCACGGCCTTCGCGACCCCTTTGCCCTGGTAGCGTTTGCCGCCATCGCGCAGCTCCAACGCTTCGCGGCTGCCTGTCGAAGCGCCCGACGGAACCGCGGCCCGGCCCCCCGCTCCGCCATCCAGCAGGCAGTCCACCTCAAGGGTGGGATTGCCACGGGAGTCGAGGATCTCGCGCGCGACGATGTCTTCGATGACGAACATGCCTCTCCTCCAGGAAATCCGGGATCCTGCCAAGTTCTTTTAAAGGTTAGCCGTAAAGTGCGGTGATCTCAAGCTTTTTCCCCTCAAAGGGCATCTGCTGCAGGTCGGAGGTCATCTCCGGCCGGTGTTAGCATCCGCCGACCATGACGGCGAGCTCCAGAGGCGAACCCGACGACGCGAGCAGGGAGGGCTCCCGTTCCAGTCCCAAGGAGCTCCGCCTCGCCCGAGTTTTCGCCTTTTTCGGGATGACCGCTTTAGGCGTGGCCGCGCTCTGCGGGTTCGGGTGGTGGCGGGCGGTGCGGGGCCGGGCCGATTTGGAATCTCTTTCGCCCGCGGCACGGCAGGCGCTGTTCGACGAGGCGTTGCACGACAATCCGGGCGCGTTCGTTCCCGCCTGGTATGCCCCGAGGATCGGCTACACGCTTCGGCCGCGGCAACGGATCTCGGCTTGGGACGACACATTCACGGCCAACGCCCTGGGGTATCGCACCGGCCCGCCGGCCAAGCCGGCCGGGACGTTCCGGGTCCTCTTCGTCGGCGACTCGTGGACGTTCGGCATGGGCATCAAGGAGCAGGAGTCGTTTCCCCGGCAGTTCGAGGCTCTGGCAAGGGATAAAGGCGCTTCGCCGGGGCATCCGGTCGAGGCTTGGACGCTGGCCTTGCCGGGCTACAACACGCTCAACGAAGTCGCCGCGCTCGAGTACTTCTATCCGCGCCTGAGTCCGGACGCGGTGGTCCTCGCTCCGTGCAGCAACGACATGGACACCTCGGGGATCGTGCTGCCGAACGGCTCGCTCGCCCGATCTCAAAACGAGCGGGACGAGTTCGGCGACGACCATTCGCGCGTCTACCGCAATCACTCGGTGGCCTCGTTCACGTTCCTGTCGCGCTGGCAGACCTGCTTTCGGGCGATCCGGGCGGAGGAGGAGCGCCTCGGCGCACGCAAGGTGCCGTTCCTGCTCTTCTTCACCGCGATCTGGGAGGAGCCGTTCGTCCATCGGCTGATTGCAGAATCCGGCGTACGCGCGCCTTACGTGATCACCCCGAAGTTCTTCACCACCGGCATGTGGCGGAACCCTCCCCCGTACCGTCACGGCACCCCGGCGGCCAATCGGGTCTACGGCCGGATGGTTTACCGGGGAGTGGCCGCGACTCTCGGCTGGCCGCCCGCGCCCAATGCCGGGGACGAGAGCGACGTGGCGGTTCACACCGAGGCCCCGCCGGGCGATTGGGTCGCCGCGAGCGATCGCTTGTTTTCGGTCGAGACCGAGAAATCCATCCCGGAAGGGTACGAGCCCCGTGCCGGTCGCGACGACCAGTGCGTGGGGCCGATGGACTGCACGACCGGTCTGATCGGACGCGCGACCACCGTGCTCGTTCGCCGCCGCCCCGGTGCGAACCGGTTGGTCGTCGTTTTGCGTCGGCTACCTGAGGTGGCGTTCCTCTACCCGCTGAAGGTCGAGTTGAGCGTTCCCTCGCCCTCCGGCGGTACGCGCTCCACGGTTGTGCTCCCGTCGGACGGCGCCGAGACGCGGAGCCTTTCGCTCAATTTGCCGGCCGATCTGCCTGAAGGCGTGGCGCTCGACGTCGTGATCCGCGCGGCGGCCGCAGGCATCGCTCCCGACGGCTTCGCCGGCCGATCGCTCCGGATCGTGCGCATTGATCAGGAATAAGGCGCAGGAGTAGGGCGACCTTAACGGATGGGTCGACTCTAGTGGCCGAGCGCCTGCTCGATCGCAGAGCGGATCCGCTCTTCGAGATCCGCGGCGGTGGGAGTCGGGATCTCGGGCTCCACCGGGGCTTGCGCTCCGCCGGTTCGCGCCTGGAGGCGGTCGGAGAGCCGCGGCCCCCCGGTGCCGGTGGCCGGCGGGGGAAACAACGCACTGAAGTAGAGGTGGGTCGGCACCTCGAGATGATGCAGGGCCTCCAGGAGAAGCTGGAGGGTAATATCCTCGCGCTCTTCGAGCGCGTCTTCCAAGCCACGCAACCGGGGCGACCGCGCCTGCAGAGAGGAGGCGGTCTGGCCGGAGGAGCGGATCAGAGCGTCGAGCAGTCGGGTCGCCCGTGCAGCCTGGTCATCGAACATGGGCCGATTCTAGCAGCCGCGCGCCGCGACCTCGCCCTCCTCCCCGAAGGGCAAAAAATGCCTTGCCGTAAGGACCGTTGGTGTGTAGAGTGAGGTAACGGTTTCATATATCAATAGGCGTATCCCCGCCTTGACACCGGTGTTTTTTGCTGGTAGCTTCCAGTGAAGCTTTAACCCTTTCTCCGTAACCGGCCTTGTACAAAGGGCTTTTGGGGGCAAACCGCGGTGTTCTTCTCGCGCTCGAAGGGTGTCGTGGGGCTCGACATCGGAAGCTCGGCCATTAAGCTGGTCGAGCTGAAAGAACGGAAGGCAGGGGAGTTCCACCTTCAGCGTTTGGGGGTCGAGCCACTATCTCCGGAAGCGATCGTCGATGGCTCGGTGATGGACTCGGCGCTGGTCGTCGACGCGATCCATCGGTTGAACGATCAGACCAAAGTCAAGAACACGAATTACGCCACGTCGCTCTCGGGCCACTCGGTCATCATCAAAAAGATTCAGCTGCCCGCGATGCCGCGGGAAGAGCTGGCCGAGTCGATCCAGTGGGAGGCTGAGCAGTACATCCCGTTCGACATCAACGACGTGCGCCTCGACTACGTCGTGCTCTCCGAAGGCGAGCCCGGGCGGGACCAGATGGACGTGCTGCTAGTCGCGGTCAAACTCGACAAGATCAACGACTACGTCTCGGTGGTCCGGCAGACCGGCAAGGTGCCTTCGCTGATCGACGTCGACGCCTTCGCCGTACAGAACTGCTACGAGGTCAACTACGACCTCGATTCGCGGAAGACCGTCGCCCTGATCAACATGGGCGCCGCCGTCACCAACATCAACATTCTGTCGCGCGGCACCACCGTGTTCTGGCGCGACATCTCGTTCGGCGGCAACCAGTTCAGCGAATCGCTTCAGCGCGACCTGAACCTTTCGTTCGACCAGTCCGAGACTTTGAAGCGCGGCCAGCCGGTCGACCGCTACGCCCCGGGCGATGCGCGCACCGTGCTCGACGCGGTCTCCGGCGACATGGCGAGCGAGATCCGCAAGACCTTCGACTTTTTCTCGGCCACCTCTTCGGAAGGGCCGGTCGACGAGCTGATGCTGTCGGGAGGGTGCGCTCTCACGCCGAACCTGGCGCAGGTGCTGCGCGAGCGGTTCTCGGTGCCGGTCGAGATCCTCAATCCATTCCGCCGCGTCCGCTTCAACGAGAAGGATTTCGACGCGGCTTGGTTGCAGTCGGTGGCACCGATGATGGCCATCTCGGTCGGGTTGGCGATCCGCAAGCTGGGAGACTAGCGCGATGATCAAGATCAACTTGATCGCCGAGGGGAAGCGGCCGACGTCGGTTCGAAAGATCAAACCGGTCCTCGAAGGCAAAGACCTCGCACAATGGGCCCTGGTCGCCTCGATCGTTTTGTGCCTGCTCGCTTTCGGGATTTGGTGGTGGCTCCTGCATCAGCAGATCGCGACCGAAGACACCAAGATCGCGGACGCCGAACGGAAGGTGGACGAGCTTGCCCCGGTGATCAAACAGGTCGAGGACTTCAAGAAGAAGAAAGAAGAGATCGAGCGCAAGCTCGGGGTCATCGACAACTTGAAGAGCGCGCAGCGCGGTCCGGTCCACGTGATGGACGACATCTCGCGCGCCTTGCCGGAGCTGCTCTGGCTCGATCGTTTGAAGATGTCGTCTTCGAACATCGAGCTCGAAGGGCGCGCGTTCAATACCAACGCGGTGGCCAACTTCATCGAGAATCTCGACAAGATGCCGGCGTTCGAAGAGCCCACGCTGCGCTCCACCGAAGAGCTTCCGGGCGGGGTGTATCACTTCACCCTCAACTTCAACTACTCGTTCGCGCCGAAGCCGCCGGTCGCGGCCGCGACGACCGCTATGGCTCCCGGCGCCCCCGGCGCACCCAGCCCATTACCGACCCCGCCCGCGCCGGCTGCGGCGCCCGCTAAGGAAGAACCGTGAAGACCGGACTCGAAGGTAAGCCCTGGTTCTACGGCTTCGCCGTCGGCCTGCTGGTCGGCGCCGTCCTGCTGCTCGCCGGCTACTTCCTCAAGTTGCAGCCGATGAAGGAAGAGATCGAGTCGAAGGCGGCCCAGCTGGCCGAGCTGCAGCGGAAGGTCCAGGAGGGCTTGGCCTTCAAGGAGGATCTACCCCGGCTGCAGGAAGACGTGCGCAACTTGGAGCTGAAGCTCGACAAGTCGCTGCGCATTCTGCCGACGAGGCGCAATACGCCCGACCTGTTGCGGAAAATCCGCTCGCTCGCCGAGGCGGGCGATTTCGACCTCAAGCGCTTCACGCCGGGCGCGCTCACCGACAAAGACTTCTACAGCGAATGGCCGATCGCGGTCGGCGTCGAGGGCGGGTATCACAGCCTCGCCCTCTTCTTCGACAAGATCAGCAATTTCTCGAGGATCATCAACATCGAGAACCTGCAGGTCGACCAATACAGCGCGCCCAAGAATCCACACACGATCACCGCGACCTTCACCGCGAAGACCTTCGTTTACAAGGAAACGCCTGCCGCGCCCGCCGCTCCCGCAGGGGGGCTCAATCCAGCCCTCCGAGGTCCGGCGGACGTCGGCGGGCCCGCTTCCCAGGGTGGGCCAGGCCTGTCGAAGTCTTCGCTGGGCAGTAGTGGAGGGACTCCGGAATGAAGCCGCGCGCGCTATTCATTTCGTTGGCGATGCTCGCCTTGGCACTCGGCCTCGCAGCTACCGCGCAGACCGCGAATCCGACGCCTTCGGGGGGCACTCTCGCTTCGCCTTCCGGCGCCGACGCGGCCTACACCTCGGACCTCGCAGGCGGCGACTCGGATCTGGGCAATATTGATCAGATCCTCGAAGGGGATGAAGAGGTCCTGTCGGGCGGCGGCTATTCTTACGACCCGGGTAACCGCCGCGACCCCTTCAAGTCTCTGTTGATCAAGCCGGACCGTCTGGAGCTGCGGGGGCCGCGGCCGGAGGGGATTCCCGGACTGTTGATCGACGAGGTCGATCTGACCGGCATCTTCAAGACCAAGAAGGGATATGTGGCGCAGGTCAAGGCCGCAAATCAGAATAAGAGCTACCTGCTTCGCGAGGGCGACCAACTCTACGACGGCGACGTCGTTTCGATCCTCCGCAGCGAGGTGGTATTCAAACAGATCGTCCAGGATCCGACCGCGCTCAAGCCGTTCCGCGAGGTCCGCAAGACGCTGGGACCCTGATGGGTTCCTTGGCGGAGAGGTCGGGATCCGTGACGGAGGCGAGTGCCATGGGAGATGTACTGATGAGAACGCTGGGTTGCAGAGGGCGACGCTTCGGCGTGCCGCTCGCGATCGGGGTCCTGGCCCTAGGCCTCGGGTGTACCACCTCGAAACCCGCTCGGGTGGTCGAGGCCGCTTCAGCCGATTCGACGCGAGCGGCTTCGGCAGCGCCCGCCGAGGTGCCGACGTCCGGGTCCGCGAGCGAAGTTCGCTCGATGGAGGTGCGTGAGGGTGCGCCCGAGACGTACCTGGAGCTCGGTGCGAGCGCGCCGCTGGTCTGGACCAGCTTCCGGAACGCCGACGGCCAGGTGGTGCTCGAGCTGCCCAATTCCAAGCCCGGCCCCGACCTCGCCGACCTGGCGCCGAGCTCCGGCCTGGTCTCCTCGGTGCGCATCGAGCGGGACAGCCAGGGGACGCGGCCGCTGATGCGGCTGATCCTGCAAACTCGGCAAGAGGTAGAGCATTCGGTCATCGCCGAGGGCAACGGGCTGCGTTTGAAGCTGATGCCGGTCGAAGGACAGGTGGCGGCGGCTCCGGCGCCCGCGGAAAACCTCGCCTATGAGCCGGTAGCGGAGGAACCCGCCCAGGAACCGGTCGTGGCCGACTCGGCGCCGCAGATGGCGACCGAAGGCTCGTCCGGAACGTCCACGAGCGGCGGCCTCGGAACGCCCGACGCTCCGGTGTCGGCTCCTGCGCCGACCGGTGCCGCGGCCACCCGCCTCGATGAGATCGTGGTCGTACCGGGCGCGGATAAAGCGACGATCCGGCTGGCCGGTGACGGCGAGTTCCCCTACACGACGTTCGTGCTCGACGCCCCGAAGCGCTTCGTGCTCGACCTACCGGGAGTGACCAATCGGACCAAGCGCTCTTCGATCGCGGTGGGCGGTCCGGTCGACCGGGTTCGAGTGGCGCAGTTTCGCGGTTCCCCGGACCCGGTGGCCCGGGTAGTGTTCGATCTGAACACCGAGAACGCCCCCAGCATCCAGCGGCTCGGCAATGCACTGGTCGTCACGTTCGGCGGGCAAACCGAGGCGACCTATCAAGCGCCGGTCCGGACCGCCTCCCTCGCGCCACCGTCACCTCCGGCGGCCGCAGCGGGAACCACAGCCTCCTACGAAGCGCAGGGCGAAACCGGCGGCGAGGCAAAGCCGGTGACCGGCGTCTACGTGGCTCCCGCCGCCCCGGCGCGCCGGCCGGCGACGACGCCAGACAGCGGACCCAGCGACCTCGACCTCGCCGCGCGGCCCACGGGCTCGACCGCTCCCCGGAGTCAAAGCGCGGTCGTGCGCACTCCGGCATCGCGCAAACCGGGCAGCGTCGAAGATGCCGGCACGACCTCGAGCCCCGGATCGGTCGCCGACTGCATCGGCGGCGGCACCGAGGAGCGCAAGTACGTGGGCGACCCGATCGACCTCAAGGTCACCAACGCCGACGTCACCGACGTCCTGCGCACCTTCGCGCAGATCAGCGGCCTGAACATCGTGGTCCAGCCGGGGGTCACGGGCCAGGTCACCGCCGAGCTCGAAAACGTTCCTTGGGACCAGGCGCTCGCCCAGGTGCTGAAGATCAACGGCCTCGGCTGCGAGCTCGAAGGCAACGTGATGCGCATCGCGCCGACCGCCATCTTGCGCCGCGAGGCCGGCGAGCGGCAGGAGCTGGCCAACGCGCGCGCCCTCGCCGTGCCGTTGCGGACCGTGCTCAAGCGCCTGTCTTATGCAACGGCGCAGAACGTCGCCGGGGTGCTGCGGTCGGGCTCCTCGGGGATTCTCTCCCAGCGCGGCTCGGTGCTCGTCGACGACCGGACCAACACCTTGATCATCAAGGAGCTGCCGAGCTATCTCGACACGGTGATCGCGGTGATCGAAAACCTCGACACCCCCGAACCGCAGGTCATGATCGAGGCTCGGATCATCGAGACGACCAAGAACTACTCGCGCTCGCTGGGCATCGACTGGGGCGTCAACGCCGTGGCCGACGCGGCCCACGGCAACACGACCGGCCTGGTCTTCCCGAACAACGGGCGGGGTAGCGGCGACGTCAATCTGGCGACCGGCGGCAACAACGGCGCGCTCAACCTCCGCTTGGGCAACGTGCTCAACACGTTCACGCTCGATCTTTCGCTCCAGGCGGCGGAGAGCGACGGCCTGATCAACATTCTCTCGGCGCCCAAAGTCGCGACGCTCAACAACCAGCGCGCCTCGATCCAGAGCGGCGTCCAGATTCCGATCCAGACCATCGCCAACAACACGGTCACCGTTCAGTTCGTCAACGCGACGCTGCGCCTGGACGTGGTGCCCCAGATCACCGCCGAGGGTACGGTCCTGATGCAGATCGACATCTCGAAGCGCGAGCCGCAGGTCGCCCTGCTGGTGCCGGGTTCGGCCAACGCGCCGATCTCGACCAAGGACGCGAGCACTCGAGTGATCGTGCGTGACGGCGGTACCGCGGTGATCGGCGGGATCTACAAGATCTCCAACAACGACGGCAACGCCAGGGTTCCCGGGCTCGCCAACATCCCGCTGCTCGGCTACCTCTTCCGAAACAAGACCGTGAGCAACACGAACGAAGAGCTGCTCATCTTCATCACGCCGCGGATCATCAAGCTTTAGGACATCGGCTGGAGCGCTCAAAATGACCATCAAGACTCGACTCGCCGCCCTCTCCCTCCTGGTGCTCGTAGGGCTGTCGTGCAATGCACGCACGGAACGGACCGATGGGACCGTGCTCCTGACCGTCAGCAACTCCAATCTCTTGCCGGTCACCGCCTCGGTTGCCAACGGGCCGACCCGGGTGCCAAGCATCACGCTGCGAAGTGTAGCCAAGGATCCCTCCGGCACGACCAGCAGTCTTCAGGACATCCAGCTTCGCTCGTACGAGGTCCGCTACGCGCGGCGCGATACGGGTACGCGGCTGCCTCCACCGCTCGTCGAATCGTTGTTCGGCAACATTTCGGTGAACGGAACGTTTGTCATCAACGACCTACCCTTCCTGCGGACGGCCCAGCTGACGTCGCCGCCACTTTCGGACCTGGTCAATTTCGGAACCGACCAGCAGACCGGCAGCCGGATAATTCCGCTGCGGATCACGCTCCGTTTTTTCGGGCGTACACTTTCGGGGACCGACATCGTTTCCGATTCGGTTTCTTTCGACGTCGAAGTCGTCCCCTGACGTAGGAGCTCAGACAATGAACCCGCTGCGTAAGTCTTTGTTCGTCTTGCTCCCGGCCGCCTTGTTGGCGCTGGCCGGGTGCACTTCGAATTCTCCGTCCGAGCCTAAGGTAGACCCCGTGCCGCCGGTGCCGCCGACCGCCCAGATCACGTACAACATCACGGTTACGGCAAACCCCTCGACCCTCGCGATCGGCAGCGGCCAATCGAGCACGATCACGGTGCGCGTGGTGCGCGCGGACAACGGCCAGCCGCCGGCCAACCTTACCCCGATCACCGTCGCCACCACCCTTGGCACGTTCGGATCGGCGGGCGGCGAGAGCACGGTCACGTTGCAACTGACCAACGGCTCGGCGCAGACGGTGCTGTTCCCCGGAACCAGCTCCGGGGTTGCGACCGTGCGGGCGACGCTCGATCGTAGCGAGGGCTTCGCCAACGTTCAGATCGGCGCGGGCGCCACTTTCTTCATCGCGTTCGTGCAGCCCTCCGTGATCGATCCCCAGGGCGGCGAGACGGTGACGATCCAGGGCGGCGGTTTCGAAGACCCGGTGCGCGTGACGGTCGGCGCCGCCAACGTCCAGGTGCTCTCGGTTTCGCCGGACCGGATCCGGATCATCACGCCTTCCGCCGTGCAGGCGGGGGTCACGGTGTCGACCGGGCAGGCGATACCGGTCAACGTCAGCGTGACCATCAACGTCAACGAACCGGAACAGAAGACCGACAACCTGGCCGCGGGGCTGACCTACGCGACCGGCGGCGGCGGCGTCCAGCCGGTCATCACCTCGGTCACCCCGTCTTCCGGCAGCAACGACGGCGGCACCCGGATCACGATCAACGGCTCAGGCTTCCAGTCGCCGGTCCAGGTGTTCTTCGAGGGCGGCAGCCCGCGCATCTCGGTCGAGGCACCGGTGGAATCGGTAAGCGCGAACCGGGTCATCGTGCTCTCGCCTGCCGCGCGCGGCTTCGGTCAGGGCCTGCAGAACCAGAGCGTCGACATTCGGGTCAAAAACATCAACAGCGGCTTTGAAGGCTCCACCTCTGCAGGCTTCCGCTACGGTTCGAACGTGTTGATCACGGCGGTCGGACCGACCGAGGTGGTCTATAACGTGCCGACCCAGGTGACGATCCAGGGCCAGGGCTTCGACGAGCCTCTAACCGTGGGTCTCGGCGGGTTTGCCGCCTTCGTTCAATCGGTAACCGGCACCAGGATCGTCGCCCGGTCTCCGATCGTTTCGATCACCAGCTGCGCGGCGGTCGTCGGCTCGCCCTTGGCCCAAGTCACCAACATCGAAACCGGCGATTCCAGCACCGCCGCCGGGTCTTTCCGCTATCGGCCGATCGATCCTGTGATCACCGGGGTGTCGCCGTCGAACGGTGCCCAAGGGGGCAACACGCTGGTCACCCTGACCAGCGCCGTCGGGACATTCACCGGGTTCGAATCACCGCTGCGGGTTACTTTCGGTGGACAGCCCGCGTCGATCGTCAGCGTAACGCCGGGCTCCGTGGTGGTTCGGACTCCGCCCTTCAGCGGTGCCTTCCTTCAGGAGACCTGCACCTCCGGAAGCCTGACGGGGATGCGCAATGCACCGACGCCGGTTCCGGTCGTGGTCACCAACCTGACGACGGGCTGTGACGACACCATCGCCAACGGCTTCTCCTACCTGCCGTCGGACACCACCTGCCACGTGACCCCTCCGGCGCCGCCGGTGGCGAACTTCACGTTCAGCAGCAACGGTCTGACGACCATCTTCGCCGACTCGTCGAGCGGTGCGCCCACCTCTTGGCTCTGGAATTTCGGCGATCCGGCCTCGGGCGGGGCCAACGCCAGCGGGCAGCAGAACCCGGTGCATAACTTCAGCGCCGCCGGGACTTACACGGTCTCACTGACGGTAGCCAACGCCGGAGGCAGCTCCACCAAGACCCAGTTCGTGACGGTTCCGCCTCCCTAAACGGCGCGCGGGATCGCTTAAACTCCAACAATTCGGGGCGGTCGCCTGGACGGGCGACCGCCCCGGTTCGTATACTGGAGCGCTATGAAAAGCCGCTCGCCTCTCGCACTGCTCGCCCTCCTCGCCCTTTTCGCCGTCGTGATCGGTCTCGCTTGCGGCAAAGCGAGTCCCACCGCGCCGAGCGGTACGCTCCTCACGGTCAGCGCCTCGCCCACCCGCATCAGCGCGAACGGCTCTTCGACCATCTCGATCCTCGGCCGCACCGCGACCGGTACTCCCTTGCGCAGCGGCACCGAGCTGCGCGTCGCGACCAGCCTCGGCTCGATCGAGCCTCTGGTGGTCACGAACAGCAACGGCGAGGCGACCGCCACTCTCCGGGGAGACGGGAGACAGGGAACCGCCACGGTCGAGGTTACGACCGGGGTCGCGGACACCCCGCCCATGACCAGCACTTCCGAGCCGGTCGGCAACGCATCGGGCACAGGAAGCGCCACGGTGACGGTGCAAGTCGGCAGCAACGCCGGCGGAGTGTCCTTGCAGGCCACGCCCTCGACTATTTCCCTCACCAACTTCCCCACCGGGGGCAAGAGGATCGAGCTGCTCGCGCTGGTGCGGGACGATCAGGGCAACCCTTTGGCCGGTGCCAACGTCAACTTCACTTCGGAGATCGGAGTTCTCGACTCGCGCGGGCGGTTCCTGACCACCAACAGTCGCGGCGAGGTATCGGATCGACTGACGGTTCAGTTGAGCGAGATCAGCACTTTCCAGGCGAACACGTTCACCGTTCGGGTGCGCGCCTCGCTCGGCTCGGGCAGCCAGGAAGCCACGTTCGACGTGCGCATTCAGCGCCAGACGCCGGTCGCGGGTTTCATCGCCCACCCTGACGGGGGCAATCAAGTCCGGTTCGAAAACACGACGACGGGCGCCGCGCCGATTTCGTATCAGTGGGACTTTAACAACGACGGCACGGTCGATTCGTCGGAAACGAACCCGTCGCACGACTACATCAATCCGGGCGGCCAGAGCGTTCGCCTGGTCGCGACCAACAGCGCGGGAACCGACACCGAGATCCAGTCGATCACGGTGCCTGTGCCGCAGTAGTCGCCGCCTCCCCTTCGTCCATCCCGCGGAGCAACCGGCGGCCACCTTTAGGTGGCCGCCCTGCTTTCCGAGGCGGCCCGACCGGCCCCAAACCTGCTATCATTCAATGGTTTCCGACGAATCGACCTGCGGATGAACCAGGGTCACAGCGAAGCCTCAAAACATCGATCGATCTGAATTCCGATGACCGACCAGCCGTTTCCCGATCGCGTGACCCAACTGCGCCAACGATGGGAAGCGGACCGAACTTCGCGGCTGTTCCTGCAACTCGCCGAGGAGTACCGCCAACTCGGTCGCCTGCGCGAGTCGATCGAGGTGCTCGACGCCGGACTCGTGGAGCATCCCGGGTATCTCTCGGCGCTGGTCGCCAAGGGGCGCTGCCACCTGGAGCTGGATGAGCCGCAGGCCGCGCGGGAAGCCTTGGAGCGGGTGGTGCGCCAGGATGCGACCCAGGCCGTGGCGAGCAAATTGCTGGTTCGCGCCTATATCGATTTGGGCGAGCTCGCCCGGGCGCGCGAGCGGTTGTCGCTCTATGCTTTGTTGCATGAAACCGATCCGGACATCGCCGAGCTCCGGCGGCGTCTCGAAGCGCCCGATCTCGCACCGGCCCAGAAGGCCGTCGCGATTTTGGGTACCCACGAACAGCCCGGCACCGACCCGATCGGCGCGGAGGTTGCTGCCCCGGCCCGGAGCGACGAGATGAACGAAGACATCTTCGATTTAGGTATCCCGCAATCGGCGCCGCTGCCGCCGCTCGACGACCTGTTCGGGCTCTACGACTCGCCCGAGCCACCCCAGCTGGAAATCGCGCGCGAGCCGCTCGCGGACGAGATCTTCTCCGGCCTGGGCGGAGGCGAAAGCCGCCGCCGATGGGCGGAGGGACTCGCGGTCGGCGGCATTTTCGATCTTCGGGTTCTCGACATCCCGGTCCCCGCGCCGGTACCGTCGCCCCGGATGGAAGCCGTTCTTCCGCCCGCCGCGCCTCCTGAGTCGCGGTCTCCCGAGCCGATGCCGATCTTCGCCGCGGCGCCGAGCCCTATGCCGACGCTCGGATTCGAACCGCCGCCCGCCGCGATCGAGACCCGGATCGAGGCCCCGATCGAAACCGAAACCGAAACGGTCACGCTCGCCGAGCTCTACCTGCGCCAAGGACATCGGGACGAGGCGCTGCGAATCCTCGCCCAGGTTCTGCGGCGCGAGCCGGAAAACGTTGCGGCGCACGATCTCGCGGCGCGCATCCGGGGAGAGGCGGCGGCCGTTGCGGCGGAGCCGGCGCCGGAGACTTCGGATTTCACCACCCGCCTCGCGCCGGTCCCTGCGATCTCTACGCCGCTTTCGCCCGTGACGACGGCAGAGATCGCCGCACCGACGTCGGTCCCGGCCGCCGCAGCTAGCGCCGCCGCGTCGGCGAGCTCCGTTCCATCCAAGACGCAGAGCAAGATCCAGCTGCTCTCCGCTTACCTAGAGCGGCTCCGCCGCGGGAGCGCGCCCGGTGTTTCTTGAAGTCCTCTCCCGCATCGCCAACCGGATCGAGGGGGCGATCGCCCTCTCGCTGGTCGCCGCCGACGGCATCGCCGTCGAGTCCGTGTCGAACGATCCGGAGCTCGACCTTGAGGTCCTTTCGGCCGAGCTCATCGCCCAGGCGCGATCGATCGGCGACAACCATCGCGAGATCGCGATGGGCGAGGTGCAGCAGGTCTCGGTCACCACGGACCTCGGGACCGTCATGGTAAGCTCGCTCACCAAGGACTATTACCTGCTGCTCGTCCTGGGAACGGAGGGCAGCTACGGCCGCGCGCGATTCGAGATGCGCCGGGCGCGCCTGCTCTTGGAGAGCGAGCTTTCCTGAGCAAAAGCCCTCGACGGACGGATTGCGGCCCGGCCCGAACTCCCTCAAGGAAACACGAGCCTTGTTGACATTCGAGCAGATCAAAGAGCTGGTCGAGCTGATCGCGGCGCGCGGCCTCCATGGCATGGAAGTCGAACGCTCCGGCTTCCGGCTGAAAATCGAGGGGCAGGCCCCGGTCGTTTCGCACGCTGCGAATGCCGGGAACACCGCGAGCGCCGCGCCGACCTATGTCTCCGCCGCCGACCCGGCTGCCTCCTCGGCCACCTCCTCTCCTGGGCCGGGCACCGAAGGGGTTTCCGGTTCCCCCGCGACCCCCGCCGCGCCGGCGGGCCCTCCCGACCACGTGCTCACATCGCCAATCGTCGGCACGTTCTACAGCGCCGCCTCTCCCGACGCTTCGCCTTTCGCTTCGATCGGCAGCCGGGTGAAGAAGGGCCAGGTGCTGTGCATCATCGAGGCGATGAAGCTGATGAACGAGATCGAGTCGGACGCCAACGGCGAGATCACCATGATCTACCCGCAGAACGCCCAAGCGGTCGAGTTCGGCCAGCCGCTGTTCGCGATCCGCGTCTCCTGAGCGCCCCGCCGGCACGATGTTCAAAAAGATTCTGATCGCCAACCGGGGCGAGATCGCCCTGCGGATCATCCAGGCTTGCCGCGAGCTCGGCATCCAGACCGTTGCGGTCTATTCGACCGCCGACCGCGACAGTCTGCACGTCACCTACGCCGACCAGGACATCTGTATCGGACCGCCCCCCTCGAACCAGAGCTACCTGAACATTTCGAGCATCCTCTCGGCCGCCGAGATCACCGGCGCCGACGCGGTCCATCCGGGCTACGGCTTTCTGGCCGAGAACGCCCATTTCGCCGAAGTCTTGGCCGAGTGCAAGATCGGCTGGATCGGCCCGCGTCCGGAGGTTATCCGGATGATGGGCGACAAGGCGAACGCCCGGCAGAAGGCGATCGACGCGGGCGTGCCGGTCCTTCCCGGCAGCGAGCGTCCCCTTGCCGACGCGGACGAGGCGCGCGCCCTGGCCGACGAGGTGGGCTATCCGGTCATCCTCAAGGCGTCGGCCGGCGGCGGCGGGCGTGGTATGCGGATCGTCCACGAGGCGAAGGAAATCGCCAGCCAATTCGCAACCGCCCACGCCGAGGCGGAAAAAGCGTTCGGCGACGGCTCGATCTATCTTGAAAAATATCTGGTCGAACCGCGCCACATCGAGTTCCAGGTGTTCGGCGACCATTACGGCACGGCGATCCACCTCGGCGAGCGCGAATGCTCGATCCAACGCCGGCACCAGAAACTGATCGAAGAGGCGCCTTCGCCCGCGCTCACCCCCGAGCTGCGCGCCAAGATGGGCGACGCCGCGGTCCGGCTCTGCGAGGCGGTCTCGTATGAAAACGCCGGCACGATCGAGTTCCTGCTCGACTCGGACGGCAGCTTCTATTTCATGGAGATGAACACGCGCATCCAGGTCGAGCATCCGGTCACCGAGATGGTCACCGGAATCGATCTCGTGAAGCTCCAAATGCGCATCGCCTCGGGGGAGAAGCTCTACATCCCGAGCGGCATGCCGCCGCGCGGCCATGCGATCGAATGCCGGGTGAACGCTGAAAACCCTGACACCTTTGCCCCCTCGCCGGGCAGGCTCAAGACGTTCCATCCGCCGGGCGGGCCGGGCACGCGGGTCGACACCCACGGCTACGAAGACTACGTCGTACCGCCGAACTACGACTCGCTGGTGGCCAAACTGATCGTCCACGACCAGACCCGGCCGGAGGCGATCGCGCGGATGTCGCGCGCCCTCGACTTCTTCGTCGTCGAAGGGATTCACACCTCGATTCCGCTCCATCGCCGGATCATGCGCGATCCGGAGTTCC